>NZ_JCAUAW010000009.1:0-330941 GCF_059692155.1 Paenibacillus sp. JT22N1
ATGCTAACGGATACTGTATGTGCCCGTTCCACGTTGCCTGCTTTGTCTACACTCCAATATACAAGCTTATGCACGCCTTCTTCCGACAATACGACGGTCGTTCCCGTTTGCTCAGCGCCATCGTCTACGATGTAGAAGGTATTGGCTACACCCGATTCGTTATCGCTCGCGCTTAAGGTTACAGTGACATCTTGATTAACCCAGCCGCTTGGCGCATTGTCCGTTGTCGTTGGCGGTTGATGTTCAATTGGGTTCACTGTAACATTCGCAGAAGCCGTAAAATTCCCATCTAAAGTTTTGACCGTCACTGTCGCCGTCCCAGGACGATTGCCGATCAGCGAAGCGCTTCTTCCTGTTGAGATTATAGATACAACAGTTGGGTCGCTGCTTATCCACGATACTCGGGTATCGTTCGCATTCGCGGGCGTAACGGCAGCTGTTAATGTTCTGGTTTCGCCTTGAGTCATTGTTACCTTCTGTTGATCAAGAGTCACCCCGCTCACAGGGACGCGTTGAACGACTTGGAATGTCTTGCGATCCACTACCGTATAACCGTCATTGAGCAAAAAGAGTGCATCATAAGTGCCAGGGGCCAGTCCATTGTTTAAACTAACTCTTCCGGATCCAGACTTTAAATAACTCCATATCAAAGATACACCGGCACCTGGAGGAACAGCTCCGGTTCTGTAGATGCCGACCCAATCTTTCCCGTTTAACGCAGCCCCATTATAGGATAGGGTAATGGCTTCCCCTTGGATGTATTGGGATTTGTCTAGTGTTATATGGTCGGAAGCTGCTCCAACTTCTTTAACAGTAACGTTAATGCTTGTTGTCAATGGCACGCTGTTCGGGTTTTCAACTCCGAGAGGCAGGGTTACGGTCCCAGGCACCGAGAAGGTCTGCACCGTCTTGATAGCCGGATCGTAACTAATGCCGCTTAAATCCCAATTCACACTTGCGTCCACATTACCACCATCGGTTGCAAGAATTACTTTTATGGGCAATCCAAGAGCTTCCGCTGTCTTGGCCGTTCCGTTGTTCGCAGATACCGATGCAGGCGCAGTGATGCTGTTTAAATTAACACTGTTAACATTAATTTCAATATCCTGCGACGAACGGTTATACACGGAATCGTCGGCGAACACCCTGATTTTATATGGAGTACCCGGCGACAAATTTGTAAACTTATATTGCCTGTATACATCGTATGGTTTATCCATCGGATACGAAAGACTGTTAAACGATTTGTCCACTTTCCCCGTGAGCTTGTTGATAAGCTGAATATTATATTCCATACCCCGCACATTGTCATTTGCTTGCTTTATTGTAAAAGCAACTTCGTTGGCATTCAAGGAATCGATCTTAATGCCCTCATCAAACTGCGGAACTATGAGTTCTCTTATATCGCTCTTGCTATAGCTAAAGGCATCTTTGCCTTCGCCAACGTTGACTACACGAGGTATGCTTACAAATTCATCTGTAGCTAAATTATACTGCTTGAGGATCAATTTTGTACCGTAAACCTCTATGAAATTCGAGATGCGAGGTGTGGTATGATAGCTTCCATACGAGCCTTCTATATATCCGCCGAACGGACCATCATCTTGATAACTGGAATAGTTCGAACCACCGGAATCGAGATACGAAGCCGCACCTTGATAGAGAGAACGTTCGTCGGTCGGGTCATATTGCGTATGACCTGACATATAGAATACCTGCGAAAAATTATTGTCGGCAATAAATTTACCGAAATTATTACTTGCACCGCTGCTCCATGCCGATCCCCACACGGTTCCGCTTATCGGGTAGTGAGACATTGCAAATATGGGTTTTGTTGGATCATAATCCGCTTCACTTTTAATTTGGTTGAGGTAATTGGTGGCTTTTCCCACCGTGCTACTGCTGTTAATATTTGCATCAAAACCAATCAAATTATATCCTTTTATCTTTACCCTATAAGCACTGTTATAGAAATCGTTATCGTACGAATTCGTTGAGGCGTTCCACGCGCCCGCCGAACCGACAGGTATTAAGTTTTGGGTGCCGCCCATATCATGATTGCCTTTTACTATATATAACTTCGTAGTGTTAAATAAGCCCTCATCTTTAAGTTTATTGTATACTTTTGTAAGCTCACCCATCCACACATATTCATTGGCATTGTTACCGCCGGTAATGTCGCCAGGCTGCACCAATACGTCGGCCTGCGGGAATACTTTCAGGGCTTTTCTATAATCTGCTTCCACGCGCGCGATTGTACTGGGATTTGCAGAGATTTCCGGGTCGCTGCTATCCGCTATATTTAAATCAGCGGGAGTTAATGTTTTATTGCTTTTTTGATAAATGAATATGGCGTTGTTTAGTTCACGTTCGTAATAATTGATGGTTTCCTGTGTATATAATTTTACTTTTTGCGTTGTTGCAACCGTAGCTGCCGTATTCAAAACCTTTTTCAAATAATCAAAATCGGTTTGGCTGAAGCCGCTGCCGAGACCGCCTGCTACTATTGTATTTGCTTCTGATATTGTGTCGTTAAGTGCGTTCATATCTACTTTATTTAAACCGTAACCATTATAATTAGCTTGAACTGCATCAATGCTTAGTGCACCTCTCCAAACCTTCAGATCAGCGATATCGAATGAATTACCACCATTGCCGCCCAATCCGTCGCTACCTATATTTAATGGGTTCGATGTATCTAAAGTTCCGACCCCCAGCGAAGTTTCAGCCATTTCGTAACCATCAATATACAACGACCCGAGCATTTTATCTCTGTCTACAACAAATGTCACGTAACGCCAAGCGGAAGCATTAAACGTGTCGCGCCCAAATTTTACTGATGTGGTCGGGAATCCTAAATTCATATTGACCGAATTGGCTGATGTATAAATCGCCCAGCCTGCGTTAGAGCTCTTACTAAAATCCTTGTTCGATACTATTACCTGATTATCCTTAGTGTCGCCCTTATACCAGAAGGATGTGGTAAAACTGTTATTACCAACATTCAAGCTTTGCGTCGTACTGGCATAATTGCCGTTTCCGCTTTCTAAGTGCAGAGCTTTGGTACCGGGTAATACACCGTCTACATAACTATAATTTCCATGTGCTATCAACGAATGCCCTTGATTTGCATCGTCATCTAAATTATTATCGAATTTAATCGATGCCATAAGTGGGTTGGCATTTATTACGTCACTCTCTGCATTTACTGCGGTGTTCGATAACGTACCGATTAACATCATTGATGCGAGGGTAAAGGATATAACTCTTTTCACTACAGAAAACCTCCATACTTTAGTTTTTTAAGGATCTGTTCAAAAAGCTCGTAAAATTAAGTAAAAAACAAAACTCACCAAAGTCTGATGCGATAAATAAAGGCCATCTCAATCCGTAAGCACCACCTCCCAAAATTTCTCTCATCCCAATTTCGATGCTTACATTCAAGAAATTTTTTACATTTATAATGTTTACATTAAAAAATCTACTATTTCATTTCTGTACAAAATTTACTGTACAATGAAATTGCGATCTATAGGTTAATTACATGTAAAATGCGGGTTTATTTATTGTAAACATGAGGCTGCAATCCGTCATATCAATGAACCTTACTGCTTAACTTCAAGCCGATAACACCAACAACGATGAGTACCATCCAAGCTAATTGGGTTATATTGAATGATTCCTTGAAAAGCACAAATCCTACCAGTGTAATTAGAACAATACCGACGCCTGACCAAATCGCGTAAGCAACTCCAACTTCAATGTAGGTCAGAGCAAAGTTAAGCAGGGTAAAACTGCAGCCGTATAAAACAAACATCAATATAGATGGCCAAAATCGGGTAAAACCTTCGGATAGCTTCATTGACGTCGTCCCCGATAATTCAAAGAGAATGGCAAGTATTAAAAGGATCCATCCCAAACCACTCTCACCCTTCATCTGTGGATTCCTCCAAGTGAAGTTCAGCGTACGAAGAGATGAGCACACTCGCGTCATTGAGCCAGCAATCGCCAGACCTTGCAGCATGATTCATCATTACCCCTATAGTGGCTGCAACCCCTGCAGATTTCCCCATCTGCATGTCGCTGTTGGTATCCCCAATCAAGGCCACTTGATTGGGTGCTAATCCAAGCTCTAAGCAAGCCTTATGTACCATTTCGGGAAAAGGCTTTCCCTGTTTCACCAGATCGTTCCCGACAATAACTTTAAAAAATTGCCGAATGCCCAACCACTGCAAATGTTTTTCCGCATCCGCCGTCTCATCAGCCGTTACAATGCCCATAGGCATTCCTTGATCATGGCATTGCTTCAGAAAGTCTATAACTCCCGGAAGCGGATAAACGGGGCGAACCTGTTCCATTTCTTCATCCGCCAAACGCTTACTATCCCTTGCTATCCGCATGGATTCACTCCAAGGGAGTCCTCGCCGGTAGCCTTGCCATGCTAATATAGCAAGCAAATCGCCAATCGATCCCATGGCGAGTGGACCGTTTCTACTATAATCAGTCATATGCCCGGCGGCGTCATGAACCGTTCCCCACAAATCCGAGATGGGATCAATGACCCCATCCGTTGCAACAGCCAAGACTTTACTTGAATAATTCCGGTATAACGACTCGCTCCAATATCCCCAAAGACTTATAAAATCGAGTAGTGTGCCATCCTTATCAAATAAAACCCCCTTTACAGAATAACTTCTCTTGTTAATCATCAATTTTGGCATTCCCATCGCTCCCGAGGTCCTCATGTAGGTGAAAACTAACTATCTTTCCTAACCAATAATGCTTCCGTTCGCCGACGCATCCTTCCGGACAATAACATTACAACTGTTCGCATAATCAGGTTAGCCAGTATGATTAGCAGCGACATGGCTGCCGCCTGAGCGATATCACCTGAGTCCTCCATGTTAACAATCGCCACGGCAGCGGGTTTCAAGTCTGGCGCATACAAAAAGATGATTGCCGACACCGTCACCATACTGTTGATAAAATAATACATACAAATCTCCAAAATACACGGCAATGACATGGGCAGCGTTACCCTGACAACTGTCCTATACCAGGGTACATTCATCGTTTCTGATGCGGCTTCGAACTCGCTATCCAGCTTTTTAAGCGCCGAGGTCATCGTTAAAAATGAAACCGAATAAAAATGTACAATATTACATATAATCATGATCCATATCGTCCCATATAGCCCATGTAAGGGTTGGTTCGGATTATTAAAGAAGAATACATAGATGAGACCTAGTACCAATCCTGGCAATGCAAGCGGCAGCATGGACAGAAAATAAGCCGCATTGCGTAATAATGCATAACCGCGAGATTTTTCAATGAGATAGGCAAATAGAAATGTCACTACACTGCCAATCAGCGCAACACCAGCCGAAATAATCAAACTGTTCACAAACGGTCCCGCCCCGTCAAGAAAACCATCGTAATGGGAAAAAGAGAACTGTAAGTTATAAGGCCATACTTTCACTATTGATCCATAGAGAGCCACAAGAATAATGCTTAGAATGGCAGCTGATACAACCGAACAAAGAATGAATAATAGGACGTCGCGCAGCTTGTTTGCTTCAATTCGATATGGCATTGATTTTGCGCTAAGCCACCCGCTCTGTTTCCGCTGGGAAATTCGGTCTATGACAAACGAAATCACGGCCGGAATTAACAACAGCACACCGACGGCGGCCCCCATTTGCATATTCTGTTGACCAATCACTTGCTTGAACAAATCGGTCGCAAGAACATTGTATTGTCCTCCTACAACCTTAGGTGCTCCAAAGTCAGTAAACGTCAGGACAAAACAAACAAAAACCGTGCTAATGAGCGCAAACTTGCTACCTGGTACGGTTACCGTCCAAAAAGTACGCCATTTTGACGCACCAAGCGTCTCTGCTGCTTCATATAATCGATAATCCGAACTCGCAAAAGCAACCGAGAGGATGAGAAATGCTTGTGGAAAGGTATATAAAATTTCAGATAGAACAATCCCGTTCTGCCCGTAAAGCTCAATTCGAAATTCAGGCAGCAGACCGAAGAACCCAGTTGAAATAAGTCCTTGATTGCCAAACAAATAGATTAATGCTAATCCGTGCAGCATCGAAGGAGCAAAAAGCGGAAGCAGCGCTACGGAACGAAAAAACCATTTCCCTCGGATTCCGCTTCTCTCAAGCGCATAAGCAAATCCGAATCCGAGTGTCACAGCGACTACGGTTGTAATCAATGAAACCTTAATGGAATTCCATAATGAAGTTACTAGCGTCGGTGTAGAAAAATATTTGGCAAAATTAGCGAGTCCAATAAAATTTCCATCTTGATTGCTAACGGCTTTGATCAAGAGTTCACCAAGCGGCATTAGGATCGTAAAAATTAAGGCGAGTGTCATTATTAAAATGAAACTGTTTTGACTCCATTCGTTAGCATTCGGTCGTATTCGTTTTAACCACGTATCCATGCCATTCACCTCCTCACCCAACCGCTATATCGGATACCTTATCAAACCGGATGACGTGTTCAGGCAGTAAGTTAAATGTTACCTTCTGTTTTAGTTTGATGTTAAAAGTCACCATAGCTTGCGTTGTCAGATCAACGGTAAGAAATTGAATAAGCGGAGAATCCTGATGATCCAATAATTCTAGAACCATGCGGTAATGTGTCCCTCGATATTCAATTTCCCGTACGATTCCCTGTCTGCCTTTCTCATGACCTTCCCGAACCATTTGAACATGCTCTGGACGGATAGCTAGTATAGGGTTCCCTTGTTTTCCGTTATTCGGTTCGATAAAGCTGACTGCTCCAATAAAATCGGCAACAAAGGGACTATTCGGACGTTCATACACTTCATTCGGGGTGCCGATTTGAACGATTCGTGATTGGTTCATAACTACAATGCGATCAGCCATAGTTAAAGCTTCCTCCTGATCGTGCGTCACCATAATTGTCGTCATCCCAAATTGCCTGTGCAGACGGCAGATTTCACGTCGCAGCTTGACGCGCACCTTAGCGTCGAGTGCGGATAATGGCTCATCCAGCAACAAACAATCCGGTGAAAATGCGAGCGCTCGCGCAAGAGCTACCCGCTGCTGTTGGCCTCCTGATAATTGTGAGGGTACTTTATGGCGCTGTTCCTCTAACTCCACTAATCCTAGCAGCTCGTCCACGCGATCTTCGATTTGGGACTTGGTTAACCGATTGCGAAGTCCGTACGCAATATTCTCCGAAACAGATAGATTAGGAAATAGAGCATACGATTGAAACATCATGCCGAAGTTCCGTTTGCCAGCCGGTACAGAGGTGATATCTTTTCCCCCAATGGTCAAATGGCCCCCATCCGCTTTTTCCAGACCCGCAAGGATGCGCAGCAATGTTGTTTTACCGCATCCGCTTGGCCCCAACAGACAGATGAATTCATGTTGATGAATATCTAAATTTATTTCCTGCAGTGCAGTTTGCTTCCCAAAGTGCTTGGAAAGGTTGCGCAGCGATAAATATCCTTGCTTCATAACAAATGCCCCTTTTTTATTAATTTCCCCAAATAAATTCCCAAAAATGGGAAGGATGCCAACATCGGCATCCCGCAGTAATCCACCGTCTACTTTTTCGGCTCCGATTTGGAATCGTATTTCTTTGCCCAATCTGCCAGCACAGATTCACGGTCTCTAGCAGCTTGGTACAAATCCAACTTGGTCAATTGCGATACCGGATCTTTACTGTAGCCATCAGGAATTTTGTTTCCTTCTTGTTTAATACTTAAGATAGCGTAGTTTTTATTGTATTCCTTCATCGGCTCAGCGCTAATCGCCCAATCCAAGAACAACTTCGCTTCCGGCTTAATGTCTTTCTTTTTCACTAATGCATTTGCTTCCATATCCCAGCCTGATCCTTCTTTAGGGAAAATGACTTCAATCGGGGATCCTTTTTTCTTCTCCAGGATGCCGCTGTATCCATAAGAGATACCGATCGGAACTTCTCCTGAAGCTGCCATTTTCGCCGGTTTGGATCCAGAATGGGTATACACCATCATGTTTTCATGCAGCTTGTCCATAAAAGTCCACGCTTTATCCTTGCCGTACAGTTGCATAAGAGCATTAACGGTTAAGTATCCCGTACCTGAGGATGCAGGATTTGGCATAGCGATTAATCCTTTGTATTCCGGTTTAGCCAGATCCTCGTAAGATTGGGGAATGGCCAGGTGACGCTTTTCCATCTCCACCTTGTTGACAATGATGGCAGTCTCCCAGATGTCAATTCCGACCCATTTGGGAACGCTCGATTTATCTTTAAATTCAGGGAGCACTTGATCGACACCTTTAGGCGCATAAGGCTCCAATATTTTCTGATCATCCATAACAAGCAAGCTTGTTGCTGCCAATCCCCAGATGACGTCGGCTTGAGGATTTTCTTTCTCTGCAATTAACTTGGCTGTCATGATCCCTGTTGAATCGCGAACAATGTTCACTTTAATCGTAGGATTCTGAGACTTAAATGAAGTAAGATAGGTTTTAATTTGTTCTTCTTCCATTGCGGAATATACGGTGATTTCTGCCGGTTTGCTTGCAGCAGCTGTTGTTGCCGGACTCGGTTGGCTGCTGTTTTGAGCTGATCTTTCCGGCTTTGCTGTGCCGCATCCTGCCAATAAACCAGTAATAAGTAACATAGACGTAAGTGATTTCCATTTCGTTTTCATTGTTAATCCCCTTTTCCCGATATCATAATTTTGAGATGATTCTATACGCACTAACTAAACCGAAAAGCAGATCTTATAAATTCAATAAATATTGAATTAATAAGATATTATTGCGAATTATTTCCATATATTCGATCAATACAATATTTATTGTACAATAGGAATATCTCTTTTGTGTCAAACGACCGTTAACTCAGCGTAAAGATTATGTAAATGCATAAACCTAGTCTTAAACAAGTGTTTTTTTGCTATAATAGGAGTAATTCAAACAAAATCTATTGAATCTTTCAGCCTATCAAATAGGGAAGTGAAAATTCTAATGTCTCAAAAAGAAGAAAATCACGCATCAGAACAAAGGGTGCGTATCAGACAAGACATCATTGATGCTATTGCAGAAACGATGGATTTGTACGGAGCAACTCATTCATCCGGTCAATTGTACGGGATTATGTTCTTTGAAAATCGACCGATGACTCTCGATGAAATGAAAATTCGAATGAATATGAGTAAAAGCAACATGAGCTATGCGGTTAGATCATTGGTAGAATCCCAAATGGTCAAAAAGTTGGAGGAAAAGCAGGAGCGAAAAGAACTGTATGCTGCTGAGGTCGATTTTTTTCTTGCGTTTCAAAACTTCTTCACGCTCAAGCTCCAGCGTGAAATCAATGTAATGACAGAAGCCATAAGTAAAGCTCTTCCTGAATTGACAGAATTGATTCTTGACGAACATATAACAGACCAGGAGCGTAATCTTGCTCTTCAAGATTTATATAAGCTTCGGCATGGGCAAACCTATTACGAATGGCTTCAGCAGTTTGTCGATACCCTGAAGCGAGGGGAATATTTTAATGATATTTCTTCACCGTAAATGCTTGGTTCTGCTTCAGGAATCTTATCTCCCCCTCTGTAAAATGGAATTAAAAAAGGGAAATAACAGGAATCCATCTCCTGTTGTTTCCCTTTTTCATTGTGCTAGTGTATCCGAAATTCGCGATGCCGATCATTCCTTATTTCCCGAATCAGATTCGGCTAACAGAATGTCGATTTCGACCGCGGCGCGGTCCAAGCCATCCTTGGCAGGCAGTTCACCCAAAAATATTTTACGCAAATATAGGGTATAGACTTCGTTAATTTTACTCCAATTCTTGACCGGAGGCCGCAAAAAGGCATGATCCAGAGCCACGATATACGGATAAATGAAGGAATCCTTATTAACCGTCAATTCTTTCGCCGCATCCATATTGGTCGGAATCAATCCGGTGCGAGACATGATCAGCTGCGCTTCCTTGCCCGTCATCCATTTCATAAAAGCCCAAGCTTCATTCCGCTGCTTACTTCCTCTCATAATAACCATGTTCTCGCCGCTTATAATGGAAGAAGGGCCGCTGCCGTTTGGAAAAGGAACAGCCATCGTCAGATTAAGAGCCCGATCCATCTCCACATCATTCAATATACTGTAGAACCAGGGGCCTTCATCCGTCATCAGAATGTTTCCGTTCTGCACGCCGCCCCAATTGTCGCCTCCGCCTGTCACCACAGAGAGATCAATAATTTTCTCCTTGTACAGAGCGGTCAATTGCTCCACCGCCCGGATGGTTCCCTCTCCATTCAAGAACCCCGAGGCCTTCTTATAATCTCCGTCCGTAATAGCTCCTCCGAGACTATAAATATATGGAAGCGTGCTCCAGCCGTCCCAACCGCCGAGACCGATGGTGTAGTGATTGCTCCTAGCCAGATTCACAATTTCCTCCATGGTTTGCGGTGGCTCGGAATAGCCCGCCCGCTTTAGAAGATCGCGGTTAAAGATGGCTGCTTTCGTATTCACATTCAACGGCAGCGAGTAATATTGATTATGATAAAGGCCCACGATCATAGATTGCCGGCGGGACTTTGCACTAATTTCCTCGAAACCGCTCAGTTGGTTTAACGGTTCAAGCAGGCTATCTTGGGAGAACTCTGGTACCCAGGCGATATCCATCCGTACCACATCCGGCCCCCGGTTGGAGGATGCCCGCGCGATCAGGGCATTTTTCAATTCGTTATTGTTCGCTACGCGTACCGGCTTGACCCGAATGTTCGGGTTGTCCCGCTCAAAAGACGGGATCAGCTCTTGCTCAAGCAGTCTGGTTTCTTCGTCGCTATACGTATGCCAAAATGCAATCTCGGGCACTTCGTGCCTATGCAGTGTTTGGACTTCCTTCGGATCGGAGATGACGGATTGATTGCCGCAGCCTGATGCTAAACCAATAACCAGTAAATGGGATAACCATCGCCACTTCAAGATAGAGCTCCCCCTCCTATGATTCGAAATACGATTCTGACACCTGATGCTTTTCTCTATATTGCAAAGGCGTTAATCCGGTCAATTTCTTGAACACCTTACTGAAATATTTCACATCGTTAAAACCTGAGGAATCGGCTACGTCGTATACTTTACTGTCTTTTTGCGCTAATATCCGCTTGGCTTCCCGTATTCTCAGCTCAATTAAATAATCGATAAAGTTGCGGCCGGTTTGCTTTTTGAACAGAATACTGAAATAACTCTTGCTCAGGTGAACGATATCCGCCACACCCTGCAGTGTTAAATTCTCGGTATAATGCTCAGCCAAATATTCGAGCGCCTTCATAATTAACTGCCCTCCGTAGCCTTTGTCCGTCAAGTTCGGAAGGACAGGCTTGTGGGTTTCCTCCAGCTGGCCGATCAAATGGGCTGATAATTGTTCCAATGTCTCAGCCCGCTGCAGCAAATCAAGCCGTTCTGGAAGCAGTGTTCCCGCGTCGGCCTGAAGATGATAAACGCACGAGAGAAGTTGGCATGCCTCATTTTTCACTTGCTCCGGATCCAGAAAACCGCTTCTCCAGCGCTCAAGCGCACATTCAATCAACGAGGTGCTCGGATCGCCATTACGAATGCTTTCAATAAAAGGGGTCCAATCCTGGATAACATCTATTGCAGGTTGTGTTGTTCGCTCACTGTCCAGTCCGCTTGTCATATACAGGCCGCCCAGACCTTCGAAAAACCGCCTCTGGCAAGCAGCTCGGCTGTTGGCAAAGCCATGGAGCAGTCTGCGGATGCCATGTTCGATTGTGAACCCGGTCGAAGCGGAGAGTCCGCATTTGGTTTCCAGTACCGCCCTCCACTGATGGAGGAGCTGCTCAGCTCCTCCATCATGATCCGGCAGTATGAGAAACATACTGCTTTCGGACATTAGCAATGCGACTCCTTCCTGCACGTGCATATAAAACATCTCCTGCAGTTCCTCAAGAAGCAGCTGCACATACAGATAGCCGCGATTTTCTCTCCATTCATCTGCACTATCCAGCAGGACATACATGCAGGCGTATCGTTCCTGCAGCCATGAGGGAACCCAATCGGCTTCCGTTAAAGTGGCATGTTCTTGGACGATCAGCTTTTTCAGCTCATGTTCGAGGCTTTTTCGCTCACGGTAGATCGCCCCTTGCTGATATTGATTCAGCTCGGACTCCTTCCTTCTCTCCTCCTCAAGCATGGCTATACACCGTTTGAGCACAGCGAGCAGGTCTTCCGGTTCCATGGTTGGCTTTAACAAATAATCGACTGCGCCGAGTTTAAGACCCTCTCTCACATATTCGAAATCATTATAACTGCTGATCAAAATCACCTTAAGCGACGGGTAGAGCTGTATGGCCTGCTCCATAAGTTGAATGCCGTTCATCAGAGGCATCTTGATATCCGTTATAAGTATATCTATGGAACGGCTCTCCAAGGCAGCCAGCGCTTCTACTCCATTGGCGCAATCGTCTTCCGCCGACATCCCTTCATGCTGCCAATCAATAAAAGAATGAATGCCGTTGCGGATCACCGGTTCGTCATCGACAATAAGTACTCGGTACATCATACCCCTCCTTCTCCCAAGTTTCTATGAGGTTTGTGGAGCACGATCCGGATGGTAGCTCCCTGATCCGGTTCGGTTGTTACGGACCATTCCGACTGATTGGCATAATGAAGCCTTAATGAGTCATGTATGTGTCGCAGGCCAATGCCGATTTCTCCGCTGGCAATAGAGGATTCAGGATCGTTTAGCCCCTTCAGCTTCTCTTTATCAATACCGAGACCATCATCCTTCACGATAAATCCAACCATTTCCTCCGTTTGATAAACCTTAATGAAGACTTCTCCGTCCGTATTTTTCGGGACAATCCCATGGAAAATAGCGTTTTCCACCAAGGGCTGCAGGAGCATGCGGGGGATGATTATTTTCTCAGCTCCCGGCTCAACATCCAGCTTCAGGTTAAATTTCTTCTGGTAGCGGAGCTCAAGAATAACCAGATATTTGTGGATGATGTCCAGCTCCTCCTCCACAGTAACCATATTCCCGCTTTTCGCCATATTCGCTTCCAACAGCCGGGTTAGCGCCGACAGGCCTTGATAAGCACGTTTATTTTGATTCGAGCGGATCAACAGCCTCAGGGTGCTTAGCGTATTATACAGGAAGTGCGGATGAACACGGTGTATGACTGCGCGAAGCTCAGCATCATGTTTCTGACTCTGCTCATCTTCTACCCGCTGCATCAAGTTTTCAATTTCATGAAGCATCTTATTGAACTGTTTGCTTAAAAGGCCAATTTCATCGGAGGAGTGAACCTCAGTCCTTACTTTCAAATCCCCATCTTGTACGAGCTGCATAACGCGGATCAGCTGATTGATTGGCCTCGTCACTCTGCTGGCGATGAAAAGACCGATGCCAATTGCGAGCAGAGCGAAGACAGTGGAAGAAAGCAAAATCCAGGTTTGAAACTTGTCCAAAGGACCTGTAATCTCATGTATCGGAACAGTGCCTACGATCATCCAACCATTGCTAAGAAGCTGCTTGACCCCGTAATACGACACTCCTTTTATACGAAACTCAAATTCCGCACGATCATGGTTGACGATGTTTCCGTACAAATCGGGATTCTCCACTTTCTTGTTGATCAATCTTAGATCGGGATCAATCATGACCCTACCCTCGGCATCCACGACGAAGAATTTACCTGTCTCTCCAAGCTTCAACTCCTCAATCGTATTTAGTATCGCGCGTCCGTTCAAATTCACTTGAATCAACCCGATATTGTTTAACGAATTAAAATCCTTTAACACTCTGCCAACAGGAAGAACCAGGTCCGTATTGACACCACCGCCGCTGAAAAGGTCGTATTGAATCCCCTGCCACACTAATTCGCCGTTTTTGCTGTTGGCTTCCTTCACCCAACTCTGGCTGGATAGCTGCATCCGCTTCACTTTTCTATCGGAAAAGGTGCCGCTTCCCCACCCGCTCCCATCCTCTTTGAGCACATAAACAATTTTGACGAAAGAATTCGAATATACAATATTATTCAGCATCGTATTCATATATTGAAACATTCGGCTCTGCTCTTCCGAATTACTGCTATTTACATGCAGTGCCGCGTGCTGAATATTTAGATCGCTATAAATGAAGTCTGAGGTATCGCTCCCAACGTTTAATATGGACGAGAGTGAATCTGCTGTCTTTTTGGCGATTTGGACGGTAGACTCCCGTACGTTCTTCTTTAGTATGGAATCTGAAGCAAAGTAGAAGAATACGCTTGTAAATAGAGTCGGGATCAGAATCACGAGCAGAAAAGCCAGAATGATTTTGGCAGAAAAACGGTTAAATAAAAGATATATTCGAGACATAGCGCCCCCCCACCTCAGGAATCTTATTTACCAATTGTATAATGATTAGGCGCATAAAACCAATGTCGGATGTTGGGAACAACACTTTGAAAACGCATACAATAAGGAAAGTGTCTTTTTTAATGACAATTGCCAAATATTAACCACCCACATGTTTAATCGTTTATGTCGAAATTTAAAGTCCTTTATTTTCATTAGTTACATTAATTTGTAAATTATTGCTCTGATAGCATTTAATTTAACTACTTCATAGAAATATAAGCGGTTGACCGTTACTACCATAATCACTCATAAGACGATAGTCCTATAGTTCCCCTGAACTGCATTTTGCCAAATAAGTCCAACTATCTGGCTACTAAATGGATAAATAAGCGATCTTCAAATGCAGTGATTTAGCAACCTAAAAACCTGTCAAAGCTCAAGCGTACCGCTCCTTTTCTCACTTTCAAACCTATTTCCACAAACATTTCCCTCGCTTCCCACTAAACATCATTAGGTAAGTTTCGACATAATTCGATAAACACTAGTCATTATTCTCCATTGATCCAACCATCGTTTTGCTGTTAGTTTTTAAGTGTGCTCCGAAAAATTCGGGGCTTCACCACTTATCGACGAGGGGAGAGAAGCTGAGGAACCATTCAATGAATAAGGATTGGTTGATGTGAAGTCTGTCTTAAGTTTGTGCGTTGGATGAGATCAACGGCGCAAACGACTTGACTGTTGGGACCCAAAATCTCGATATGCTTCGAATATTTTGCACAACAGACAATGTCATTCATGTAATGCTCACAAAGTAATGCTGCTCACAAAAAAAATGTCTGGGAGTGAATTAAATGATTAAAAAATTCAAGATGTTAAATAATTCTAAGAAGTTAGCACAAGTTGCGATATGCTTTAGCTTGCTGACAGGAACTGTCGTTAGCAATGTAATCCCTCCAACCACTGCGTTTGCGGAAACGCAGCCTGAAGCGGACACGCCTTTAAATAAAGAGAACTTGAAGCCATTATCTGTTCAATCTGTAGAAAAATTAGAAAATGGTGTCAAAATCAACTTAGGTGAGTATGTAGGCTATGTTCACCTGCTCGATAAGGATATCGCGAAAGTGTCCGTCTTGAAAAAAGGCGAAGACGAATATAATTCCCCGGGAATCGCCAAGAAGGATTGGGATACACCGCGCTTTAAAACAGAAGAAACGAAGGACGAGTACATCCTCTCGACCGACGAGCTTACCGTACAAATTCGCAAAGATAAGTTCGGCATCAAATTTTTGGACAAGCAAGGCAATGTCATCAACGAAGACGCCGAGCAAGGCGTAGGCTATGAAAACGGCAAGCCTTACGTGTTCAAGAAAACAGACAAGAACGAAAACTTCTATGGCTTCGGCGAGCAGTCCGGCGGACTGAACAAACGCGGCAAAAGCATCGGCATGTGGAACACGGACGCTTACTCTTATAACAAAAACACCAAATATTTATATACAACGATCCCTTTCTTCATCGGGCTGAAAGATCAAAAAGCTTATGGTATTTTCTTCGATAATACAAACCGCTCTTACTACGAAATGGCAAGCGAGAAGGACGACTACTACTACTTCTATGCCAACGGCGGTAAATTGACGTATTACTTCATCAACGGACCGAAAATCGGCGACGTAATCGATAAATACACCGAGCTTACCGGTAAAATCACGATGCCTCCGCAATGGTCCTTAGGCTTCCATCAAAGTAAATGGGGATACTCGGCCGATGATATCGTCAATGTAGCAAATACGTACCGCGAGAAAAAGATTCCTTTGGATACGATGCACTTTGACATTGACTATATGGACGGCTACCGTGTATTCACTTGGGATGAAAAATTCAAAAAAGCGCTTAGCACTTTGAAAAACAACGGTTTCCA
This sequence comes from Paenibacillus sp. JT22N1, assembly GCF_059692155.1. Taxonomy (NCBI): domain Bacteria; kingdom Bacillati; phylum Bacillota; class Bacilli; order Caryophanales; family Paenibacillaceae; genus Paenibacillus; species Paenibacillus sp. JT22N1. The sequence continues at coordinate 16,267 of NZ_JCAUAW010000009.1, forward strand.
CGCCATTGCCATCAATGACCCTGCAGTCAAGCAAGACGAGAACTACAGCGTCTATCAAGAAGGAACAAAAGGAAATTTCTGGGCGAAAAATCCTGATGGCTCTACCTTCATTGGAGCTGTATGGCCAGGACCTTCCGCATTCCCGAATTTCCATAAGAAGGACGTTCGCGACTGGTGGGGCAACAGCCTTTCTTCCTTGTTTAACGCAGGCATCGACGGCATTTGGAACGATATGAACGAACCTGCCGTATTTGACGGTCCGTACCACACAATGCCGCTTGATGTTAAGTTTGAAGGGGACAAAGGAAACGACTTGCTACATACGGAATATCACAATCTGTATGGACACGATGAAGCGGATGCGACTTACAACGGCTTCTTGAAGAATAAGCCGAATACTCGTCCGTTCGTCTTGACGCGTGACATGTATGCTGGTACGCAGCGTTATGCGGCACTTTGGACCGGAGATAACGTAAGTAATTGGGAGCATCTGCAAATGTCGATCCCGATGAACTCCAATATCGGCTTGTCCGGCGTTCCGTTCGTGGGCAACGACATCGGCGGATTTGCCAAACAAGATGAATTCACGACACCTGAATTATTTGCCCGTTGGATTGAAGTCGGCGCCTTCCTTCCATTTGCCCGCGATCACTATGACAGCAGCGCGAAGAACGGTACTGTGAAAGGTCAAGAGCCTTGGCAATTCGGTAAAGATGTCGAAGACATCAGCCGCAAATACATTTCCATGCGTTATGAGCTGATGCCTTACCTGTACAACCAATTCAAGAAATCTGCAGACAACGGACAGCCGGTTCAACAGCCGCTTGTATACCAATTCCAGAACGATAAGAACACGTACAATATCGAGGATCAATTCATGTTTGGCGATTCCTTGATGCTGGCTCCTGTTGTAACGCAAGGACAAACAAGCCGTCAAGTATACCTGCCTGCTGGCGAGAAGTGGGTTGACTACTGGACTGGTAAAGAGTTTGACGGCAATCAAACAATTACAGTAAATGCCGATCTTGGTACGCTGCCCATCTTTGTGAAGAAAGATACCATTATCCCTCGTCAGGAAGTTGAGCAGTATACGGGTGAGAAGAAACTGGAGAACTTGATTCTTGACACTTACTTGGACAAAGAAGCAAGCTACAGCTTCTACGAGGACGATGCTAGTACATTGGATTACGAAAAAGGCGAATACAATGTAACCAACTTCAAGGTAGAAAAGAAAGGCAATCATATCGAATTCGAGCAGGACAAAAAGACTCAAAAGTTCGCATCCGATATTAAGTCCTACACGCTAAAGCTGCATGATGCCGAAGATCCGAAGAAAGTACAAGCCGGAAACAACAAATACGATAAAGTCGGCAGCGCGGAAGAACTGAACAAACAACAGACAGGTTACTATTTCGATGCTGCTGAAAAAGTTCTTTATGTCAAAATCCCTGTAAACGAGAAACATAAAGTAAACATTCAATAATAAAAAGACTATGTAATCCTTAATTATCTTTCGCTTCAAACCATTTTTCACAACAAAAAACAAGCTTGCCGTTCCCTCGAAAGAGGAATAGCAAGCTTGTTTTAGGTCAATCCATTCTTGTTCATTTTCATTGCCTGATCTATCCTTCCTTATATTCGATAACCACCATATCCCAATATTTCAGCTTGGGCAGCTTTAATTCAAGCTTCCCGTCCTGCTGCTGGAAATCCACAGGGATCGCTGACCCGCCGTAATAGTCTGGTGAAGCGAACCATATTTTTGCAACCGGTTTATCTGTCTTCACCGACACCATGACGTTTTGCTTTTCGGCCGGTTCTGTCTGCGTGCCGTTGGTGTCGTTCCAGTCCATCGTGGAAGCGTCTGTGAAGTTAATGAAGTGAAGAATGTCTTTCCCGTCCTTCTGTTTAGCAAAGCTCCATACTTTACCCTTCTCCGCATGATCGGATATAGCCAAGCTATCGGTTCCTTCTGCACGCAAAGCTGATTCATCAGGCTTGTCCCGAAGCAGATTTTGATAGGCTACCAAAAAATCGTAATAGACTAAGAGCTTGTTATCCAAGACTGGCGAAATTTCAAGGTTTTTGTGCGGAAAATATTCTTTGGACAGCATATTCTCTCCGAGCTCCAGATGGGAGCCGCCTGAGGCAAAAATCACTGCATCCGTGAACAGAATGCCAGGCGTGTTGAATTGTCCTGGATTATTGGAGAATTGATAGTTCATATAAGCGGCCAGAACCGTGTTCAGCCGGTTCTCGCTGAGCTTCCCGTTCTGATCGATCACTTCTTTCAACTGTTGGTAGCCCGGATGATCCTTCCATACTTCGGTATAAAGGAACTTGACGGGCGCTTGACGGGCGATGTAACCCTGGCCGTATTGACCGACCGCATTCATGACATAATCGATATTCAGCTTCTCTTTGGCTTTCTTGAGAAATTCCGGGAAAGTCGCAGCCAGATTGACGCTTTTGCCATCGTATGTCCAGAGCGGTCCGCGTTCACCTAACTGGTCAACCTGCCAGCCGTCAAAAGGGAGCGATTCAAATGCCTTTTTTTCCTTGTCCACTAAATACGACTGCCAATACGGATTGGATGGGTCGTACAAGAAAATGTCGCTGGCCCAATCTTTGGGCAGCATATGTTTGTCCTGGTCATTGTGCTGCGAATCCTTATATAATCCCCATTCCTTCTTCACTCCGTCCTGTTCCGCATCGTCATATGCTCCAAACAGCAAATTGTAGCTCATGGCTTTCATGCCGTGATTGTGAACAAGATCAATATAGTTTTTCACTGTACTGAAATTCACGGGACGATTAGCAATATCCTTCCACTGCCCAGCAGGCTTGGTCCCATCGTAAGGAACAGGTTCATGGTGCTTAAACTGCCAATCGTAAAACTGAATCCCGTTGATATGAAACCGGTTCAAACGGTCGATTACAGATGACATTTCTTCTTGACTCATAGCGGCGAAGTCCGCCAAATAGCCGTAACGGGGAAACTTCCCCCAGTCGGAGGAAACGTCCACGGCGATGTTCATGTGGCCGATAAACATGCCTTCTTTTTCAAGCACCACTTCGGCCATATAGCCTTCATTGTCGACCTCCGGCGGCTTCCAGCTCCAAGACAGCTTGTCGCTTTTTGCCGTCTTCGTTTCTTGTCCGATAATTTGATCCATATGCTTATAACGGATATGAAACGAGCCGCCTGCAGCCGTTCCATCCTGTAAGGTTAAATTGAAATGAACGTCTTCACCCGGCTTATAGGATGCTTTATCCGTGGACAGCACTTTGAGCTGAGAGCCCATCTGAATCTGGTCCATCATCTTGATGTCCGGGCTGCTGTCACAAGCCGTAGTCATAACAATGGCTGTGCCTGCAACAAAAGCCGCTGCCGTACGCAGGATTCTTGCCTTGCTTGTTTTGTCAGTCATGCTAAACCTCCTGATTCTATTTGGCGTACCTTCATTATCAGGAAGATTAGCATTAAAATAAACAGACTGCGTTATGATCTTGGTGTCATATATTTCTGTATGTCAGCCTTTTCATCCGATATGTATGAGGTCGTGCTCTCCATGCTCACGCATACATTGGATCATGCAGTTTCACGAGGTTATTCTTTTCTTGTGGAATTATTAGAAGATTTGTTGGATCAGCAAATACAAGCCAGCAAGACTAACGATTATGGAGGCAAAACGGATATTTATTGATGCCTTTGATCGCTTGAGAGGTAGGACTATGCTGGAGTGAGAAGCGTTTAGCATTACAGCCCACACAAAAAGCATCGCGAGAATCGCGGTGCTTTTTGTGTGGGCTATTTACCAAAATAATCCTCTTTGTTTGTTCTAAACTCCCATTTCTTCATGCTTTAAAATTTTACAGCTGTCGCTCGGAAGATGTACAATTAACCGTTGTCCAACGGCAACATCGGATTTTTTATTCATATACAATCGTATGGTTTCCCCATCTGCAACGCTAACCATACACTCTTTTCTTTCTCCTGAAAATACAATATTCCGGACTTCCCCTTGAAGTGTATTTTCATTGGTGGAGAATTCATTACCGATTTGAATATCCTCAGGCCTAATAAATATGATTACTTTGTCCCCAATTTGGATTTCATTATGTTTGACTAAGCCTCTTAGTTGAAAACCATCACTTTGAATGATTGCATACCCGTTATCTTTGTCCACACACTGTCCGACAATTTTATTAGATATACCAACAAAGTCTGCTACGAAAGGTGTTTGCGGTTCATTATATATGTCATGAGGCGTCCCTAATTGCTGAATGACTCCGTTCTTCATCACGGCAATTCGATCCGACAATGTAAGCGCCTCTTCCTGATCGTGGGTGACATAAATCGAAGTAAATTTTAATTTATCTTTTAAATTCATAATTTCAAATCGTAATTCTTCTCTCAATTTAGCGTCCAAATTCGAAAGAGGTTCATCAAATAACACGACCTTAGGTTGATAAATTAATGCCCTTGCTAATCCCACTCTCTGCTGCTGTCCCCCTGATAATTCTCGCGGATATCGTTCAGCTAAATGATCTAATTGAACAAGCCGCAGCATCTCCATCACTTTGGCTTTTCGATCTTTTTTATTTTCTTTTCGAATTTTAAGCGGGAATTCTACGATTTCAAAAACGGTCATATGTGGGAAAAGGGCGAAATTTTGAAAAACCAATCCTATTTCTCTTTTGTGTGACGGAACATGCGTCAAATCGTTGCCTCTGATATAGATTTCTCCGCTATCTGGAGTCAGACTTCCTGTAATCATGTTCAACGTGGTTGATTTACCGCAGCCGCTGGAGCCGAGGAGTGTCAGCATTTCTCCCTCATAAATGCTTAAATTTAGTTGATTCACAACCGTTACGTTGCCAAATTTTTTCATAATATTCTTTAATTCAATCATTACCTTCTTGTCTCTCATAAACCTTTCACTCCTCCATTTAAATTTTCTGGTTTGATTTGCTTCACGATAACACCAAGAATAAGAATGGAAGGGATTAAAAGAACTACAGAGATGGCACTTGCAATTTCTTTATAACCGTCGCCAATGGAAAGATACGTCTGGATCGGCAGGGTAACCGTTTGCGGACCGTACGTCATCATGCTTAAAGTAAACTCATTAAAGGAGGTGACAAAGGCGAAAATTACCGCTGCCAAGATGCCAGGCATGGACATAGGAAGAATCAAATAAAGAAACCTTTGAACCCAATTCGCACCGCAGACCCCGCCCGCATCAATGACCCTTTGATCCAAGGCTTCAAAAGTAGCGGACATGATTAGGACTACATAAGGAATGGTAATCGTTGAATGTGCGAGCGCCACACCGAAATGAGTGTTAATCAGATCTATCGCATAAAATATTTTTGCTGTCCCTAACGCATAAGTTAATTCTGGTATCATTCTAGGAAGCAGAATAAGGGCGATCAGAAGTTCCTTCGCGCGTATCTTTCTTTTTCCTATTGCCCAAGCAGTCGGTATCCCAATCAACAAACTGATGATGATAGTTAATGCTGCTATAATCATACTATTCATCGTAACTTGAACCAGATCTGTCATTTGAAAAGCCCACTCGAACCAGCGCAAAGTCCATTTTTGAGGCAGCCATCTGGCACCGAACCAGCCTTCTCCGAAAGCGGACACGAAGATGACGGCAAATGGCGAAAGAATAAATAAGGCAAATCCCAAAAGGAACGCGTAAATCACAACTTTCTTTCCAGTCCGGATGGCCCGGATGCTATGAGTGATCGGATTCATTTATGCCGCGCTCCTTTTCTTAGTCAATTTAAAGTAAATCAAGATAAAAATAATCTCGAGAATTCCCATAATAATGGCAAGAGCGCTGGCTTTGGGCCAATTATTAAAAACACCCGCTTCCGTATAAATCGCAACCGTCAGCGGTCTGTAATTTCCACCGGCTATAAGCGGAACATTAAAGGCGCCGAAAGCAAGTAGGAAGGTCATCACCGAGCCGGAGCGAATACCGCTCATGCTTAAAGGCAAAGTAATATATCTGAATACTTCAAAAGGTTTGGCCCCGGTTATCGTAGCCGCTTGCTCTACGTTCCGGTCGATTCCTTCTATCGATGATAATGTCATCAGAATCGTATGGGGAGAATAAAGCCAGGCATAGAACAGGATCAAGCCGTAAAGCGTATAATTGATTTTCAACGGTTTATCGATAAATGGCAGCACTTGCGTAAGAAACAAATTGACCCAACCGTTCTTGTCCCAGACGATCAGCAGGCCGAGAGCACTGATTAACGCTAGTACCGTTAACGGCAGTAAAATCAATAATCGGATGAATGTATGGCCTTTTACCCGTTTCCTTAAGATTAAGGCCAGCGGCAAGGCGATAAGAACGGAAAGTATCGTTGTTGAAATAGCCAAAACAAATGTAATCCCGATAACGTTCCAATATTTTGCCGAGCTTAGTAAATCGATATAGTTCTGAAGGGTAAAACCGGTATGATTTCTTATCGTCAAGCTGTTCATGAAAGTAATGCAAAGCGGATAAATAAAGAGGCCGATGAAAAAGACGAGCCCGGGAAATAGAAACAATAAGGTGAGCAGTTTGTCTTTTTTTAATAGCATTAATATGGAAATGAGGAATCCTGATGAGAGATTCCTCATTTCACTTCACCTCCAACTGAAATTACTTAACCAAATCCATGCCTTTTTCTTTTAAGAACGTGAAAGCTTCATTATTATTCAATGGAATTCTGGATTTCTTAACTACGTCCCATGACGGTACGTTATTCCATACCGATTGAGGAACGTTGTCGTATTTATTGATTCCCATGTAGATCCACAGATTCTCCATCATCGATATTTGCGTCTTTTCCGAAAGCATCCAGTTCACAAACTTGGAAGCCAGCTCCTTTTGACTGTCGGGCGCATTAGTAGGTATCGCTAAATAAGCCGCACCGCCATAATGGCCGCTTGGGAAGAAGGTGGATTTCACGGATTTAGGCAGCAATCCTTGGTCTCTGGACCACAGTGTATAGTCAATTGCATATTCGGTAATCCAAACATCTTCAGAGGCAAATTGCTGGAACAATACCGGCGGCTCAGAAGCTAAAGGCTTAAAGAACGATTTGGAGAATTCGCTGAATTTGTTAATCCCGTTCGTCCATTCGGTTGATTTTTGTATGCTTTCAAAAGGCTTGGAGAAGTCTACCCCGTAACCGAGAAGAATATCACGCTGCATGATTCTTCCTCCGCCGGACTTTGCGTCCGAACGGATCATTCCGATGTGCCCGGTCCATTCATTGCGTCTTTCATAAAATTCTTCCCAAGATTTCGGAGGATTTTTGATTTTATCGGAGTTATACAAGATTCCAAATTGATCGTGCCAGAAAGGAGCCGCTTTACCGTTCGTCGCAATTCCTAAAGCATCTTTTAATTCACTAGGTTCAACCAGCGAAATATTAGGGATTTTCGGGTTCTTTTCAAGCGTTTCAAAAGGGATTCCAGCTTGAATCATATTACCGATGCCATCCGGCTTTAACAAGAGCACGTCGATATCACCATCACCTTTTTTCTGAGCGGCTAATCTTTGCTGGATTTCAGCCCCAGCCCCTGTGACATAGTTAATTTTGATTCCCAATTCGTTTGACGCTTTTGGAATCATCTCGCTAAAAAACTTTTGCGTGTTTGCGCCGCCTGCGGTATCGATAAAAGTAATGGATTGGTTTTTTTGCTCAGGAGACGGTTTACTTGCATTGTCCTTCGTGCTTTCGACAGAACTGCTTGAACAACCGGCAATTAGAGATAAGCTTAATGTCATAATGACGGATAACTTCAACATGGATTTCATATTTATCTTCTCCTTTATTTTGTATACATATTTAACAGCTGTTCCATATTTCTAACGATAAAATCAGGAAAAATTCCAAGCTTGTTTTCTCGCAAATATTGATTGTGTTCATTAATCCAGACGGTACGCAGCCCCGCTTGCACGCCCCCAGCCATATCCGTCATAAAATTATCTCCAACCATTATGCAATGATCGGGGTCAAGTCCATATCGGTTAAGCACATATTCAAACAAATAAGGCGAGGGCTTCCCGATGTGTTCGATCTTCTGGCCGGTCATCGTTTCAATCGCAGCGGTTAAAGAACCTGTTTCAGGAACAATCTTCCCTCCGCTTCCAACATGGTGCGAATCGCAATTCGTCCCAATTACTTTCGTTCCTAGGTAGGCATCATTGACGATCATCTGCAGCTTGTCATAATCAAACGTAACATCTCTTCCGACAAGGATGACATCGGCCGGCTCCGGATTGTCGATCGGAATAAGTTCATGTCCCGCATCAAGTACCGAGCTTTGCAATGCTTCGCTGCCCGCTACCTTGACCTTGACACAACCGCCGAATTTCACCTTAATGTAATGACCAGCGTTGTCCGTTACCGTAACAATTTCATCGGGTTCGGCTTCTATGCCGATGCGTCTCATTTTGGAAGCAATCTCTTTTGCCGTCTGAGTTGAATTATTGGTAATGAAGAAACAACGTTTCCCTTCATGTTTGAGAAGTTCCAACAGCTCCTTAGCCCCGGCAGCCGGCGTATCGCCATAATAGATACATCCGTCCAAATCAAAAAGAAATGCTTTCATGCTGTTCATTGATACACTGCCCATTTCTTACTCCTTCGCTATTAGTTTTGAAATCAATGGTCTGCCCGTCCATCCCGAGGATATCACCTCCCATCATACTTAAAAGTGTCGGAGCTACATCGACGATATGAATTTCGGGTATTTGCATGCCTGTAGGAATCGATTTGCCTGCGGCAACAAAGATGCATTTCAATTCGTCATGATCAGGCAAATAGCCGTGCATCCCTTGAAACTTAGTTCCTTGCATAAACACAAGATCTCCCTCGTGTTCAAAATGAATGAAACAATCCATCTCAGCTTCTATAGCAAAATCGGGACGTTGATCCTCCATTTCTCCTTCTACAGGCAAACCCAACCACTCAAAATCCTGAGGTTCAAAAAGTCTTCCTACCCCTTCCATTTTCTGCAAGGCTTGTTTCACTTGCTGCTTCAATTCAGCTTTCATAGTGGGGTCTTCTTCAAATATATACACGTATCCGGAACCGCCATTGGATACCGCTGCCACCTTGCTTTGCTCTGGTCGGTTCGGATCGAACCAACCTTTTTGTTTGAAGCATACATTTGGAAAAACCGTTTTCGTGGTATCGACGAATCCATGATCGGATACAATACATAGAGCGGTGTCCTCCCAGATCCCTTCTTCTTTCAGAGTCGAAACGATTTCTCCGATACGCTCGTCGATATACTCCAAGGACCAGTACACTTCTTGCGATCGGGTGCCGTAATCATGCTGGTAGCTATCCGGAAGCAAATAATGAAGCAGCATGAGATTAGGTTTATGCTTCCGTATCAAATGCTTGGCAACTTCCGTCGTCATCCAATCCTGCATGTGCCCCCGAGCATGATCCTTGCTCCAGGAACCGTAATGTTCAACCGGTAGTCCAGCTTCTTTAAGCTCTTTCCACAGACTCGGTGTAGCATAGCTTTCAAATAAATCCTGATCATAAAATTCAGGAATATTATAATCAATCGATTTGGCTTCTCTGGTAACCGGCCAGCATACGGAAGCCGTTGTCCATCCCAGACGTTTGGCCGTGTCATAAATGGTCTCTCTTTGAAGAATATCTTCTTTGCCCCACGTGCTGTCGCTAAAATATTCGCCGACGCTTTTCGTGGAGCGATTCATCACCCAGTTTCCTAGTATCCCATGCTTACGGGGATATGTGCCGGTAACGATGCTCGAGTGAATGGCCCAGGTCGCCGTTGGAAATACGCTTTTCATCGCATTGGCCACTACACCTTGCTTGATTAAAGATCTTAAATGCGGCATTCTAACCTGCGGTTCCTGCAAGTAGAAGTTCGCCATACCGTCAATGCTGAGTAAAATGATATAAGAAGGCTGTTGACTAGCTGCTTCAGAACTCATTTTCTTCCCCCTTAGAGATAGTTTTTCTTCAGTAAAACGAAATGAACAGAAAAAAAGAAAGCTCAACAATAAACAGACATAGCAATGCTAAGTTTCTGTTTATTGTTCAGAGCTTTCTCTTGGGCACGACTCTAAACAAATAGGGATATTTATATATCTTGAAAAGTTAATGACCACAAGCTTTGTTCACTGACGGAAAGCGCAGTTGCGCCAGCCTCTAGACATTCGACTGCCTCTTCTTTCGTATGAATGAGCCCGCTCGCGATGATGGGGATATGATTATATGCATCCGTAAAAGCAGCAATCGTTTTACGAACAACCCCAGGCATAAGCTCCACACCATCAGGGCAAACATTCTCTACTGTTTTAAGTCCATTTTGCAGTGCTTGAGAATCAATAATAAACAAGTGAAGTATTCCGAATAAATTAGCTTTTTTCGCTTCAGCGATCAGATGACTTTTTGGCGTGACAATTCCGTCCGCTCCAATGTAATCTGCTATAAAGCTTACTGTTTCTTTGTCGGTATTGGATAAGCCCTTAATCAGATCGACATGGACAAAAGCACCTTTTCCGGCTTGCTTGACCAACTGAACGGCGTTAATAATTTCCTTCACCGTTCCACCCATGAAAAAGATATTGTCCACTTGACTTTCGATTGCTTGTCCAACATCTCGCACATTACGTAAAGCGGCAATAATCGGCTTCTGGCCAACTTTATGAAGCAGATTCATGTTGTATTGACCTTTCTTTCTTGTGGTTCTGTTATTATCATACCCAATAATTATTATGAGAATGTCAATGGTTTGTAAAAAGTATATTAAAATGGAGACGTCTATTTTCGAAATGATGAATGTAACCGCGGACCTTGTATCAACGTTAATCCCTACTGCATTCGTGGTTTTGCTTAATTTCCGCAAGCTGCTCATTTTTAAAATTTTCAGTGAATAACTCAAAGAAAACAAAAAAACGGAACCCCTTGTTTGGGTTTCCGGTCTTATAAACACTAGAAAACTTCATTCAACCGCCCATCCCGAAACCTTACAATTAAGATTTGTCGTTAAAAACGTAAATACGGCGTTAAGCATGGTACAAGAAGGTCTGGGTGTTGCCATACTGTCGCAACTATCGTTTTGGGCGCTTCCGCCAAAGTACCTTGATGTTACTGTAAAGCGATATAATCGGCCGTTCGAATCGCCAAGGCAACGATGGTCAGTGTAGGATTGGTTCCGCTTACCGTGGGGAATACGCTGTTGTCCGCTACATATAAACCGGAAATGCCATGCACCTGACCGAATCGATTGGTTACGGAAGTAAGCGGGTTATCACCCATGCGGCATGTGCCTGCCTCATGAATGCTTCCTCCGGGTTGACGCATACAGATTTCAGTTTGGCCTGGTTCCTTTTGCAAAGTAACTCCCGCGGACGCAGCAAATCGTTTCAAAGTCGCCTCCATCCGGTTTATGACCGCATAGTCACGCTTGCTGTAAGAGAAATCAATTTTAATGAACGGAACGCCGTAACGGTCTCTTTTGGTCGGGGAAAGAAATACTCTGTTTTCGTATCGGGGCTGAACCTCGCCGAATCCCAAAATATGCAAGGATAACTCCTCTTGAAAAGGGATATTTTGATACTGCTGAAAATAAACCTCTTTACCTATCCCTCCTCCCATCTGAATCTGGAATGGTTCGTGTTCCGAGGCAGGCATGAGCAAACCTACGATTCCGGGTATCTCCGAGAATTCCTTTCGGCTTACTTTTCCACCGGCAACGATGAACGAATGGTCCGTCAAATAATGTCCGATCGCTTTTCCCGGGATACCGGAAGCAAGCAGCAGCCTGGGATTTTCTAGCGTACTTGTCGCCAAAACCACCTTTTTTGCTTTGATATTATAGGATCTTAGAGCGGGATCCATTACGGTAACCCCTGTTACTTTATCCTTATCCTGAGAAATTTGAACGCAGCGGGCATTCACGGCTAAATCGAAGGCGCGAAGGTTTAACGCATATGCGAGAAACACGATGGAACTAAAAAAGGGGTTAGAGAAAACTTTTCCATATTTGGACGATTTCGTATAAACGGCGTATGGATACGGGATCACGTTTGGAAATCCATTTTCCTGGAGACGTTTAAACAAGACTTGCTGCGCAGATGAATCTTCGAAGAAATCCGGCCCTACATTCATGACTTGTTCGGCGATATTGTAATAGGGATTAATTTCTTCGTAAGACAGCGGCCATTCGGCAAACGCCGATGGAGGGAAGCGCGGGGAAACCAAACCCCAGAATATAGTTTTACCGCCAAGCGCAAGGACCTGATTGGCTAACGGGAATTCGACCGGATCTTCGATTGCGGGGAACAGTACTTTATGGCTCGCTGCAAAACGTACCGCGCGCTCCCCGCCCAGTGTCGCAACATTATTCATATGTGTCGGCAGCACGAGACCTCCTGCCTCAACAACGCCGATACGCTTCCCGCTGTTTTTCCACTTTTCGCATAATCTCCAGAGAACCGCTCCGCCGCCGGCACCAGTGCCGACAATAAGGACGTCGTATTCCGTATTGGCCATTTGCTCAAGCGGTGTCAGCGGAATCCAGTCATCCTGGCGTCCTTCTTCAACAATAGGCGAACAAAATGGGACATTTAAATTTGCCTGATTGGCGGAATCCGAAGGAAGATTTACTTTTTGCCCCCCAATGCCGAGATCCGGATTTGGAATGTGCGGATTGATAAGAATGAGGTCAACCAGTTCGATGTTATATTTCTGGGCAATGGCGATAAGGGTTTCTTCTGCATGGGCGACATGGATCCGCAAGTTTCTCACTCCCTTTATGGAAATAATAATAGGTATGAATGAAGAAATCCGATTATGTATTTGAATCGAATTCTGCGATAAATCGAGACCCTTTTGGGCAAACACACATATAAATAAATGGTGATATGGATATGACGAACAAAGGGGACATTACAATGATAAATGCGAGAATTGGCAATAGGCTGTTCTTTGAAACACGGCCAATTCATGTAACGATATGGAATGAGTATGTACACGAGAAGACGGACCCAAAGGTAGCGAACATTTATCCGAATGGGATACACAAAACGATTATGGGCGGTCTTAAACCATACGGGTTCCGGATCATGACTGCAACATTGGAACAACCCGAACATGGCTTGACGGAAGAGGTATTAAATCATACAGATGTTTTAATCTGGTGGGGGCATGTGGCTCATGATCAAGTTAGTGATGAAATTGTCGAAAGGGTGTATAAGCGAGTATTGCAGGGGATGGGACTGATCGTGCTGCACTCGGCACATTTATCGAAACTATTTAGGAAATTGATGGGTACCACCTGCGATTTAAAATGGAGAGAGGATGCCGAAAAGGAAAGATTGTGGGTTGTCGATCCTGCTCATCCGATCACGGAAGGCATCGGGCAGTATTTTGAACTGCAGCATGAAGAAATGTATGGAGAATTTTTCGATATACCTGCTCCCAGTGAGCTTATATTTGTAAGTTGGTTTCAAGGCGGGGAAGTGTTCCGCAGCGGATGTACATTTTTCCGCGGTCTCGGTAAGATATTTTATTTCCGGCCGGGACATGAAGCGTATCCGACCTATCACAATAAAGACGTTTTGCGGGTCATAGCAAATGCTGTACGTTGGGCTGCGTCCGCTCATGGGGCTATTCCAGTCTATGGCAATGCTAAGGCTCTCGAAAATTGTAATAGTGCAAGGTTGAGCTCCCCTATTTATAACATCAATCAATTAAAAGGATTTGATTAAACTCTCCCTCCACTTGAGTGTCTCATCGTGTCATATTCATCGACAGCCGTGCTGGCTGCTGCGGTGCCAAACTGACCTAGCAAGGAGATAAACAGTGCCATAACCAGCAAAATACTTACCTCGCGTTTCATTTCTTTCATCAAATAATCACACCACACTTTCGTTGAGTAGGATAATTGCCTTTATGCGTGACTCTAAAAAAGAGGCGTGCAGGGAACTTACCTTTCCTCCCCAGCACGCCAACTGAACCCTGCCGTCCTTTTTGTTATTTATTTTTGGATTTATACCACTCTGTGGCTTTACCAATGACTTCATTGCCACCTAATGATCTGTACTTTTTGACAAATTCATCAAAGTAATCCAGAGGTTTCTCACCCAAAATGATTTGTGTAGCCGCTTCTAAATAAAGAGGTGAATTGTTGAAGCCAAAGTTCGGCACTTCTGGCAGATTGGTTTTAATCACCGGCAAGCCTTGCAGCAAGTTGGGAATGGATTCGCTTCGTCCGACTTCATAAGGCAGACATCGGCACAATGATGCTCTGGAGTACGCATTCCAGGTCCTTGCCATAATTAATCGGATAGACGCATGTCAAACAACCCTTTCGCTTTTCAAGCGAGCAGGGCCGTTTATTCATTACTTATATTCAATCTGAACTTCGATACAGGTCCACCGATTCTAGTGCATGTAAAACGAGCGGCTCTATTAGGTTACTGGAGCTGGGTTAAACAGACACAAAGCATTGTGCAATCCCCAGTGGTCTGCCCAAGTCTTCTTTTTCCCGCTTGCTACATCTACTATCATGCGAAAAATCTCCCAGCCCACTTCTTCAATAGTTGCTTCACCCGTTGCTATCGTTCCTGCATTCACATCGATTAAATCATGCCACTGTTCCGTTAAAGAATTTCGAGTAGATACTTTAATAACTGGTGCCATCGCTAACCCATAAGGTGTGCCTCTACCCGTTGTAAAAACTTGCATATTTACCCCCGAGGCTAGTTGCAAAGTACCGCAAACAAAATCGCTTGCAGGTGTCGCCGCATAGATGAGCCCTCTTTGAGTCGCTTTTTCACCTGGGGATAATACGCCTACAATGGGACTGCTGCCCGATTTGATAATCGATCCAAGTGACTTCTCTACCACGTTTACCAATCCGCCTCTTTTATTTCCCGGTGACGGATTCGCACTCCGATCCGCTTGACCTTTTTGCAAATAATTATCGTACCACTTCATTTCTTGTATTAATGCCTGGCCCACTTTTTGATTGATTACGCGCGGCGTTAGCAGGTGAACGGCATCCCGCACTTCGGTGACCTCTGAGAATAGAACCGTTGCGCCAGCTTGAACCAACAGATCAGCGGCAAACCCTACCGCCGGGTTCGCCGTCACCCCGGAAAAAGCATCACTTCCTCCACATTGTAAACCAACTACTAGATCGGACACAGGACAAGTTACGCGCTGTCGTCGATTCAACTTTACCAATTTTTCTTCCGCCATACTCATAATGGACTGAATCATACTCATAAAACCATGATGATCTTGCAGAGATACGATGTTGGAGGAGTCTCCGTCCGGAAGCAATCTTTCCGGTATTAACTTCTCACAACCCAACCCCACCACTAGAACTTCACCGCCAAAATTGGGATTGGTCGCGATATTTTGGATGGTGCGAATCGGAATGATAGCATCAGGAGCATTAATCGCAACTCCGCAACCATAATTATGAGTTAAAGCCACGACATCCTCTACATTTTGATAGCCCGGAAGCAATTGTTCTTTAATCTTTTTCACAGCATAGTCAAGCACCCCTGCAACACATTGAACGCTTGTAGTGATTCCCAGAATATTTTTCGTGCCGACACTGCCATCTTCGTTACGATATCCCTCAAAAGTGTACCCTTCAAGCGGCGGCAGCGGTAACGGTATATGATTGGCAATCGGCAGCTCATCTAACTCAGGAGGCGTGGGGAGTCTTACCAACTTCTCCTCCACCCAACTACCTTGTGGGATCGGACTATCCGCGTACCCGATAACTTCACCGTAGCGAACGATAGGTTCATCCTGCTCTAAATCAGTTAGGGCTACTTTATGCCCTTGCGGAATGCTTTCCCTAAGTTCTAGACCACAAGAAAAGATACTGCCTTTAGACAACCCACCGGAATTAACGATAATCGCAACATTATCCTCGGCGCGAACCTTTATGTAAAGAGGCGCTTCATTTAGACTTTTTGCTCGCTCAGACATATATATGTCCTCCTTATATCATGATCCCGGTCTCATGGATATCATCAGGGTCGGAGTTAACACCAAGCCGACTAATCTCGTTGTAGGCCATCAGTAGCGGTGCTACACCATGCCCGTTATTATCCACGATTTGTTCTGCGAAGAAATAATACGCAAGACTGCCATCTCGCATTTGTCCGGTTTCCGGCTTTTTGCCAAGGCCAGCACTTCTGCAAATGCCGCCTAGTAGCACTTCACCATCTTCTTCCCTCAGGTAACGAGCAAGCGTTCCGTTAAAAGCCTGTATACCGTATACGGCATACTCTTTTGGCAGATATCCCAATCGCGCACTTTTCAGAATGGCATAAGCTAACATCAGCGTACCGCTGGTTTCGAGATAATTGCCCGGATACTCCTTCTTATCCACGACCTGATACCACATACCCTCGCTATGTTGGTACGGCAGCATGTCATCTATAAGCTCCTTGATATAATCTTTGAGGATGCCGGTGTCTGCCGGCTCTCCTTCAAGCAGCTCCAACACATCCACCAATGCCATCGCGAACCAGCCAACCGCACGCCCCCACACATTTGGTGATTGCCCTGTTGATTTATCGCACCAGAAAATGTCGCGACTCTCGTCATAAGCGTGGGTGTACAACCGCTTCTCTTGGTTATATATAGATTGGCGGACATTTTTGAACTGCTGCAGCGTATCGGAATAATCCTTGACCTCTATGAATTGCTTCACGTACTGTACATAGAAAGGCTGCCCCATATACAATCCATCCAGCCAAACCTGGTAGGGGTAGTTTTCTTTATGCCAGAACGAACCGGAACTCGTTCTCGGATAAGAAGCCAACTGCTGATACAACATATCCATGATCCTTTTATATTTGGGCTCCCGCTCCCTTTGGTATAGCGTAAACAAAACTCCAGCCATCCGGATTTGGTCGATATTATAACTGCTGATTTGGATTTCAGGGATATTGCCGCCCGAGTCAAAAAGCTGATCTATATAGCTTTTTACAAAGATATAATCTCTTTCACTGCCGGTTTGTTCGTAGCAGTCCAAATACGCCTTTAAGATACAGCCCTCGATATAATGCCACCTTACGGAATACCACTTCTCACTGGACATATATGCTGCTTTCAGTTTTTCTACCAATTCATAGGTCAACAGGTGCACCTCCTTGATGGATAACGCAATTGTGGGTCAGTCGCCGAGCTGGCGATTACTGTGATCTCGAAAGGGCATCTCGATACTGGCCCGGCGTCATGCCAGTAGCTTTGCGGAAGGTCCGGATAAATCCAGTGGAGTTGGTATAGTTAAGACGTTCCGCGATTTCCGTAATCTTCATATTGCTGTCCTTTAACCACAGTTTCGCCATATTCATCCGGTAATTCGTCAAATAATCGATAAACGTCGTTCCAATCTCTTTCTTGAACACTCGGCTTAAATAGACTGGATGAAAACGGAATTGTGCAGCGCACAATTCCAGCGTAAGATCCTGATCGTATTTTTCGTGAATGAGCTCGATCATTTGGTGTGCGATATTGATATATTGTGAATCGATGCGTCCCTGTAGGAAAGCAAGGGTGGGCGGGATCAGCTCTGTCTTAAACCAAGTCATAATTTCCTCCGCCGTATTCAATTTCATGAATCGGATAATGACCGATTTGGCGCCGATTAATCCATCCAGCATGCCACCTTGCTGCCCAACAAGCCGATAAATTTTGACGATTAATTGAAGCATAAATATTTGAAAATCATTGAACGAAACGCTCTTCTCCAAAATCGCTGACGCATACTGGTTATAATACTCGTAAGCAGAAACAGCATCGCCTGTTTTAAGTCCATTCATCAAGCTTTCTTCAAGGTGATTCCAGGATGCAGAGGGCTGAACGCTGTTCCGGTGAACCGGTTCGATATCTTCATAGCCCAGGATGAGCTCATTTCCAAGACTAATTCTGCGTTTCAAAGCCTCCAAAGCCTCTGAGTATGCATCCATCGCATTCGTGTATCTATGAAATGGCCGACTGATTCCTATACTGATTTTGAGCTGAAGAAGCTCGTGCACCTTCGACTTCATAAGCTCCGCCATTTCATAGAAGTAGCCCTTCAGTTCATCCGGATCCTCCGAATCGCCTAGCAGTATCGTTACCTGAGACTGATCCAGCAGCAAAGTACCCAAGATACGGTCGTTAGGGATTAGCTCCCCAACGACATTGTTGATCGCAAATAACAGCAGCTCCTTATCGCTATCCAAGTATCGGGTGTCCTCTAGAGAATCAATTTGCAGGGCAAGCACTCCTAGTGCCTTCCCCTTTTCCCCAAAGCCATAGGTCTCATACTTATAGGAGAATTCGCTTTCTGTGACCTGTCCCATTATCAACTTCAACAGGAAAAATTCCTTCACCTGCCCACTCTGAACCTGCAGTTGCTGCTGAAGCTGCTTTCTCGTGCTAAACAAGGATGAAAAGCGCTCTTCGATTAAAGCGAATTCATCCCGCTTTTTGTTCCCTATGGACTCTCCTCCGAACTGCTCCATCATCATAAATAGCCGATGGATCGGCCTATACATGCGGCGGGTTCCGTAGAAGGCGGCTAATGCGATTAGAATAAAAATAATCACACAAGCATTTAAGGTGATGAATGCAATTTTCTTAGATTCCCTCGTAATTGCATCAATGGACACGATCGAAACATAGGACCAGCCGTTATAAGAGGAAACTCTATAGTTGACCCCCATATCGCCCATTTCAAAGGACCCCTCTGGTTCCGTCGCGACATTCATCCTTTGCAGGATGGAAGGCTGGATCCCTACATTGCTGGAACTAGCTAAGAACGGCTCCCTATTTCGATTAAGTACATAAATATTTCCTAATTGGGTGTTTTGGGCCAAATTGCTCAGTAACGCATCATGCGACATGTCAATCATCAACAATGCTTTAGGAGTGGTCGTGGTCGTAGAGGAAATCATTGGAAGCTTGACGACCAACCGGATCTTATTTTCATCTAAGGAACTACCGATAGTAGCTAACCAAAATAAATTTTGAGGGCGCTTGGCATAATCGCTCAGTAAATCTCGATTCACAAAATCTTCTGTTGATGTAAAACCGAGATTGCTGATCATCCAGTCGTGCTCCAAATTAATCAGCTGCGTGTCGGCTACACCCGCAATCGAATGAAGATTATACAAGCCTTTGGAGAGATTGTTGATCGTTTGAAAATCATCATTCTGTAAATCATGGTAGATGAAATCGCTTACCAACGGTGAATTGATGTACTGTACAGCGCCCATTTCGACGTTCTTTAAGATTTGCTCCATTCGCATCTGATTTTGCAGCAGGATCTGTACATTCCCCTCATTAACCTTCTTCCCAATATCCTTTGAGGCAATATAGTAGGAGATGAGCCCAATGCAAACGACCGGAACTGCGCTCAACAGAAGAGAGAAGACAAGCATTCGATATAAGTATTTTGGCAACGGAAACCTCTCCTTTCTTCGCTTTCAAGGATTCGACATTACCATTATATCAGAGGAATCTACGATGCCTATGCATACAAATACTAGAACTAGAGTGTCTTACTTCTTCTGCTTCGCATACTCGGCCGTATATTCTTCAATCACCTTGTCACCGCCGGCTTTTCTCCATTTATCCACTTCTGCTTGCCAACCAGCCTCATCAATTTTCCCCATAATAAATTTGGTTTGGGCATCACGAATTAATGTATCCAATTCTCCGCCTTTTTCAGAATACATCTTGGAGTTCATCGTTAACGCCACATTGGGCACCACATTCTTCAGGTTGTCGGCAATGACCTTCCAACCCTTCGCCTGCAAATCTGATAATTTCAGAGGCAGACCCGTTCCGGTCACCTCAAATGAAGGTAGACTGTCACGATAAGGCTTAACCTCGAGATTAAATTGGGTCAAGTCTTTAAACTCCGCTTTTCCGTCAGCCGTCTTAATAAAATGTTTGCCTTCAATCCCTCTGGTTAAAAGTGTCGACATCTCTGGCTCAAGCAGTTTATCGAAGAAGCCCAGCAGTCGCTTTAATTCCTCTTCTGACTTGACACTCGATTTCGGGAAGACGAAGAAGCCGTTATTGCCGGGCTCAGCCGGTACACGATTGCCTGACGGTCCCATATAAGGGGCAATATCAACTACACCATTAGGTACAGCTTTTTTTAGATTGTCTTGCGAGGTCGCAGCTGCCGAGGCAACGGTATTAACCCGAATCCCCACCTTGCCTGCATTCCATTTATTATCGGCATCAGCTGTTTGTACAACGGAAAAGTCCTGATTGATTAATTTTTCCTGATATAGTCTGCGAAGCAGCTTCATGGACTCGAAATATGGTTTGGTCATAAATTCAGCTGTCACCTTACCTCCTTCTATACCCCATTTATTCGGTGCTCCCTGAGAAACGGCGAGTCGGGTCAGAAAGGAGCTGCTGGCAACCGGGTCGTTATAGGACTTATCAAGAAAAATACCATACGAATCGTTCTGACCATTCTTATCTGGATCCTTCTCCGCGATGGTCTTCATGAGGTTATACCAGTCATCTAAGGCTACCGGCGTCTTTAGGCCAAGTTCATCAAACCAATCCTTCCGGTACGTGATACCGGCACGGCCAATGTCCCGGTACAAAGGCAAACTATATAACTTGCCATCAACCTTTAAATTTTCATAATACAGTGCGTTGACACCTGATAAGTTTTTATAATCCTTCAACAAAGGGCCGATCTCCCAAAACAAGCCGGATTGGATCGCGCTAAGCGTAGTGGCGTTCGATGTAATTTTAAATGCTTTGGGCATTTCATTAGAGGCAATCATGATGTTTTTCTTATCTTCGAAAGCAGCGGATGGAATCCATTGCATATCGATTTTTGAATTCGTGTATTTCTCGATAGCCTGCTCCACTTCGCTGCCTTTTTTCGGAGCTTCTCCGATTTGAGGTGTAGCGATAGTAACTTCCAACGGCGTATTATCCTGCTGTGCAGTTGGCGAACTCTTCTCGCCCGCGCACCCCGCTAAAGCACTTACAGTCGTCAGCAATGAAACCACAGTGATAAAGCGCTTACTTACCATACAAAACCCCTCCTGAATGTTTGTTTATGTAAACGGATCCTCTTTGAAATAGAGTTATCCTTTTACCGATCCTAATAGCACACCCTTGGCAAAATGCTTCTGTAAGAACGGGTAGACGAGCACAATCGGGACGGTCGCAACTACAATGGAAGCCATTCGAATAGTCTGCGGTAAAAAGTCCGTTGGATCTTGCTGTGATGTGGTGTTCCCGATTTGATCCTGAGATAACAAAACAATTTGTCTCAAAATAACCTGGACCGGAAATTTCTCCGCATCGTTAATATACATCACCGCATTAAAGAATGTATTCCAATGCCCTACGGCATAGAAAAGTCCAAAGGTAGCCATCGCCGGCATCGATAATGGCAAAATAATACGAAACAAAATCCCTACATCATTACAGCCATCGATCTTCGCCGAATCTACCAAGCTGTCGGGAATTTGTTGAAAAAAGTTCTTGAGCACGATTAAATTAAATGCGCTTATGGCGGTCGGAATCATCAGAGACCAGTACGTGTTGATCATACCAAAGGCCTTGACTACAAAGTAGGTCGGGATCAAGCCTCCGCTGAACAGCATCGTAATTAAAATCATGAGAAGAATGGTCCGGCGCCCTCGCAATGTCGCTTTAGCCAACGGGTAAGCGGTAAACGAGGTCAACAGCAGGTTGATCAACGTTCCGAACACCGTAATATAAATCGAGATAAGAATACTCCGAACCATCGTATCGGTTGAAAAGATGTATTTATACGCCCCCAAAGTAAACTTAGAAGGAAATAAAAGCAGCCCGCCTTTAGCCACCTCCTCTGGGGAAGCAAAAGACATTGAAACGATATATATGAAGGGAATGATTGTGATTAGGGATACAAGGGTCAACAACGAATAGTTTACCGTATTAAACAGCCGATTGCTCCAATTCTTATCTTCTGCCAGCATATTGACAGCCTCCTGACGCTTTTTAATATACGCCTTCTTCGCCGAATTTTTTCGCTATCCAATTGGACCCGAGTACTAGGACAAGCCCTACCAGGGATTTAAACATCCCGACCGCAGCACTATAGCTGTATTGTCCTTGCGTCAAGCCTTTCATATATACAAAAGTATCAAACACTTCCCCGACTTCTCGGTTCATGGAGTTAAGCATCAGAAAGATGTGCTCGAAACCCGTGTCCAAAAAACTGCCCAAGCGCAGAATAAACAAGATGACGATCGTACTGCGAATAGCTGGTAACGTAATATGCCACAACTGGCGCCAACGCCCAGCTCCATCCATACGAGCCGCTTCATATAGCTGAAGATCGACTCCGGACAGCGCTGCGAGGAAAATAATCGTTCCCCAGCCTGCCTCTTTCCAGATCGACTGGCTGATGATCATCGGTCTGAACCAATCCTCACTCAGCATGAATGGAATCTTCTCGATACCAATTTTCTGGATCAGTTCGTTTACAACTCCACCTTCAGTTGTAAATAAGACATAGAATATGCCAACCGCTACTACCCATGAAACAAAGTGAGGCAAATACAATAACGTCTGAGCAAAGCGCTTGAATATCCCAATACGAACTTCATTCAACATAAGCGCTAGTACGATAGGCAAGGGGAAGAAAAACACCAAATTATAAATCGCTAACAAAATGGTATTACGGAACAGCATCCAAAACTGAGGCTCTGAAAAAAAACGTTCGAAATGCTTCATCCCAACCCAAGGACTATTCATAAAACCAAGATGCGGTTTATAGTCCTCAAAAGCCATGGCTAGACCAAACATAGGAACATATTTAAAAATGATAAAATATAAAATGCCTGGTAATAAGATTACATACAACCATCGATCCCTGACAATATCCCTTATGAACAAAGATTCTTTAAAGAAACGGTAATTGGTTCTCATTTGTAACTGAGCTTCATACTGCTCCTTCATCCGCCGTCCCCCTGACTGAATTCATCTGTGTATCGATCACAATTCAAATCATAAGTTTCGCGGTTACAACTGGCAATAGTACTGATCGAACCATCTAAATTCTCAGTGAAATTGCAGCTTATAGCTTAAATTGGACCCCAGTTACCATTCTTTTCAGTTGCATCGTACTATCTTAACCTCTGCCCTTTATAGAATTGAAGCGTATATACATATAAATGGTGGATAGAGTTGAACGAAAAAAGTCTGCTTTGTCTCTGTATCGCAGTCGCGAGAGATTGGGCAGACTTTTTAATGGACCGTCATGGGCCGCTTATTCGTTTTTATATACCTGCAAAAGCTTATTTCGGACATAACTAAGATGTCGGTACATATGAGTAAAAGCTTCGTGTGGATCCCGATTAACGAGCGCATTATAGATATCTGTATGGAATTGGACCGTTACATCACGTTCACGTTCCCTAATTTGTCTGTCCATTTTGTCATGGGTGATGAGCAGCGGATCTATCATCCCTTCAATGATCGGATTGTTCGCACTCAATGCAATAATCCGATGAAATTCCTTGTCCGCTTCCCCATAGTTGTTATCAACACTGCCAGCGATTTCATCTATAGTTTCCTTTAATCGTTTCAACTCCTCGTTCGTAATCTTTTCTGCCGCCATGGCCACAAGTCCCAATTCTAATGCCATCCGTGCTTCGATGATCGCTGGAAGGTTGCCAATGGACAAAGCCAGCATTACCGAGAACGGATTGCTGCCGATTTTATTATTAAAATGGGTACCTCCACGGGTTTTTCTCGTAATCACTTCAAGTGCTTCGAGTGAACTTAATGCTTCTCGCAGAACTGGCCGACTCACGCCTAACATATCGATCAGTTCCATCTCGGACGGCAGTTTATCTCCAGGTTTAAGCTGACCGCTGATAAGCAGCTGAACAATGCTGTCAACGACTTGCTTGGGCAGCGTGTTTCGTTTAACAGTCTCCAATTCAACGCTTCCTTTAAGTTCTACCATATTTACCCTTCTCTCTTAGCTGACTAATACGTATAATCATATTGTAAGACGAATTAGATGAAATAACAATGCAGCCCCATAGCCATGATTTTATTTCATCTTGATTCCAATGCTAATCAATCTGCATATTCTAGCTGTGGCTGTTTGAATAAGCTCTTCAGCCGATTCTATACATTGCTCTAATTCCATGGGCCGGGGCACAATACTCATCAGTCCGTCGATCCCATGTTGAAGTACATCCTCAGCACCTGTACCTAACCCGCCGGATAAGCAGATCGTCGGGATGCCCGCCTGTTTGGCGATCTTAGCCACACCAACAGGGGCTTTACCATGCGCGGTTTGAAAGTCAGTGGAGCCTTCACCGGTTATGACCAGGTCCGCTTGCTTAAGCTTTTCAGCGAAATCTGCAGCTTCCAACACAATTTGAATGCCTGGGATCAACTTCGCATTCGTGAAAAACAACAGTCCTGCCCCTACACCGCCGGCTGCACCGGCACCCGGAATAAGTGCAACGTCCCTGCGTGTTGCCAATTGGGCAACAACCGAATAATTCTTAAGCGCATGATCTAATTGAGCCACCATGTCGGATGTGGCACCTTTTTGCGGACCATAAACCGCGGATGCACCTAACGGCCCGCACAGCGGGTTATCAACGTCGCATGCGACCTTAATATCCGTTTCGGCAATACGCTTATCTAAATCGGATAAATCGATTCGTGCGAGATTGGCAAGAGCCACTCCACCTTGGGGTAGCTCGTTGTTGTCCGAATCCAGGAATTTGACTCCTAAGGCCTGTGCCATTCCCGCTCCGCCGTCATTAGTTGCGCTGCCTCCGATACCTATAATTAGCTTTCGCAGTCCGTAATCAAGAGCCGCTTTGATTAATTGTCCAGTCCCATAAGTCGTCGTCATCAGTGGGTTCCTTTGTTCCCTCGGTACCAATGGTAATCCGGAAGCAGCCGCAAGCTCGATCACCCCGGTTTCTCCATCGCCGAGAATCCCCCAATAGGAATCGATTTCTTCACCCAAAGGTCCTACTATTTTTTGATGGATCATTTGACCGCCGGTAGACATAATAAGCGCTTCTACCGTACCTTCTCCACCATCAGCAATAGGTACCTTGCTCACTGCAGCATCAGGGAATACGTCCCGAATCCCTCGTTCCATCGCATCAGCAACAGCAAGGGCAGATAAGCTCCCTTTATATGAATCGGGTGCCAATATAATACGCATGGTGGTTCTCTCCTCTCTTTCTTTCACACATAAATCTGATAATTCTATACTTAACAAAGAAAACCCCTTATAGGTGATAAGAGGTTTCTTCGGATTCTTGGATTCTTACCTATTAACTTCAACCTTTGCCATTTTCTCATAGTAGCGAATCAAGCTGCCGTGGTCGCAATCACCCATTCCATCCACCTTCAAAGCCTGCATCATCTCCATGACGGCAGCCGTCAGCGGTAGAGGCACGCCTACTTCATGGGAGGTTTCCAAGACGTTGCTCAAGTCCTTTATGTGCAGGTTGATACGGAATCCCGGGTCAAAATTGCGATCCATCACCAGCGGCGCTTTCGCATCTAAGACGGTGCTGCCGGCCAAACCACCGCGAATCGCCTGATAAACGAGCTCTGGCTGAACGCCAGCCTTGCTGGCGAGCACGAACGCTTCGGACATTGCGGCAATATTAATGGCTACCACGATCTGATTGGCCAGCTTCGTCACATTCCCTGCTCCGATGTCTCCTGTACGTATGACAGAGGCAGCCATTGCTTTTAACACATCATAGCATTGATCGAATACTTCTTTCTTTCCGCCAACCATCACGGAAAGAGTCCCCGCGATCGCCTTAGGCTCTCCCCCGCTCACTGGTGCGTCAAGCATTTCTATCCCTTTTTCCGCCAGCTTCCGGCCGATTTCCTGGCTTGTCAGAGGCGCGATCGAACTCATATCGATAACAACGGTTCCTGATTTAGCCCCTTCGATGACGCCATTCGGGCCCAAAACCACTTCATTCACCTGTGGTGAATTCGGGAGCATAGTGATAATGACATCCACCTGCTCAGCCATAGCTTTAGCTGTTGAGGCTGTCTTGGCTCCCGCCGCTGCAAGCTCCGAACCATTCTTACTCGTATCGAGAACAACTAGCTCATAACCCGCTTTTAACAAGTTTTTACTCATGGGCTTACCCATAATACCCAACCCGATGAATCCTACTTTCATTTTCATTATAGAGCCCCCATCTGCTTCAATATGTCAGCGAGCTTATTTCTATTGATTTCGGAGCAGCTCGTGTTCGGTAAGATCGAGCCTCCCACTTCAAGACCGATGAGGTTCATGGCCTCCTTGGTCACCACCGGAAAACTTGCGAGATTAGAAGCCATGCGAAGAGGAGCCAGCTTAAACTGGGCTTCCAATGCTCCCTGTAGATCACCAGCTATAAACTTCTCATAAATTTCAACGACCAATGCCGGTACAATATTCGCCGTTGAAGCGACACAACCTACAGCGCCATAAACCAATGAGCCTAAGATCATGACATCCCTTCCCGCCATGACTTTAAATCCCTTTTCCCGTGTTCTGCGGATATACTCGGAAGTCAAAGTTAGATCGCCGCTGCTATCTTTCACTCCTACAATATTGGGAATATCGGCAAGCCGTTCAATCAAGTTAACGGAAATATTATTCCCCACACGATCTGGATTGTTATAGAGCAGTACCGGCAAGGCAGTCGCTTCAGCTACTTTACGGAAATGTTGATATAATTCTTCTTCCGAAGGCGCAAGAAACATGGGAGGTAATATTGTAATCGCCTGAGCATTTAACGATTCACCTAATTTGGCTAACTGAACGCATTCCTTAGTCGTGATGGCTCCAATCCCCATATAAACCGGCACCCGGCCCGCAACCTGCTCAATCGTAATGCGAACTGCCCGCTCCTGCTGCTCATGATCCAGTCCGTAAAACTCTCCGTTACTTCCTAAAGAAAGGATACCGTGCACTCCTCCTGCGATAACGTGCTCGACTACCCTTCGTAGTCCCTGCTCTTCCACGCATTCATCAGCATCAACGGGTGTAACGATAGGCGGTATGACTCCGCGAATAAGACTAAAGTCCATAGTGATCTCTCCTTCATTTCATTTGATTATCTCGCTTACCTTACAAGGCAAGGTTGTTTATGATCGAATTTCCAATCAGGAATCAAATACTGCATAGCCATCGCATCATCACGTGCTCCAAGCCCTTTCTCCTTATAAAGCTGGTGCGCTTTCTCAATTTCAACCATATCAATCTCAATGCCCAAACCTGGCTTGTTCGGAACTTTCACCATACCTCCGACAATTTGGAACGGCTCTTTGGTCAGACGCTGCCCGTCCTGCCAAATCCAATGGGTATCGATAGCTGTGATTTTTCCCGGTGCAGCAGCAGCGACATGGGTAAACATAGCCAGTGAAATATCAAAATGATTATTAGAATGCGAGCCCCAAGTCAGACCCCATTCATGACACATTTGAGCTACTCGGACAGAGCCTTGCATCGTCCAGAAGTGCGGATCGGCAAGTGGAATATCAACCGCGTTCATTTGAATCGTGTGTCCCATCTGGCGCCAATCCGTGGCGATCATGTTCGTAGCTGTCGGCAGCCCGGTAGCACGGCGAAACTCTGCCATGACCTCACGTCCAGAATAACCATTTTCAGCTCCGCAAGGATCTTCGGCATAAGCCAGTACATGGTGTTGATCACGGCAAAGGCGAATTGCTTCAGACAAAGACCATGCGCCGTTAGGATCCAGCGTTATTCTTGCTTGCGGAAATCGTTCGGCTAGTGCGGTGACGGCCTCGATCTCCTCTTCTCCGCGAAGCACGCCGCCCTTCAGCTTGAAGTCATTAAAGCCATATCGCTTGTAGGCCGCTTCAGCAAGTTTCACGACAGCTTCTGGTGTAAGCGCTTCCTCATTACGCAATCGTGTCCAGTCATCCTCACTATCCTGCCCGCTCAAGTAAGGAAGCTTCGTTTTATTACGGTCGCCGATATAGAACAAGTAACCTAACATCTCTACGCGGTCACGCTGCTGGCCTTCTCCAAGGAGCGCAGCAACAGGAACACCGAGGAATTTCCCCAGAAGATCTAACAGCGCTGCTTCCAAAGCAGTAACAGCGTGAATTGTGATGCGTAGATCGAAGGTCTGCAAACCGCGTCCTCCAGCATCTCGATCACCAAACAGCTTGCGTGCAGTGTTCAGAATGTTATTGTATTGACCTATGGATTGACCAATGACGAGCGCCCGTGCATCCTCTAGTGTTTGACGAATCTTTTCACCGCCCGGTACCTCACCAATACCCGTATGGCCTGCATTATCTTTAAGAATGATGATATTACGTGTAAAGAAAGGAGCATGTGCACCGCTGAGATTAAGCAGCATGCTGTCGTACCCAGCCACAGGAATGACCTGCATTTCAGTAATGATTGGCGTGCCTGAAAAACGGTTATACAGTTGCTCATGTTTCATATCCTGCATCAGATTGTTCTCTTCCCTTCATTAAAAAATAATATAAAATAAGGAAATAGTCATTTATAAGTCATATTGTAAGACAAATTAAATTATACGTCAATTTATTCTTTATGATCTGCGAACTTTGCGTGCTTGCGTTTGTAAAAATCCATCTTACGTGGATGAGTTACTCACTGATTTTAGAAAACATCTAAAAGCACAGAATTGGCAAAACCATAAACCAACTGCCGGAAATAAAAATGAGGCTCCTCGCAATTAGCAAGAAGCCTCATATGATCACCATCGTTATATTTTTTTACGGTATTCAGTAGGTGACATGCCAGAAAAGGTGCGAAATAATTTGAAGAAATAGCTGCTATTATCAAAACCAAGTTCTTCTGAAATTTGTTCAACGCTTTGATTCGATTTATCAAGCAATTCACGAGCCCTTTCCATCTTACTTCTCGTGACAAATTCGATAAATGTTTCTCCAGTCTCCTTTTTGAAAATACGGCTAAAATGCGACGAATTAAGATCTAATCGTTTAGCCATTTCGTCCATACTGATTTTTTCATTCAAATGCATCATCACATAACGTTGCGCCGCGACGATTTCCTTTCGGCTAGATTGATCTTGGTGCAATCTCACGTTTTCCATTTTTTCAACCAAAAATTCGATTAACCATTCACGAAGATGATCTAGTGTATCGATTGCATATACCGTTTGTTGCAATACCTCTGCACTATAGTTCGTTAAAAAATGCTGCATGACTGTGTACTTCAGTTCTATATCAGAAACGATTTTTAACACCCAACTACGAACGGAATCCATTGGATACTTATTTGCATCAATTTGCCCAATCCACTTTGCAATTGTTTCTTTTACATAATCAACATCGCAATTAAAAATACAATTTTTAAAGTCATCCAGAGCCGCTGTATAATTGACAAATATATCGTCCTTAGTTGTCTCAATTTGCTGCAATTTTAAAATTCGATTTTCTCCAGAATAAAAACGGAAAGTTTTTGAATTTAGTAATAGAGTGGTCTGTTTTTTTAATTCTAACATCGTATTGCAGACTTCACCGAAATAAAAAGAAGTTCCAATTTTCATATAACGATTTATTGATTTTTGAACATTTTGTAATTCTATATTTATTTCTTGCAATATGTTCCTTTTAATTGACTTAGGATAGGGATATAGGACAAAATAATGTCTCTCATTAAGTGTTATGACAACATTCCCCTCGATTTTGACAGATTCGTTCAGCGCATTATCTATTACAAATTGAAGTTGGTGCCCTCCTCCAAACCTCGTCTCTAAATCCGAAAACCGTTCTAGCATGCATTGCACAGGTATATAAGGAGTTCCTTTCATTAATCGAATGCCACTATTTTCAGCCCTCTCTAGCCACTCTGTCTCATTCCAAATAGGTTGGTCTATCAATGAACGCAAAAAGGTTGTTCTTACCGATGAGAGGCTATGAAAAACGACATCTTGAAGTTTTTGTAGGTTACGAAGCATTGCTTCTTCTTCGTTCAACTGTTTAATAAGTTCGCGTAGAATAGTTACTAACTGATCGATGCGAAGAGTTTCTTTTAAAATATAATCATTAACACTCAGCTTTACAGCCCTTTGAGCAAATTGAAAATCTTCATGACAAGACAGAATGACAGTCTTTAAGCCAGGATTGATTTTTCTAGCCTCTTCAATTAAATCTAATCCATTCATGATCGGCATACCGATATCGGTAATAAGAATATCAGGCATAAGATTTTTGCAAGCCTGAACCGCTTCCTGTCCATCAGAACAGGCTTCAATTAGATCCAAACCGAGTTCTTGCCAAGGGATTTTTGCCGTCAAGTAATCAATAACAGGCATATGATCGTCAGCGATAATTACTTTATACATATCATTTATTCTCCATTTTTGAAATTGGGAAGATAATTACAACCCTGGTACCAAGATTATTCTCACTTTGTATCGTCATCTGAAATTGCTCCCCGTAAATTAACTTTAGCCGTTTATACACATTAGATAGCCCTATACCTGATATACGCTTACTACCATTGTCAGCGGATTCTTCAATAATCTGTCTTTTGTTAAGTATTAATCGTTCCTGTAAAGAACTCAATGTTCTAGTATCCATACCAAGCCCATTATCACTAACCGAAATCTGTAAGTTTTCTTCTACTTTGTCCGCATTTATCGTAATAAATCCGCTTTTTCCAGTAAAACCATGCTTATAAGCATTTTCAATGATTGGTTGTAGTATAAATCTTGGCACAGTTTCCGGAAGCAACTCGGGATTCACATGGATGTGAGAAACGGCTGGATGCCGCATAGTAAAGTTCATCAATTCCATATACTGCTTGGCCATTTCAACCTCAACAAACAAAGACACAAACTCCTGCTGCGTGGAGATAGTAGAACGTAATAGAGATGACAAAGATCCAACTAGCTCGGCGTTCTCTTCGTCATCTTTCATTAGTAGCTTTAAACGAATTGAGCTTAGTATATTGAATAAAAAATGAGGATGAATTTGCGAATGCAGCATCTCAATCTCGGCCTGCCGCTTAAGCTCTTGTTCAAGTTTGACTTGTGCGAGCATCTGGAGTAAGCGATCAAGCATATGATCAAATGCAAGACCCAGACGTCCAACTTCATCCCTTCCTCTTATGTTAGATCGCACCTCTATATCCCCAGCTTCAACCTTAAGCGCAACTTCACCAAGTACTTGAATTGGTTTTGTAAATTTCCGAATCAAATAAGCGAGAATGATGATAAATCCAACTACAAAAAGCACCTGTAAAACCAAACCGGACCGAGAAATGTTGTTTAATTTATCGGTTAATTGTTCGTACGGAGTCAGACTGACCAGGGTCCACCCCGCATGACGCAGGGGTTTAGTTAAATAGAGGTGAGATTTTCCATCTAAGCTAATAATCTCAGGTGATTCAACAACACCTTTTTGAATTAAGTTTATAAAATTATCCCCAATGTAATCCTTATTTCTGTGGGCCAGTATACGACTATTCGTATCCAACAGAAAAATTTCCTCGGAAAATTTATCGAAAATATTACTGAACGTATTCTCCGTTCGGCTTACGATCAAATAAGCAAGTGGATTCGCAGAATTATCCATTAATACTCGAGCTGTCATGATGACATAAGGGTTGTCTTCTGCCTGGGATTTCAAATAATTGGGTTGGACGCCTAAAAAAAGCGTGTCTAAAGCTGACAATCGAGACAAATCATCAAACCAGACTTGTTTCCTAAAATTTGAGGGCTCAAACTCATAATACGAATAACTTGAAAAGTAGCGTCCATCCATAGTAAGTAGGGTGAGCTGTATATCGGGTTTATCGCTAACCAATTGTTCTAATTTTTCCGTTACCGACTTCATTACTAAAGGATCATACTTACCCTTAAGCAAGCTCTTTAGCTCCGAATCAAATTGAATCATGTTCGATACGGCAACCATTTCATCGATTACCTTATTGATTTGACCCTGCACATTTTGTAAAATCTGGTTTGAACTTTCTAACGTATGTTCTCGAATGATTCGCTGTGAAAAAACGTTTGTGATATATAGCATGATGATGGTTGGCAGTATCAAACAAGCGATTGATGTAATAATCAATTTTTTCCTGAGGGTCAGATTTCGGAAGAATAATAACATGATAAGCTCCTTTTTAGAGACTAAAGGACCATAACTGATGAAGGAATTTTTATTGTACCGTCTCTCGTGATTAAAGCAGCCTTTTAGTTTTTACGAAATGATTTCCAATTATTCTGAATCATACGATACGCCTAACGACTATACCATCAATTATTTTGACATATTAAGAAATATTTTTTCTGAGGTTATATCATTTCAAGTCCAAAAAGGACTCCTCGGAGCGAGAAGGATGCTTGTTAACCGCTCCTTCTCTTTACATCAATAATTGACCATTTGAAATAAAAAAATGACTGCAATATTTCATGCAGTCATTTTCCAAGTAATTAGCAGTGTTTCACGCCATTTCAAATCCATTTTAATTTCAAAACCAATCTGCATAACCTAATTTTCTTAAGTTGTCACCAGAAGTTTTCAAGCAATCAAATGGATCCCGCCCGTATAAATCATCTTGTTCTACTAAGAAATACTGTGAACCACTTTCAAGACCGGCCTCAATAATACCTTTCATATCAAGGCTGCCCTCACCAACCTCTGCAAATTGAACAACATTAGAAAATGCCTGCATGAATTTACTCATGTCTCCACCCTCTAAGGCACTCGAATCGAGCTGTCCAATACGATAGTCCTTCAAGTGGAGCAATGCGATGCGGCCTGCGTATTTTTTAATAAACTCAACAGGGTTCTCACCCCCTCTTTGAATCCAATGAACATCTAACTCAAATCCAATATTAGAAGTATTGTCTTTAATAATATCTAATAGGTATTCGCCATCATATTTCTGGAATTCAATATGGTGGTTATGATAATAAAGTTCGATGCCATGCCTAGCTAATCTCTCTGCTACTGCATCTGCTTTTTGGACAAATTCCATAGTTTTATCTTTACTACCGATTAAATTGAACGGAAGCATCCCTATACGTAAAAAATTACAATTTAAGGTTTTACAGTCATTTACAATTTTATCGAAATTGTTACCTAATGTTTCTCCTTGCATTCCAGGCATCATTGGCTCTAGTGCTGCGGAAAGCGAAGCAATTTTGATATCGAAATCCGCACTGGCTCTTTTGAGCTCAGATACGTTTTCCGCCGTCATTGGAATTTGTGATACCTCTACGCAGCGGTAGCCAAGCTCACTTACCTTTCTCAGGGTCTTATAAACACCTATTTCCTCAACTTTGCCTTTGAGCATCATCATTTGAACACCGATTTTACCTTTTTTCATTTTGTACCTCTCCATTCTTTTCTAAATTAGAAGTGATAGATGTGTCGCAAACTTTGCAAATTCCAAGATGAGTTTTCAACTTGTAAAATCCTGTTTTAAACGTAATTGCTATGTTCGTTAAGGGAACAATTTTATTGCATTTGATACAATATATGCACATACTCTTCTTCCCCCAAATTAGTAGAAATCCGGTAAATGGAATCTCCACTTCTTTACCTAGTATCCGCCTTGCGCTCCCGCTCCAATAATTCCTAATCTTACGTTTTTCATAGTTATCTCTCCTTGTTTGTTTATCCCTTTACACTGCCCATGGCAACGCCCTCAATAACATGTTTCTGTCCAATGATGAAAATGATCAACAACGGTAAAATAGCGGATACGGCTCCAGCCATGATGAGGGAATAAAACTCGCCATTCGCATCAGCAAACTTACGCATACCGAGCTGTAGTGTAAATAATTGATCCGAACGGATAAAAATCAACGGATTCTGGTAAT
The DNA here is from genome assembly GCF_059692155.1 of Paenibacillus sp. JT22N1. Classification (NCBI taxonomy): domain Bacteria; kingdom Bacillati; phylum Bacillota; class Bacilli; order Caryophanales; family Paenibacillaceae; genus Paenibacillus; species Paenibacillus sp. JT22N1. The sequence continues at coordinate 50,184 of NZ_JCAUAW010000009.1, forward strand.
CATTCCAAGTCCAGATAAATCGCAGGATCATATAAGTCGCCATTGCTGGCTTGACAAGCGGAACTGTAATCTTGGAGAAGATAGTCCAGTGATTCGCACCGTCGATCCTCGCCGATTCAATAATTTCATTATGAATACCCATGAAAAACTGCCTCAGCAGGAATGTCCCGAGAACCCCGGATGCACCTATCAAAATCAGACCAATATGACTATCGAATAATCCTATCCAACGTATCATAATAAATTGCGGCACCAGAATGGCCTGGCTAGGAATCATGAAAGTTACTAACACTAAAATGAACAGAATATCACGCCCCTTGAAGGACACTTTTGAGAAGCCATAGGCTGCCATACAAGAGATCAGTAATGAGAACAGAGTTGTTAGTACAGATACTTTCAAGCTGTTCCAATAATACATGGTAAAAGGCAGAGCCCCTGCCCAAACCTCTGTATAATTTTCAGCTGCTCTCCATGTCTTCGGAATCCATTGAATGGGATAAGCCAGCACTTCGAGTTCTGGTTTGAATGAAGCAGAGAGCATCCATAAGAAAGGCATAGCAAAAAATATTCCGCATATTGCCATAACCAAAGTTACTAATGTACGATCAAAACGAATTGATTTCATTGGAACACCCCTTAGTAGTTTACCCATTTCTTTTGACCAACCCATTGAATAAGAGTAATCACTAGAATGAAGAGAAGTAGTACGATACCCATCGCAGAAGCGTAACCGGATTTTAAATTTATAAATGCAGTTTCATATAAGTAAAATACGATAACGGAAGTGGATCCGGCTGGTCCTCCGTTCGTCAAGATCATGATGAGATCAAACGCCTTGAAAGAAGCAACCAAGCCCGTTATTAACAGAAAGAAAGTAGTTGGTGAAAGCATTTGCAGAGTGATGGAGAAAAATTGACGAATGGGTGAGGCCCCATCAATGTCAGCTGCCTCATACAAATCCTTAGGTATGTTTTGCAGCCCAGCCATAAAAATAATCATATTGAATCCCAAAGATGACCATACCAAGATAATCATTACTGAAAGTAGGGCATAATTCGTGTCAGCGAGCCACAACGGCGGATGTGCGATCCCGATTGACTTTAAGAACCCATTGATCGGACCGTTGGTCGGATGAAATAATACCCTCCAAAGGACAGCCACTGCAACAAAGCTGGAAATAAACGGCATAAAGTAGACTACCTTGAAGAAGGTTTTGAAGTACGTCACTTTATTAATAAGCACAGCCAATATTAAGGAAAGAAAAAGTGAAACGGGTACAACGGCCATCAACGCAATGTTATTTTTCATGGAATGAATGAACTCCACATCTTGGAACAGCTTTTGGTAATTAGCGAACCCAACTGATTTGATGCTGCCTAGACCCGATATAAAATTCCAATCGGTGAAGCTAATGATACCAGAAAGAAGAATGGGTATAATCGTAAGCACGGTAGTCGTAATAAGCATAGGTCCAGTAAAAAATAAACCAGCCCATGCATCGTTGTGAGAGCGCTTTCGGGAATTTCGCAGAACCTTCTTTGATACGGTTCCAGTGGAGCTTTCTATCAAGCCTTGTTTCAAATCGATCACCTCAAAGTTGTTTGGTTATGCTTTTATTATAGGGAGCAGAAAGAGCAAACACATCTAAATATTTTTTCTTTTCAGAAAAATATTTGTGCGTTTTATGTTCAAGCCAAGCAAACACAAATAATCGCAGATCAAGTGATCGGCGATTCATTCTTGAAAGTAAACATTTATTAATTACGGGGTTATTTTTTCGAAATAGGACTAAAAATAGCTCTTACCAATTGCGAAGGACCTGGCAACTCTGGAAAGTAAATTAAGAGGATTCCTAACACCCACCCCGCACAGAGAAAAGCAATAAATGCAAATTTCACATTTTTGGAGGACGTCTTCACTTTAGACCGTTCGAACAAATATATAATAACCACAATAAGCGAGTCACCAAAAACTTGGGCTACTTTCATTTTTCCTTCTCCGAATCTCCTGGAATTCCAGCCGGTTTGCTAATAATGCCGGTGCGTAATATTCGTGCTTCAACGACTACCTTCACATCAATCTCAGGATACAAATCCACCCAATTATTCTTTATTTTTTTCCATTCATTAGGGTATTTCCTATGAAAAGCTTCTCCAAATTTGAAAATGTCCATTTTCATTTTTTTTTGTACTTCCTTTAAGGCAGATGAAGTTTCCTTTTTTATCTCGTTCTTTATTTCTTGTTCCAATTCTTTGATAACTTCGGGATTGGCTAACTCCAATTTAGTCTCGTTCTGTACGACTACATTATCGGTTTCTACCTTCACCGTTATCTTCCAGTCACCATTATTTATTTGAGGTACTAGTTTGCTATTAGCATGAAGAACTCTAAAGGATACATTCCCACGATCTGTTTTCACACTAATAATTGGATTACTTATCTCGTTCCTCAACCATTGAATTCCTCGAACATATTCGGTTTCAACTTGTCCAATTAGTTTATCCTGTTTAAAAACAGCAATGCCTGTGATGATTCCAATTTGATTCTCAGAGTTTTGGGTTCCACTCGTAGTTAATTTGTCTATTGATGGTAAAGCTAATTCTAAAAGAGATGGCTCTTTCATAGCTTGCCACATTTCTAGCATAGTGACCCCCATCACATCCTTAGTTTCTGCCATCTTTCGAAGTACCCTCGATTCATCTATTTCAATTAGAGGCTGGATATTGAACATATCTTTAGCCTTTCTCTTACTTACAAAAATATAAGAATGTTCTCGACCTTCACGAACGAGATAGTCAATTTCTCCACTAATCCCTTCTTTTGCTAACGATTGCCCAAAAATAAAAACGTCATTTTGTCCCCAAAAAATTTTACGCGAGATTTTTTTCTGGAGTTTATTCACAGCATCAGCAACTGTAACTCCTTTCGCTGTGTAGCTAATGGTACTGCGGCTTTTTCCTCCGCCTCCTCCTTTTCCAACTCCTCCGACTGCTTTTGGATCCAATACTTCGACTGTCAGTTCAATATTATCGTCTTCTGATTTATCAATGGCGGCTCCTTTGATAATGGCCAAATCAATGATTTCTTTTTTATCCCAGCAACCAGTTAAGAGTAAAGTACTGAAAATAAGAGTGGTTGTTACTGTCATCCATTGAACTTTTCCATTCATTACAACCACCTCTCCTATATTAAGCCTCTTTTTCTTACTTTGGCTAAAGTTATTAGTAATAAAGGGATAAATGTCAAAACCGAGGGGATATATCCTATCCATGATTTAAAATATACCGTTAAATCCAGATAGCTTGGAGCAACCCAAAACGATGTAAGCACTACAAGCCAGCTAAAAGGAAAAACCAGCAGTCGATAATTAGGAAGATGCAGCCATTTCGCTGTTCCCAAAACTAAAGCATAGTAATACAACGAAACTTTAATTAACATCCCCGTAATCCAAACGGGCATAACAATGGATTCGATATGTTCAAAAAAGCTTGCATAACTGATATAACGTATCATCACTAGAAAGGGATATTCTGTGTTCCATGATATATTTTTTAGTACTAGAAGAGCTATTATATTAACAAGAATAAAAGTCAACACGACAGTTAAGATGGAGAGCATTCCCCATTTCAGGGCTTTTTTCAAAACAGTTACGTTAGGTAATATCATGGATATTACAAAAATTTGACTGAACCAACTTAAAGTCGAAATTGAACCTTTGACGGAAGGCAACAAACCATTCTCGAAAATGGGAAATAGGAATTCAGTGTCTGTCTCTTTGGCCGCTAATAGAAGTATGGCCAGTATAGAGAGAAAGTAAATTGGGAATAGAAATTGCGCCATTTTTCCAATGACTTCAACTCCGCCACGAACTGCAAAGGAACAAACCAAAACAAAACTTCCGCTTACAACAGCCATCGGTGTGGAAGGTAGGAAGTTACCTATAATAAATTCGCTATATTCTCGCACAAGAATTCCTGTTTCATGAAAAAAGTGAAACAAAAAAATGACCCCTATTACTTTTCCACAAATTTTTCCCACTACACGTTCACTATACTCAAAAACTGTTTCATTAGGAAAAGATTTGTTCAACTGATACGCAATCCAAAAAGTTAATATACCAATCATTGATCCCCAGATTGGCGAAATCCATAAGTCCCGTTGCGCATCTTTTCCAGTAGCCATAGGAACAAACATAATATCCATGCCTAAGACTAACAAATAGATCAAGATGCCCATTTGTAAACCAGTTACTTTTCCTTTGTCTATCAAGGGTTTTCTCCCCCTTTGACTGATTTCTTCTCTTATTTCTCAAATTACGGCAGTACTCATTTTTCTTTTCTGTTCAATTCCGAATAAAACAAAGGGGATCGGCCAAGTACATCCTTTAATCCGTTAATATTGACTGGTGACATAGGTGAAAGATAAGGGACACCAAAAGAGCGTAGGGAACAGCAATGGATCAGCAGACCGCATAGAAAAAGGATTATTCCTACGAAACCTAATGTTCCTGATAGAAATATCAATGGTAAACGAAGCATCCGAAGAGAAACGGACATGGAATAGCGAGGTATTAAAAAAGAACTTATTCCAGTTAGAGCCACGACCATCACCATAGGAGAAGAAACTAAACCTGCTTGCACTGCAGCTTCTCCAATGACTAAGGCACCCACAATACCTACTGCTGGGCCAACCTGTTTGGGGAGTCGGAGACCAGCTTCCCGTAATACTTCAAAACTTACCTCCATTAATAGAGCTTCTATTAGCGCCGGAAAAGGTACATGTTCTCGGGAAGCTGCGATACTAATCAGCAATATGCTTGGTATCATCTCTTGATGAAAAGTAAGTGCAGCTACATAAATAGAGGGCAATAGTAAAGAAAATGAGACAAATATATACCTGAACCACCGTATCAATGTACCGCTCCAAAAGTTTTGATAATAATCATCTCCTGCTTGTAAAAAGGAGAAAATAGTAATAGGAGCTATCAGTACGGAGGGACTGCCATCAGTTAAAACAGCTACTCGTCCCTCCAATAAAGATCCAACGACGTTATCAGGCCTTTCTGTATCTAATAATTGAGGAAAAGGGGAAAAGCGGGAATCAGAGATCATTTCCTGTATATATCCACTATCGACTATTCCTTTAATCTGAATGCGCTGTAATCGATCATTTACTTGCTCAACTATATGAGGATCAGCAATGCCTTCAATATAAGCGATGATAACACTCGTACGTGTGTAGTTTCCAATTTGTAACGACACCACTTTAAGTTCTGGAGTTCTAAGTTTACGCCTAAGAAGTGATGTGTTCACCCCCAATGATTCCGTAAATCCTTCTCTAGGACCGCGGACTACCCTCTCAGCATCGGGTTCAATAATTGAACGTTTTTCCCACTCTTGAAGACCTAATGAAACGCCTTCCTTCGCCCCATCGAAAAAAAGAATAGGATTTCCGGCAGATATAGACTCAATCCCCTCCGCGAACGTCTTGATTTCTGTTACTTTAGCTACTGCGATATTTTGTTGAAATAGCGGTAGACTATTGTTTATTGAAACAGTCATTAAGGTGGAGAGAAGGGAATCCAGTTCTTGAATATTTGATAATCCGTCTATATATATAAGTAACGCATCTGTTTTCTCCTTTAGCTGAAAGGGACGAATTACCACATCTGAACAATTCGCATAAACGTTTTCAAACATCATCTTATTTTCTTCTAAAATAACTGAGATGGGTTGGTTATACTTATCAGAAACATGCTGAAGTTTAGGTATTTGATGACTTCCCAATCCCATAATCTTCCCCCACTCATGTAGAAAAATATTTTACCACTAGATAAATAATTCCCTATTTATAACAATATATGTATGCTCACTTTAACCTGCGGAAGTTAACTGGTGACATACCTGAGAATGCTTTAAACAATTTAATGAAATAACTGGTATTCTCATAACCAAGCATTTCAGCAATTTGCTCTACATTTTTTTCAGATTGTATTAAATACTCCTGTGCTCGTTCCATTTTAGACCGTGTTGCGAATTCAATGAAGGTCTCTCCCGTTTCAAGTTTGAAAATACGACTGAAGTGACTCGCATTTAAAAAAAGCATGTGAGCAACCTCCTCCATCACGATTTTCTCTGACATGTGCGTCATCACATATTGTTTCGCTTCAATGACTTCTTTTCGTTGACTATCGTGCTGTGTTCTTGTAACATGATTGATTTTTTCCAAGATGAAATGCTGCGTATAATCAAACAGTTCGTCCAATGATTCCAATTCCAGTACGGTATTATGAATCAGTTCTTTTGTATAAGCCTTTTGAAAGTGTTGCTGTGATCGATACTTTAAATCAATATCGGACAAAAGCTTAATCGCCCACCCTCGTACTTCCTCCGCCTTAAACCGAAAAGTTCTAAGCATTTTTTCCAAACCAGTTAAAATTCCATCCATCCTATCTTTACTACCTTCTGCAATCAGTTGTTTTAGCTCATCTGATGCTTGAGTGAAATATTTATAGATATCATCAGATGAGCATTGAAACTCCTCCCATTTATAGATACTCATTTCTTTAGCATAAAACCGCTGATCCTTACTGTTCGTTAATTCCTTCAATCTCTGTTTGATTTCTTGCGGCGTATGAGCAGGCGCCGAAATCATGAGAGACAAGCTGATTTTTAAATGTTTTTCAAACTCCTCCTGTATGTTAGTTAGTTTATAGAGAATCTCATCGTATTCTCTAACCATAGGATTTCTTTGTAGAGGAATCAATAAAACGATTTCGTTGGCTGTGCACAGAAAGCTCAATCCTAGTCTTTTTTTATCAACTAAATCACAGAAACCGTTTTCAAAAACAAACTTGAACAATTCGACCGTTTGATATCTTTGTTTCAATTCACGGAATCTATTTGCGAAGCAAAGAACGGGTAAATATCTGATCTTGTCCAAATCGATTCCAAACTCATACGCTTCAGCCAGCCAACGTTTAGTATCATTTATCGGATTAATAAGAGTCGAGCGAATAAATGTTTCCTTTAATAGAGAATTATTCTGGTCTAGAATCGTTTTTAAGCGCACTTGACCCTCTCGTACTTTATTTTCTTGTTCTAATTGCAATTGTGTAGTTTTTAGAATTTCGATTATTGTCTCCGGCTCCATCGTTTCCTTTAGGATATACTCCGTGACGTTTAACTTGACAGCCTGTTGGGCATATTGAAATTCGTTATAACACGACAGAATAATAACTTTCAAAGGAGGGGCAAGCTGTTTAGCAGCCTTCGTGAGTTCTAAGCCGTCTATATCTGGCATTCCAATATCTGTAATGAGGATGTGCGGCATATCAACCTTACAATGCTCCAAAGCGTCCCTACCGTTTTGATGCATGCCAATGACCTTCATTTCAAACGATTCCCATGGGATAATGTAAGATAAAAACTCAAGTACAGGGTAACTGTCATCGACGAGAATCACTTTCCACATTGGCATTTCTTCCTCCTCCTCCTGGAATACATATTTTAACCACTGTGCCCTTCTCTGGTTGACTTTCTAGATCCATTTGAAATTGACCTTCGTAGACCAAATTCAATCGTTCGTATACATTGATTAAACCAATGCCATACATAGCTTTACGGTTTTCTTCTTGTACATTACTGCTTCTTAAGCCGGATTGAAGTTTTTTTCGCAATACCTCCAATTCATTCATCGTCATTCCAGTTCCATCGTCTTGGATGCTAATTAACAGTTTTTCTTGTTCTTTCCATGCCTGGATTCGAATCATTCCCTCATTTTGTTTTAAACCATGGATTAATGCATTCTCAATAATGGGCTGTAGGATGAAACGCGGCACCATCTCAAGCAATGTTTCTGAACTTAAATCGATCTCATACTGAAATAGATTCTTTGATGTGAAGCACATTAATTTCATATAATCTTGTACAAGGCCTACTTCATCTTGTAAGTGGACAAATTCATGCTCATTATTGATCGTTTGGCGAAGCAGATGCGTTAAAGAAAGGATGATGCTAGCATGCTCTCGATCTCCTCGGAGCATAATTTTGAGTCTAATGGCATTTAAAATATTAAATAAAAAATGCGGATTAATTTGAGCCTGTAACATAGCAAACTCTGCTTTTCTCTTCATTTCTTGCTCATAAGTAATTTGTTTCACCATCGACTTTATACTATCAAGCATATGGTCAATTGAACGACCCAGTTTTACGAACTCATCTGCTCCCTTGATATTAGATCGGACTGACAAATTACCTGCTTCTATACTGTTTGCTACTTGAACTAAGCGGAAGATCGGTTTTGTAAACCGGCGCAATAAATAAATTAGAATGAATAAAAATAAAATGACAAAGCTGATTTCTAGCAGAAAGTTGGATTGGAAAAGAGCATAAATTGGAGATGTGGCTTTCATGTAAGGAGTCAAACTGACTAGTATCCAACCGGCAAAAGGGAGATTTTGTTTGACGAGAATCTGTTCCACTCCACCGATTGTGAGCAAGGAATTCTCACTTGATTTATTCAACTCCTCGATTTGCGAATATGTCTCTCCTATCCGATCCAAACCCGATATGATTTTGCCTTCATTTGAAAGCAGCATAATATTTTGGCTTTCGCTGTACTTTGTAATGATGGAACGAAGCTGTAATTCATTTACGCTAACAATAACGTAGGCATAAGGTTCTGAAGATACATCCCGCAAAGCACGGGCAACGGTTACCATATAAGGATTTCGCCCAAGTTCAGATTGAATATACGTAGGATGAACGCCTACCCAGTACGTATCGAAAGTGTCCATCTGCTCAAGGTTCGGATACCAGGGTTCGCTTTTAAATCGTATAGGATCATATTCATAAAAACTGTAATTCGAATAATACCTGGAACCAGGGAGCAATATCGTAATATAGGTTCCAGGACTATTTGAAATAAGTGGATCTAGTTTCTCCTCCACCTTCTTTTGCATTTCAATTAATTTACTACCTTCCGATTTAGGACTCTTCAATAAGGATTTCATTTCCACATCAAATTGAATGTTATTCGTAATCCTAATCATGTTGTCCATAATATTTGTCACATGAGCCCCAGTAACTTGTAAGGATTCCGAAGCAGTTTGAACTACACGTCCCTTGATTAAATCAATTGTAAAGAAACTAGAGAGCAATATAATCGCCCCGACAGGAATCACTAAACAGAGCAATGATGTTAAAATGATTTGTTTTCGTAAAGAAGATTTTAAACCGTTCAACCATTTCATGTTTATTGCACCACTTTCCTAGTGGGATTACCATAAGACATTATATAAGGAAAATCAAAATCAACGGCAATCTCAGTTCATTTGAGAAGACCGTTGATTTTGATTTTTATTTGCTGTTATTTTTTATGACTTCTTGCACTTTTTGAGTAGCATTTTTAATGGCAGTATCCGCATCTGCTTCACCGAGTAAAAACTTTTCAACTTCTTTATTATAAACTTTGTCTATTTCGTCATGATAAGATACTGGAATAATGAATTTTTGCGGAATGCTGTTTTTCATTACGTATAGTAAAGATTCTTTGTCAACCTTATCAGGAGTTTTAGATGAAGCAATTAGGTTATCGAGTGCTTTAGATACATCTGCATTTTTCCATGACGGGATATATTTCCCTTGTAGCTGAATTCCTTCCGTTGTGTACCAACGAATGAATTGGTAAGCCTCTTCCTTATGCTTCGACTTTGCGTACATAGCCATAAGATCTCCACCTAAAGTAGTTGTGATAGGGTCGTTCTTACTCGCTCTTGGATAAGGTGCGAAAACTGTCTTAAAGTTAGTTGGGACTTTATCCGTACCCCCTGCTTCAGGAATCATGAAATCCCCAGTAATAATCATACTCGCTTTCTCACTAAAATATTGAGGTCTATAGCTTAGTTTTTGACTGATGGTTTCCGAGTACGGCGTTGCCGATTTGTCTATAACCTCCGCTTGTTTGCGGATATCGAGCGAACGCTTTATTAGCGGGGTGTTTATATTAAGCGTCTTTCCATCGGCCTTATAAAGGAAGTAATTGTCCATCTGATTGAACTGAGCCAGTTGATAAAATAGAGGGAACGTATGGAAGTAGGTTCCATACCTCTTATTTGCTCCTTCACCTTTTGTTAGCTTTTTCGAATAGTCGAGGAACTCATCCCAGGTCCAATCTTTGGGAATCGGCAGACCTGCTTCATCCAAATGATTTTTGTTTAACATGACAAAGAAGGTAGCTTTCTTTGCGGGAAGTGCATAGACCTTATCTCCTATGGTAGGATCAATGAAATATTCATCCTGTACCTTATATCCGTCTTTTGCAATGTAATCGTTGAGAGGTTCGAGCATATTTATGGCAGCACGCTGCGCGTATTGTTGTGGGAGAGAGAACATCATCACATCGATTTGATCACCGGATGCGGCGGCAAGATCAAGTTTTTTCAAATACTCTATAGAATTGTTGTCCCCGGCAGTTACCGCTTCAATCTTAATGTTTGGATATTTTTTCTCGAACTCCTTGTAGACGTTTTTCCAATTGTCTTGATCCTCGTTATACCAAAAGTGAAATTTCAGTGTTACTTGTTCGGCTTTTTTGTCGGTAACCTCCGAATTTTTAGCATTAGGACTACCCGTGCACCCACTAAGCAATCCTGCGATGATTGAAATAGCAGTCAGACTTCGAACTGTTTTATTGAGCATCGTTAATCCCCTTTTCTCCTTAATAGCACCACTTATAATCTCATGTTATGAAAGCTGGTTCATGTGGCTATTTATGAATCATACGTCAAACTTCTTTCATAAACATTCAACAATTTTTGCAAATAACAAAAAAATTTTTCCGCAACATTTACCTAGTGTGTCTGGGACAAGTATCCTTATACAAGAAAAAATCAACGGCCAGCTCAGTTCGACTGAGAAGACCGTTGATTTTTTTATTTGTTGTTATTTTTAATGACTTCTTGCACCTTTTGAGACGCATTTTTAATTGCGGTATCCGTATCTACCTCGCCAAGCAGAAATCTTTCCACTTCTTTAACATAAGCTTTGTCAACTTCATCGCTATAAGGCGCCGGGATGCGGAATTTTTGTGGAATGCTGTTTTTCATCACGTACAACAAAGATTCCTTATCGACCTTATCCGGTGTTTTGGAAGCTGCTATCAGGTTATCGATTGTTTTGCTAACATCTGCTTTTTTCCAAGATGAGATATACTTCCCTTGCAATTGGATTCCTTCTGTCGTGTACCAACGGACGAATTGGTAAGCTTCCTCCTTGTGTTTCGACTTTGCGTAGACAGCCATGAGATCTGAGCCTGAGGTTGTTGTGATCGGGTCGCTTTTGTTCACTTTTGGCAAAGGTGCGAAAACAGTCTTGAAGTTAGCGGGCACTTTATCAGTTCCGCCAGCTTCTGGAATCATATAGTCTCCTGTTATAATCATACTTGCTTTTTCATTGAAATACTGAGGCCTATAATTCAGCTTTTGGCTGATTACTTCTGCATATGGTGTTGTGGATTTGTCCACCACTTCCGCTTGCTTGCGGATATCAAGCCATTTTTTATTTAACGGGGTATCTACATTCAAAGTCTTACCATCCGCCTTATACAGGAGGTAATCGTCCATCTGAGTCAGCTGAGCAAATTGATAGAATAGAGGGAATGTATGGAAGTAGTTTCCATACCGCTTATTCGTTCCCTCACCTTTGGTCAGCTTTTTCGAATAGTCGAGGAATTCATCCCAGGTCCAATCCTTGGGAACCGGTAAGCCTGCTTCATCCAAATGATTTTTATTCATCATGACAAAGAAAGAAACTTTTTTGGCTGGAAGCGCATAAGTTTTGTCACCAATGGATGGGTCAAAATAATAGTCGTCCTGAACCTTATAGCCATCTTTTGCTATGTAAGTGTTAAGAGGCTCCAGCATATTGATAGCCGCTCGCTGCGAGTAATATTGAGGAGCCGAGAACATCATCACATCAATTTGATCGCCGGATGCGGCGGCAAGATCAAGTTTTTTCAAATACTCGATTGAATTGTTGTCTCCAGCGGTTACTGATTCAATCTTGATGTTTGGATACTTTTTCTCAAACTCCTTATAGACGGTTTTCCAATTGTCCTGGTCTTCATTATACCAAAAGTGGAATCTCAGTGTTACCTGCTCGGCTTTCTTGTCGGCAGCCCCCGGAGTATTGGTTCCAGTAGCAGTAGTACCAGTACTGGTAGCGCAACCGGCCAACAATCCCGCGATGATTGAGATAGCTGCTAGACTACGAATTGTTTTATTGAACATCGAATCAATCCCCTTTTCATCTTTAATTCCACTATACATTGCATTTTCGATTTAAATGTAAGCGGATACAGATGAATTATAGTACAGATCAATTCCATTAACATGCAACAATTTTTGCGCATTTTGAATTATTTTTTCTGCAAGTCAAATTTTTTTCATTTTAGAAAAAATCCTTCGATGTATTCAATTATGAACTTCTATATATTTAAAAATGAGATTCACCTCGCCAGCAAGGGAAGGAGCAACAGTTATGAACAGCCTGACAAAACAAAAATTAAGTCTTAGAGAAAAATTGGGGTACGGAGCTGGGGACCTTGGGAATGGATTGATGTTCGATTTGGGACAAATCTATCTCTTGAAATTTTATACAGATGTTTTAGGGATTTCTGCCTATACGGCGGGGCTCGTTTTTCTGATATCCAAAATCTTTGACGCATTTGCTGATTCAGCAGTGGGCTCTTTTGTAGATTCAAGGAAGTACAATTCAAAAAACGGTAAATTTAGACCTTTCATTTTATTTGGTTCTATTCCCCTTGCTGCAATGACAGTAGTGACTTTCATTGCTCCCGATTTCTCTTATTCTTCAAAAGTGGTCTATGCTTTCGCTACATATATGCTGTTCGGACTTGCATACTCTGTAGTCAATATTCCATACGGTTCACTGTCCTCTGTGATGACGAACGATCCCGTCGAACGTACAAAGCTTGCCGCTTTCCGAGGATTAGGATTCCAAATCGCTCTCTTTATAACCGGAATTGCGGTTATACCTATGATTACCAAGTTTCAAGATCCAAAAGTAGGATATCCTGTAGCAATGGCCGTTATGGCAATAGTAGGTATTATTGCGCATTATTTATGTTATCGAAATGTAAAAGAAAATTTTGGGTCTAGCGGAGTCCACAAATCGAAGAAAGTTCCGTTAATTGAAATTTATAAATCGATCATAACTAACCGTCCGATGGTTGTCATCTGTCTTATGTCTATTTTTATTATTTCTGCAACCTATATCAAACAGGCGGTTCAAATCTACTATGCGCAGTACAATCTAAATAACATTCATCTGATTGGCATCTTCTCATCATTGGGAATGGGAGTCACTTTACTTGCAATATTCCTTACACCAGTGATTACCAAAAGGATCGGAAAGAAGAACACATTCCTTATTGGCCTAAGCATTTGTATCATTGCTGAACTGGTTAACTTTGGTCTACCTACTCAAACCTCCACATTCTTAATATTTTATAGTATCTCTTTTTTTGGTTTGGCCATCCCGAATACTCTACTGTGGGCTCATATTGCCGATATCATTGAGTACAACGAATGGAAAACCGGAAAGCGTACGGAGGGTATTATTTATTCTTCCTATAGCTTTTTCAGAAAACTTGCTCAAGCGTTAGCTGGCTTTTTACCTGGCGTTGTTCTTGGTGTAATCGGTTATGTACCTAATACAGTTCAATCCGCAAAAACATTAGAAGGTTTAAAATGGTTATATTTCTTGCTTCCTGCAGCGTCTTTTCTTGTTGCAGCTATCATATTTGCTTTCTTCTATAATCTTACGGATGTTAAACATAAGCAAATTTTAGATGAATTAGCAGTGAGCAAGGATTCAAAATAAAAAATTGAAGGAGCGATTACGAATGCTATATCCACAAAATAATACGAAAAGAGAACTAGTCGAATTAAATGGTATTTGGAATTTTAAACTAGAGGATCAACATGGAGTCCCATTTGACCCAACAAAAAGTAAGCTTCAAGATACGATCCCGATGCCTGTTCCCGCAAGCTACAATGAACTCACAGAGGATTTAAAAGTTAAAGAACATGTAGGTAACGTATGGTATGAACGAGAGTTTTACGTGCCTGAATCTTGGAGCGGTAAAAGAATCGTACTTCGTTTTGATAGTGTAACGCATTACGGAAAAGTATGGGTCAACGGACAAGAAGTCATGGAGCATTCAGGAGGCTATACGCCTTTTGAAGAAAATATTGCTCCGTATGTTCGGTTTGATTGTAAAAACAGAGTTACTGTTATGGTTAATAACGTATTAGACTTAACTACAATTCCTATTGGAGAATTGGAAATCAGAAAAAATAGTGCAGGCGAAGAAATCAAAAAACAAAATTACTTCCATGATTTCTTTAATTACAGCGGTATTCACAGACCTGTAAAGCTATACACGACATCCGAACAATATGTCAAAGATATTACGATTCAAACTGACTTAGCAGATCTTACGGGTATTGTTAAATACGAGGTACAAGTCGAAGGAACTTCCAAGGTACAAATTAGTATTCTAAATGAAGATGAGATCATTGTCGGTGAAGCATCAAGAATTAACGGCGTCATTCAGGTAAATAATCCAGTGTTATGGGAACCAGGGGCTGCATATCTGTATACGCTTCGGGTACAAGTACTTAGCCCAGATGGTCAAATAGTGGACACCTATGATGAAACCTTCGGGATTCGTACGGTAAAAGTAGAAGGCACTCAATTCCTGATTAATGGAAAACCATTTTATTTTAAAGGTTTTGGGAAACATGAAGATACTGACATTCATGGCAAAGGATTAAATGACGCTATAAATGTAAAAGATTTCAGTTTGATGAAATGGATTGGAGCGAACTCGTTCCGGACGTCTCACTATCCGTATTCCGAAGAAATCATGCGAATGGCCGACCGCGAAGGCATTGTGGTAGTAGATGAAGTTGCTGCTGTAGGATTGCATTTGACACTAGGCGGCTTCATGTCATCACAGAAAAGGAATACTTGGGATACCGTCCAATCGCAAGAAAGCCATAGAGAAGCGATCAAAGAATTGATTCGACGCGATAAAAATCACCCAAGCGTAGTGATGTGGGTTGTTGCCAACGAACCTGCAGGCGAAGAAGAAGGCGCTTATGAATATTTTAAACCGTTGGTAGAACTTACTAGGGAACTTGACCCTACTCGTCCGCTTACTATAGTCAGTTTCCTGGCAGCAACTCCAAAGGCTTGTAAGATTCATAGCTTAAGCGACGTGATTTGTCTCAATCGTTACTACGGTTGGTATGTAAATAGCGGCGATTTAGAAACAGCCGGAATGGAACTAAAAAAAGAATTGCTTGAATGGCGGGAAACAGCTGAAAAACCAGTATTCCTAACAGAGTTTGGCGCAGACACGATGCAAGGACTTACCTCATCTGTACCGACCATGTGGACTGAAGAATTCCAATGTGAATTCTTGAAGACATATCACCAAGTGTTCGACGAGCTTGATTTTGTAATCGGGGAGCATGTCTGGAACTTTGCCGATTTCGCAACCAAACAAGGCATAATGAGAGTTGAAGGCAATAAGAAAGGTGTATTCACCAGAGATCGAAAACCAAAGAAAGCAGCTTATTTACTGCGTGAAAGATATCAGAATATCAAGAATTACAATTATAAAAAATAAATAAATTCAAACAAGGATACGATTAGAAAAGGACAGTCCGAATATCATTCGACTGTCCTTTCAATGATTGAACTGATCCGTATATTACTTATATAAATTTGTGAAAATGTTATACATCAAAACAGCTGCTTGGGCCCTATTCGTAGTATCTTTAGGATGAATAGCATTATCATAACCATGAACAAGCCCCATCTCGATTAGTGCAGCCACGCTATGAACCGCGTAATCCGATACATTTGTATAATCACTAAATTGTTTTAGTTGTTCTTCTTTCGGATTGGTAGTCATTTGTTTCGCCACTCTTAGCGTACGCTCTGCCAACACAATCATGTCTTCTCTTGTGATTGGTTCGCTAGGTTTAAATAAATTATCGCCTACTCCTACCGTAATGCCAATTCCTCTTGCGATTCTCAAAGCTTGGTCGTAGTAATCGCCTTCACGTACATCTGCAAATTTGTCTCCCATTCCTCTACTGCTATCTAGCTCTAAAGTGCGTACTAACAAGACTAAAAAGTCCGCGCGTGTGACCGGCTTACCAGGGTCAAATGATTTGTCCGAGATTCCGCTGATAATTCCCTTAGAAGCAAGTACTTCAATCTGGTTTTTTGCCCAATCCAAGGAAGTAATATCATCAAACGTCTTTTGAACAAATGCTGTTGTATATTTACTAAAGTGTGTTGTCGTAAATACAACTGTACCCGTTTTCAAATCATATCTGCCATTTGGTACTGGGATCGTTTGTCCATCGTCGGACAAAAACCATACAACGATATGCTCAAGGTGCTGCTTTTCATCATCATTCGGCGAATAGGGCATGCGTACTGTCACCGGAGCACTCGGATTGTTCCAGGCTATAATCTTGTCGCCAGCTTGCACGCTTATATCAATGGCGGGCCGCTCGCCAATTCGATTCTTCACATTATTATCCAGCTTGCTGACATCAGCTTTCCCGATTTTCAGCGAGACATTGTCGCCAGATAGTTCATCTGCATGAAACATATTATTTCGGATGTATACCGTAGCAAGAGGCGATACAACTTGTATTTGAACCGAGTACACGCTATTTGAGAGCAACTTCGATGGAACTTGCAGTTTATAGGCTTCCGCACCCGGTACTTCCTTCATTTCAATTTTGATATTCTTGATTCCATTTTCATTTGCTGCTACCTGTTGAATTGCCTTTTCCCAATTGGCTTCACTTAAGGCAAAGGTTGCCGTTTTCGTTGCCACGTCCATTTTTGCATCCCCGGTTTGTAAGTGAATGGTTCCCTCGCTAGCTTGGCCATTTTGCGTGATATCGCCAATACCAACCGAATTTCCACCCGAACCTCCGCTCATGGCTCCTGTTGATGGCGTTGAATTACCGTTATTACCGTTACTACTCGAGCCGATCGACGCGGTCACCATCGCATCAACATTGTTCGTATTATAATTCAATTTACTATCGACATGCTTCACGCTTTTCAGCTGAAGCCCAGCGCTCCCTTGACGGATCGTTTTAAATGTTGCGGTGGCAAGATTTACAGTTCCATTCTCACCCGGTACTTTGCTAACCTTAGTAAACGCAAATTGCAGATGATTGCCATTCACCTGAGGATCGACTGAAAACCCTCCGGAAACACCGCTTCTAATTCCTGTAAACTCAAGCATCGTATTATCGAAATCGAGATTCAGTTCATAAGCATATAGATCAGTGACATTGTTTCCCGTGACGGTAACCTGAATCTCATTCCCTAGCGTCACCTGAGAGTTATTCAGCCCCAAGGAAAATGATTGAGTAGTCTCAGCAAAAGCGACCTGCGGCAGCAAAAACACGATACTAAGCAATACCATTAAGCCGAATGACTGTAAGTTTCGTCTCACTTTGAAGACCATCCTTTCGATAAAAGCAGGGAAAAGTCTCTAAACTTTCCCCCTGCCTTTACATTTGTATGATTAAATTAGTCGTGCTACCGTGGCTAGATCGATAATATCGATAATGCCATCATTATTCAGATCCATTAACTGATAATTAGTCCAATTCACATCACTTAATTTCTTACCGTATGCAGCGGCAATGATACCCAAGTCACCGATGTCCATCACGCCGTTACCGTTAAAATCAGATTTATAGTAGGTTTGAGAAACATCGCCCAGTTGAGTCGTTACCCCATTCGCATTAGATACAACGATGCGTATTAAGGAAATGGGGTTCGCCGACTGTATGTTTGTTTTTGCTTTCATTTGGATACTTAGCAAATCACCCTCCGCTTTGACCGCATTGTCTGCCCCTAAGCTTGCGAGCAGAATTCGTATTAAGCCGGGCTCGATTTGATCTTGTTTTACAACAGATAAGCCTGTTTTCAAGGACTGTGCACCAACAAATTCGTATTGAGTCGGATCAAAATTAAGTGTCAGATCCTGCGCGTAAACTGCCTGATAAACACTACTTGTTACATTTTTCAAGCCGTAGTTCAAGCTAAATGTTTCTCCGGCTGTTGCGGAAATTTTCCCGGTCAGTGTAGCCATTTTCCCAACCGTGAAGGAGTCGGTCAACGTGATGTTGTTCGAGGAGTTGCCGACGTACACCTTGTAATTACCATCGAGGGTCTTCCACGCGTCAGCGTCAGCGTCCCAGATGGAAAGCGGGTGGTTCGAAGCGGCCGGGTCGATGGTGATGGTAACCTTCTTCTCCTCACCGGGAGCGAGCCAGATCTTATCGAATCCAACTAGGCGCTTTGGCGGCTGGTTCGCGTTCTCAGGCAGACCCAGGTAGACCTGAGGCACTTCAGCACCTGCGACGGATCCAGTGTTTTTCACGAAGACTGACACCTGAATCGGTTTAGTCCCATCGTTTGTTTTCTGTGTGACTTCAAGCTTAGAAATCTTGAAATTGGTGTAAGAAAGGCCGTAACCAAAGGCAAACTGTGGGGTGATACCTTGGGCATCATACCAACGGTAACCCATCTTCTGATCCTCAGAGTAGTATACCTGGGGAATCACGCCAGTACCGCTACCGACACCGGGGTAGCGCTCGACGGTACTCGTGGGCGTGTCAGCCTTGGAGACCGGGTAGGTCACCGGGAGCTTACCGGATGGGTTGGATAGCCCGAAAAGCAGGTTGGCAACAGCGTTGCCGTCCTCCTGGCCCGGGTTCCAGGCTTCGAGAATCGCTGGGACTTCGTTGATCCATGGCATGAGGACAGGGTCGCCGTCCTTGAGCACGAGCGCGGTGTTCTTGTTCGCAGCTGCGACAGCTGAGATCATCACGTCCTGGTTGTTCGGCAAGGAAAGGCTGGGACGATCCCTGCCCTCGCTGGTCACGACGCCGGCCATAAGGATCACGACATCGGCATTCTTCGCTGCATCAACTGCCGATTCGAGGTTGCTGTTGTCATTGGCCACGATCACCTTCGTGATCGTCGCGTTCGAACCCAGCTTCGCAAGAGTATTTTGCAGGCCCGCAAGCGGGGCAACCGTGTATAACGGTGAGACTCGCGAGCTGCCGCCGCCACCGGCTACTGCGGCGTCGGCGAAGGTTGCCTGGCCGATCAGAGCGATTGACTTCACGGAGGATTTGAGCGGCAACAGGTTACCATTGTTCTTCAGCAGGACGGCAGTTTGCTCGGCTATCTCACGGGATTTAGCCCCGTTGACCTGAGCGTCGATGGTGCCCTGCACGGCCGGCCGGTCAAAGACGCCGAACTTGAACATCTGCACGTATCGGTGGTCAAGAGCCTGGTTGATCGTGTTGATCGTTAGGCTTCCGTCGGCGAGTGCCGCTTTAATTCTCGCGTTCGAGAACCACGTGCCGGACTGCATCTCAAAATCCAAACCGGCATTAAGCGCATTGGCTGTCGAGTGCGTTGCGCCGAAGTCGGACTGGACGTAACCCTTGAAACCCCACTGGTCACGAAGGACGGTCTTCAGTAAGTACTCGTTCTCACAAGCGTATATGTTGCCTACTCGGTTGTATGAGCACATCATCGAGGCGACTTTGCCATCTTTGACTGACATCTCGAACGGCAGCAGATAGAGCTCGTGAAGCACGTTCTCCGCGATGTTTACGCTAACCGTGCCACGGTTCTGCTCCTGATCGTTGAGCACGTAGTGCTTCGCCATCGCGATGACGTTGTTGTCTTGAATTCCGTGAATTTCGCTCGAAGATAGGAGGCCAGCGAGGTAAGGGTCCTCACCCATGTACTCGAAGTTGCGGCCGCCTTCCCCTACGCGTGCAAGATTCATGCCGGGCCCTTCGAGCTCGTGAAGGCCGAGCGTCCGAGCCTCGCCACCCATCAAGTTTCCAAAGGAGTACGCGAGGTCAGTATCGAAACTGGCCGCGAGCCCGAGCGCGACGGGCAGAGCGGTGGCCTTGTCCTGCGGGTTGCAGTCACCGCCACCAAGACCAACGGGACCATTGGTGATCCGGAAATTCGGGATCCCGAGCTCGGGGATGCCGTTAACGTGCCGAAAAGTATTTCCACATTGGGGAAGCTGCGGGTTAATTCCGGGACTCCCGGCGAGCTGCTGGATCTTCTGGTCCAATGTCATCGCGTCAATGAGAAGTCCGGAACGTACCTCGGGAGTGAGCGATGCATTCAGCCAAGGCGTTGAAGTATTCGTTGTCTCAGCGGCAACGGCGCTGCTTGCGATGTTGCCACTGGCGATGGTGAAAATCAACGTAAAAATAAGTGAAGTCAATGTAAGTTTTTTTGAAAGAAAATTTGAAGCCAAACCGAATCCCTCCTAATGGTATGATAGATCAAAAGAAAAAAGAGATTAATGTATTCGTAAATCCCCTTTTAACCGCATGGTCAACACTCCTAAAGTGCTTTTCCACCCTTTCATTACAGACAAGTCAACGACCAATTCATGGATTCGAGAAGCTTTTTTGTAAATAATAACAATTATTTTCTGATATTAGCGTAAATGTTAGACATCAAAGCGACTACTTGTGCCCAGTTAGTAGATTCTTTAGGATGGATCGCATTATTATAACCGGAAACAAGCTTCAGCTCGATGAGTACTGCCATGCTAGGTACCGCATAATCCGATACCTCGAGATAATCGTTAAATTGTTTTAGCTTTTCGGCCTTCGGGCTGACCGATAACGGTTTGACTGCTTGGAGCGCACGCTCAGTCAATACGATCATGTCTTCTCTTGAGATCGGTTTTTGAGGATCAAATACATTGTTGCCCGTGCCATCAATAATGTTTAAACCTTTGGCAATTCTCAAAGAATTATTATAATAGTCACTTTCGTTTACATCGGCAAATCGTTCGCCCAATCTCTTGCTACTGTCCAGACCTAATGCATGCAGCAATGTGACTACAAAGTCACCACGCGTAACGAATTGGCCAAGATTTACACTTTTATCCAAAATTTCTTTGGAAGCCAGCTCTTCAAGCTGTTTTTTCGCCCAATCGTAAGAATCAAGATTTTCTTTCTTATAACTTAAACCAAAACCAAACCCGTATGCGTTGTTATTTTTGTCACGATAGACGTAGTCAGGACCTTCATCGTAGCCAGGGACGTCGCTCTTGTTGTTGTTAACCGCTACTTGGTTAGCTGGCAACGTGAAAGGAAGCTTAGCGGTAGGAGCATAACGGCCACGAAGCACATCAACCAATGCTTCGGCTTTCACTCCGAACACACTCACGACAGCAGCAGCCTTTTCTTCTATTTCCCCGATCAGCCAAGGACTGCTCATATTGATAGTCAAGATGGTGGGAACCTTGTCTTCAATCGCTTTGATCTTCGCTACATCGACTCCAGTATCAGCGTTAAGCACTACGGATAACGGCACGTCCGGTTTATCCGATATACCGCTAGGAATTACGTAGACTAAGGCACGTGTTGCTTCTTCAAGACTATCCGTTAGAATGATTGCAGGATCATATTGCTTGATTGCAGCTTTCAGATTAGCGGTTTGCGTCGCAGCATTCGATTTGGCCACGACCTCAACATACAGCTTCTGATTTGCGAGTTTCGCGTCCGTCAGAGGCAAAATATTATTATCGTTACGCAGGAGCACGACCGACTTACGATGCGCTTCATCCGCTAATTGCTGCGAAGTTGGGTCATCGGCAATAGCTTGGGAAGCTTCCGGATTCCTGTAAGGGTTCTCGAATAATCCCAACTCGAACGATTCTGTCAGCAGCCGTGTTACCGATTGATTAATTCTCTCTTCGGTAATCAAGCCGTCCTTGACTGCTTGGGCAAGGTCTGCAGGATTGTGATCTCCAGCAATGAGATCAACACCGGCATTCACTGCCTTGGCATACCGCTCTACCCTAGTCAGATTTTCGACGCCCCAAGGCATGGCAGTAATAATTCCGGTGTCGCTGTTCACATACCCCTTGAATCCAAGTTGACCTCTCAATACGTCCGTTATGATGTATTTGTTGTAAGAGAAGCCTACTTCTTCAAACGTCTGTCCGTTTGGAAGCTGAGGCGCGTTCAACGAATTATCGAATTTAGCGTAATAAGGCATGATAGAAGAGGTACCCGCAGCGATAGCTGCTTGGAAAGAAGGAACATGATACTTGAATAAGCTGCCCTCAGTCGGATAAGGATTCGGTTTCCCCCATGAATAATGGGGATCATGGCCGTCCAGACGCGTACCGCCGCCAGGGAAATGCTTGGTGGTCAGGGCAACGCTATGTGGACCGAGTTGTTCGCCTTGGAAGCCCTCAATAAGAGCAGTAATCATTTTCCCCGATAATTCAGGCGATTCGCCAAGTGTACCGTTGTATCGCATCCAAAGAGGGTCTGTAGCGATATCCGCCATATACTGGTAGCCCTTGCGAATGCCGGATGCGTCCCATTCTCGTCTGGCAATTTGACCGAATTTCTTCACCAGGTCCGGGTCATTCGTTGCTGCAAGTCCCAGTTCGCCCGGCCAGGTAGAAAATTGCCCTGAAGCCTCGCTAAATCCGAAACCCAGACTTGACGTATGGTTTCTCGGGTTCGAGATCATGATGGCTGGAATGCCTAACCTTGTGCTCTCCGCTACTTCCTGCATCTTATTGGTCCAGATCGTTAGATCTTTTGCATTTGGATTGTCACGAATGATAAAGTAGCGCAAGTTACGCTCTGTAATGCCTTTGGTAGCAGCAGATGCACCAAGCACCGGCGGATCCAGCACATACATTTCGCTTCCCGGAACAGCAAAGTTGTTAATGGTTTGCCACAGGTCATTCTCACACAGTATGCCATTGGGTGTTCCGCCTGCATCCGGCGCCGGGCAGGATTTGCTATTTCCCATATAATGCGACATGGAAAGCATCATTCCGGTCTTTTCCGCGATCGTCATCTTGGATACGAGATCGTCTACCCGCTGGTCAACGGGACGTCTCCAGTCTTCATAAGGGTCCAATTTGCTGTTCCCGTTTAAATCTTTGAATTGCTTGCCATCGACTGCAAGAACGTTCTTTACATGATTGGAGATTTCAGGCTGATCTTTGCCGTCGGCAGCGCTTACATTAGATATAGCAAACGAAGATAGCATCGTTAAAGATAGCGCAAGTTTTTTAAATTGATTCGAATTCAACGTCATATTTTTTATCCTCCTACATACCTCGTTTTTTAAAAGCGCTTTCAAATACAATTAAATACCCTAATCCGGAATCAAGGGGATTAACAAGACAATGTAGCATTTTAATTGCACATAGTCTTGTTGTTTTTCCTTTTTCTTATTTTCTTGCTTTATCAATACCATCCAGCACATCTTTGTAGTCGTTGCGGTATTTGTCAATTACTGGTTTCACTTTATCCTGCCAAGGCTTCAGATCCGTTACTTCAGTAACTGTTGCACCGGCGGCTTTCACTTTCGCTTCGGAGTTTTTCTCGAATTTGGCCCATTCTTCACGTTGAGTCTTCACGGATTCAGTTGCCGCTTCTTGAATAATCTTTTTATCTTCGTCGCCCAATTTATCCCAAGTTGCTTTACTGATCATCACGACTTCAGGAACACGTTGGTGGCCATCCAAAACTAAATTTTTCGCAACTTGATAATGGTTGGAGGAATCATAGCTCGGATAGTTGTTCTCGGCACCGTCGATAACACCAGTCTGCAGGGAGCTAAAAACTTCGCCGTACGCCATCGGGCTTGCGTTGGCGCCAAGAGCTTCGATCAGATCAATATTGATTTTGTTCTGTTGAACGCGGAGTTTCATGCCTTTCAGATCATCGACGCTCTTCACCGGTTTTTTCGAATAGAAGTTCCGCGCGCCGGAATCATAATAGGCTAAGCCCTTCAATTTCGAGGATTCCAGACTGCTTAATAATTCTTTACCTTTGTCGCTTTCGAGAAACTTCCATTCATGCTCTGCGTTGTCAAAGATGTACGGAAGACTGAATACGCCTAATGCTTTATTGAACTCGGCGAGAGGGCCTGAGCTTACACGGGTAAACTCAATGGCGCCGAGCTGTACCTGTTCGATGACCGCTTTTTCTTCTCCAAGCTGGGAGTTCGGAAACACATCGATTTTAATTCGTCCATTGGATTTTTGATTAACGAGCTCGGCGAATTTCTTGTCACCAAGGACAGTCGGATAATTATCCGGATGCGTATCAGCCAGACGGAAGGTATACTTTTTGCCTTCGGCTTTGGGCGTAGCTGAAGAGTTAGCAGAGTTAGCAGGTTTGGTGGTGTCGGCACCGCCTCCGCAGCCAGCCAGCAGCAAGCTGATGGAAAGCGTCGAACCTAAGATCACCGTTGTTTGTTTCGTGAAAAGTTTCATTTTTCTTCCCCCTAAATGTTTTCATTATAATTGCATTGGTTAATGCTTCATTAAATTAGGCAACCACATGGTTAGCGACGGTACATAAGTTAATACCATTAATACGGCGACAAGCACGAGAGCGAACGGCGCCATAGCTCTTGTTCCACGCCCGATCGAAATCTTGCCGATGGCGCAGCCAATGAATAATACGGTTCCGACAGGCGGAGTAAGCAGCCCGATTCCCAAATTTAACATCATGATAATGCCGAAATGAACCGGATCCATCCCTAGTGCCGTAACAACAGGAAGCAGGATCGGCGTCATGATCAAAATCAGGGGTGCCATATCCATTGGTGCTCCCAAAACTAGCAGCAAAACGTTAATGATTAGCAAAATAATAATTGGATTGTGAGAAATCTGCAATAAAGCATCCGTAACGAGCGCAGGTATTTTCAGGTACGCGAGCACCCAACTGAAGGCATCCGAAGCGGCAATCAGGAACAATACCATGGAGACGGTACGAAGTGATCTTTTTAAGATAATCCACATCCGGCTGAGCGGAATTTCACGATATACGAAAAAGGTGACAATGAATGCGTATAAGCAGGCGATTGCGCCGGATTCTGATGCGGTAAACCAACCTGAAAAAATTCCGCCAAGAATAATGATGGCTGGCATGATCGAAATGATGCCGTCAAACAAAATTTTAGGTATATCTTTGCGTTCGGTCACATGTTTTTGTGTAAACCCTTT
Source organism: Paenibacillus sp. JT22N1 (assembly GCF_059692155.1). Classification (NCBI taxonomy): domain Bacteria; kingdom Bacillati; phylum Bacillota; class Bacilli; order Caryophanales; family Paenibacillaceae; genus Paenibacillus; species Paenibacillus sp. JT22N1. The sequence goes on from NZ_JCAUAW010000009.1 coordinate 75,363, forward strand.
TTTGATAGCCATAAAATAACTTGCAACCATCAAGCAAACGCAAAGGATAATGCCGGGAACAACACCGGCTAGAAACAAAGCGGCAATGGATGTCCCCCCTGCTGCCAGGGAATATAGAATCAGGTTGTGGCTTGGCGGTACGACAACGCCTTGAATGGCAGCCGTAGTCGTCAATCCTACCGCGAAATCTTCGCTGTACCCTTTTTTCTTCATCATCGGAATCATGATAGAACCGATGGAGGATACGTCGGCTGCTGCGGATCCAGAAATATTACCAAAAAATAGACAGGCAACACAGTTAACCATAGCCAATCCGCCCCGGATACGTCCGACAATGAGAAGTGCAAAATTGACTAACCGCAGGGCAAGTCCGCCTTCACCCATGATCTGTCCAGCTAAAATAAAAAATGGGATCGTCAGCAAAGCATACGAGTTAACCCCTTGAATCATCCTTTGGCCGACAACTTCCAGAGGTACCTGAATATAAATAAGCGTTAATATGGTTGAACCTGCGAGGCAAATCGCAACAGGAAAGCGTAAAACAAGCATAACTGTAAAACTGATGGCCAAAATTAATATGGCGATTGTAGTCGTATCCATGTTAGTGTCCTCCTTCCTCCATTCCTTCATGACGTCTCGTGTTGACTCCCAGGAGCTCTAGCATGGCATACAAGCTAATCATGATTCCAGCCAGCGGCATTACAGCGTAAAATGCGCTGTTCGGCAGTTTCGTTGCTGGCAGTGTTGAGCTGTTCATCAGAACGGTAAAGTCCCAGCCGTATTTGATCATAAAAATCCCGAAAGCAAGGCTTCCAAAACTTACAAGTTTATCGATACCGAGATTAACCTTCCGTGGTAATTTGGCAGTAAACGAATCGATGGCCAAATGCAGCTTTTCCCGAAACCCGATGGCGATCCCCATAAAGGTGAACCAGATCAGCAGCACCATTGTAATTTCTTCAGACCAGAAAAAAACATAATTGAACAGCTTGCGGGTTATGACTTGCATTGTAACGATGAGAATCATCGCTAATAAAGAAACTTGGGCGAAGTTTTCAAAAAAACTATCAATAATTAAAGCGACTTTTTTGATCGTTCTCATAGCCCTCTCTCTCACCTCCTTTTCATGGAAAAATGCCCTGTATTTTTTGTAAGCACTTTCATATTCTTGTACAATATCTATTGTAATGAATTGGTACGTTGCTGATAACTGCCCGGTTTTTAGGTTTTATGGTAACTTTTTTAGATATCACAAATAATTTAATACCATGGAGCAGTTACGCCCGCTCGCTAATATAAAAAAGGGACAAGGCCTTATGTTGCGCCTTGACCCTTTCCTATATTGATTAAACCGATTTGCGAAATTCTATTGGCGTTTTTCCTTTTATTCTCTTAAATGTATTTCCAAAATAAGACAAATCCGTGTATCCGAGTCGCTGGGCAATTTCCCACACTCTAAGCGAAGTGTGAACGAGCAGCCGTTCCGCTTCGTCCATTCGCAATCGCAGCGTATAATCCAAAAATGTTTGATTCATTCGCTGCTTGAAGAGCTGGCTTAAATAGCTGGGATTCAATTGTACTGCAGCCGCAGCCTCCGTTAAGCTAATATTTTTTGGAAGGTTAACCTTGATGAGTTCGATTACCTTTTCGATTGGGGACATGCCAATCCTGTCTTCGAGGTTAGGACGGGCGATAGCTTCCAATGATCTGGTCTGTTCCTTCATCCATTTATTCAGGCAGCTTCTCATTTCTTCGACTTCCACGGGTTTTAACAAATAATCAAAAACGCCTGCTCGCAAACACCGCTGGACATAAGAAAAATCGTCATGGCCGCTGACTATGATAACGGATTGTCTGTGGCTACCTTCGTGAAACTGGTCAACGAACGTTAATCCGTCCATAACAGGCATCCTTATATCTGCCATAATCAGGTCGACCTGGTTATTCTTCAGCCAATCAAGCGCTTCCAAACCATTACTGCTTTCATGGGTTACCGCAAAAGGCAGGCCCGTCAGTTCCACAGTCCGTTTAAAGGCAGTACGGACCCATCTCTCATCTTCTATCAGCAAAATTGTATACATTCACCATTACCTCCATCCTACATCTTTGCCGGGGCAGATAGCGGTAATTTAATGTCAATTACGACCCCATGTTCAACCTCGCTTTCTACCGAAATGCCGTAGCACTCTCCGAATAGCAAGCGAACTCTCTGATGTACATTGATAATCCCGATGTTAGTTCCGTCCGCTATGACATCTTTTTGCTCAAGGTTGCGGCGTATATTCTGAAGCGTTTGTTCGGAAATGCCCATCCCGGTATCCTGAATTCGGATTATGAATGAGTTGTCTTCTGAATTCAGGATGGCAGAAATGGTGATTCTAATTGTGCCTAGGGCTGGTTCGATACCATGAATAATACTATTTTCCACGACGGGCTGAATGGAGAATTTGGGCATAGATTGCTGTTGGGCCCAATCCGGTATATTCATTTCGTACACCAATCTATGTTCAAACCGATACTTTTGGATGCGTAAATAAATTTCGGCGGAGTGCAGTTCCTCTTCCAATGTAACTGTTTGCCCTTTATTTTTTAAATTGTACCTCAAAAGACGGGCCATTGAAGACGCGATGGATGAAATATCATACTGTGAATGTTCGAGCGCCATTCCTCGAATCGTCTCAAGCGTATTGTACAGAAAATGGGGATTGATTTGGGATTGCAGCACTTTCAATTCGATTTCTCTTTGCCGCAAAGCGAGCTCAGTTTCTCTAAGCTTGGAGAAATAGATTTCATCCATCAAGCCTTGCAGCCGTGTTACCATTGTGTTAAATCCATGAACAAGCATACCAATTTCGTCCTTGGATTCAACTAGAATATGACCGGAGAAGTCGCCTGATTCAACCCTTCTCATATACTGATATAGCCGTCGAACCGGCCTTGTGATACTATCCACAAAGACGAAAGCTAATAAGTAAGCGATAGCTAGTGTAATAATGCCGATATACAGAATGGTACGTCGAATGTATTCCGTGCCTTGAATCAGTTCGTTGTAAGGAATCGAGGTAACTAGCGTCCAGTCGAGAAAAGATGAATGGCTGTATGTTACCAGTCCCTTGGGGACTCCGGAAGTGACAAATGAACCGCTCTCACCATTCAAAATATCGTTTAACTTTTCAAAATTCGCTGAACTGCCCAATTCCAACAAGTTGGGGTGATATACAAAATGACCTTCCGAATCAATAATGTACAGGTAACCGGTATGGCCGATAATGACTTTTTCTGCAATTTCCTGAAATCTTTTGAAGTTAACATCCATCACAATCATCCCAATCGGCTCTAGTGTCATCGGGCTCACCAGACGTCTTGCTATACTGATGACTTGTTCTTTATGATCGCCCCATAGCAACGTCCTGGTGAATATCTTCGGTTCACTCGTATAAGGGATGGTCGAATACCAGTATTCGTTGACTATTGTGTTTTCGGGGTGTTTAAAATTGTTATCAATGATATCGATCGTTTCAATCCCGTCCAGGACGACGGTGATGTTTGAAATATCCGACCTAGAATAGACCGCATTGCGCAGCTCCTGCTTTACGATATCGCGAATGCGGCTTTGATCAATTTCTTCCCGCGATTTCATTTTTATATAGTTGTTCATGTTTGTACTGTTTAATATTTTTAAAATGCTAATTTCAAAGTCGTTTACATAATATTCGACATGAGTGGTCACCTGCTCGATAATCTGCCAGCTAGACTGGCGGGATTCGCGCTCCAGGACATTGGCGGCACGTTGATAGGATATGATGCCGATAAAGCACATTGGAACAACCACAAGAAGGGCGGAGTACGCAAGAAGTTTTGTAGCCAAACTTTGGTCCCGCAAAAAAATGATTCGGATGAATGCTTTTATGCCTTGTTTTAAGCAGATTTTCAAGTTTCACCTTCTCGATAGGATAAAACGTTTGTACACATTTAAGATGAAATGTAGGTTACATCGAATCAATTTTAATCTCGCAATTTAATCTCTGATAAAATAAATGTAAGCAATTACAAATGAATTATAATTCAATCCTATTCCAAATACATGCAACAAATTTTACGCATTTGGAATTATTTTTTCTGTAATGGATAAATACTTGTCCCTTTTTTTGCCATAAAAAAATCCCCTCCAGTTTAGCAGCTTCAAGTCCTTTGTACCCATGGACTTTTCTTCACTGTCAACCATAAGGGGATAATATCAGTAGGAAGGTTTTTTCATTTTCAATGCTAGCCTTTACTTCTTCTACCGTATACAAAATATAAGGTAAGGGCAGACATAATCATCAAAATCACAGAATAGACAAGAGTCAGCGCTTTTGTATCAGCCACCGCATCTGCGTCTGTACTATTTTTGATAACGATGCCTAACGGCTGGTACAGAGGGTGATACAGAAATACCGTCAGGTCATAATCCGCCAATATCCCGTTGAAATTCAAAGCAAGGACAGCCAGCGTAGAGGGAAGAATGATGGGCAGAAGTACCCTTCTGAAGGTATAAAAGGATTTGGCGCCCAAATTTTTGGCTGCATCCTCAAGATTGCTGTCAAGACTGAAGAAGGATGCCTTCACCATACGAAGAGTAAATGGAATGTGGACGATCACATAGGCAATGAACAGCAACCATACGGATCCGACCAACACGTTATTGCCAATAATAAGCCGAGGTGTGCCAAAGGTGACAATCAGGCCGATTGCAATTAAGGTTGAAGGCAGCATCCACGGGATCAGCAGGGAATACTCCAACATATTCGTCCAGGAGTTTTTATATTTATGCAATATCCGGGAAGCCATTAAAGCCAAAGCCACGACGGTAATTGACGCTGCCGCTGCATAGCAGACACTTACCAGATAAGGTTTAAAAGCGGAAAGACTTGAAAACACATGGATGTAATTGTTCAATGTCAAATTGCTAAAGGAAATCGATGCTTTTGCAATGCTTTGGGCATCTGTAAAGGAAAAAGCAATAATGAGAATGACCGGAATGACATAGATCAGAAACAGAAGATAGGCTGCGGCATGGGTAAGCACATTCGCAAGCGGATTAATGATTTTTTGCTTAACCATTTCGGATTTAACTTTGGATACCGACATGAAATTTCCTTTTCTTTCAAACCGGATCATGATGGACAGCAAAACCATGGTTGCCAATCCGAGAACGAGCGCGAGCAACGCGGCTAAATCTTTGGAATAAGTACTGTTGGCGAAGGCAAGAATCATAGGCGTAATCGTTTGAAATTCCGTCCCTCCCAGAATCAGAGGCGCCGAAGTTGCAGCTAATCCTGTAAGAAAGAGGAGAATCGTCAACGCATAAATAGTCGGCTTCAAAACGGGAAGTACGACGCGTCTCAGAATATAAAAGGGCGATGCCCCCATGTTTTTCGCTGCTTCGATTGTTTGAAAATCCACTTTACGCATAGCATTGCTTAGAAAAAGGACATGGTTGGATGTACAGGCGAACGTCATGACAAATAGCACTGCCCAATAGCCGTGAAACCACGTCGTATCAAAGGAAGGAAATACAAAGGCCAAGACTTTCGTCATAAGTCCCGTTTCACCGTAAATCAATTTGTAACCGGATACCAACACAACGCCGCTGTAGATGAGAGTTGTAAAATAGCCAAGCCTTAATATTTTTGCGCCTTTGATATCAAAGTACTCGACAACCAGAACCAAAAAGATCCCGACAAGGTTTACCGTAAAAATAAGCGAAATCGCTAAAATAAAGCTGTTGTACAAGCTTTTCATGGCACGAGCGGAGGATAATAGCTTTTGAACGGGTTCAAATGAAAAATTTCCTTTACCGAAAAAGATTTCATAATAAACATTAAGATTCGGATAAATCAGAAAGGCGATGACAAACCATGCTATCAAAGCATAGAATATCAATGTGGACAAAGGGACGGACGACCGCGCTTTTTTAGTAATCTGTACGTTCAACAATGTTACCCCCTAGTACTGCAAAATATCGCCAGCGTGCATATAAATGTCAATCTCATCTCCCGTTTGGTATTGGTCATGTCCTTTTTCTGTTTCAACGGTCTTCAATATCCCGCCGTCTGTAATCTCCACCGAATACTTTGTGTAAATGCCATAAAACTCCTGATCCACAATTTTCCCTTTTAGTTGTACGGCATTTTTACCCTGAGCTATTGGTGTGAGGCTTATTTTTTCGTTTCGAATATACGATTTTTTGGCAGGATCAATGAAATCCTTTAAGGGAGAGTTCTGAATAATCGCCGGTTGAATCAGATTAATATCGCCTATAAAGTTACAAACAAATTCCGTCTTAGATTCATTGTAAATTTCCCGCGGCGTACCGACTTGTTCAACAATCCCCTTGTTAAATACAGCGATTCGATCCGATAAAGTCAAAGCTTCTTCCTGGTCATGCGTTACATATACCGTAGTGATCCCAAACTTCTTCTGAAGATCCTTTAATTCATTACGCAATTGCACTCTCAGCTTGGCGTCCAAATTGGACAAAGGCTCATCCAATGCAAGTATGCTTGGCTTGAGCACAAGAGCCCTCGCGATAGCCACACGCTGCTGCTGACCGCCCGATAACTCGGACACTTTTTTGACAAGCTGTTCCTCGCTTAAATCTACTTTTCGGGCAATCTCTTTAACCTGCGCATCTACTTCGGCTTTAGAGAACTTTTTCACCCGCATGCCAAAAGCAATGTTTTCGTATACATTTAATGTGGGAAACAGAGCATAGCTTTGAAAGACCATGCTGATTTCACGCTTTTCAATAGGTACTGGGGTGATATCCCGGTCATTCAACAGAATCTGTCCGCTCGTAGGTTTAATAAAACCGACCAAGCTCCGAAGAATAGTCGTTTTCCCGCATCCCGAAGGCCCGAGAAACGTAAAAAATTCTCCTTCTCTGATGTTAAGATTGAGGTTCTTGATAGCATGGAAATCGCCGAAATGAATTTGAACATCTTTAAATGTAATCATTTTTAACCTCTGTAAAAAGTATTTTTTAAATATAACAGGCTGCATGCATGGAATATTCCAACATGCAGCCCTGAATCATCAAACCTTATTTCATAATTTCCAATTGAATTTTTTCTACCCATTTCCCAAGATTTCCAGCAACAAATACCCAGTCAAAAGCTATTGGCTTGATTGAAGCATAAAGAGCTTGTACATCTTTGTTTGCTTTTGCAACAGCTTTCGTATTCGCAGGCATGGCATTGAATTGTGCGGCAAATTGTCCTTGCACGTCCGCCGAACCGATCCAGTCGATAAACCTTTTTGCCGTTTCCATTTTCTTAGTCCCATTCGCAATGGCCGCTTGTTCTACAATCATTGGTACTCCACTACTTGGACTTACAATTCCCGCTTTAACCCCATATTGTTTCTCTTTTGCCTGCAGAGTGCCCGAAACGACGGCTCCAATCGGGGATTTTCCGTTAACCATATTTTGGTAGAAATCTTCACCTTTAACAGCTGGGACACCGTTGTCATACAACTTCTTGATTTCATCCCAGCCTTGCTTTGAAATTCCATACTGGCCTTTGTCATCTTTGTATTTGGTCAATATGCTTGCCACTATTAGCTGAGGAGTAATTTGATCAAGCTGAGTTGGAGTCTCATATTTCCCTTTGAACTGAGAATTACTATACACATCGGACCAATCCTTCGGTGCTGTATCCGCCGTATAAGTCTTTGGATTATAGCCAATCAGAATGGCTTGCTTGACCAAACCGTGGTAATATCCTTCCGCGTCGTTCAAGCCCGCTTCAATTTCTCCCGCCCATGCTGGGGCATATTTGGCAAGAACTTTTTCTTTCTTTAAATTTTCATAAAGCATATTGTTTAATCCGTAAATGACGTCCGCAACCGGATTGTTTTTCTCGGCTATCAAGCGATTCGTTAAATTGGCTCCGCCTGCCCCGACAATTTCGATTTCAAACCCAGCGTCTTTCGCCTTCTGGACTAACCAATCGCCTCTGCCGTCTGAATTCGCGTTCGTATAAACAATCAACTTTTCATTCTTAACTGGTTCTTTCGATGCAGGTGCAGATGCGGCCGGTGTACTAGTCGGTGCGGTAGTCCCCGCAGTTTTACCGTTTGTATTGCCTCCACCGCAGGCAGTTACCGCTAAACACATGATTGATATCAAAGATACGCTTACCATTTTTCTCATCATTTTTTTTGACTCTCCTTTAGGTTATAGATTGATTTTTTATAAAAAGCGGGACTATTAGCATCTGGATTTCTAGATATTAAAAATCAATCCATCATAGGCCACCACAACCCCAGCGGGTTTGAAAATTTCGTCAAATTCATCGTGAAGCAGTTTGGAATTATGGCTAAAGTGCGTGACGATGATGTGCCCTTCCTCTTTCAATATGTTTTCTTTCCGAAATTCACGCTGAGCCTCCAGCACCGTCTCAATACACATATGATTGCGATCCCGTGAATTCCCCGTGTATCCGTGCGTGCAGTCGAGTATAGCACAATCCAGATTTTTCCCCTTTAACCATGCCCAAGTAGCTTCTGGAAACCAGCCCGAATCATGTCCATACAGCAGCTTTTTGCCATCCTTTTCGATCACATACAACAAGCATGTTTCCATACGGTCATGATCCGCCAGGAGCGGTGTAACAAGTGCATCACCTACCTCTATCGTCTCGAATGGGCGCAGCAGATGAAAAGCAAACCTTTCTCCTTCAAAGCGGCCGATGGCAACACGCGTATGGTACATCACGGCATCATTCCCATAGATATGCATCGGATGCTGAAGTTCGTGAGCAATTCCCGCTCTCCGGCATTCCAAATCATAAGCATTAAAATGATCGGAGTGCGTATGGGTGACAAGCAGGTGCTCGATAGCGCCCAAATCAATGTTGTCGCGAAGCGCCTGCATGTAAGAATCTGGCGAATAGTCGAACTTGATTACATCGTCAATGATGGCCGAGGTTCGTGTACGTATGTTTTTTCCTCCAAGCTTCCGAGCTTTGAGACAATGCTCACAGCGGCAAAATGCATTCGGAAAGCCCTCTGCAGCTGCGGTTCCAAGAAAATGAATTTTCATATTAACTCCTTCTGTCAATCCTAAAGAACGGATTTCCTCTCTACGATCTTCGTTTGAATTTTGATGGTAATCGTTTTCTCATGTGAATGATTTATGCGTTTCATAAGAAGATTAAATGCCGATTGGGCAAGCTGCCCGGTATCCTGTCTGACCGTTGTAAGAGGAATCGGCGTTAACGCTGATAAATGGATATCGGAGAACCCAACAATTGAAAGCTTATCTGGGACAGGGATCCCCATACTCAAGGCTGTATATAAGGTTGAAATGGCCACATGATCATCCCCGCACATGAGAGCTGTCATCTGCGGATTTTCCTGAATAAACCGTTCCTGTTCAGGGTCGCTCTCGTTAATACGACTTGGATTGCATTCCACGCTTTTAAAATGAATATATTGGTTTTTGACGGGAATCGCATGATCGAGCAGCGCCTGGATATAACCTAGATACCTCTCCTCCCTGCTAGTGATATTATCTATCGAGTTCGAGGTGTATCCGATTTCCCGGTGCCCCTTCTCGATCAAATACTGGGTCATCTGGTAAGAACCCTTATAATGATCGTGATACACGCAATCAATCTGAACCTCACGAAAAATTCGATCGATAATAACAATCGGAAACTGCTGTAATTTCAATCTTAGCACCTGGTCACTGCATGTCTTGCGCCCTTGGGGAAATAATACGATGCCGTCTATTCCCCCTTCAACAAGTCTCTGCAGGCAACGATCCTCATCATCTTTATCTTTGCTGATTTTCAGAATAAGATCGCAATCGTGTTTTCGCACTTCGATCTCTGCTGCTGCGATAATTTTTGATGTGTAATCAGATAGATGGGGCACTATGAGAGCTATCTGCTTACTCCGCTTCTCCTCAACTGGAAGCGCTTTACTTTCCGACGAAAGTACTCCGTTGTAAGGCTCTCCATCCCTTGGTCCGGAAAGGAAGGTCCCCCTTCTCGGCAAACGGTACACCAGACCCTGCTCGACCAACCGTTCCAGCGCCAGCTTACTCGTCATCCGGCTAACACCGAACAACTTCGCAAGCTCTCCTTCCGAAGGGACGGGATCATGCGGTTGAAGCCTGCGGCTCTGGATAATGCCTATGGCCTTATCAGCTATTTGCAGGTACAGTAGACTCGGTTTCTTTGACGCGTGTGCATTTTTCATTACTAGTTATCCCTCGTTTTAATCAAAATCATGAACTGCAGCATTGGCGGTTAGTTCATCATTCCTTTATATGATTAATGTTGCTTCACATACTGCTAAGAATCACACATAGATCAGTGATCTATAGTGAGCTTAATCCATGTCACTGACATATACAATGACATAGGTCGTTAAGTTTTTGTAAAATAAGCATTTCGCTTCAAAAATTCTAGATTCATCAACGATCTCTATATCAATTTATATCCATACTTCCATGCCATTAAATTTACAAAATTGATTTAGGCTCGCCCCTCCACTTCTTTACATACTTCACAAATAACTAAAAGATATTTAATTATTCGAGAAGTAAATAAAAATTACCACCCAAAAAGTAGCAGCTTTTATTTGAATGCTGTACCATTTTAAAAATAAAAAACCTGAACTCCTTATTTCCCAAGGAGTTCAGGTCTTATAAACACTATACAACTTCATTCAACCGCCCATCCCGAAACCACACAATCCGCTTCGCCTGCTGCGCAATCAATAAGTCATGTGTAATCAAAATAATCGTCCGACCCTGTGCATGTATGCTTCCTAGCTATTTTTGAACCCAGCTGTATGGATAATTCTGATCCTCTAACTGTGCAGCTTCTTTCACCACACGTAATGGACGGAAGGTATCAATCATAACCGCTAACTCTAAAGTCTCTTTCTTACCGATGCTGGCTTCAATTTTACCCGGATGAGGTCCATGAGGAATCCCTGACGGATGCAAGGTAATCGAGCCTTCCTCAACGCCCTTGCGGCTCATAAAATTGCCCTCGACGTAGTAGAGCACTTCATCGCTGTCAACATTGTTATGATAATACGGAGACGGAATAGATTCCGGATGGTAATCAAACAATCTTGGAACAAACGAGCAAACGACAAAGTTATTCCCTTCGAACGTTTGGTGAATGGGCGGAGGCATGTGAATTCGTCCTGTAATCGGTTCGAAGTCCCCAATGTTGAAAACATAAGGGTACAAATAGCCATCCCAACCTACAACGTTCAATGGATGATGATTGTAGATATGGGAGTGCAAATACCCTCTGGTTTTGGTTCTTACCTCATATTCGCCTGTATCTGTATGTGTTTCCAATGTTTCAGGCAGCCGAATATCTCTTTCACAGAAAGGGCTATGCTCTAGAAGCTGTCCATGCTCATTCCGATAGCGCTTTGGTGTGCTAATCCAACTATTCGTTTCTACGTTCAAAAATTTAGAATCACCCGGCTCAGGAACGATCCGATAAATTGTGCCCACCGGAATCACGATGTAATCCCCTGGACGGTAGCTGAGTGTGCCAAATATCGTCTCAACTTTGCCCGTCCCCCGATGAACAAACAACAATTCATCCCCGTCCCCATTGCGATAATAATAATCCATGGTTTGCGTAGGATTGGAAACGGATATTAATATATCTTCATTTCCAAGCAAGTAGTGCCTGCCGTTTACCGCATCTCCCGTATCTACGTACTGTCCAGCCAGGAAGTGCCTGTATGTCAAAGCTCCTTGTTCTTCAAACTCTATCTTAAAGGGTGCATAGATATCGGCCTTTACGATATCTGTCGGAGCGGAATGATGATAAAGAATAGACTGTATACCCGAAAATCCCTTTGTACCCATGACCTGTTCCCGGTACAAGGAGCCATCTTGTTTCCTGAACTGCGTATGTCTTTTCTTGGGAATCTCACCCATACGGTGATAAAAAGGCATATGATCATCCTCCTTAGGTTCACTTGGGGCCCCCCCAAAGTAATCGGAATATGCTCCAGAGCTTGTCGTCACTTTATGGGGTAATTTGCCGGCAGCACACGACCGGTTACCTCTCCGAAACCGACTCTGTAGCCGTCTCCCTGACACCAGCCGGTGAGCGTTAAACAGTCGCCATCCTCCAGCCAAACACGATCATCGCCATTCTCCAATTGTAGCGGCTCAGTTCCACGCCATGTCAATTCCAACATGCAGCCTCGAGACTCCTTCACAGGGCCGCTAATTGTTCCGGAAGCCAACAAATCCCCGGGACGTAAATTACAGCCGCTTATCGTATGATGAGCAATCTGTTGTGCCATCGTCCAATACAAATAGCGGAAGTTACTGACCGAGATGCGGTCCGGTCGCTTCATGGACTCACTCTGCAAATAAACCTCTAATTGGATATTAAAAGATCCCAGGCTGTTCTGCCGCAAATAGGGAAGTGGTTCCGGATCTTGCTTCGGGGCAGGAACGCGGAATGGCTCCAATGCTTCAAGAGGCACGACCCATGGCGATATAGAGGTAGCGAAATTTTTAGCCAGGAAAGGTCCTAGCGGCTGGTATTCCCATGATTGAATATCCCGCGCGCTCCAATCATTTACGAGTACAAGCCCAAATATATAATCTTCGGCTTCTTCAACAGAAACCGGCAAACCTTGCTCATTCCCTGTTCCTATCAGACAGCCCACTTCCAATTCGAAGTCCAGCTGACGGCTTGAGCCAAAGATAGGCGCAGCCGAGTCCGCCGGCTTCATCTGCCCTTGCGGGCGACGAACCTCCGATCCGCTGATAACTACGGAGCTGGCTCTCCCGTGATAACCCACAGGCAGATGCAGCCAATTCGGCATAAGCGCATTTTCCTTACCGCGGAACATGATGCCAACATTAGTTGCATGGTCTCTTGAAGCATAGAAGTCCGTATAATCGCCAATCTCTGCAGGCAGCAGCATCTCTACATCGTTTTGAAAATAAAAGGCGATGGCTCGCAGTTCTTCATTATCGCGTAAAGTCGGTTCTTCGGCATCTAACAGTCGCTGGATGGCCCACCGAAGTTCCTTCCAAACTGGACGGCTAAGAGACATTAGCGCATTCAACGACGGTTGACTAAATATGTTTTTACCAGACACTGCCGTCTGGTCAAAACAGCCGGCAGTGTCTAACACGGCCAGATCCAGCACATACTTTCCGATCGCAACGCCGATTCGCGGTAGTCCGCCTTTTAGGGGGCGAAATACACCATATGGCAGGTTTTGTATAGGAAAATGCGAATCCGGCTCCACTTGTATAAAAGAACGGACCATGGTTTAACTCCTCTGCTCCAGTAATTGAAATTCTCGCATCTCGTCACGCGGTTCATCGAAGCTGCAGCTCCCATAAGAGCATACTCCCTCATTGCGATAGGCCTGGATTTCAAAAGAAGTCATAGAGAGATGCCTCCAATGCAAGCCGTCATTTGAAAATTTGAAGCTTTCCGGAAGCTCGTCTTCAAGGATTTCCGCAATATTTTGAATCTCCAACTTGTACGAGTAAGCCAGTAATCCCGCAAAAAACACATTAAGAAATCCATGCATCTTCGTCTTAACTTCATTGCGGTACATGCGAACAGGATGATGCAGCCCTGCTGTAAATTTCAATGAGAGCTCTCTGTCCCTGCACCCTGCCAGTACAAGGGCAACCTGATTGGCTGTAGGGAATGCTTCGGCTGTAATGCCTCCGGTTCTTAGTTTAATACCAAAACTCAACCCACTTGTTTCATTATATGCAGCAATTTCATCCAAAGCAGCGATCATTCTTGATTCCCATTCCTCATTTAACACATATGTCAATTCGCAGAATGTCTGCAACCCGAGCTTAGAGGTCTCTCTTCCGATCGCCTCCAGAAGATGAGCTTGTAACGGAATCGGCGGCAGCGGTAAATCGAGCACATCAATCTGGGCTACTGCTTGAAATTGATCTCCGAACGATTGAATCTTCTCAAGGCTCTCCGCCAACAGTTCCTTACATTCATCAGCATCGCTGCTTCGATCTCCAATGACCGACAGCATAAGTGGACGATCTCTCGAAAACAATGGCATATAAGGGACTAGTTCTTGCAACCTTGAGACAGGGATAATAAATTTGCCTATCATCCAGCTATCTTGATCGAGACTATATGCTTGGTAATTCCGGATTGCTGCTTCAATCGGCAGCCCTGCCGGAGGAAAAAGCCCCGCATAATCAATTAGCTTCTCCATGAAAAGCCGAACGCTCTGGTACATCGCCGCACCTCCTTTCATCCGCAACTAAAAATCAAGATTATAGATTCCCACGGCGGGCCTGTTCTCTTTCAATCGATTCAAACAACGCTTTGAAATTCCCTTCTCCGAAACCTCTCGATCCTTTGCGCTGGATGATCTCAAAGAATAAAGTAGGACGGTCTACGACAGGCTTTGTAAAAATTTGCAATAAATATCCTTCATCATCACGATCAACCAGAATCTTATTTTCGTGAAGCTTTTGAATGTCTTCATCGATCGTACCTACCCGAGCGGAAAGCATTTCATAGTAGGCATCCGGAGTGTCGAGAAATTCTACGCCATTAGCGCGAAGCTTATGCACGGTATGCACGATATCGTTTGTCAGGATCGCTACATGCTGAACGCCCGCGCCTTTATAAAATTCAAGAAACTCTTCAATCTGCGATTTGCGCTTTCCGGTTGCCGGTTCGTTCAGAGGGAATTTAATTCGTCCTCCGTTATGCATGACTTTCGACATGAGCGCCGAGTACTCCGTACTGATATCCTTATCATCAAAGTGAATCATTTGTGTAAATCCCATAACGTTTTCGTAATAGGAAACCCACTCTTCCATCTGTTCCACATTTCCAACAACATGATCGACGCCAATCAGGCCCGCTTCCTCATAAGGAATCATGTGATCAACCTGATGATAACCAGGCATAAAAATCCCCTTGTAATTCTTTCTATCTACGAGTGTATGCACCGTATCGCCGTAAGTTCCTATCGTTGCTTTTGTGATTGTACCGTTTTCATCCGTTAATACTTGCGGCTCCTGAATCGGGATACCCCCCCTTGAGATAGCCTCCATGTAAGCCTTTTCAACGTCTTCTAGACGAAGTGCAATGTCTTTTACTCCTTCGCCATGCTTTTTCACAAAATCGCTGATCGGATGATCATCTTTCAAAGAACCGGACACGACAAACCGGGTTTTCTTCTGTTCCAGCACATAGGAAACTCTATCCCGCTGTCCAGTTTCCAACCCTGCATAAGCAACAATCTTAAATCCGAAAGCTCTGCACAAAAAGTAGCTTGTTTGCTTGGCATTTCCAACATAAAATTCAACATAATCAAAGTCATGAATCGGGAAGAAATCCTGCTGCTTTCCGTTATTCTTCGAAGCTCCCTTTTTCATAATTTTCACAGCCTCCTTGGGAATAATATCCTTTTCCCACATTTTGAGTATAGTGCGATTCAAAAAATCCTGCAAAAACACACGACAGAGTATACCCGTATCGACGCACATCCGCTTTAACCTGTTAAAATGCTTGCAGAGTGCTCCAAAATTCAAACTTCAATTTCTACACCTTTTTTCGTCCTCCTAAAGCATATGATTTTGCCGTTCAAGATGACAAACTTCTATGTTATTGGATCTTTAACGATAGTACCCATTGTTGGCATGAAAGCTGTAATATAAAGTTGATCTTTACAATTGATTATCCTCTTGAAAACAGGGTAACGACAGGATAAGATTTTAGATAAAAGTAGTCAGGGAGGCCAATATGATGAATTTTATATTTTTCTCGCCACATTTTCCAAAGTACTGTATGGAATTTTGCTATCACTTAAAAAAATGTGGAATAAATGTACTCGGAATCGGCGATGCAGATTATTACTCTCTGAACGAAAAGCTTAAACATTCTCTTACAGAATATAAAAAGATCAATAACATGGAAAATTTCGATGAGGTTCTACGAGCGGTCGGTTACTATACCCATAAATATGGTAGAATAGATCGCTTTGAATCGCTTAATGAACATTGGCTGGAGCTCGAGGCGCAAATCCGTACAGATTTTAATATTTATGGGACAAAGCTCGATTTTATTTACAATCTGAAGCATAAATCGAAAATGGAAAAGTTTTTTAATAAGAGCGGCGTGAACACGATACGCTCCATAACGAGTGTTGATCGGGTGAAAGCAAAGAAATTTGTCACGAAAGTGGGGTATCCCATCGTCGTAAAACCGAATCAAGGCTCAGGAGCGAATATGACTTATAAAATTACCAATGATTTTGAGTTGGAGCATTTCTTAAAAAATAAGCCGTCTGAAGTCGATTTTATTATGCAAGAGTTTATTGATGGTATAATTCAAACCTATGACGGGCTTGTGGACAAGAATGGTAAGATCGTATTCGCTGCAAGTCACGAATTTCCTCATAGTATTATGGAAGCAGTCAATTCAGGAAATCATCTCAATTATTTTTGTTTAAAAGAAATGAGTGAGGAAATTGAAGAAGCCGGAAGTAAGATCATCAATGCTTATGGGATCAAGGAACGTTTTTTTCATATCGAGTTTTTCAAATCCAATGTAGATGGAAAAATTATTGCGCTTGAAGTAAATATGAGGCCGCCCGGCACTTGGATGACAGATGCGATTAATTACACATTCGATATAGATATCTATAAACAATGGGCGAATATGGTTGTGCACAATCAGGTTGAAGGGCCTTATGTTGGAAAGTACTATACCGGGTTTGCTAGCCGTAAAAACCATCTCAAATACGTGCATGGGCATGACGAGATCATGCATAAATTTCGGGAAAAAATGGTTAATCACGATAGGATCAAAGGTTTACAAAGTCAGTCAAGGGGGAATTATGCGTATCAATTTCGCTCTAAGAGACTAGATGAAGTGAAAGAAATCGTTGATTATATTCATGCCATGGAAACATGATGAAGAGGTGACTTAATGAAAGTAACCTATCAAAAAAAATACAGCAATAGTTTACATAGAGATATGGAATACAAAACCTATGGACATCAAGGAAAACCTTTGCTCGTGTTCCCAACCTCCTGCGGACGATTTTTTCAATATGAAGAGAACGGAATGATCGACGCTTTAGAAAGTTTTATTACTCAAGGTCAAATTCAAGTATGGACTTGCGACGGTATTGATGAAGAAACTTTTTATGCGAATAACTTGAGAATTGAAGAAAAAATCAACGGCCATGACAAATATGATAAATACGTGAAAGAAGAACTCATTCCAACCATTCTTCAGCAAAGTAAAGAGAACAATGGGGGGCGCGATCATAAAATTTTAGTGACTGGATGTTCGATGGGTGCTTATCACAGCGCCAATTTTTTCTTTCGGCATCCGCAATATTTTGATAGTTTAATTGCTTTAAGTGGTTTGTATTCGACAAATCGTTTTTTTGGAGATTATATGAATTTGACGGTTTATTATCATTCGCCTCTGCATTATTTAAAAAACTTAGATGAAGATTATTATCTGAATCAATATAGGAATAGCAAAATCATTATTTGCACAGGACAAGGCGCCTATGAGGATTTAATGAGGTCGGAGACTCAGAAACTCAAAGAAGTATTACAGGAGAAAAATGTCCCAGCATGTGTAGAATTTTGGGGATATGATGTAAATCATGATTGGTATTGGTGGAGGAAGCAAATCAGCTATTATGTAAATCATTGTTTATAAAACCGGAATTGATTCAACAGAAATCAAATTAAATCATCGTTTTGCACCACGTTTAGTTGCTCCAAGCTTGGCTAGGCGTGATAGATGACAAAAAGCTGGAAGGAACCTTCCTCTTCCAGCTTTCCGTGTGAAATTCTATCCTATTTGTTCGCTTGGTTGTATTTTACAATCGCTTTCGTGCCGTTTTCCGCCGCAGTATCTAAGGCATCCTGAGGTGTTTTCTTGCCGTTTAACGCTTCCTCTATAGCTGTTTTAACAAGCTCCCGCTGCTCTTGAAACACCCCGATTACAGCACCTTGGGAATTGTAGGTCGATTTTGTTTGATGAAGTTGATCAATTGCTGTTTTAAATTGCGGATATTTTACGATATTATCTTTAACTATTTGCTCGTCATATGCCTTCTTTGTTATCGGGAAATAACCGGAGCTAACGGACCAATAAGCCTGAACTTTAGTGGATGACAAGTATTTCATAAACTCCCAAGTCGCATTTTGCTCGTCTTGAGATTTATTGTTCAAGATCCAGTTACTTGCCCCGCCAATAGCCACTCCTCCATCTTTTGAAGAACTTTCGGGTTTTGGCAAAAAGCCGGTTCCTACTTCAAATTTACCTTTCGCCGAATCAACAACGCCACGAAGAGCGCCAGTCGAAGTTATATAGATAGCAGTTTGTCCCGCTAAAAAGGCTTTTTTAGCATCATCGCCCGTTCTGCCGAAATTCAGCGCACTTTTATCATCAACCATACTCTTCCACCATGTCAGCGTCTTAACACCTGCTTCTTTATTCAAGTAGGATTCTGTAGCGAGCGCCGTACGGCCATTGCTGTTGTTTACATATTCTTCTCCTTGTCTTGCAAAGGACTGTTCCATTAACCAAGGTTCAATATAAAAGCTGAAGCCGGCAACTCCATTCTTGGTGAGCGTTTTGGCCGCTTTTGTTACTTCTTCAAACGTTGCCGGCGGTTTTTCCGGGTCTAGGCCTGCCGCTTTAAATAAATCCTTGTTATAGTACAAAATAGGATTTGAGGTGTTAAACGGCATCGAATTGAGTTTGTTATTGATTGTGTAATAATTCAAGATGTGTTCTTCGAACTGGGAAATATCAAATTTGTCTTTTTCGATAAAGGTTTGCACGGGTGAAATAGCCTTGGAATCAATCATGTAACGGGTATTTACATCGTTTACCATAACTAGGGAGGGTCCGCTTTTCGAATCGAAGGACGCCTTCATTTTAGTCAGCAATTCGTCGTAGCTCCCTTGGAACGATGCCTTTACGATAATTTTTGATTGTGAGGCATTATAATCACTTACTATTTGATCGATTGCCTTACCGTTATCTCCTCCCATCGCATGCCACCAGGTGATGGAGATTGGAGCGGTGCTTGCAGGAATGGCGGCTGTTTCTTTCGTCGGTTGAGTTGCTGCAGTATTTGGAGACTTTGTTGACGTTCCGCAGCCTTGAACGAACAGCATGGCAAGTATAAGCGAAATGGATAAAGAGGCTTTCACTTTTAATTGTTTCATTGGATTATTCTCTCCCTTAAATGGTTGGATGATTTTTATATGAAACCGAGAATCTCGGGTATTTTAGCCTTTGAGTGCGCCTAGTGTAATATTGCCGACGAGCTGTTTTAATCCGAATACCAGCATCAATAATGGAGGGAGCATCATCAGTGACACACCCGCCAAGATCAAATTCCATGAGTTGAATTCTTCGGATTTCAACATCGTAACTCCGATTTGCACGGTTCGCATGGTCGGTTCATTGGTAACTAATAAAGGCCAAAGATAACTATTCCACGCCCCAATAAAGCTGTATACCGTCAATGTCGCCATAGCGGAACGGGATAGTGGGAGCACAATATTCAAAAACATTCTAAAATGCCCATATCCGTCCATTTTTGCCGCTTCAAAGATTTCCCGGGGCAGTTGCAAGAAGAACTGCCTCAATAAAAATGTACCAAACCCGGTTGCCATAAACGGCACGATCAGCCCCCAATAAGAATCAATCCATCCCCAACTGCGCATCGTCAGAAAGTTAGGAATCATCGTCACTTCCCACGGGATCATCATCGTTGCCAAAAACAATGAGAAAATAACGTTTTTGCCTGGAAACCGGACAAAAGCGAAGGCATAAGCCGCCAGACTTGCAGTAAGCAAATGCCCTCCTGTAATCGCTAAAGAGACGATGGAGCTGTTAAGCATGAATTGGGCGACAGTCACAAAAGCAAACACAGATTTGAAGTTTTCCAGGTAAAAGCTTGACGGCAGCTGAGCCGGAGGAAAGGAATCAATCTCCTTCGCTGTCATCAAAGAGGCTGAGAAGGAATAGAACACAGGATAAATCATGACCAAAGACAATAGGGTAAGTACAATAAATATGGCTGCATCCTTCATTTTCATATTCATGTATAATGCACTTTCCTTTCCCCTAGTCGGAACTGTACTAGCGTAAATACAAGAAGAATCAGGAATAGCACAATCGCTTGAGCACTTCCGGTGCCGAATCGATAATTGATAAAGGCTTCCTGATACAAATCATAGACAACTACATTCGTTGAACCCAAAGGACCGCCTTCGGTTAAAATCTTGATTTGAGCAAAACTCTGAAGTGCGTTTATCACGGATATAATGCTTATAAAGAACAAGGTGGGCGATAATAATGGCAAGGTAATTTTGAAAAACATGGAGAGCGATCCTGCCCCATCTATTTTGGCGCTTTCGTACATATCTTCTTGAATACCTTTGACCCCGCTCAGGATGACAAGGTATACAAAACCAATATTTAACCAAACCGTCATAATTGAAATAGATATCAGCGCGTAAGCAGGATCTGTTAACCATCCGACTGGGGGTATACCAACTAAACCTACGAAATAGTTCAACATACCAGCGGAAGGATGGAATAAAATTTTCCAAATGACAGATGCTATACCAACCGGCATCGCAATCGAAATCGAAAATATGAATTGAAAAAACAAATTGTACACATTCTTTTTTTGAGTCAAGACGGCAAGCAGTAAAGAAATGATTATCGTTGTTGGTATTGTCAACAGAGCAAACATCAACGAGATTTTTAAACTCTGATAAAAATGCTCGGAACTGAGTAATTCAATAAAATTCGAGAGTCCAACAAACTCGGTGATCTTCCCACGTGCATTCGTGCTATGCAAGCTTAAATAGATCGACATGAACAACGGATAAAATAAAAAGATGCTAAAGCCTAATAATGATGGCAGTAAAAATCCATATCCGACCGCTGCTTCTTTAAATGCTTTTAATCGCTTGATCAAAACTTTGAAGCCTCCCTATTAAATCGAGTAACTGACTATATTGCGCATCTTTTCCTCACTGTTTATTGAAATAATCGCATAACTCTTGCGGATAATCCGTTTGAATCATATTGACCCCGCGACTGATATGCCAGCCCCATCCCATTGGCGGATTTACGAACGATACTTCATCCGAATGCCCTCCGCATAAAGAGTCCCACATCGTATTGGTCCAAATTCTGCACTTTCCCTTTAAATGCTGAAGTGTTTCTGTAGAAATGATGCTGCTATCATCTTGAAGGAATGATAACTCAAACGCTTTAGGTTTTATCCTCGTAAGAATCTGATCCAATTGACCCAATAAATGTTGATTTGACTCATCAATAATCTGCATATATTCCGGGCACTCGGTTTTGTTCGTTAAGAATTCCTCAACTTCATCAATTTCTGCTGAACTCTTGAATAATGCTTGTCTCACTGTTCCCGTATTAACAAGGATCTGGTAAACTTCTTCGCGTATGTGCCAACATTTATCTAAATTCACCATGACTTTATGTTTTATCAATAACAATACTTCTTCGAGTGTAGGAATTACTTCGCTTGTGAGGTGAGAATTCTCTCCGCCTTCACCTTGTTTGAGACGAAGCGCGCGAACTTCTTCAAATGTGAGATCCGTAATCTTACCGGAGCCATTCGTCATACGATCGACCGTATCATCGTGTATTAGAACTAATTTGCCATCTTTCGTCATTTGAACATCGATTTCAATCATATCTATACCTGAATTCATTGAAAATTGAATGGCTTTAAGAGAATTTTCTGGAGCCTGCTTCCAGTTTCCTCGATGAGCAACTGTTAATACCCTGCCATTAGGATCTAGATAATCAGAGTAAATTTGTTCGAAGGACGATTGGGTACTATTTTCCAAGTTCGTACCTCTTAGTGACTGGATTATTTGTTCATGAATGCAAATGCTTGCTGCAGCAACTCCACCTTTGTATACCATGTCAATGTCATTTCCATCCAAATCTGAAAACTTACCGCCAATTTCCTCCAAAATAATTCGGCTTGCAGCATAATCCCACGCATTCACAAAATATTGGGCAAAACCGCCTAAGGTACCCGTGGCCATTTCACACAACTCTATCGTTGTTGCTCCGTAAACCCTTACGCCTCGAACTTGGGTAGCTAACTTGTACAATTGTTGCCATTGTTTCATTTCCTCCATGTCTTTCCATGGTGTATTAATAGCAACCAGCTCATCTTCGAGTAAGCTGCTTTTATTAATAGAATCAAGCTTTGTATCATTCAAGAAAGCTCCGCTGCCTTTTTGAGCACGGTATAACTTCCCTGCCATCACATCGTAAACAATACCGAATACTCCCTGATTGTTGTTACAGAAGGCTACCGAAATGGCGAAATCTTTTTTGCGATTAATAAAATTACTCGTCCCATCAATAGAATCAATGATCCATAAATAAGTACTGTCTGAAACCTGATTTCCGACGTTTTCCTCGCCCAAAATATTGTGAAGCGGATAATTCTCCATAATTTTGTTCACAAAGTACGTTTCTATCTCACGATCTACCGCTGTCACGAGATCGGAATGGTTCGTTTTATGCTTAACATCAATACTTTCCTTCATTCGTTTCTTAATCATTTCGCCTGCTTCCACTACCCAATCGATTGCCATCTGATAAGTTTCGTTTTCCACTTGCATGATTTGCCAGCTCCTTGATCGATCATTTAATCATTTGTTCACCGATACATATTTGGTAAATAAATAATCTTATTTATAGTGTATAATTTACTATATAAGTGTAAATTTAAATCATTTATTATATTAATATTAAGTAAATCTAGGTATTCCCACTTCCAAATTATAGTTTTTGGCGTATAATTAGTTATAATATAACTAAAACTATTACTAATTATTTTAGGAGGTTAACCCTTTTGGTTACCATTAAAGATATTGCCCAGCAAGCTAATGTTTCGACTACTACCGTTTCACGGGTGCTGAACAACGATCAATCCTTTAACGTCTCTGACAAGACCAGAAACAAAGTGATGGAAGTTGCCAAGCAAATGGGATACAAGACGGTTGTGGAACGGTACAATAAGAAATATTATCGGCTGGCCCTGGTATACAAACCCGCCATATTTTACAACCATTTGGAAAATGATTTTCATTTCTCTATCCGCAGTGGCATCGATAAAATTTGTTCACAGTACGAAATCGATATCGTCAACGTATTTAATGCTTCAAACGTCGCCTTCGAAAATTTACACGGGGCTATCATACAGGGAAACTATACGAATGAAGAGATTAAGGATATGGTAGCTTCGCTCCACACGGATCATATTCTGATCATCGGCAGATGTCCTGACGATAACAAATATGACTCCGTTTGGTTCGATACGAAGCGAGCCATCCATTCAGCGCTAAATTATCTCACGGAGCTTGGGCATCATGACATTGGTTACATTGGAAGTTATGAAAGCGTGGATATCGATATGGAAGAGCGAAGAGATCAAATCTTTCTACGATATATGTCGAAATTCCCTGAATTTAATAGTACGAGGATGTACATTGACGAGAACAGTCTTAAGAACGGATACAAATTAATGGAACGAGCGATGAATGATGGTCCGCTGCCTTCAGCCTTTTTTATAGCTAACGATCCACTTGCGATTGGGGCGCTAGACTTCCTGAAGGAGAAGAACATCCCGATTCCCGAGACGTTCAGCATTGTAAGTTTTGATGGCCACCAAATGACGCGATATACTACCCCTGCGTTGACTACCGTACAAATCCCCACGGAATATATGGGTAGGGTCGCTGTACAGACGCTAATTGAAAAAATTGAGGAAGTTCGCAGTTTAACCAAAAAAGTTTTAGTTCCGACAGAGTTGAAAATTCGCGAAAGCTCTAAATAATTTCTTACTAAACTTTTTAAAGTGGACTGTGTCCCTATTTTATTATGAATAATCTACTCACTCTAATGGAACCTCGATATATACTACGAAGTCCACCATATCTTACCTCGCGCATATGGTGGGACAAACACATACAGCAAACTAATCCTATTCCAAATTGCTTTCATTATATTATTTGCAGATACCTAGGCGATGTTTTGTTCATTGATTCCGATAGAATGAGAGCTAATCGTAGTGATTACTTATTTTGGTTTGAATCAGGTAATAAGATTGAGAATTCGTTGAATTTAGCTATTAATTTTCGAACATGGTTAGATCGGATCATTGTATGTCAAGGTGATAAATTTTGGTTATGGAGAGATGATTATTGAGTCGAGTCTCTATTTTGAAGAGACTCTTTTTATTTAGATATACATATAACTGTCCTATATATCATGAGTTTCATTGGGATTTTCCTTAAATCTCGACCTCAGGCCAAAGAGGTGAATGCACATACTTAAATGAAATTCTTTATTTAGAAAAAGAGTAACTATAGAGTACCTTAAGATTCCTGGACGGATTAGTCTAGTAAATCAACCTCAATGACCCCTAAATCTAGTATTCATTAATTCCTAGTTAATGGACTATCTGTCTTTCCCAAAACCGCATAAACCGCTTCGCCTTCTTCGCTACCTGCCAATAATGCGTAATCAAGATTACCGTACGTACATAGGAGCGACTGATATCTAGCTCCTTCGCAATTTCCCGCTGCGTCCGCTCTTCCCTACCGAGCTCTAGCCCAAACCGCCCGACTACGACTTCTTTCTCACGTTCGTCCAATATCTCTAAATTCCGATAGATTTTGCTCTTCTCTATTTTGAGCTGCACCTTATCCACCACGTCATCGGCTTCCGTACCGAGAATGTCGATGAGCGTTATTTCATTCCCCTCTTTGTCCGTTCCGACGGAATCATGCAAGGACACATCTTTGCGTGTTTTCTTCAAAGAGCGCAGATGCATCAAGATCTCATTCTCGATACAACGTGCTGCAAAAGTCGCCAGCTTTGTCCCTTTGTTTGGGGAAAAGGATTCGATAACTTTGATCAATCCAATCGTCCCGATCGAGATCAAATCTTCCAAATCTTCTCCTGTGTTGTCGAATTTTTTGAGGTTGTGTACTTGAAGCAACGTAATTTCGGGTAACAAATTACAGAAGAACTCCATACTCGGAAATAGTAGGGCTTATTCTTAATTTATCCTTATAAAAAATTCAGATAAGCTTTATTTTTTCCTAAGATTTTATAAGTATCATTGAAGATATTAAACAAAGAAGGAGTGAATGATTATGAGCTTCGATACGCTGCTATACATGATTCAACATTTTGGCTACGCGGCTTTATTTTTTGCTCTATGGCTAGGCATAGCGGGTATGCCGATACCCGACGAGGTCGTAGTTATGACGGGTGGCGCTGTAACGGCTAACGGCACCTTGCAGATCTTTCCTGCGTTTCTGCTGACGTACTTTGGAGTAATATCCGGATTATCTTTAGGTTATGTGCTGGGTCGATTTGTCGGTTTACCTATTTTAGATAAGCTGCGTCGAAAGAAAAAATTCGAGAAATACTTCACCTTTTCAGAAAATTTGATACGAAAGTATGGCAGCTTTGCACTTTGCATCAGTTACTTTTTCCCAGTTGTCAGACACGTCATGCCTTATCTGGTTGGGATGAATAAAATGAGCTTTAGGCGTTATGCTCTTTTCTCTTTTACGACAGGCTTTGTTTGGACGCTATTCTTTTTTACGGCGGGACGTTTTGTGGGGGATCATGTACAAGAAATAGGAAATATAATCTATACTTACGGAATACGATTGTTGTGGATTCCTTTCGCAATAGCTCTAGTCGCTATGCTTATTCGATTGTTTTTTCGACATAAAAAAGTTATTAGAGGGGGGATGGAAGATTGAACATGACGATATTAGTTGCTGATGATGACCGGGAAATTCGCAACGTCATTCAGATTTATCTTCGGAATGAAGGATATCATGTTATCGAAGCGGAAGACGGGGTTCAGGCTTTAGAAATTCTTCAACAGGAGAACATTCATTTGATCATTCTGGATATCATGATGCCTAATTTGGATGGCATTCGCGCCTGTCTAAAAATCCGTGAGGAATCCAATATCCCTATTATTATGCTCTCGGCAAAAGGAGAAGATCTGGATAAAATCATGGGTCTTTCAACGGGGGCAGATGATTATATGACGAAACCGTTTAACCCTTTGGAGTTAATCGCGCGAGTAAAAGCCCAGTTCAGAAGGCAAAATTTCACGGCTAGCAATCCCGATGTGGATGACTCCGAAATATGTCTAGATGATTTGGTAATTAAAAAAGGCCAGCATAGCGTCATCGTACGTGGCCATGAAAAATCATTAACTCCCATTGAATTTGCCATACTGGAATTGTTAGCCACTCATCGTGGGCTAGTGTTTAATGTTGATAAAATATATCAAAGTGTATGGAAGGAACCAACCGCCTTTTATTCCGATAATACGGTTATGGTTCATATTCGCAATATCCGTGAGAAGCTTGAGATCAATCCAAGAGAACCGCAATATATTAAAACGGTCTGGGGAGTGGGATACAAGATTGAGAAATAAACTCTGGACCTACTTGAACGGCAAAAAAAGTATTCGTGGCCAAATGTTGTGGGCTTTTGTTTTCAGCCTGATACTGGCCACTTTCATGAGCACAATCGTAACCATCTACCGCCCGCAATCAGGATATATTTATAAGTTTTTTCCCTTAGGCGCCTTTATCTTCTCCTTCTTCCTCAGCTTCGTATTATTGACTCGCCATATCGTTCGTTACTTTAAGGCAATTACGGATGGATTGAAATCGATGTCCAATGGAAATTGGAGTTACCGGCTTCCCTTATCCAGACAGGATGAGTTGGGGCTTGTAGCGCAAAACATCAATGATATGGCAGAACAATTGCAAATCCAAATGGAACGAGAACGACAATTGGAAAAATCAAAAATGGAGCTAATCACCTATGTTTCGCATGATTTAAGAACACCGCTAACCAGCATTATCGGCTATCTGGATTTATTGAAAACCCATGCTTTTCATGACGCAAAAGAGCAAGAAATGTTTATCGATCATGCGTTTAATAAAACCCAGCAGCTTAAGAGACTTATTGACGATTTGTTTGAATATACACGGCTTAGCGACCCTAATGTACGGTTATCTTTTCAAGAAGTCGATTTCAAGAGTTTATTGAAGCAAATGATCAATGAATTTGAGCCTGTTGCCAAAGAGCAGGAAATCTCAATAATAAAGGCTTTACCTTCTATACCTGTTATGGTTTATATGGATATTGAGAAGATGGTTAGAGCTATAGATAACTTATTAATGAATGCCTTGAAATTTTCCGTGAGACCCTCAGAGATTATGGTGCAGCTATTCGTTAAGGAAGACCGAATTACCTTATCTGTTGAGAACATGGGTAAACCCATTACCAGGGAGCAAGAGGAGCACTTGTTTGAAAGGTTCTATAAAATGGAGCCCTCCCGGAACGATAAAAATATGCCATCTGGCTTCGGTCTAGGTCTTTCTATTGCTAAAAATATTGTTGAGCTGCACGGCGGACGGATTTGGCTCGAACATCATCAAGGACATTATGCATTCTGCACAGAGTTTCCCTTGCATCCTTCCCTCATCTCTACCTTCGCCTTAACTACTCAAAATAACGATGAATAATGCACTTCCTGTTCCAATCAAGGTATGGCTTATCACATGATTGCACCAGAAAAACATCCGTTTTTCATGGCTCTGCAGCCTTTGCCAATAATTACTTTTCATATATACTTCCTCCATTTACACCATATTTTACCAAATCAAATAAAGGAGAATGAATGAAGGAATGAGCGGGATTCGTTCATCCAAAGCAGTCATCAAGCTTCTGGTGTTAGCACCTCCATGATTCAATACACCATAAAAGATATTCAATACAGGAATGCATAATATCCATAACAACGGTGCAAAAGTTCTAAGCTTAGTCTTCATGCTGTTTTGCAACCTTGGAAAATGCTCATCTTCCATGTTACTGCGCCTCCTTTTTGCGACAGACATATACGAAAGCCGGAGGTACATTTAATGGAACAAATGTAATTTTTTCAATTTCAAAATGTTGGCTCAGCTGCGTTCTCATCTGTAAAGAATATTGAAAAGCAATGAACAGACCCTCATCCTTAAGCGATATGAGGATTTGCTCCATAAGCTTATCTCGCATAGTTTGAGGAAAATTGGAAAATGGAAGCCCGCTAATAATGCAATCCAACTGTTCAATGGCTTCGCGGCGAACGGTTAACTGAAGGTTGTGGCAATCGGAATAGTTGGAAAATTCGGGATACTGTTGTTCTAATTCTTTTCGCATATAAGGATCTTTTTCAAACAGAAACACCTTGGTACTTCTACTTTTGGCTGCTTGAATATATTTGGTTATAGCACCTGTACCTGCGCCAAGCTCTGCAATGCTTTTTGTCTTATTCCATGGGATAGGCTCCATCATTTTCTGGGCGAGAAACTTTGAGCTTGGTGTTACACTTCCAATTTGTCTGGGCGAACGTAGAAATTTATATAGAAACAGAAGCTTTTCTTGCATCCTTACTTTAAAATTCATCATCCATGTATTCCCCCTTTTATTTCACACTTCTTATCCTATCTAAAAAATCTGAAGATAAAGTAGGGGTAATGATGAATTAATTCTAAAGATCCATTTCCAACATAATTTGCTCCGTCCCATGAATTCAATCAGCCATACAAGAATGAATAAATGAAAAAGCCATAACCAAAAGAAACCTTGATTAGACAGACAAAGTATCTAAACAACATTGTTGAGCAAGATATAAAAAAAATAACAAAATCGATGTTTAGGGCAGGCTGTTGATAATTCGTCTGCCCTCTCTGCTGTTCAATGGGTCAATAAAATATTTGGTCTTGCGGCATAGTTAATGTACAATTAGCGACCGCTCAATGCTGGCACCCTAATACAACGATTACATGAAAAGTTCAAAAAAATGAGAGTTCCACTCTAACTTCAGTTGTCTGTATAAGAGTAATTTAAAGATGAACCGTTATCTTCCTTTCACTTGCACTGACGATTGCATCCAACACCTCTTGGTTACGGTAGCCGTCCATAAAGCCTGGAAATCCCTCCGGAACGGAACCTTCCAGCATCGTTAGAAAATCTGCGTACTGTGAAACTCTACACCGCTTCGGTGCTTCGAGTACCGTCTTGGCGAGCTGGCCCGATTCTTCTGCACGGATCCAAATGAGCTGATCCGGCTCAAGTGTTGAAGCGTGAACGGTACCGTTGTCTCCATAGATAGACACCTCGTGCTGATTGCCCGATCCGATAGCATTACGTGTTGTCTGGAAGACGCCCATGACATCCCCTGTCATCCTCGCTTGGAAGCTCGCGAAGTCGTCAACTTCGATCTTAACCATCTTCCCTCTCGTGGGGTCCAGACGCTCGGGTATGATCGTGTGCAACTGCGCTGACAGCTCTTGGAATTCCCCGAAGAGGAATCGTGCCATATCGATCATATGGGAGCCAAGATCACCCAGCGTGCCTGTTCCTGTAATATCCTTATTAAACCGCCATACATAGGGGGTGTTGTACTGTGCCGCACCCCAGCCCTGCAAATACTGGATCGAGAAGCTGCGTATCGCACCCAGTTTCCCCTCGCGCGCGAGCTCCCGTGCATAACGGAAAGCGGGCGTATAGCGGTAGCTGAAGCCGATCATTGCCGGCACCGGATGCTGCTCGTACAGCTTCAACAGCGGCACGGCCTCCTCGAAGACACGTGTAAAAGGTTTCTCGGCCATGAACGGCTTGCGCGCCTGCAGGCACGCGCGGACGATGTCCGCATGGACGTGGTTAGGTGTTACGGCCACAACAGCATCGACGTCCGGATCTTCAATCAAACGCATATAATCGGCATATCGCTTTTCAACGGCGATATTGAGCTGATCCCCTACTTTGGTCAGCACCTCTGCCTCCACATCACTAGCCGCAATAAACTCAAAACGGCCTTCAGCGGTTAACCCCCGAATATGCGCTTGGGCCATACCACCCAAGCCGATCAAACCGATTCGAAACGTGTTCATGATTCTTTCTCTCCTCACATTCATTTGTTAATGATCTTAGTATACAGCCATAGCACAGATCTCCCCACCGTTTTTGTGACCTAGCTATAGTCGAAAGATGATATTCAATTCTAAAAAAGGGAATGACCGCAGGCGAGCCGTTTGCGGCTCATCAGCAGTCATTCCCCTTTTGTCATTGTTGGAATAGATTGAAAATCACTTGTGCGGTTTCGGAACGTTTAGCTAGGTGTAACGGATCAAACCGTTTTTCCCCCGGACCCTGCATCAGTCCAGCAGAAGTCGCTTTGCTCACATATCCCATAGCCCAATCAGAAATCTGGTCGGTGTCCACGAATTCCACTGTACTGCCTCTGATAGCCTTCCCGTTCTTGTACTCCATCCCCCGAACGATCATGGCCGACATTTCTTCACGGGTAATCAAGTCTTGCGGAGCAAAGTTGGTATCGCTCTTCCCAGTAATGAGGCCAGCTTCAAATGCAGCAGACACAACGTCAGCGTACCATGCCGATTGGTGTACATCTTGGAAAGGTGCTGCTTTTGTTGCCTTCAGTCCCAGGGCACGGACTAGCAATGCTGCAAACTCCGCTCTGGTTGTTTGTCCATCCGGATCGAACGTCGAATCCGTTTTGCCATCGACGATTTGTTTAGCCGCCAAGGTTTGTACAGCCTCCGAAGCCCAATGTTCGGATGGAACGTCGTGGAAGGATTTCACATATTCGATAAGAGCGTACTTGCTGAAGTGGTTCAATTGCGCCACTACTTTATTGTTCGCCTTGTCGATTGTGCCGTCAACATACTCCCAAACTTGTTTGTTTTCATTGAAGTAGTAGATTCCCAGAAGGTTCTCTTTTGCATTAGAGCCTTCGTAGGAAATGCTCAGTTCAGCCGGGTTTTGGAATTGCGATACGGTAAACAGTACCTTATCGTCTTTCACTACCTGGATGCTTAATTCAAGAATATTGCTCATAGCAACGATCTTCGTGTTGGAATTCTGGCTTGGAATAAATGGAGCTGCGTCCAAATCGTTGATCGACACGGCAATTTGAGCATTACTTATGCCGGAAGCAAGAGCAACTGCTTCATTCAAGATGCTGTTTGGTATTGTCAGCTTCTGTTTACCTTTCGTCAGCACCAGCATATCGGTGATGTATTCTTTCACCGCACGAACTGGCAGAAGAGCCTTCTTCTCGGCATTTTTCAACTCGACTTCAAACTTCCCGCCTTTTGCATTCTTCAGGTCTTCATTATTTACGACGACCGTGTCCGACGGAGTGGAAGGAGGATTTACGGACGGTACGGTCACCGGATCTGGTGAAGGTGTTGGCGTCGGTGTTACTGAAGGCGTCGGTTCTAACCAAGGTATTACGTCCGGAGACGGTTCTTGAGTCGTATAAGCTAACGTCAAGGAATCAATGTCAATTCCGGTCTGTTCGGTCGCTTCCTCCATTTTGATCTTAAAGACGTTATTACTTGACTTTGAGGACACGTATACCGGAATAACTGCTTCCGCCCAGTCGGTCGTTCCACCAGCTAAGGTGACGACGCCTGCTTTTTGACCGTTGATGTATACGCTTCTCTTGGTGTCAGAACCTTTATTTCTGTACTTAAAAGTTAAGTTGTAGCTTCCATCGGAACTAACCGGACCCGTGGACAGGGTAAAGAAATCTCCCTGTTGCTTAAAGTCATAGATGTAACCTCTGCCAGCTGCTACGGTTTCAACTGCGGCACTTCCAGCAAGAACAGCTGCTTCTGCTTGTAGATCTGTCGTTCCTATCGTCAATTTATCTAACATAATCGACGCTTGCTGATTGGATGCCGGCACCAGCTTCAGTGTGTTGCTGCCCAATTGCAGCGTCACGTTTACCGATACAATCTGCCAATCAGTGGTTGCAGCGAAGGATACCGGAACTGTTATGCCGTTCACTTCCAACTGATAGGACCCTTGGGTTCCAGCCTTATAAGTGAAAACGACAGGAACTGTTGCAGCTTCTGTACGATGATAGGCAAAAGTAATGCTATCTCCGGATTTACCAAAGTCATCCAACCAGTAGGTACCTTTCGTGATGCCGTTTACTGTGGTGTCGGTGCCCTCTGCCTCAATCTTGCCCGTTTCCAGAACAAGCGCGTGCAGGTTGAGCCAGTTATTTGAGTTATTCAGCATGAGAGTAATGGTATTGCGGCCTTTGTTTAGAGCTGCTTGGAAATTCATGTAGTTCCAATTACCGTCGCTACCGTACCAATCGTTATTTGGCAAAGTTATAGGAATGTCGGAACCATTCACGGTGATTACGCCGGTATTGTTGTTTCCTGAACGATACATGAATCCAAGTGTATATGGACCTGCATCCGACGTATCCAATGTAAAGGTGACGGATTTAGTCGCTTCCCCATTAAAGTTATCCGTTTTTGCATCAATGCCCGTGCTATTAAGAGCTACTCCTCCGGTTGCAGACACGTGTTGGGGATCATCCACCGCTACAATTGACGGTTGTACCAGCACATTGTCCAGATTTACATATTGCCCGTTAGATGTCAGAGCAAGTCTGACTTTATTCATTCCTGCCTGAAGTGGAAGGTCGATGGTTTTTAATCCCCATTTGCCGTCTCCGCCCCAACCAGTTGTCGATTTAAAAGCGACGTTCGTTGCTTTCTCCACGCCGTTTACAGAAATCACAGCAGCAGCGTTATTCTGAGTAGCATATTTGAAGCCCAACTGATAGGTTCCCTCGGTTACTGTCGTCACGTTAAACTCTACGTAATCCGGAGCATTAGTGATATTGTTGACGTAAACTTCAGATGAGACATCAGGATGAACCTGAATTTGGGCCGCTTGCGTCGGATTCCAGCCGATCTCTGCCATCTCCGCTTCATAACGGTCGCTGCCGATACGCAATCGATCAACCTTGATTCCGCTGTCGGATGTATGGGTCTTCAAAGTAATCGTGTTGCGGCCTTCATGAAGCGCCAATGATACATTCTGCTCCTTGTACGTATCCCAGCCGCCTGAAGAAGCGAACGATACGTCTGTAATAGCCGGTTGGTCGTTTACCATAATGTCTCTCCGTACAGGAGACGATTCGATCCCGTAATTGAAAGCCACGTCATAGGATCCTGCCATAGGAACATTGACATCAAACGCGATAAAATCACCATCCGTTTCGAAATTGTACACATTACCAATATTGTCAATATGACAACTGACGAGCTGGGCGTATTCGGCCTCATACACTTTTTGAACCGATGCCCCTTTTACAGTACCGCTTAGATCTAGGCTGTCAACGTTGAGCCACAAATCACTCGTGTTTAACTGGAGCGTCACCGTATTTGTACCTGCTTGAAGAGTCGTGTGTACGACGGCATCCGCTATAGGGTTCCCCCACCCCGTTTTCTGAGTGAACGGAATGGAAGGAGCCACTATATTTCCATTCACGCTAAGCTTGCCGTTCGGGTTGCCTCCGTCATTGCCATGTCCGTACTTGATGTCCAAATCATAGTCGCCGGTTTCAGGTACATTGACGGTCCAGATGATCTGGTCTTCATCCTTCTTGCCGAAATCTCCAACCCAACCGGGAGCTTTGTCAATTCGGGAGATGAATTGCGTCGTCTTCGGGACTCCGACCACATCGGCAACTTCGTACTGATCACCCACCGCTTGCTTATAATTCATATACCCTGCGATGACCATCGCTTTGTAGCCGTCCTTTTGCCGGGTATCATCTATTACCTGCTTCAAATCCTTGTACTGGTCTTTATCCTGCCAAATCTCGCTGTAATCGAAATCCGTCTTGGTATTCGAGCTTGGAACAGTTGAATAACCGGCATTACCCCCAACCATGTTGAAAGCAACATAGTTCTTTCCAGAATTATTGGTTGTCAGAGAATCTTTGACCGAGTTGATTAATTTATTGTAATCTAACGAATAATATCGCGGGTTTCCTGTATAACTGTACAGGAAGTCCGAATCCGAAGCTCCCCACTGATCCAAGTGAATGCCGTCGAATCCAAATACATTTACCGCTCGATCGAACTGTTTGGTAATATACGCTTGCCATTCCGTATTGCCTGGATCCTGCAGATACAGGGCCGTAGGCGGAGATACCCAATCAAAGAAGAAGCCGTTCTGGTATTTAACCAGATCAGGATTGGGGAAAGTCGCATTTTTGTTATATAAGCCCCATTCTCGCTTGACGCCGAAATCCTCATATTTCTCACGAGCAGCATAGTTCATTTCATAAGCCATAGCCGCAGAACCGTATTTCTGGGCGGCTGTCACTTCCTGCATAATCGATTTTGGATACAGATGACGACCTAGCAAGTCGGTATAAGAAGAATCTGCTTCGATATTCTCCGTAATAAAATTGCCCTGCTCATCTTTTAAAGGTTTGCCATCGCTCCCTACTTTGGAATAGACGGAAACATCATGACGCCACATCCAGTCATAAAACTGATAACCGTTCAAGTAATACTCCGTGGACAATTGTTTGAGCTTCGCATCACTTTGTTCGGCGGTTTCCTGCGGGAACTCTGTAACATAGCCGTATCTCGGGAAATGCGTCCAGTCACTGGAAACGTCCAAAGCAGCGGTTTTGTATGCGCCAGGTTGTCCTTCCACATAAGCTTTAACTAAGTATCCTTGGAAATCAGCTGTAGGCGGGGTCCAAGTTGCATCGACAGAAGCTGCTCCTTGACTCACCGCTACGGTTTTGGTACCGACCAAGCGATTCAATTGATAAAACTCAACCTGAAGATTACCGCTCCAAGGGGTGCTTTGATCCACTTGAACATGGAAAACAGCCTCCTCGGAAGGGTTATACCGGGCTTTACCCACAGTAATGTTCTGAATCGGAGTGGTTGCCGACCCGCTTGTATCGGAGCCTTGACCCAAACCAGTTCCATCACGGTCAATAAGAATCAGTTCCCAATACTGTAAGGAAGGCAAAGAAATATCCAGATTCGTATCATTCCATGCAAACGACAATTCTTTCAATAAACAGCCGTCACGGTCTGGAGACGCTGCATATACTTTCAGATTCGGAGCAGCAGCTTTTGTCGTTCCAACCGGGTAAGTAACTTTCAGATTGCTTTGAATAGCCGGTGCATTGGCAGCATTTCTCCAGTTGCCATCATTGTTCAACAAGTTGATAAGATGAAGGATATCATACCGGCCAAAGCTGATATTGTCGGTGTTCTTGCGGGCAATCGTCCAAAGCGTGTTAGGAGCGCCATCTTCGCTAACCGCTACAGAGTCCCCGCCTTTCGTGTAAACACTGGCGTTCACAGTCTGGTCTTCTTTACTGTCGAATAATACGTTCTCGTAAGCGGTTAAGAACTTATAATAATCCTTCATCGATTGTTTAAGCGAAGTCTTCATTTTCTTGCTGCGATTTGGGTAATACTCGGACGCCAGCATATTCGGGCCCTCTTCAAGCATCTCGGAGGTGCCCAGTTCGATATGCGTTGCGCCCATGGCAGCCAATCCGGCATCCATCAAACGAATTGATGGTTCGCTGAAAAATCCGAGCGTCAATCTTCGAAGATCGATGGTTCCTTTGTCATCCGAATCATGCTTCAAAGTTACCGTGTGGAAACCCGCTGCCAAGTAAGGAACGATATAATACGTATCTTCGTTGAATTTATCCCGGCTTCCTGTTCCGTTGAACCAAATCTTAACCGGCTTCCCGTCTCCGCCAATCACGGGATTGCCATCTAAATAAAGGGTCTTCGTAGAAGCAGAAGCTGCATTGGCATAAGTGAAGATAAGGGAAGTTTCTCCAGCTTGCTGAATTTGAATATTAAAGTTTACAACATCCCCGATATGACCAAAATTGAGCAGCAAATTTTTGTAAATATGCATAGGGGAGACAAAATTGGCTTTCTCCGCTTGATATTTAAGCGTTCCGACCTTCAGAAAGTCCAATTTCACCCCATCGTCATCCTGATTTTCAAGCTTGATTGTTATTCGGTTCGAGCCTTTTAGAAGGGGAACCTGAGGGATTGTAAGGGAGCCCCATACATCGCCCGTATATGGAAAGGTAACATTATCTTGCTTGACATCATTCACATAAAGCGTCCGTTTAGCCACTCTTTGAGACGAACCGTCGTTCTTATATTTCCACACCAAATCCATAGGGCCCGAATTGGCAGCGTTTACATCGAAGGTAAGAAAATCACTTTCTTTTTTAAATTCATAAATATAACCAATTGTTGTTTTGATAGCTCGTCCTTGCGTGTCTGCAACCAGCGTTGCATCTTCGGCTTCATATTCCTGGCTTGCTACTTCCAAGCTGTCTACATGCACGTATTGCCCTTCCGAAACCATAACAAGCTTAACGTTATGCGTAGATGCGGAAATAAGTGTAGGTGCTTTGATTGCCTTCTCAACCATACCGCCACTCCAACCACCTTGGGTTTGGCCGAATGTCACTTCATGGGCAATGACGGTGTCATCGACAACCACATCAAAGACAGGGTTGTTGCCCGTACGGTAATGGAATACCAGTTCGGATGCTTCTTTCTTCATATCTACGTTGAATATGAGCGTCTGGCCGGTATGCCCGTGTTCATCCGTTCTGCCGTACTCTACGGAAACTCCGCCGGTTTTGGCTACAACCGGCTCCCAGCCCGCCTGGCCTGATTCCGCTTCCATTTTAATAAGTGGTGGTGCATTGCTCGCTACCGCTGATCCGGCCTGGAAGGCAACGGTCTGCAGCATGAAAAACCCTGCTATCAGTCCCCTGAACCACTTGCTTCTTATTGCCATATTTGTATCATCCTTTCGTTGTATCTTCATTTTGTAGGAAGAATGCATGGAAGGTATGAATGGATAAGGGTATAACCCCCAAGGATTATACCCTTCCAGCGTCTTACTTAATTGCCGCTTGCTTTACGCCAAGCGTCAAGCTGCTTTTGCGCCTCGGCGATAATTTTATCAGAGCCTGCCGCTTTTTGTTTCTCAAGGAACTTCGGAAGATTTTCCTCCGGGTCTAATTGACCCGCTTTAAGACCATCTGCGAACGTTTTGGCTACATTATCGATGGCAATCATTTCATTTTTTACCGGTTCCGGGTCAAAGACAAATCCGAACATCCGGGACGGGTTCTTCGAAACCATTTGGTTAAACTTCTCATAATTCTCATATTTCTTCGGATCTTCGCCTACGCGAGTGTAGTTCAGCATTTGATTTCCGATTTGCCACATATTATCGTGATAAAATCCGGCATCACTTGATGTCTTACCTCCCGGTAAACCAATCTGGCCGTCTTTCAGCACATAATGCGTGCCCTCGACTCCATAATTAAACAAGGTCAGCAAATTTTTATCCTTGAAGAACAAATTCAAGAGCATCATAGCGCGGTCCGGGTCTTTGGATGTTTTGGAAATGGCCTGCATCGTTGCAGTCATTTTACCGGTCTGCAGCCTGTCGATATTTAAAGGTACTTGAAGAATCTCTCTTCCAGACCTTGAAGACGCGTTCGGCGATTTTGAGATGGAGCCAATTTCCATATTCGCTAGGATTTCGACATCCCCTACCAGTGCAAAAGCTTTCCCCGCTTGGAATTTTTTCCAAGGATCAAGTCCTGCAGTAAGTGCGTCTTTGTTGATATAGCCCGCCTTAAACCATTTGTTGGTTAACTTAGCTAGCTCCATATATCGAGGTGTTTCATATAAATTAATGACTTTGAAATCTTTAGGATCTGCGTTCTTCGCATTTAAAGCAGCTACGCTTCCAATCGTATCCAAGCTGCCTGAGGAGTAAAAGGCTTCAAGCGGAAAGCTGGGCCCGACGAGCGGTGTTACATTAGGCTCGTTTTCTTTAATCGTCTTCAGCATGGGTTCCAAATCTTTAAGATCACCCGATTTCAGAACACTCAGGTCAAATTTGTATTTGTCCACTAACGCTTTATCAAAATTAATCCCCTGTGCGCCGCCCAATTCCTGATGGGTATGGATGCCGTACAGCTTGCCGCCACGTTTTGCCGGATCATGATAGTTTTTCTCAACTGCCTCAATATCCTTGCCGTATTTGGCAAGCAGATCATCAAGCGGGAGAAGAGCTCCCTTGGATACCTGCTGTTGGAAGCCCATCCAGTCAGCGGTAAAGATCAAGTCCGATTTCTCGGCAGAAGCCATCATCAGATTCGTTTTGTCGCTCCATGCGCCCCAATCGATGGGATTCAGCTTTACCGTCATGTTCAAATCCGAGTATGTCTTTTTCAAATAATCATTCATTGCGTTTTGGACGATTCCCAAATCCTTCTGCGGACCATCGGGATAAACCATAACGACTTCGTATGGCGCAAGCGCCTTAGTACCGGCTGTTGCAGCTGCGGATGCTTGTGGAGAGCTGGAAGCTTCTGTACCCGAGTTCTTGCTTGAACATCCCGTTGCCGCCAGCGCTGCCGTAAGCATAACCGACGTTAGGACCACAGAGCTTTTTTTAAACCGTTTCATTGGTTAAACCTCCCTATTAAGTTCACTCTTCTTCTGTTCTATATACTAAACCGGACGAGCCGGAATTAGCCTTTGACTGCGCCTACCGTTAAGCCTTTAATGAAATACTTCTGCAGGAAGGGGAATACTAGCACCATCGGTCCAATCGCAACCATCGCCATTGCCATACGTATGGATTCAAGCGGCTGCGTTACATTGGCTGTGTTACTGTAAGCCTTATTGGCAATGGATTGAAGAAATGCGGCATTCATCAGTGTTTTATTGAGCAAATACTGCAAGGAATACAGATTCTCATTTTTGATGAAAACAAGGCTTGTGAACCAGTCATTCCAGTAAGATACGATAGTGAACAAGCCGATTGTTGCCATCACGGGCAGCGAAAGTGGAAGAATGATGCTGAAATAGGTTCTGTACTCGCTGGCGCCGTCGATCTGTGCGGAATCGATCAGTGATGGGGGAATGCTGTTCGTAAAAAACGTCCGGATAATGAATATGTTGAATCCGCCTATCAGCCCTGGAAGGATCAATGCGAACAGCGTGTCCTGCACATGAAGGAAGCGCGTATAGACCAAATACCAGGGAAGCAACCCGCCCGAAAACAGCATCGTAAAGAAGACGTAAAAGCTAAGGGCGTTTCGGTA
Source organism: Paenibacillus sp. JT22N1 (assembly GCF_059692155.1). Lineage (NCBI taxonomy): Bacteria > Bacillati > Bacillota > Bacilli > Caryophanales > Paenibacillaceae > Paenibacillus > Paenibacillus sp. JT22N1. The sequence goes on from NZ_JCAUAW010000009.1 coordinate 114,552, forward strand.
AGGGAAATCACTCCGCGACAAAGCGTATGCCATCGCGGAAGTAATAAACAAGCTTACAGCTACTCCAATTATGGTGACGAGTATGGAAACCCCGTAAGCACGAAGGATATTTTCAGAATCCTGAATGAGATAATTGTAGGCTACAAAATCCAGTTCTTTGGGCCAGAAGCTGTAACCGTGTTTCGTCACATAGTTCTCATCGGATATAGACACGGTTAGAACTAGCCAGAATGGAATGATACAAGCCAAGCTGAAGAGACTTAAGATGATCAAGATAAACGGATTTGTACCTTTTTTCGCTGCCATGTTCCGCCCCCCTAGAATAACGCATTTTCTTTGCTGAATTTCTTCACAATGAAGTTAACCGAGATGACGAGCACGAAGCCGACGATGGACTGAAGAAGACCTGCGGACGATGCCAGTCCCGTATCACCTGTTACCAGCAATGCGTTATATACATAGGTGTCAATAACTTCCGTCGTTTCCTTCAGAATCCCGGACGCCATGGTAGCTTGATAGAACAATCCGAAATCCGCATTGAAAATCCGGCCGATGGCTAGAAGGGTCAGGATGATAATGACAGGTGTTATCAAAGGAATCGTAATTTTCGTCATTTGCTTCCATTTACCCGCACCATCAATCAACGCCGCTTCATAATATTCCTGATCAATTCCGATGATAGCCGCCAAATACACGATAGCCGCATATCCGACCGACTTCCAAGTATTTACAATTGTCAAGATATATGGCCAGTAATCTGGAGACGCATACCAAGCGATTGGTTCATTTCCCATTGGTTCCAATATGGACTTGTTAATAAACCCCAGCTCTGGATTCAGGAAGCCGAACACCAGATAGCCGACAATAACCATGGAGATAAAGTTAGGAAGAATCACTGTGCTTTGAAAAATTTTGGATAAAATGCGGTTCTTCACTTCATTCAGCAGGATAGCGAGAAACACCGCCAATGCGGTATTGATCACAAGGAAGGCTACGTTGTAAAGAAGCGTGTGCTTAATAATGATCCATGCATCGTTGGAGGCAAACAAAAACTCGAAGTTTTTGAAGCCAACCCAGTCGCTTCCCCAGATGCCCTTCGTGTAATTCAAATCCTTGAACGCCAGAAAAATACCGAACATGGGCAAATAGTTGTTTATAAAAAGCATTAACACACCAGGCAAAGCAAGAATGAATAGTGCCCGGAACTTCCACAGCTTCCCAAGTGCACTCTTCGACCTGGTGCGTGTTTTTGTCTCCTTCAATACCGATGTTTCAACTGCGGCCATATGCTCCACCTACTTGTTTGTTTTATATGTCCTTAGTATACTGCCGCAGTTCGATCCTCCCCACCGTTTTTGTAACCTCGCTCTAGTCGTTTTGTGACTTTCGATATTCCTGTGGATTGACGCTGAATTGTTTCTTGAACATCTTGGTGAAATGTGAAAAATTGCAATAACCCACTTGCTGCGCTATGGCGCTGACGGTCATCCTAGTCGAGTCAAGGAGCTGCTTCGCCCTGTTCATCTTCGTTTCTATGAGGTAATCGATCAGGGTCTGTCCGGTTTCCTTCTTAAAGAGACGGGACAAGTAAGCGGGGTTAAGTGATACGAAGGCAGCTACATCCTCCCGCGAAATATCCTCTTCCACGTTTTGTTTCATATATTGGATCGATTTCTGAACCACCCCGTCCATTTCTTTGGTTGCAAATACAGCATCCATGACGGTTGAAACCAAGTTCTCGGCCCAATGCTTGTATTGGGACAAGGTGCGGATTTGGGCAGATGCCCACATAAGAAAATGGGGAACTTGATTGGAGCTGATGCTTTTCACGTGGAGAAAATTATAGACAATCTGCAGTGTGTCATGATAATAAGCCTCAATCTGCTGCTGATGAATATTAGCGTTTGCTTCTAGTTTTTCAACAGTCCGGTGAATAAGTTCGATCACTTTCTCTCGCTCCCCGGTCAACATATAATTCGACCACTCAAGAACATTCATGTTGTCCGGGATCGTCAGAGCAATGGAAGAGTCGGTCTGCGGAACGTACAGGATAACTGATTGTGTAAGGGTTACATTATTTCGCTCCATATTCTTCAATCCCTCACAAAGTCTGGGCAACTCTTGAGGGTATGCAAACCGGCCGATATAGCATGTGACCTGGCAGTAGAAATATTCCCGACACACTTCAATGAATCGGGAACCTGCCTGAAACCACAAGTCGGTGTCCAAGACGGATCCCGGGTTGTAAACCATGACGAATAATATCCCGTTCTTGTCGACGATGACATCGCCGGAAAACTCGGAAAGAAACAACTCTCCCGCTGCTTTCTTTACCGCATACTCCATAATTTCCTGATCCCGAGCATCCAACGGTTTCTTCCATTCTTCGATACTAATCAGAATGGGCAGAACCTTATCATTGGATGCCAATTCGATTTGCGCATCCTGAAGCGCCCGCTCCAGGAAATCGCCAAAGGATAATATGCGGCGGGACAATAGTTCCTGCCAGAACCGCTCCGCAAGCAAAGGCTGCTGCTTCTTATAAAGCGACAGATACTTCTGATACATCTCGTTATACTGGGAGTTCTCCTCCCTTTCTTTGATGGCTTGCAACATACGCGTAACCGTTAGAGCCAGTTCATCCCCATCGACGGGCTTTAATAAATAATCGAAGCTCCCCAGATTAATGGCTTGTTTGGCGTAGGCAAACTCGGAATGGCATGTCAGAAACAAGCATTCCGTATGTGGAGAATGCTCTTTCACCCAACGGACCAAGGACAGCCCATCCTCATCCGGCATTTCAATATCGCAAATCAGGATGTCAATCCGGTGCTCCAGCATGATTTTTCTTGCTTCATCGGCATGATTGGCCGTTTGTACGACATCTATGCCTAGAGTCTGCCAGTCATTGCAATGGCAAATGCCGTCCACCGCAAATTTCTCATCGTCCACAACCAACATCTGAGCCATATCCATCTCACTCCTTCGTGTAATCTATCGGCAGGTATAGCTGAACTCCAAATCCTTTGGGTTCGTTATGGTAGAAGGTGATTTGTGCTTTGTCTCCGTAGCGAATAGCCACCCGTCTTTTTACATTCCATATGCCGATATGGTTGTCTTCCGAAGTCGGAGCATAACTCTCGGAGGTTAACTCCTCCAGCATCCCTGGAGCAATCCCCTTCCCATTATCCCGGACTTCAATACACATCATACCCTGGGTGTCTTCCAATCGATTCACTTGGATTTGCAGAACAAAAGGCGCGGTTTTGACACTCATGCCATGAATCATCGCATTCTCCACAAACGGTTGAATGATCAGGGATGGGATACGTGCGTTAAGCAGTTCCTCCGGAATCCTGATCTCAAACGCGAACGATTCCTGGTAACGCATCTTCTGAATTTCCAAGTAATTGCGAATATGCTCCAGCTCCTGGGAGAGCGTTATCGTATCTTTTGTCGTGCTAAGCATAAAACGGAAGTATTGCACCATATGGCGCACCGTTTTCTTCACCAATTCATACCGCTTCAAATCCGCCAACTGAAAGATGATATTCAAGGTATTCAGAAAAAAATGGGGATTAATCTGAGTTTGCAGGTGTTTCAGCTCCGCCTTTTTCGCATTCAACCGCTCTTCGTATATATCGATCTTCAGATCCTTAATTTCTTCGACCATACTGTTAAAGGTATGATTGATGGTTTCGAATTCACTTATTTGCGAGTTCGGCAGCTTTGCTTCCAAATGCCCTTCTCTAATCCGACGTATGGCTCCCAGCAATTGAAGAATGGGATTATATATAATTCTGCGGAGCATAAACAAATAAAAAAGGAGAATGGCGAGCACAAACAGCGGCAGCAAGTTGATGATGATTTGAAAATTATTCAATCCCCTCAGCACCTCTGAACTCGGAAGGACAACAGCCATGTTGATTTTGCTTTTTGGGGAACGGCTGGTGATGACGAAAAGCTTCCTTTGGCCGTCTGAGAATGAAAAGGACGTATTTATTGTCAATTTGTCAGCCGGAAGCCGGAATTCCGTACTCAACGGTGAAGACAGGTCGGACAGAACGGTTCCGTCCTCGCCGACGAACAGAACATCCCCTCCTTCCTTAAGGTTGAGATTCCCCAGAGGTATCTTTAACGTATTGACATTAATCAAGGCTCCTATATAGGCATTGTTGCTTAGACCATCACTAACCACCCGGTGCAAGAAATATTGATCACCAATACGGATGACGGACCATTCATACATGAAGGACTTAAGCGCTTCAGGACGACGAAGGGAATCCGTTATCCATTCCCTTACCTGGTCCATATGGTGTTCCGTTGTGCCGAGAATGTTGGTTGTAACCAACAAATCATTGGACCTGGAATAAACATAGAACATATCTACCGTATGGTAATAAGAGCGATAAATCTGACTTTTCTGAATTAGCTCCATCTGAGCAAAATAATATTCGGAATCCGATAAACCGGTCCGTCCGAACTTCTGAAAATTCTCATCATGATCAACGATAGACACCATGTTGTTGGTAATATCATCCAAGCTCCTGTCGATCATATCGAGGTTGGAATTGACCAAATTCTGATAGGAATTGGCAACCTGCGTCAGTACGACGTCTTTGGCATAATGACCTGCCGCGAAGAGAAATAGCAAGAGGGGAAGCGTGACCGCAGAAAAAAGAATAATGAAACGGGAACCAAGCGTATTCGTTTTTATTTTCATCTTAAACCCCCGCAGCATGATTTTTAAGAGGTTAAACAAAGAAAAACCCATACTTTTATAGTTTGGGCTTTTCAAAACATCCTCTCACTTAAGATTGAATACTTGGCTTCGTAAGGGCGTAGCTCCAAATGGCGCAGATCCCAGTCATCCTTTGCTTCATAGTTGCCTATGAACTGTTCGCTCGACGTAGATGCAACCGAAGCTGGAAGCTCAAAGGTCACTGGTGCCTCGAACAGAATCCGGGTCATTCTGCGCTTCCTCGGCATTGATCTCCGTATAATAGAGTAAACGTTTACTAACCTTTCAGAAAAAGAAGCCTATCTCAAAGCTTCTGACGAACTGTTTGTCTTTCCACAAGATGATGACTCACAATGCTGCTGGACACTTTATCCGAATCTTCTTCGATTAGACTAATCAGCTTTTCTGATGCAAGGCGCCCCATCGTGGTTAGCGGCTGATGAATTGTGGTTAGCGGCGGAAATACCATGCTAGCCAAACTGAGATCATCATACCCAATTATCGAAATATCATCCGGGATTTTCAAGCCTTTTTCCATGGCAATCCCCATCGCTCCAATGGCCATCTCATCACTTGCTGCGAACAAAGCCGTAAATGAAGGGGCTTCTACCAACAGCTTTTCCATTGCTTCTCTGCCGCTTTCTAGCGAAAAATTCCCATAGGCAACTTGTGACTCGACATACTCTATTCCATTATCATTCAGAGCCTGCCGGTAACCATCCATACGTGGGATACCCGCTATTTGGTCCCTAGGCGTGCCTCCGATCATGGCGATTTTACGGTGACCTTTCTGAATGAGATAGTCTGTTGCCTGATAGGCAGCTTGACGATCATCGACCTTGACGTAAGGAATCATATACTTTTGTGACATCGTATTCACGAGTACGACTGGAACTCTCATTTCTTTAATCGCTTGATAATACTCATCCTTAAGAACTTCACTCGTGAAGACAATCCCGTCCACCTGCTTTTCTCGAAGCACCTGCAGATACTTCAATGTCCGTTTACCATCTTCAGCCGTGTTACACACAATAACACTGAAACCTTTCTCGTGAGCAACTTCCTCAATGCCGTGAAGAATGTCTGATGAAAAGCTACTAGACACATTCGGAAACAGAACACCAATAGTCTGAGTCCTTTTGTTAATTAGCCCTCTGGCAATTGCATTAGGCTGGTACCCCAATTCTTCCACCGCTTGCATAACCTTTTGTTTTGTCTTTTCTGAATATCCCGCCAAATTATGAAGCACCCGGGAAACCGTTGCGACAGATACATCAGCAGCCTTGGCTACATCTTTTATTGTCGGAGGATTCATATTAGAGACTACCTTCTTTAAAAATATTTATTTACGTAAACGTTTAACATAAAATGATCATAGTTATTTTGACGAAGACTGTCAATATTTATATAGAACGCTTCCAAAGGGTAGCTACGTTGACTACTTTCATGATGCAATCCAACGATTGCTCCATCCCATGAATTCAATCCAATCCTCTTTTATTTCTAAATTGCTTGGGTGGCATGCCATTAGAATGCTTAAAGCTTTTGCTAAAATGAAACTCATCCGCATATCCGCAGTTTTCAGCAATCTCTTTCACCGTCAACTCTGTATATAGTAATTGCTTCTTGGCATGTTCATTGCGTACATCTTTCAAATAGCTTTTGGGACTCTTTCCTGTATGCTTTTGGAAAAGACTGCGAAGATATGAAATTGAAATTTGGTATCGATCAGCTAGTTCATGTAACCGAATACCCTCTCTATAATTCCGATCCAACTCATCCTTCACTTTGATATACATACTTAAGGCCGAAGTTCTACGTATAAGTTCGGGGCTATTTTGCTTATGCAATTCATGCAAAAGATTATATAGCAGTGATTTGGTCAAAAGCTCACTCTCAAGCTGTCCAGGAACCCATCCCTCCGATAGCTCTTTAAATAGGTTGTCATATTTTTTTGCCATACTGTCCTCACACTTCAACATGAATGGCAGTTCTAATTCTGGAAGATCAGTTACCTCATACGCTCCTTGAGAAATCATCGTAACGGATATAAGTGACAGCAGTACCATTGTAATTCGCAACGGATTGTCTCGATCACCTTCCATGGTCATCTCTAAACCTGGTTTTAAATATAACAGCATGCCGGATTCAATCGAAATTTTCTCTTCTGTTCGGAATATCCCTTTTCCTTCACGAATCCAATAAAAGCTATGAACTCCAACGTTTTTCCGAATATCTCTCCATTCAGGAGGAGTCTGCTTATCGTTGATCCAATGAATACGGATTGCCATATTATTTAATTTTTCTTCCATGTAGGCTCCTTATTGTCTATCAAATTAATGATAGATTGAGCTTAGGCTATAAAGGCGTTTTTGACAAGTTTTATATACTTAATTCCATGTCTATGGTTCTGATTAGGTGATAAGATAAAGGTGAGTTTGACAATGAAAGCAAGGATAGGAGTGGACTTACATGGATTGGAATCAAGCTAAATATCGTGAGATAGATTATATGCCTTGGATAACAAAAACCGAAATAGAAATTCATGAACAAGAACAAATACAGCAACGTTTAGCAGAGACTTACTCCTGCAGCTTCGGTAAAGATTGCTTCGTTTCTCCACAGGCCATCTTTTTTCCGGATGAATTCCAAATGGGAGACCGTAGTTACATAGCTGGAGGAGCCATAGTTCGTAATACTTCACTTATTATGGGAGCAGATTGTAGCATTAATTCTTATGCGGTTGTTACAGGAAAAGTCTTAATGGGTGACGGTGTAAGAATTGCATCGCATGCATGCATTTATGGATTTAATCATGGTTACGAAACCACTCACCAACCTATTTTCAAGCAACCTTGTACTTCGAAAGGTATTCATATTTGTGATGATGTTTGGATAGGAGCTAATGTGGTCATTCTCGACGGGGTACGAATTGGATCGCATTCAATCATTGCCGCCGGTGCTATCGTGACAAAAGATGTTCCCGATTATAGTATCGTCGGGGGAAATCCAGCTAAGGTCATTCGCAGCAGGCTTAACACCGAAGCACCATTGAATTCGGACAAGCAACCGATAGAGAAAAAATTGCAGAACTTCGGCAACAAAGTGAAAGAACAACTTGATCCCTTGCTTCACCATTACTTAGTTTCTACACCCAAGGAAACATTTTTTCAGGACCGTCCAGGATTTAAAAGAACTGCAAGAGCCTATTGTGATGCCGTTGAAATCGCAGCTTTGTTTAACGCACTACCACCCGGTTGGACGAAAGAGGAACTGATCGTAAAATTGCAAAGTTTTCAGGATTCAAGTACTGGACTACTACCTGACCCTTGGTCACCCCCAGATGCTAATCTGTATGAACCGCATTTACTCTCTGACCACCTCTCTCGCTATCATTTGCTAGCTGTAGGATATGCGTTAGAGGTCCTTGGTGCAAGTCTACTTCATCCCATTCATGTCGTTGAAAACATGAGTACGGAGCAGTTATATACAAAGCTGGGATCTCTACCATGGGACAATAATGCATGGAGTTGCGGCGATTGGATCGATTCTTATGCAACTGGTTTATACCTTAATCTCAAACATTTTGAATCAAAAAAACGGCCTGATGATCTGTTCGGATGGCTGCAAACGCATGTTAGTCGAACTTCCGGTTTATGGGGATTACCGACAGATGCAGAGACCTGGCTTCAACCCGTTAATGGCTTCTATCGTTTAACTCGTGCCACCTACGCCCAGTTCGATATCCCATTGCCCTACCCAGATAAGACCATAGACACCGTTCTAGCACATAGTCGAGATCAACAGTTTTTCCGTTTTGACCATCTGAACGCTTGTAATGTACTCGACGTTGTTCACCCACTATGGCTATGCCTCAAACAAACCGATTATCGCAAAGAGGAAATTAAAGAATGGGCAATGCGTCATCTGGAAAAGGTACTGGATTTCTGGGTTGACGAGCGTGGTTTTAGCTTTCAGCTGGTTCAACAAGAATCAACAGGACTTCAAGGAACAGAAATGTGGCTTAGCATCATCTTTTTACTAGCAGATGTTTGTGGCATCAGCCAACATGTAGGATATCGTCCTAAGGGTGTACACCGGATAGAAGCGCCTTTATCGCTATCCTCCATCCAAAGCTAGGGTGCATTATTTTCGCTCGGAATCGTACGAATCCATTTTTAATTAGGCAACGAATGTCTTGTTTTATTCTAATTGCAGTCTTTTTTTCTGGATATTTTTCGCTTCAGCTTCTTTCATGACCGTTTCGCCTTCGACATCGATATTTGGCAGCATGCGATCCAGCCATTTAGGCACGTACCAGGCAGATCGTCCCAAGATGTCATGATTGCCGGAACGATTCAATAAAATGTTTGGTTTGACAGCATATAAAAAACGGAGCCACATTTGCGTTCAAACGCTGGACTCCGTTTTTTACAATATTAATTTATGAATTGTTCATACTGGAGCAAACGCTTCAGCAAAACCGCCGCTTCGGCTCGGCTTGCTTTCGCGCTCGGTACAAAGGTCTGATTGGTCACACCATTGATGATTCCCGCATTCACAGATTGTGTTACAGCTTCCTTAGCCCATTCACTGATGGACCCTGCGTCTGTGAATCCGGCTAAGCCTTTCGCATCAGCAGCTGCTTTATTGCCTGCAATGTTCATTGCACGTGTGATCATCACAGCCATTTGCTCACGAGTAATGTTCGCATCCGGCTGGAATGTGCCGTTCTCAAAGCCATCCACTAACCCGGCTTTGCTTGCAGCACCGATGGCTCCTGCAAACCAATCATTTGTTTTCACGTCGGTAAATTGCGCTGCGTTCGTTTCCGACAGCCCCAGGGCACGTACTAGAAGCGCTGCGAATTGTGCGCGAGTAATTTCGTTTTGTGGAGCGAAGCTGCTCTCTGTCATTCCATTTATAACAAGCTTAGATGCCAACAATTCAACGTCGGCTTGAGACCAATGGCCTTTCAAGTCCTCAAAGGTTTTGGCAGACTCTACAACCGTGTAGATACTATTACCCGGACGTCTTATGCTTGCTTTCGTAATTCCATCCGACGCCGAGAAGGTCGCAGGCACGAAGCTCATAGTACCTGTTACCGGGTTATATAGAACCACGGTTGTTTTCTTCGCATCTACCTCTTTTGTTATTTCCATCGTTCTGGTCACATAGGTTTTTCCGAAATCATTCAGAGATACCTGTTTCCCGTTAGCTTCAGCCGTTACGCTAAAGTCTATAGCCGAGGTAATAGGTTTCAGACCTGCTTGCTTGGCTTTCGTTTCGATATCAACGGAAGTTGAACTACTGACTTTCTCGATATTAGTGCTGACTTTTATATCTTTCGTTGCGGACCCTAACGCTGTCGCAAGTCCAGATAAGTCCACTACCTTCAACGGAAGGTCATAGGTTGCCCCATTATATTTAAAGGACAACACCGCTGCCGGTACTTTGGATAATAGTTCCGCCAAGGATGCGGCCGGAAGCTCGACCTTGCCAACGGCTTCGCTGCCTTTGACTTCGATGTTAATACGCTGATCTGTCGTTCCTGTCGAAGCTTTGAGCAGCTCCATCGCTTGTGCTAATGTAGCCCCTTCGATGGTTACTTTTGCGACCGATGTCCCATCAGCGGTTTTGTCGCTTACCGGCTGAACATTGGTAATTTGCACACCGTCTTTGGTCGGCACTACCGACGGGCCGGCTGTTGTAGTTGTAGAAGTATTGCTGCTACTATTATTATCGTTGTTGCTGCTGAAAAACGGAGTTGCACCAGTTTCCGTCGAATTCGTGCTCTCTCCACCTGCATTCGCAGCTGTCATAACATAATAGTAAGTAATACCGTTGGTTAATCCGGTATCCATATACAAGGTTGTCGTCACATTCGATGCAATCGTCGTATACGGCCCACCGCTGTTCGTACTGCGCTTCACATTATAGTACGTTGCGCTGGTGACTGTGCTCCATATCAAGCTTACTTGAGCGTTGCCCTCTGTTGCTTTCAGGTTGGTCGGTGGTGTCGGTGCTTGTACCGGAGTTAAAGGCGCTGCCGGAGTCGCACTTGCTGCGTTAGAGTTTGCACTCTCACCTCCGGGGTTTGCTGCAGTTACTACATAGTAATAGGTTGTTCCGTTAAGTAAGCCCGCATCCGAATAGGTTGCTCCTGTTACGTTGGCGGCAATCGTCGTATACAGCCCACCGCTGTTCGTACTGCGCTTCACGTTATAGTACGTTGCGCTGGTGACTGTGCTCCATGTCAAGCTTACTTGAGCGTTGCCCTCTGTTGCTTTCAGGCTGGTCGGTGGTGTCGGTGCTTGTACAGGAGTTAATGGCGCTGCCGGAGTCGCACTTGCTGCGTTAGAGTTTGAACTCTCGCCTCCGCTGTTCGCTGCAGTTACTACATAGTAATAGGTTGTTCCATTTGCTAAGCCCGTGTCAGAATAAGTTGCCCCAGTTACGTTGGCGGCTATCGTCGTATACGGTCCGCCACTGGTCGAACTGCGCTTCACGTTGTAGTATGTCGCATCCGTTACGGTCGACCACATCAGGTTCACTTGTGAATCAACCGGCGAAGCTGTCAGATGGGTCGGTTGAGCCGGAACCGGAACCGAATTATCTGGAAAATACAGATTTAGTTCTAAAACCGCAGGCCTGCTGCCTCCTGTTGCAGTCATCTCGAACTTAAAAGCTGTCGCTTCTACCGGATCAAAGGTAGCTACCTTCATACTTGAATCCGCTGCCCATGTGCCCGGGTTGCCGAAACCGGTTGGGATTGCCGTGAAATTGACCCCGTCTGTACTGACGTACAATTTATACGCTGTAACCGCGTATGCCCCTGAATAAGGTTTATAGTCGAATTTTGAAATGGTGTACTTTTGATTCAATGTCAGGATGATATACTGAGGACTCGCAGCTGTTGGAAGACTAGATGGATACCAGTAGGTCGAAGTGCTTCCATCAATCGCCAATGCTGCAGCATACGAACTATTATAAATACTTGAAGCTGTAGCGGTCATAGATGATTGCGATATTTTCGTATAAAGCCCCGTTCCATTTGTTCCTGTACCGATTCCGACCTGTACTTCCGCTGCGGAAGTATGTCCCGATGAATGCAATGCTATAATTTTAATATAGGAAGCTGAAACGGACGGGAACACCGCTCTTTTCCGATAAGTATTGTTTGCCCACGTGCCGGTAGCAACTTTTGTAAAGCCTACGCCATCGGTACTAGTATACACCTGGTAATTTGTAATGACTCCGGCCGCATCATCTGCTGAAGGAACGTAGATGACACGATCGATGTTGTATGTCCCTCCCAAAGCTATCGTCAAGGATGGATTCGATCCGTCTTCCGATTGCCAATATGTTTGATCCTGACCGTCTACCGCACTCATAGAGCTATGGCCTGTCGTGCTGCTTGTCACAACGGCGCTCATCTGCTGCTGCGGTACATAGAAGCGTATCGCTGCGGAAGGAGTTCCCGTCAATTCCTGAACACCAATATCGGGACTTACGGCATTGATCATATTTCCATAAAAGTCCTTGATTCCTTGAGCTTGCGGACTTTCGATACCGGCGTCGATAGCAGGAGAGTCCGTTTGCAGCTGGTACCCTTGCAGCGTATCAAGACCAATACTTCCCGAACCGGGATTCACAAACTTCGGATCACCCGTCATCCCATATGGATCGAAAGGCTCCTGCTGTGTATGTTGTCCGCTGGCTTCGTAAAAAATGTTATGGCTGAACGTCAGCTGATCCCAGTTGCCATTTCCCCATTTCGTCGGTGTTGTCGTGCTCATGTTATAAAAAATATTGTTATAGAAATGATAGCCTAATTTTGTTTCATCTTTGCTGTCTCCGTTAATCTTATGATTAGCGCCATCATAATAAAAGATATTGTTGTAGAGATACGCCGACGTCGTCTCATTATAAGCAAAATGGCGGAAAGCCAAGCCGTCGTTTTGGCTGATGTTGTAACGGAATATATCATTTTCATTCGCTCCCATAAGCAAAACAGTGCCCATCGGATTGTCATGACTATAGTTGTACTGGTATACAGTATCGATGCCGTAATAATCGAAGTCAAATGCGCAGCCGTCTTGGTTCGAAGCAGGCCCTCCGTATACTTCATTGAACTGGAATATCGTATGATTGGCGTTCCATAACCAAATTCCGGCAACAGCCGTGGTCGTTAACGCTCTTGTTCCAAAGCTAGACAACACGTTATGTTCGACGATCGCATCCTTCGTCTCCCGCATAAGTATCCCGTCTCCGCCTATATCGTTCATGGTATTATTAGCTACATGGAAACCCGTGCCCCATTGGTTATTGTTACGGACTCCGTCTCGGAAGCAAGTATCTGTACCAGGACAAGAGAAAATATTCAACTTATTCGGCTGGATTGCCGTCCGGTCTACTTTCGTCAAGGTGTTATTTTCAATCCGGATGTCATCGAATCTAGCAGATGAAGCTGTGCTTGGCCCGACAATTTCTCCGGAGATCCCTGCCCCGGCGGCAGACCCGTTCTCGTTCCCATCTACATCATGGATATAACAATTTCGAATATAGATGTGATGAAACACATGGTTGCTTCCCGATATATTGGTATCAATCTTATAATAGATGCCCATTCTGACGTCTGCCGTATCGTTGGAGCTCAGGTTGTCATCATTCGTTATTTCCAGATTGTTAATCTCCCAATACTCCTGATTGACCAGATAGATCGTCCCTGTGTTATTCAACCCGCCACCGTTAATAACAGGCTTGCTGCCGGTACCATATCTATCGATCACAATTGGACTGTCGTTTACTCCGGATCCCTTTGGAGATAGCTGTCCGTTCCATATTCCTCCGGTTTTAAACAAGATAGTGTCACCCGGATTAAAAACAGTCGCATTGATTTTGGTGAGCGATTTCCACGCAGCCGATGTGTCGGTACCGGAATTAGCATCATTGCCATTTTCGGAATCCACATAGTATGTCGTTCCTGCTGCGCTGGCCGGTGACGGAATGCGCATAGTTGCAATCATGCATAGCATTACAAATAGAACGAACCATTTCTTCATAAACAACTTCTTCAGCATGATTCCCTCCCGAATAAAATGGCATTGTTAACGCTTACTTATTTATACGAAAATAAAAATGCTCGGAGGAGCATATTATTTTCATTCTTGGGGGTGGCGTCGTAGACGTCATGATTGTTTCTACTGTAAATGCTCTTTTATTTTCCTGTTGATCCATTCCCGCTTCGATAACAGCCATGTGGCCACGACCGGATAGCAATGGAATGAAATCGGCCGCTCAAGCCCGTCCTCCAGGGCATCCAGCACGTACTTCCTGCCATGAATCTCCTCCAGAAGCTGCAGCGCCCGTAAATCTTGTAACGCTTCTTGCAGTACTTCAAGACGAATCGATTCGATAGGGCCTTGTTCACCAGGATATACCAAGTAGGCATCTCCAGATGCAAAGGCATGATCTGCATCCGTTACGCGATACGGATCGACGGCCCGGCGTGAAAACTGCGAATACCAAAAATTGTAGCCCCAATGCAAAAAACCGGAAACATTGTACTTATAAAGCTGAATACCCAAGATCCTATTGCGCGCGGACGGCATATTAAAGAAACGGTTTGAAACCGCTTTATACTGTACGCAGCAATAATAAGTCCATAAAGGAGACACCCCGTTCTCAAGAAATGACTCCATATGATCATTTGCCGGAACCGGATTTTTCACCAGGCCTTTCTCATAAAAATCGTAATCAGACAAGGCGTCAATGATTGGAAAGTCGTCAAGATGTTCTCGAACCATTCGGCTTGCGTTCCCATAAGATTCAAGATGATCGATCGTGGGCTCATCTGAAATGTGAAAGAAGCTTTTTTCCACGATGCCATTTTCATGGATCCATTTCGTCAAGGACGGCAGCATTTGCGTGAGAAACAATCTGTACGCTTCTCCCGATGCATCTGTTTCCCAACCGAAAATCTGTTTCCACTCCCCTTGCTCCATTGCCATTATTTTCGGCGCATGTTTGGCTCCCCATTGCGTGAAGAGATGAGAAAACTCAAAGTATTCGACACCACGACTTTGGCACATTTCAACCCATCTCTTCAAACGATCGAAGCCGAAATGATACGAATGCGGCGCGGTAACTTCAATATCCAGAAGTTGAACCGTTGGTCTTTCTCCACCGACATCGGTATCAAGCGGCGGTGTGAACAAAGGCGTTAATATCATGTTGATGCCATGCTTAACCGCCGTTTTCACATAACAATCCATCAATGCCCAATGCTTCTCCGAGAAAATTTCCGTCTCGTAATGCGTCGCAAGACAGTCTGCATGCAACCATTCCGTATGAATCAGCCGCTGCTTGGGGAGAGAGGCTTTTATGATTTCCAATTCAAAGGTCTCCCTCCCTAGCATCATCCCCTCCTCCGATTCCAAACAAATGCAGATGCTATTTAGACCTGGCTCCACATTTCCTTCCGGCTCCACGGTTATCCAAATCGATCTCCATTGTCCGGGAAGCGCGGTTATCCCTTCTGTTCCTAACGGAAACAGCGGATCAGGATATAACCCGGGCGAGGTGCGCAGTACGTTCTCATCATGATCATGATAAGCCGGCAATTCCGAAGGTACGACTCCGACGCTTCGGACCGCAATATATTTCTCTATTGCTGATTCAATCTTAACGTTAATCCCTTTCTGAAGCCGCTCCGAGCGGTACGCTACTTGAAAGGAATAGGTTTCGTTCAGCAGCATGGATCCTTTCCCATACGCTGCTTCCACTAATTCTTCATCAGAGAACACTTTGGCTAATGAACTCAGAACACGAGTCTCAAATCTGTTGAGCGAATTTGTCATATCTCATCCCCTCTTTTGTCTTGTCGCGTACCGAAACGCTTCATAAATTCCTGTAAATGAACGGTGTTTCTCTCGATACGGGATTCCTCAGCTGCGAATGCCATAAGATGGCTTTGAACAGAGCGGTTTGCCGAGGTTAACCCTTGAATCCTGCCATTTGTACGAACCATCTTAAGAAAATCTTGGATCAACCTCGCATCCCCCCCTCCATGACCAACATGACCGCTTACATTCTCAAAATTGATCCGTTCGACTTTCCCGCTCCCAAAATGGAGAATCTCAATTTCATTCTTCTCCATGGCACCTCGGATCTCCCCGTGGGTTCCCATTAATTTGATCGTTCGGCTGACATCTCTCGTGAATGCGCTCATCGTGAATGACGCTGTAACCTCATTGGCAAATTCCAAATTAACGACCTGATGGTCTACAACGTCATTATCGCAATGGTAAACACATCTGCCGTAAGGCCCCTCAAGTAAGGCCTTGTAGCGAGAACTAAAGCTATTATCATCGCTGATAGCGGAAGTCGGCCAATCGGTATCGTCTGTCAAATATTGCTTCGGTGCATAATAGAGACACTCATCCGAAACCCGGCAACCGTCCAAACAGCGGGCAGGGGTTCCTTTCGGTGCTTGACTAACCGTAAAATGACTAAGTGAACCGAAGGAGGATACTCTGACGCAATCCGAGTTTGCTAGCCAGAACAGAATGTCAAGATCGTGGCAAGACTTTGCCAGAATCATCGGACTGGACTCGTCCTTGCGGCGCCAATTCCCACGCACATAGCTGTGCGCTTGGTGCCAGTAGCCCACATTCTCATTATGTTGGATCGACATTAGTTGGCCAATTGTATCCTCATCAAGCAATTCTTTCAGCGCCGTGAAAAACGGAGTATATCGAAGTACATGGCAGATTGAAAACACCAAACCAGACTGGGAAGCCATTTCCCCCATCAGAATGCATTCTTCAGGGTCCGGCGATATCGGCTTCTCTAAAAGCACATGATACCCCGCCTTCAAAGCCTTCATGGCCGGCTCAAAGTGCTGTTTATCCTGCGTGCAGATCAAGACGGCATCAGCCAGCTTGGGAACAGCGAATAAATCATCCCAACTCTCAAAGCACTTCGAATCGGCAACACCGTGTCTGGCTTTAAAGCTCTCTCTCCGCTCTCGAACAGGTTCCGCAACCGCAACAACTTCAACTTCATGTGGATGCTGCAAAGCGTATTCCAGATAGTTGACTCCGCGTTGACCTGCTCCGATTAATGCAACCTTAATTTTGCTCATCCTATATCTTCTCCATTAAAATTATTCTTTTACGCTTCCTACCGTCATTCCTTTGATAAAATACTTTTGCGAAAAGGGATACACAAGCATGATTGGCAGCGCCCCCATGAAAATTTGGGCTGCCCTAAGTGTTTTCTCGCTCATATTCCCCATCGCCTTAATCTGTTCAACCGAGAGCGATGCCATCTGAGAACTACTCGACATGATGAGTGTGGACAGATAGGTCTGTAAAGGGTATTTATTCGGAGAATTCAAGTACAGAATTCCATCGAACCATGAATTCCAGTGTCCAACAATCGTAAACAATCCAATAGTTGCGATCGACGGCAGTGAGACTGGTAAGTAAATTTGAAATAATATTTTCCAATGTCCTGCTCCGTCAATCGTTGCTGCCTCATCCAGTTCCTTCGGAATCGTTCTGAAAAAATTCAGCATCAAGACCATGTTCCAAACACTGAGTGCTCCAGGCAAAATCAGAGCCCAAATGGAATTTATCAAGCCGGTGCTTAATACGATGATATAGGTTGGGATTAACCCGCCACCAAAGAACATCGTAATCGCAAAGAACCAAACATATTTGGTTCGGAGCCTAAATGCTTCAGAAGGTTTTGATAACGGATAAGCCGTAATAAATATAAGAAACAAATTGATCGCTGTACCCAAAATTACCCTCTCAATGGACACCCATAGCGAACGAAAAAACTCAACCTTTTGAGCCAGATAGCTGTACGCATCCAGATTAAAACCGACCGGCCACAGCTTCACCTCACCTGCAATTGCAGATGTATTCGAACTAAGCGAGATCGAGAGCAAATGAATGAATGGAAGAATACCCAGCAAGGCGATTATAAATAGAAGCAACGAATTGAATAGTACAAAAAGCACTCTTCCGATTGTACGGTTACGCATCTTTCCACCTCGAGTTAAAAAATCCTGTAATTGTTATATTTATAGGCCACAAAGTAAGTCAGAGACACCAGTACAAGTGAAATCACGGACTTGAACATTCCGACTGCGGCTGCAGGTCCGAATTGTTGATCAAACATCCCGAGCCGGTAAACGAACGTGTCGATTATATCCGCACCCGCGTAGACCGTCGGGTTATATAAAATCAGGATTTGCTCAAAGCCCGCATTGAGAATTCCTCCAAGGCTTAATACGCCCAGTAAAATCAGAATCGGCGCCATCCCTGGAAGTGTGATATGCAGCATTTGTTTCCATCTTCCGGCCCCATCTGCTTCAGCTGCCTCATATAGGGTCGCATTGATCCCGGTGATAGCCGCAAGCATAACAATCATATTGTAGCCCATCCCTTTCCAGACATCAGAGGCGATTATTATCCCTCGGAACCACTGGTTGTTTAGCATGAACATAATAGGCTTTATATCCAAGGCGGTGAGCAGCCCGTTTATCGGGCCATTCAGAGAGAATAATTCAATAATGACGCCGCCAAGTACGGCCCATGAGAGAAAGAACGGCAAAAAAATAGCAGATTGAATGATGCGCGAGAACCATCTTTTGGTTACCTCGTTAAGAAGCAATGCCAGAATCAATGGAACAAGCAAGAACAGCATCATTTTAAAAACCGAGATAAGAATGGTATTCCATAGCACCCCCTTGAAATCGGGCAACTCGAAAATATACCTAAAATTATCTAATCCGATGAACCTGGAGTGAAAAAAGCCGGACATCGGCTCAAACTGCTGAAAAGCCATCACAAGGCCGGCCATGGGGCCATAGGCATAGATCAGTGTGACGATCATGCCGGGCATCAGCATCAAATGAAGCGGATATTCTTTTTTCAGAGTCCTCAATGACGGACCTCCTTTCGATTAAAAAGGGAGGGATTTGCCAATTGCTCGGAACCATACCCTCCCGTCTAATCAACAAATTATTTTACAGATTGCTTGCTGTTCCATTCATTGACCTCATCGACGATTTGGTCACCGCCAAGGGATTTCCAGCTGGAAACAAATTTGTCGAACCCATCAAGAGACCCGCCCATAATAATCTTGGTGAAGCTCTCCGACATCAATTTATCAAGCTGTGATCCCTTTTCCGTTTGGGTTTTAGTAGGAAGTGCGTAGAACTCATTGTTTACATAAGCTTTACTCTGTTTGATCTGATGCGTAATTCCCCAGCCACCATCTTTAGACACTCGGCTAAAATATTGTCCCCAGTTTACGCCTTTGGTCGCTTCCGAAGTATTTCCCGCAAGATAATTCTTTGAAGCCTTGAAGACATCTGCTACGTTTTTGTAATTATCATCATCCAGTGTAATTTCATTTTGTTTCGCTCCCAGCGCTTTATTGACTTCGGTATAAATCGTTTCAATTTGAGCCGGATTGTAAATCCGGGGATAGAACCAGTTGTATACATAACCGTTCTCAGCTTTATTCTGATCCATATATTTCTTATTGCCCATTTCAATGTAGAAGTTGATCATCTTAATGGCAGCTTCCGGGTTTTCCATATCTTTGTTTACTGCGCTGAGTTTGCTTAAACGAAGCTTAGGAACGAGTGACTTCCCGGGGCCATTCAAACCTGGAATTTGCAGTGCGATCCAGTTCGCATTTTTATCCTTGTCAACGTTCAAGTTCAAGGGCCAGTTCGGATACCACCATTCCCCATAGGAAATCCCTACTTTTCCTGCTGTAATATCTTCTACTGCCTTATTCTCATCCATCAACGCAAATTCTTTATTCAAGATGCCTTCCTTGTACCAAGACTGCAGCTTGCCAAGTGCTGTCTTCATCTCAGGCTGGATAAGCCCTGGGATCAATTTTCCGCTACCATCCTTAATCCAAGCGGTCTGACCGTCGCCAACTGACGGATAAGCACCCAATCCGTTAAAGAAACCCCGGAGGTCAAATCCCCAGTAGAACAGTTTTTTTTGTGTTGTGATTCCATAGGTGTCGTTTTTACCATTTTGATCAGGGTCATTTTGCACAAAAGCCCTTGCTACCTTTTCCAATTCATCCATCGTTTGAGGCGCTTGCAAATGCAGGTTGTCGAGCCAATCCTTTCGAATCCAAAGCAGTTGTGTGGATAGAAAAGGATCCTCAAATCCTGGAAGTCCGTATAATTTTCCATCCTCACTGAATGCCTTCATTGCAAAGCCGCCGTCGGACTCCATGTATTTCTTGAGTGCTGGGGAGGCGTATTTGTTATAGACCTCGGTCAGATCGGCGAGTTTCCCCATTTTTTTCAACTTCTCATAATTCGTCTGATCCAGTTCCATAATATCCGGCAAGTCATTTGAAGCTATGGCTAGTGATAACTTCTGGTCGTATTGATTTGTTGGAACTGTCCATTTATACTTGACTTCAATATTGAGCATGTCTTTAAGATCTTTAAGATAAGCATTTTGTTCCGGAGTAATTCCTTTGGGTATCCGTGGATCTTCAGGAGGATTGTAGCCAAACACTTCCGATACCGTTACCGTCTTAGGATACTTGCCTAATGGGTCATTCGGCGTGTTACTACCCTTACCCCCCCCATTGTTAGAGGTCTGAGGCGTTGAATTAGCTGTCTCTTTTCCTTGATTTGAGCATGCTGATAATACCGAAAGCGTCATCGTCGCAATCAAAATCATCTTCCATGTTGCAATCCGTTTCATATTGAACACGTTCCTCCCTTTTTCTATTAACTGTGATGAATCTATTTCTAAGTTAATTATGATACCAGGTGAACGAGCTTTCAATTTTGAGTTTTTTACATTCCCTTTCAATTTCTTTACTCATTTGTTATTCCGATACTCTTGAGGGGAGATGCCCTTCTTTCTCTTGAAGAATGTCGTGAAATAGGAATGCGAATCAAACCCGACTCGCACAGCAATTTCATTTAACTTCAGGTTTGTATGTTCCATGAGGCGAATCGCCTCCTCCAGCCTCATTGTATGGATATATTCAAGCAAATTACTCCCTGTCATTTGTTTATAAAAGCGAGATAAGTACGACGGGTTAAAATGCACTTTCTCCGCAATGGAGGTCAGCGAGATATCTCCGGATAAATGCTCATGTATATACGTATGAATCTGATCAATGACCAACGATTTTACGTCTTCCTGTCTCATCCCGCTGCGCTCATATAAAGATTCCTCATCCATACTGGATCCTTCGAGGTCGATCATGACCATATTTTGGCCTGCTGATACCCTGTTTTTCAGCATGGACCGTAAGGATTCATATTGATCCCGGATCCTGTCCCATATGCCTACAGGATTACCGGATATGCCGAATGATACGAATACACCCAACCTTAGTTCACAATCATTTTGTACTTGTTCCAATATGCCTTTCATATAGACTTTGACAGCATTCCATTGCGATTCAATCGCCGTTTCAGCTGCCTGAAAACGACTTAGCAGCACGTCTTCAGGCTGCAGAAGCCAGACAAGTAGATCATTACCTAAAATAGCCTGCTCTCTTGCAATTGTCGCAGGCAGGTAATTGTCAAATGTCCTTTGAACAGATTCAAGAAGCCCCCTGGAAGTCACATCCTCCAAGCGGTCGATGCTTCCAATCAGTAAAAATGCTGGCTGATCAATCGAAATGCAAAAGTCCACATCTTCATAACGAGGCTCGTTTCTCAGTGAACGCATAGGCTCGCCTTCCAGAACCCTTCTCATTAGCTCGTCTTTCAAAAAAGGCTCGGCGATTTGAAAATGCATCCTAGCCTTCTCTTCTTGAATTCTACGGCGGTGCTCTTCATCGAGTTTTTTGGAAGCCTGCTTCACGGCTTCGAAAATGGGGCCAACTCCTTCTGTTTTCAGGATATAATCGTCCACGTTTTTGCGCAGAGCTTCATGAATGTAATCAAAATCACTGTATCCGCTCAGAAATATGATGCGGCATAACGGCCAATAGAAGGTAATTTCATCAATGAGCTGAAGTCCGCTCTTTTGGGGCATACGTATATCGCTGAGTAGAATATCCAGCTTCTTTTTCTTTGCGATCTCGACAGCTTCTTTGGCGGAATAGGCTTTGCATACATCCAGTTCGAATTGAGTATTCTCCTGAAAAAGCTGAACCAGGCCATTTACGATGCCGGGCTCGTCGTCTACAATTAACAGTCGGTACATGGTCAAGCCTCCTTATCCAAAGATTATAACTAAATCAACCTTTAATCCTCCATACGGACTGCGCGAGACAAAGAGTCCGCTGCCCGATGCATACTTTAGCTGAAGCCGGTTATTCACGTTAATTAATCCCGTTTTTTCAATATGTTTAGATTCCATTGCGAGTTTTTTTCGCAATTGTTCCACATGTTCGTCGGTTAGCATGTTTCCGTTATCCTCAACCGTTACTCGCAATCTTCCTTCGTGATAATCCGTACTAATATAAACGATCCCTTCCTCTGTACCGTCTTCAAAGGCGTGTTCGAATACATTTTCGACAATGGGCTGAATAATGAGCCACGGCACGGGGATAAACTGCGGGATATTCGATATTTCTTGATATTCGTAAGCAATCCGGTTTGAGAAACGAATACATTGAATGTCACAATAATCGAGTGCATGGCGGTATTCTTTATAAAATGGAACCTCATCCGATCCGCTTCTTGTGATGTACTGGTAGTAGCTCCCTAGTTTCTGGGAAAGCGTAGCGGCTCCGTCCGTGTCCCCCACTTGGCACATCACATGAATATTGAAAAAGCAATTATAAAGAAAATGCGGATTAATTTGAGATTGGAGCTGCTTGAACTGGGAGTGCTGCAACGCAATCTTTTGCTCATAGTTTTCTTCGATCGATTTCTTCAGTTTATGGGCCATGTTATTGAATCCGTTGAAGACATAATGAAACTCATCGTTTGATTTGGACTCAATCATGATATTGAGGTTATCGGCTTCAAGCATATGAAAGGCTTTAACCAGCTTGGATAACGGTCTGTGGATCATCAAATGAACGGAAATTGAGTACAGCACCAATACGATAACAGCCATAAAGAACAGGGAATAGAACCATGAACTGAAATGGACTAAAGGACGCGTAATTTCATTCTGGTTTACGTACATCATTAAGGACAAGTGCATGGAACTGACCTCATCCCGGATGATAAAGTAACTTATACCATGGAGCTTTCTTATCACCGACCTATTCGGGTCTTTAACGCTTGGCCCGCCTGTCAAGTTCAATATCTCGGCTGAATCCTTGACTTCCTTCGCAGTCGTCAAGACAATACCAGATTCTTGATTTGCAAGAAAGACATTGGACTCCGGATACAGCTTTGTAATTTCTCTTAAAGCGTTTAGCAGCTTAGGTATGGAAATTTCGATATAGGACCAGATACCGCCGTTATTTTCAACTTCAATGAAAAAGATCCTTTCCCCGGACCGATAAAACGAAGGCTTTGGCGTAATCGGGATGAGGGACTTAATCAATTCCATTTCCTGATTGGGTGTAACGGTAGGGCCATTCATCGTGGAAATCGTTTTTCCGATGGCCTCGACATAAACGCCGGCGTTCACCACATATGCGCTGGATTCGGTAAGAGTCATAAGTCTCTCCATGACCTGATTAATGAGCTCGACCTCTTCATAATTCTCCAGTGTCCTGCCCCGGAAACTCAGCTTCTGCAGATTGTCGTCGTTTAGCAGCTGGATCTGTAAATTTCGAATTAAATACAGTTCGTTATCCAGCTGTTTGGAATAAAAGTCCGCGCCTGCCAAAGTGGAATTCAGAATGGTTTGTCTCGTGATCGACATTCCTTTGTAATTCAACCAAATGTTCATGGAAATAAGAGGGAGAAAAAATAGGACGAAGACGATGATCATTTTCTGATAGACAACCCATTTCGATGCTTTCCCTGCAACCTGTAATTTCAATAATTTTCCTCCTTGAACTTGATGTATTATAAGGTAAAGCTATATATCTAGAAAGGAACAGTTTTGGTGGATTTGTACCGGTTTTCCAATGTAACCAATACATTGGCTGCCATTTTGGCTTGAAGCCCCGGGGTGGCGTTAACCGCGTCACCATCACCATTTGTTTGAATTGCTATGTTGTTTGGAAGGGGAGGGAAAGCTTGAACAAAACCATGAATCGGTCACATTGCAGGAAGGAGATTGGGTGCTAATCAAATCCGGTGTTCGACAACGATACCCAGTATCTCTCCTTTAGCCGGGACTGTCAACTGCAGGCCCTGCGGATTCCAATGTTCAACACCTGAATTTTCGAAACTAAAAATATTTCCCTCTGTATTTCAAAATTGGTTTTATTGTGCATCCAAAAGTTCATTTCGGATTTCTTAATCGTAATTTCCGCAAGACTGTCCATTTTAAAAATTTTTCATTGAGTAACTCAAAGAAAATAAAATAAACCGGAACCCCATATTCGGGAGTTCCGGTCTTATAAATACTAAACAACTTCATTCAACCGCCCATCCCGTCACCTTCCAGCAAGCAGGGAATGACCACATCGAAGCCATCTGGGAAATCTTTGCCCAGAATATCCATCGTATTCGCATCTGGCGACGGCATCTTATAGGTATGGGTTACCCCATACTTGCGGGCCAGCTCCAGCTTTTCATCGAACAAATCCGTTACCACAAGGTTCCGCGGACTATACAAGCTAACTACCTGCGTCATCACCAAGCCGCTGACGCCTTGTCCAGTGATCAGCACATTTTTATGAGGGGAAATATCGCCAAGCTCTGCTGCATGAATAATGTCAGGGAGTACTTCAATCAGCGAACCTTCAATGAGAGGAAGCGCCTGTGGAAGAACTTTTACTGAAAAAGGCGTACAGCAAACTTATTCAGCAAAAGCACCCCAAATATAGCGAAGTGCTACAGGATCCCCCACTTTAAGACCGATTACATTGGGTCCTACTTTATCAATAACACCGGCCACCTCATGGCCAAGCCGTGTCGGATACGAGACAAACTCTGGCTCGCGAGCCCCGCGAAATACTTCCACATCACTGCCGCATATGCCTACCCATTTCACCTTTACCCTTACTTCCCCATCAGCAGGCTCGGGAATTAACGCCCTTTTTAACGTGATAGAACCAATTTCCTCCACAACGGCGCACAACTGCGTACCCTCGCCATCATAATCGACTAACTGCATCGGTGGAACAGACATTTTTCTAACCATTCTTTTTTGCTCCTATCCATTTATCCAGTATATGAATTGCCATCATTTTATTTCCTTCCGTGTTCGGATGCAGGTGGTCTGGCAGCATGCCAACATAGGCTTCTCCAAGAATATCCAGACCGTCTACATAAGTAAGATTGGAATCCCCGTAAGAAGTTAAAATATTCACCGCTTCCTGGATTTCTTTCCTTATTGTAACCAAGTTCATCCCTACTAAATTTTCGTCAGTCTCCCTGTGAGGGCAATAAATAGGAGAAAATAAAAATAAGGGCGTGTTGTGATGCTTTTCCCGAATGATCGATACCATGCCGATAATGGCAGAACGAAACGTCCGGATATTTAAACTATTGCCTCCCATCACATTAATGCCGAGGCACATGGAAATAACGTCAGCGGGAAGGTCACGGATGACGCGAGCAACCATTGGTTCCAAATGACATTGCCCCGCAAATCCCATGCAGGTCAGGTCCCAACCTTTGCTGCGTGCTACGATTGCCGGCCAAGTCAGAGCCGGACTTTCAGCTGAGCTGCATTGCGTAATCGAGCTGCCGTAGGCAACCCACCGAGGTTGATTGTTTGGCAAGGGAGCCGCCGATGCCCTATCATCGACTTTTAGTGCTTTCACAATGACCGCAGCTTCTTGTGACAAATAAATGTCAACCCTCTTCATGCTGCCTGGCAAGTTTGTAAATAAACAAATTTCTTCTCCTGCAAGGAGCGTCTTGGTATCGACTAATTCATCTTCGATAACGAGGTCAAACCGTCTATCTTTATCCGTTCTAGCGACATGCAGCTCCACTGAAGTGGAATCACTCATAAATGCAACTCTAACACCCGCTGTTTCCCCTGCCTTCTCCACCAATTTCGAGGCAAATAAGCTGAGCTGATCATGTGGCAATCGCCATGGCCGGAGTCCAGTATCAGTCGTTTCTATTGAAACGGCCCCCCGAAACCACTCTTTATTTAGTTCAATCGTTTGCATGCTTCAATTCACCCTTTATCGTTATTTAACCCATAAAACAAAAAGCCGCGATTTCCGCGACTCTTTATGAGATAAGGCTCTTGGCTCAAGACAAGGATGTTACAGGAAGCACCGGCTTATCCTTCAAAATGTCGCCGCTAGCTTGCATCCATGAAGCCAATTCGGAGGCAAGCCTTTCGATGACCCCGGCATTTGCCGGCTCAGCCGACAAATCTTGCGTTTCCCAAGGATCGCTAAGTAGATCGAACAACTGGATTCGTTCCGTTCCTGTGTTCGTTTCTGGCGACCGATAATAACGGATCAGCTTCCATCTTCCGTCTGTTACCATCCGCTGGACGTCTCGATAAACCGAGCCCACGATACCGCGAACGCCATCAATTTCCCCTGCCAAGATGGGACACAGGCTTATGCCTTCTGTTTCCTCCGGCAGGCCGACGTCGCATAACCCGGCAACCGTAGGAAAAATATCGATATTGCTTGCCAACGCAAACTCCTGCTTGCCCTCCGGCACGCCTGGCCCCCGGAATATAAGCGGTATGCGTACGCTGTGCTCGTAAAGGTTCTGTTTGCCCATCAGTCCGTGTTGCCCGACCGCCAAGCCATGATCAGCGGTATACACGATAAGCGTATCCTCATAGATGCCCTTAGCCTTCAACGCTTCGATGACTCTACCGATTTGCGCGTCCAAATGGCTTATCATCGCATAGTAATCGGCCATATGCTGACGAATTTCGTCCTCGTCCCTCGGCCATCTTGCAAGCTTCTCGTCCCTAACCGTCATATCGCCGGTATCGAATGGATGCTCCCGCACAAAGTTAGGGGGCAGCGGAATACCGGATTTGACGTACATGCTTGCATACGGCTCTGGCGCCGTTCGGGGATCATGCGGTGCGGTATAAGCTACATACAGGAAGAACGGCCGCTCCTCCTGGTAATCCTCAATAAAGTTGACGGCGGCATCTGTAAACAACTCGGTTGAGAACGTGTGCTCTATATATTCCTGTTCCTTCGGATAAGCCCCGGTCAAGTCATAGTCGTGCACAGGAACCTTCGTATGCTCGCTCATTCCGCGAAAAGCCAGCTTATCCCCTCCCTCGAAACTTCGGGCGAAGCTTGCCTTGTCGTTATGCCATTTGCCGATCGCATGCGTCAGGTATCCGGCACCCTTCATCGTTTGCGGCATTAGCCGAACATCCGGACGAATAACGCTCGAATGCTCCCGATTCATCATGTCTTTGCCGATCATCGCCCGGAAGATCGGGATGCCCGTATGGACGCACGCTCTGCTCGGCGCGCAAACCGCTCCGGATAGGCCACCGAATATATGCGTGTTACGACAAGATGTCCCGCTGGCAACCAACGAATCTAATACCGGCGTCTGCACTGTTTCATCGCCGAACGCTCGAATGGCTTCACCACGATGATCGTCCGCTATAATAAATACGACATTAGGTCTTTCGGCTGAAAGCTTCTTTATGTTCTTCTCTTTCATCTTCTACCTCACTCTCACGAGACAGGATTGCTTCCGGATGTGGCTACTTTTTCGATTTATACTGGGTATAGGCTTGT
Organism: Paenibacillus sp. JT22N1; assembly: GCF_059692155.1. Taxonomy (NCBI): domain Bacteria; kingdom Bacillati; phylum Bacillota; class Bacilli; order Caryophanales; family Paenibacillaceae; genus Paenibacillus; species Paenibacillus sp. JT22N1. The sequence continues at coordinate 142,090 of NZ_JCAUAW010000009.1, forward strand.
TGATAAATTTCCAGGTAGCGTTTAATGTTCATTTTGTCCAAAGTGCTCAAATAGTTGTTCCACTCCTTGTCAATGTCCAGCGAGCCTGTAACCGTTTTCGCAAAAAATTCAGTTCTATAGTCCGTAAGCGTTTTCTCAAGCGTAGAAAGCTCCTCCGCTTGTTCGTTGGTGAAGAACAATGGCGGCACAATTTTGCTCGGGTTGATTCCATAAGGCTCGTATTTTTTAGTTTCATTATACAAAATAAGTTCAAGCGAATTTTTCGGATCCGCTACCACGCTTAATCGCAAGTCGTTTGTTCGCAGCGACGGCCCCGCCTGTGCCCAATGTATATTTTGCAGCTTGCCAAACGTGGCAATTGGTTTCCATTTTGCTTGCTTCCCATTAACGCCTAGCTCTCCTTGCGCCGGACGCACCCACTCCTGATCAGGACGGCCCTGCGTGCTGCGCAGTGTCGCTTCTTCTGAAAGCAGCAAGTCAGCCATACGGAATGCGGCAGCGGGATTTTTCGCCTTATTGGTAACGACGTATTGACCTGCAGATACCGCATATGGATTATACGCAGTTGAGCGTATGCCAGACGGTCCTTTGAGTGGCGGTACAGATACATAGTCTTTGAATCTCGGGTTATCGGCATCGACAAATACCGTTTGGTTTTGCGAGGCAATAGCTCCCGCGATCGGGATCTCCGGGTTCATGCCCATTTGTTTCAGCTGGTTTCTGTCCTGTGTAAACGTTTGCGGAGATACTAAACCTTCAGCAAAAAGTTTATGAATATACTTCAAAGCTTCCTTCCACTCCGGTTGATTAAAGGCAACTTGAACCTTTCCATCCTTAACAAAGCGCAGGTTGAAATCCTTTTCGATAAAAGCGCTGGTCAGAAAAAGGTCCAATGTCGAGGATGGGCCATTGGTAGCGCCGACAAGCGGGATCTCATCTGCCTTCCCGTTTCCGTTAGGATCTTTTTCTTTAAAAGCTTTGAGCACTTGATAAAACTCGTCCGTCGTTTCCGGCATTTTTAATCCGAGCTTGTCTAGCCATGTTTGATTAATCCACATCTTTTGACCGAGCGAGCAGTGGTAGCAATCATTAACCTGAGGGACCGAATAAATTTTGCCGTCCGGCATAGTAATCAAATCTTTGACATAGGAAACCTGCTCGAACATCTTTTTCATTTCCACGCCATATTTATCAATATACGGGTTCAGCGGAATGAACACGCCATCTTTACCGTAAATCGACTGCTGAACCGGCGATACGCTCATATTAAGCAACACGTCCGGATAATCGCCGCTTGCGAGTGAAACGTTAAGCTTCTCTGCAAATGTTTTTTCCGGAGCGACTTCCCAATCGATGTGAATGTTCGTTTTCTCCTCCAGCCACTTGGTGAACTCGTTCGTTGCAAAGTTTTCGACAATGCTGGAGCCTTTGACCATGACCCTTAGCGTCGTCTTTTCTTTCGTGATCGGGAATACACCTGCTGCCGTTACTTGATCGTCACTGCCTGCTTCCGTCTTTGGGTCTGCTCCCTTTTGTCCGCTGTCCGCACATGCGCTTAGAAGCGCTAGAGACGTCGTAATCGCTACTAAAGCTGTTAGAGCTTTTTTCATGTAAAAACCTCCCTTTAGCCTTTTAATGATCCAATCATCATGCCTTTGACAAAATGCCTTTGTATGAATGGATAGATGATGAGCACGGGCAGCGTAGACACGACGATAAGGGAAAACTTCAAAAGCTCCCGCAGGCCATCCCTTGCTGCTTGATCGGCAACGTCGGTTATCATCGACGCATCGACCTCGTTTTGCACCAAAATATCCCTTAATACCAATTGAATCGGGTACAACTCCTGATGTTTTAAATAAAGCAGCGCGTTAAAATATTGGTTCCAATGTCCGACTGCGTAAAACAAGGAGATGACAGCTATGATTGGACCTGACAAAGGAAGTACGATTTTCCGCACAAACGTAAAATCACTGCATCCATCCATTTGAGCGGCTTCAAGCAATTCATCCGGAATGGTCGTTTGAAAATACGTGCGGGCAATGATCATATTCATAACGGCAAGCGCTCCCGGAATAATCAAAGACCACCTTGTGTCGATCATACCAAGCTCTTTTACAACTAGATAAGACGGAATCAATCCGCCAGAAAACATCATTGTGAATACAAACAAAGCCATAATGCTATTACGTGGCATAAAATCTTTTCTCGAAAGCGGATAAGCCGCAATGAGTGTAAAGAGCACATTGATCGTCGTTCCCACTACGGTATAAAAGACCGAATTCAAAAAGCTCGACATAATTAAACGATGCTTAAATACGGCTTCATAACCCGCCAGCGTCGGCTCTACCGGATACAACCAGACTCTACCGGAAATAACCGCTGTGGATGAGCTGAAGGAAGCGCTAACAATATAAACCAGAGGATAAAGAATCGTAATCGTAAAAATGAATAGGATGATGTAATTCAGAATTGTAAAAAGCCTGTCATCCGCACTTTCTTTAATGCTTCCCGTCATAGACGTGCCCCCTTATTACCACAGACTGGTTTGCCCCAACTTTCTGGCTATCCGATTGACGAGAACCAGCAGGACCAGATTAATGACTGATTTAAATAATCCAATGGCAGACGAGTAGGAATAGTTGATGGCTGTTGATGCCAAACCGACTTTATACACAAAAGTATCGATCACCTCAGATGAACTCATATTCAGCGGATTCTGCATCAGCAATACCTTTTCGAAGCCTATGTCCAGCACATGGCCGGTGTTCATGATCAGCAAGATAACAGCAACCGGCATAATACCCGGCAAGTCAACGTGCCACATTCGCTGCACTTTATTGGCTCCATCCACAACAGCTGCCTCGTGCAGCGAAGGATCAACTGCTGCAAGCGCTGCCAAGTAGATGATGCAGGAAAAACCAACGTTTTGCCAAATACCGGACCAGACAAAAACGTGTGAAAACCATTCGGGTATGCCCATGAAATTGATTGTCGGCAATCCGAAATATTTCATAATCGTTTGAATCAGGCCAACCCGCGGGTCCATCATTTGCAGAATGATGCCTACCATAACGACTACGGAAATAAAATGCGGTGCGTAAGTGATCATTTGCACGGTTTTCTTAAAGAAACGAGCGTTTACGTAATTCAAGGAAAGCGCAAGAATGATTGGGAACGGAAACCCTGCAAGTAAACTATAGATACTGAGCAGGATCGTATTTTTCATAATCCTCACAAACTCATACGAATGGAAAAAACGATCGAAATGCTTCAGACCTACCCATTCGCTGCCCCATACCCCTTTGGTAGGAAGATAATTTTTGAACGCAATCAAAGCCCCGTACATCGGCACGTACTTGAATATGAGCAAATAAATAATCGGCAGCAGCATAAATAGGTAGAGCTGCCAATGGCTAGATGCGTTCTTCTTCAGTCTAGACAAGTAACTTTCCTTTTTACCGACAGTTGCAGACAACATATTGCTCTTGCTAGCCGAAACTTCCATAAATCCCTCCCTCTCTCGATGTCCATGACTCGGTATGTTTGATGTCTTTCCTATATGTAGCATACAAAAAATAGGGACAGCCGAGCATTGTGCTGTTTTACACCGGCATGACTTTTTTTGCGCTGGACGACGGCATACGAATCGTAACCTTCGTGCCTATACCCAGGTCGCTTTGTATCGAAAGTCCATACTGCTCTCCGAACACCATCTGAATCCGATTATGCACATTGAGCAGCCCGATGCTGCCTTCGAATGTGGGTTGTGTATCCAGCAGCCTATCCTCCCGGCTGTTCAGGAGTCGTGTATTTAACTGCAGAAGGGATTCCGCTTCAATACCGCAGCCATTATCTTCAACGATGACATAAAAATCCGCTTCATCCTTCCATGCGTCAATAATAATCGTGTGAGTATCCTCGATCCCATAAGGAAACGCGTGCTTAAACACATTTTCGACCAAGGGCTGCAGCGTCAAGCGAACCATGCTGTCCAACAAATAATCCGTACTGATGCGAACATCAATTTCAAATTCCCGCTGATTGCGGTATTTCATAATAGACATAAAATACAGAATGTGTTTAAGCTCGTTGGCTACCGTAATTTTCTCCAAATCGGTGCGTATGGAATAGCGCAGCATATACGACAGAGAACGAACGATGTCTTTGATTTCGCTTGATTTCTGAATAACGGCGTAACAAATAATAATTTCCAGCGTGTTGTACAAGAAGTGCGGATTAATCTGTAATTGCAGCGATTGAAATTCAGCCAGCTGCCGTTTCATTAAATTGTCCTGATTGCGCAGCTCGGTCTCGTAAACCCGATCGACAAGTTCTTCCAGCCGGGTAACCATCGTATTGTAGCTGGTAATAAGCTGATCCATCTCATCACGGCTTCCGGTCAGAGGTACTCGGGTCCAGTGACCTTTGGCCGTCTGACGCATCCCGTTTTCCAGGAGTCGAACTGGACGAACGATAGATTGACCGAAACGATAAGCGAGAAATAAGGCCAAGATCAATGTAAAGATACCTACGAGCAGCGTTGTTTGCCGCAAGTCTGAAATCGGCTTGCTCTGTTCAGCAACCGACATGCTGGCCACCAGCGTCCATCCGGAGTAGTCAGACTTTCGACTAAAGAAAACCCGCCCCGGTTCTCCGGGCAATTCAAATATTTGGTCTTTATTGGCTTCAACCGTATTGAAATGCATACCGTCAAGCTGTTTGCCGATCCGGCTCGGATCCGGATGGTATAAGATTTTACCGCGATCGTTGACGATAAAAAAATACCCGGATTGTCCGAGTTTTATGCCCTTCCAGAGCGTGTTCAGCTCCCCTATCTTTAGTTCGAAGCCCATAATGCCTTTAAATGATTTCGATGAGGTTCGGTCCGCTAATTTGCGAATAAGTGTGAGATGACCATCTAGAAATCCGGAATCCTGAATCGTCAGCTTCCCGTTTATATCATCGTCTTCCTTCATCTGTTCGACATATTCTTCAAATCCTTTGTAATTAAAAGGAACAATGTGGATATTGAAATCCGTTGCCTGGAACCCGTTATAACCGATAATGTACGTCATGGATATCTCCGGGTTGTTGATGAGAACAGGTTGAAATACCCCCTTCATGGCAATTTCGGATGTATAAAAGCCAGGAGTTGAATTGCTTGGAAGATCAAGAGCCTCTTTCACGACAGGAGAAATCAGAATAGAGACTGTTGCCCTCTCGTAACTTTTCAAAAACAAATCGGTTTCATGCAACACATTATCAACGATTTGAGTCAGCAGCCCTTCATACTGATTCTCCAATTCGTTGGACGACCGCCAATAACCGGTAACCCCCACCGTCACCAAAGTCAGCGCGATAATAATGACAAAGTAAACGTAAACCTTGCGTACCAGGCTGTTTTTCATTACTTGATCCCGAGCAGCCCGCGATATTCGGTAGGGGAATAGCCCGTTGCCTTTTTAAATACTCTGGAAAAGTGGGGGTAACTATCGTAGCCGACCTCGGCTCCAATGTCGATGATTTTGTAGTGCGGAACGGCAAGCAGTTGTTTGGCTTTATCAATTCGTTTGCGCATCCGGTATTGCACGAAGGTCTCGTTCGTATTTTTCTTAAAATAATGGCTGAAATAGGTCGGTGTTACGCCTAACTTCCCAGCAACCATGTCCAGTGAAAGCTCCTCCTCGAAGAGATGCTCATCGATGTACTGAATTGCCGCCTCCAAAACATTGATTCTTTCATGTTTGCGATACTCACTCAGTCGCTGTATCCATATGCCGATTTCGGCCTGAAACCATTCGTACGTAATCGTGATGACCGTGTTCTCCTCGAAAAGCGGCTTCACCTCAATCCTGTACGCCCCTCTGGCATTCAGTTTCTTGAGAAGCAGCCTGACAGCGTCGTATACCCGCTGGTACTGCTGAGTGTCCGTTTCAACGGGGAACAACTCCCTTTTTCCCTCCTCAAGCAGTTCATTGGCCCGAACCTTGTCCAACATCCAAACCGCTTCCTCCAATTGATCGATCCACTGTTCAAAAAGGGTGAAGGAAATAAGCGCCGCTTCCCGCATGGCGAGCACTTTATCCAGCACCGGAAAAAGCTCAATTTCTGTAATAGGCTTCAGCAAATATTCCTGTACGCCATAAGACATACATTTTTGCGCATACGCAAAATCCCCGTATCCCGATAGCACAACGACTTTGGTGAAGAGCTTTAGCTGCTGAATATTTCGGCAGAGCTCCAGTCCGTCCATGCGAGGCATCCGAATATCCGTCAACACAACGTCAGGAGGGTTAGCCATGATGTTCGACAACGCCGACACACCATCTGTAAACGTATCGATCTCACTAAACCGTTTATATTCCCAAATTAACGTTTTGAGGCCAATCCCAATGATAGGTTCATCGTCAACAATAACAATTCTGGCCATTCGCTTGCCCCCCTGTTTAAAATGTTAACCACCTTTATTATTTTCCGATTCCCGTTATCATGGATACCCATTAAAACCTGAACAGAGTCATCAAAATCGAAACATCCCTAAGTTAATATTCCAAATAGGCATGCAAAATGAAGACAGACCGTTCGGCAAGCCTACCGAGCGGTCTGTTCATGGGACATTTACTTTGGAAACGGGATTAGATTTATTTAAGTGGAAGCAGTATGAATCGGAGGTTATCTTGCTAACGGTAAGATGGTATTTGAAGTATAGTCTAAGTTATCGTGATTTAGTAGAAATGATGGAAGAACGGGGCTTACATATTGCTCATACAACGATCATGCGATGGGTTCATCAGTTTGGGCCAGACTAGATAAGCGAATTCGGCCAAACGATTTTTCAAGAAGATGTTGACTTCACCACACAATCAATCGCCACGCGTGATCTCTGTCGATAAAAACCCAGCGTACCCTGCCGCAGTCCAGCAATTGAAGGACGAGAAAGTTATGAATCAATAAACGTTACTTCGACAACAGAAATATCTCAACAATATTATTGAACAAGATCATCGATTCATAAAGAAAATCATAAAACCAATGTTGGGATTCAAGTCTTTCAAAACTGCCGAAAAAACTATCGAGGGAATCGAAGTCATGCACATGATAAGGAAAGGACAGGTCGAATGCAATCATTCGTCTGTCCTCTCTGCAGTTAAATTAATCAAAAAATTGTTTGGTTTGACAGCATAGTCAACCAACAATAAGACGGCTATCTTTTTTTAGTTTCAATAGTTGCACCAAAACCCGTGAAGCTAACTACAGCAGTTGCTGCATGCTTCGCCAGATCTTTTCATTTTCTGGTACATCAGTCCACATGTCAAAATGCGGCTCCATGACTTCCTGCCAGTTTGCAGGCGTGTTATGACTCGATAACTTGCCGACGCGCTTTGTTTCTCCAACTGAAGCAGGATGCTCGCGATAGGAGAATAAGAACGTGCCGTGAGAGCCGATGATGTAGGTCTTGTTGAAGCTCTCAGGCCGTTCCTCCTGCAGCTGATAATGATAATAGATATAACTTGCCGCCATTTCCGGCTTTAGCCTTGCGATACATCCGATTCGGTCGTCGACTTGGCGGTTGCCTCTCCACGATTCCGGGTCTGTCGGCTCGCCGTCGTGAAAAATGTCCATCATTTGAACTGACAAACGGCTCCCTTGCTCGCCTGGCCAAGCCTCTAGCCATTCGGCATAGGCAGCAGGCCAGTCCCAGTCGCAGCCGTCATGGACGGTCTCCATATATAGACACACATAGCGGCCGCTCATGAACAAGGAGACGGAGAGAACCTGCTCCGATTGCAATTGGTTTCGCAGGTCTCCCTCATCTTGTCGGATTGCAGCGCAAAAAGCTTCCTCTGTTCCAGCTTTCAGCTGGGAATAGTAAAGCTGTCTATTCACGTGCAGACTCCTTTCGCGAGTCAAGATTATTGCTTTCTTCCTTCAAGCAGAACGTCTTTTTCACGATCCGCCCAAGGCATGTCATAGGATGGCGTATTGGCGTAACGTTTCATACTCAGTTGCAAAGTTACACCCGTGCCTGCAGGAAGATCGACACGCAGCCATTTATGGTTGACAGCCGTCGTATCCATGCCAGCTTCTGCACCGTTTACAAAGCTGACTTCTTTAAATTTGTGCTCACCGAAAGTACCTGCCTGCATGATGACTGATCGGTCATCAAACTGACTTGTGTTCACTAATTCAAGCGTGACGGATTGTGCGGTCAGCTCCTTCACCAGCGCAGCGACAGATTCTGGCAGACCCGGACGTTTGGCTTCCGCATCATAGTATCGAACCCGAGCATGCTGCAAGCCTCCATGCGAAATATGCATAGGGCCGCCCAAGGTCAACTGAACGAGACTTTCCATGTAAATCGGGCACATTTCTTGCCAGACGTGAATGCTTGAGAAATCATCTTCATTGTATTGATTTGCCCAGTTATACGGATCACCCGCCTCGGAACGCATTTTGGTCAACTGCTGCGCGACCAATTCAACGTTCGCATCGAGAATCGTCTGCGGATAATCCGGATTGAGTCCGCGAATATATTGGAACCATGGCTGTGTATTGCCGATGTAATGCTTCGTATTTCTTTTCGTTTTCTTGTCTGTGCCGGAAAGCTTCGGAATGATGACCTGATTCCAGTCATGGTCTTTCGGAATACGGTCAATTCGTTCCAAATCTTCATCCGCCATCGACATTGTCCATAAATAGACAGGGTACTGTGGCGCAGCTTTGCGATAATCCGTCCAGCCAGCGTCAAAGTGCTTATACGGAACGCGCAGCTCGCCGTCTTCCTCCTTGCGCAGCGCCCAGTTCGCATCGAGCTGTTGACGCGCAAGTTCAAGCATCGTCATATCGCCAGTGATAAGCGCAGCGTTCATGCACGCATTGGTTAATGGCTCAATGATCGTCATAAACCCGTGCGGCCAGCGCCAGCCGTAATAGCCGCCCCACCATTTGCCATCGTTAAACTCGCCGATTTCACCAGACAAGCCTACATTATCTGGAATGATGCCGCCATTTTGGCGTGTTCTTTCCTGCCAAGCGGCTAAATATTCGAGCACCCAAGTGCAATATTTCTCGTCGCCAGTATGAAGGAAAGCGTTGGTTACAAGCCCTGTGGCGTTTCGCCAAAATCTCCGCCGAGCGGAGCGCCGCCTAATCCGATTTTCGAAACTCGAAATCCTGTTTTTCCTAGAATCGTATATTCCACTGATATCTTCGTCCCTTCAAATAAAATACAGAACTATATCTCGACTGGTTTCCCTGTTCGCACAGATTCTAAAGAAGCTTTAATCATTCGAATGACCGGCTGGAACGTTGAAATCTCCAATTCAGTTTTTCGTCTCTGCGTACATGCAGCCATAAATTCATTGACGATCCCAGCGCGTAATTCAAAGTCATTGGACTCATCAGGTACAATCATCTCCTCTGCTCCATCACGATGGATGAAGACTAGACTGTCGTTCCGCAGCTGTAAACTCCCCCCTGAGCCGTCGATTTGAAAATCGCCAAGCCAGGATGTTGCCGCGCCATGCGCAGCCCAGGAAGCGTAATAATTTAGCTGCAAGCCTTCGTTACTCTGTGCAAGGAGAGATACAACCGAAGGCGATTTCTCGATTGACCACGAAGGAAGCACAGAGGTAGCAAACACCTGATTGAAGCGCTCGGCACCGATCATGTAATGGATTACACCGAGATGATGATAGGTTAAATCTTCGAGCATGACATGCTCGTATTCGTTCATCCAAGCTGCACGGATATTCGGCCGTTGGCATCGCCAAACGATCTGTCCGAGCTCGCCCAGCCTACCGCTGAGAATGACCTGCTTGGCTTTTTGAACAAATTTGTCGAATCTGTACGATTCTCCGATTGCGATCTGCTTGCCGTCGTCCGGGAGAGCGAAACAAGCTTCGCCCCGTCTTCCCAGGACTGAGGCCTGAATTTCTCAAGATATATATCGAGCTCGCCATCCAGTACTGTTCGGATCGTCTCTAAACAAGTTTTGGCATGAGGCGGAGTCACCATCGTGACCAGATCAGGGTTCAGCATTCGGAGCGCACTCGGAATATCCTCGAATTGAGGAAGATGGGCACAATGCTCATTCGCTTCCTGATATCTGTTGCTTACTCCTACCACCTGAACATCTGGGCGAGAACCCCAATGTGAAAGCCAGTGATTTTGCAAACCGATGCAAAAGACCCGAAGCGGTCTCTGATCCATACTGTCTCCCCTCCTCAAAAGATTAGATAATAAGATGCTTTCATTATCAGCTTTATGAAGCCCTGCTACTACTGTAAAAAATGAAAAAAACTCTACTTTCAATACATACAATGCGGAAAACACTGTGATTTTTCTAGGAAAGCAAAAACCGGATAGGAGTCGTAGGACTCGTATCCGGTTTGCATATTTCGACTTTTTAGTGAAAGCCCCACATTTTATTGTGCAAAATGAAATGCTATCCTCCAGTCGCGGGGTCATGCTCTTGGTCTTCTCTGCACGGGCTATCTACATCATCTCCCCCGAGTTAGCCACTGACCGCGTTTGCAGCTGCGTTATCTGGACCAAGCTGCGATAATGGCATTCGCATCTGCAGTCAAGACTTGCTTTACATAAGCTGAAATCTCGTCAGGCTTTACTCTCTCAAGAACCTTCAGAACATCTTGCATATGCTTAATCGCTTGATCCGTATGTCCTTTGCTGTAGTGGTCAAGAGACTGACTGAATTTGTTTGTGATTTGTGCTTCCAACGAACCGTTTACTTCCCCTGTAGCCACATATCTTTCCATCAGTTCCTGCATCGAACTTTCGTTGGTCGCAACTTTTACGTTAATCTCGGATATCGTCACATTTCCAGCCAGATCCGTCGCAACGACTTGAATAAAATGGATTCCTAGTTGACCTGCCCAGTTCAAACTATTCTGTGCCGATGTTGCCAATACTCCATCTATGAGAATAGTTTGCATAGCTAATCCAGACAACTGATCTTCCGATTGAACGAGCAGGTTTAACAATTGGCTGTCTAAGAAAGCTGCTCCATCCACTAAAGGGCTGCCATTCACAGTAAGTACCGTTGTTGGTGCTGTTTTATCTACATTCACTGTAATCGACTTAGATGCTTCAACATTTCCAGCGCGATCTGTCGAGCGATATTGCAGCTCATACATGCCATCACTAAGCAAGAGCGGAGAGGTATACGGCACGAATCCATTAGTTGATTGCAAGCCGTAAACGCTTTGCAATACGGTCAATGAATATTCCGAAGACGCAACGCCGGCATTATCGTCTTGAGATTGAAGCGTTACCGTCACATCGGATGTAAACCAATTGCCAGAGCCTTTCGATCCATCCAAAACAGCTTGAGTTGACGGTGCAGTGCCATCTGGCGTTCCAATTCCTTCATTGGAATTACGACTTTGGCCCGCTGAGTTGTAGGCGCTGATTGCGAAATAATAGGTGGTTCCATTTTGAAGTCCCTCAATAGTAGTGCTGGAAACATTGCCTACATCAACCGTTGACGTGTATACGCCGCTCGCTGTTCCATATTTGACTTTATAACCGGTCGCTCCGGAAGTGCTGCTCCAATTCAAGGTTAGCTTTCCGTTTCCAGCTTCGATATTACTCTGAGTCGGTGCTGCCGGAAGATCCACAATGGAAATATCATCGTAATAGGCCGTAACCGTATTCCCTGACCACTGATCGCCGATTACTATATGATTAAAGTTCGCAGCCCCTGTTAAAGAAGCAATCTTGACATTGTCGATGTACATATCCACTTTGGTTCCAGATGTATAGTCCCACTTGAATTCATGCCATCCGGTTGTTCTAGCCACGCCTGTAGCCACATGAGTACCGCCGGTACGGTATACGTATTTCGTTGCTGAAGTCGGCGTGTTGACCCCGATACCCCGTGCGGTAACACTATCGTCGACAAAAGCTACGTTCTGCATGTTAGTTGCTGAAGCGGTGTCATAGAACCACATGGAGACTACCTTGTTATATGAGGTGTCAAAGGTTTGATAAATGGCATCCATGTCTTCATTAATCATGTAACTGCTTGTACCGGAATGAACTTGGGCTGAGCTGAGCGATGGCGTACCTTTACCTGGCATTGACACCCAATTGCTCAATCCATTCTCAAAACTATCAAACGGTTGCATAGATTGGTAAGGATCTGTCGAAAGCTTATAAGGTACATATATTGTGACTTCTACAGAATTTGCGCTCAATGCACCAGTAGCTGAGCGGGACTTCATGATATAATAATAGGTCTTTCCAAGCTCAACAACTGTTGAATCACTGCAAGAAAGTGTTGTTACCTCACTGCACACAGTCGTCGTATAAGGACCATCTTTGAAGTCTGAACGGTACACATCGTAGCTTACGGCATTAGAAACAACTGGCCAAGTGAAATTAGCTACAGTTCCATTATATGACCCAGTGAATGGAGCCGGAACCGGAACTTTCTCAGCAACCCCGAAACCATCTACAAAGGCATAGTAATTACCGTTTGGCTTGCTTGCATATATGGTAGCGCTTGTATTATTAGGTCCTGTAGTAAACTCAATGCTCTTCGCCTTTGTTGTGCTGTTGAACGTCTTATCCGTTATCGTTGTAGTAGTCTCAGTACCTCCATAATCTTTAACACCTAATATCGCTTGATCCACATTAGCCGTAGTATTGGACAACCTGAAGTTATCCAGGTAGATTTCGTTTGCATTTGAGAATACCAAGTAAACATCGTGTACCCCTGTAACTGATGTTGTTATAGGAGTATCTGTTTTATTGTAATTCCAAGCGCCATTGTTGATTACGTCATTAGTTGAATTTATAGTATAGGTGGCAATCGACGGATTTGTTGGATTATCAAGTTTAACATCGATCTTACCGCCGGTCACTCTGCTTACTGCACCGAAGTTGATGCTGTTGTATAAACCTGTTCCAAAGTCGATACTGTTATATTTAACCCATGCGCCTGCAGTGTTACCACATAGACAGTTTTCTCCTCTGAAAGGGGTTTGGCTGAATGTTCCTGCACTAGCATTATAGTCTTCTGCTTGAAATACCGTTCCCTGTATGATTCCCCAAGCATTTAATGTATAGGTTGTATTAGGATTAAGACCGTTTACCGTCTGTTGTATGGTGTCTCCAGCTTTAAGCTGAACAGCATTATTCTGAAATCTAACCATGCTTGACGCTTTATAATCCCAAGCGGCCTGCTTAAAAAGTGACGGAGTTCCTGCAGTAATTGTCCATTCTTCAAAATTTCCTCTTTCAAAGCCCGCATTTTTCATCTGGTTTTTATATGGAATATTTGGATTTAGATAAAAAGTAGGATTTGGAGGATTAGCAAAGTCATGCCCCACTTTCCATGGAGCTGCTCCAGTTTCTACTGCACCTATATCAGGTTTATTTCCAACATAACCATCAGTTATTCCTGAAATTACTGCACCTTGATCTAAGCCTGTAGAAGTGCTCTTCAAGGTATACGCTGAAGGAAGTGTTGGAGCTGGATTAGTTACACTATAAGGAGCCGTCCAATGTGTAGTACCAGCACTAATGATATTTCTGTCTTTATACATATCAATATTAACTGGATCACTTACTATGTTGTTAATAAACTTCGAACCTATTGAATCACAGACATCAAAGTTATTGCAGAACTGGCCTACATTACCTTGGACTGAATTGTTATAAAATAACTGGTATTCATTAGGAACATTTATCAGCATTCCTCTAGCACTTGTATTATAAGTAATGTTGTTATAAAAAATAGCGTTATGCACCGAGTTATCCGGATAAATACCGTGGGACCCCCCAGCACCTATGATGTCATGAACTACGTTATGGTGTATTTCCGTGTTTTCCATATCCACATTCACAACATAGAATGCGCCACCATCTTTAGATAGCTTCATACCTTGGCTTATATCGTTATACTCAATAACTGATCTGGAAAAAGAGCCGCCTACAAGCCCACGCCCTGACATCGTAAGGGTATTATGGCTGACAAGATGGTTATATCCATTTAGTTTTACAGCATCTGCATAACTATGTAGGAAATCGACATTATGAATGTAATTGTTAATGATACTATTATCATGTCCATCAACTAGAATACCGGGACCGTACATATTTCTAATTTCGCTGTCCCGTATCGTATTGTGATCGCCATTCAAATTCAAACCTAATGTTAAACCATTAAGGTTAGCCATTCCAGCAGGTAAGTTATAGTCAGGAGCATCAACCAAAGTATTTTTCACCATATTATAGCTGGAATTAACAAAGTTAAGATTTGCAGCTCTTAGCTTAATTCCATCAATGGTTATATGGGTCTTTCCTGTTAAATCAAATGCATAGTCTCTCTTTTTAGCTTCAACCATAATCGCACTTGGATCTACGTTACCAGGAGCAATGAAATATAATTTTCCATTCGCTACATCCTTGTACCATTCTGTTTCAACATCCAATACAGCCTTATTTCTTGTAATATAATAATATGAAGTATTGTCAGGATTGTAACCTGTAGATAGGACCGGCCAATTAATATTGATGGTTGAGGTAGTAGGATTTCCTGTAATGGCTGCTGTGTAACTGCCATAACCATTCCCTGTTCGAACCCAAAGCATACCGCTATTTAATGTATTAGCAGGAAAATTAGTGCCTAATCCTGGTACGTCAACTATAGAAGACGTTGCCCCAAAAGTGAATGTTTTCACAGTATTATATTTAGTTCTGTCCAAAAGATCTGCAACTGCAATATTCGGAAATGTTGCTTCCTTCATCAGGACGCCATCAGCGAAAACAATATTTCCGTCGCCGTTGTAAATATCCCAGTTCATATCTGCTACATAGATATTTTTTCCGGTAGCCAATGTAGTATCCAATGTCCAACCTGTAATCAAGTCAGCACCTGATACAGTTACGCTTTCACTATTGTAGTTTTTAATCGTAACACCGGAATTAGCTGGAGTAACCTTTTCTCTGTACACACCTGCACGTACATATACAGTATCTCCTGATTGAGCAACAGTTGCAGCAGCCTGGATGGTCTTGAAAGCGGCTCCAATTGTCAAACCGTCGTTGGCATCATTACCATTTGTACCATCAACGTAGTAGCTTGTTGCAGTTGCTGCAAACGTTTTGGACGGTATCGATAGAACTGGTGTGCAAATCATTAGCATTACTAATACCAGGGCCATCCATTTGTAAGTCTTAGTTGAACTTGTCTTAAGCATTCTCATTACCTCCTATTAGTTGCGTAAGCGTTATCATTAGCTTGAAAAATAGAATCAGAGTTTACTGACATGATTCATGCACCAAAACTTATGTATTTTCTAGATGTTGTATGCGATAGGCTGCCCGCAGGCTGCATCTGCAGCCTTACGGGCAAACCTGAACCGCCGGAGTAACTATAGCCCTTGAGTCTTGATCTCAAATCGGAATTGACTTTCCATACTTGCGCTGACGCTATTGCGATTACACATCAGACGATAGTACTTACTTTCTACCCCATAATGAGAAACCGCCGTTACCGCTTCAACCTCAACTAACCAGTCGCTCGGGCTAAAATGCATCTCCACCGTACCGATCGCGATCCTGCCCATCTCGATCTGCTGCGGCTCAACACCGCAAATAAACACTTCCTGAAAAGCCGATGGCGTTTCACGGAACGCCGCTTTATCCGTTATGATCAGCTGTGAGGTCTCATGGCTCGGGCGCCGCCACAGAAACTCGCGCGTAAGCGACTGCAAGGTTGGACACGTGTAGGCTTCGGTTAAGTCGAGTTCGAAGCGCACCTCGTCATCCGTCACCTCATGCTGCAGTAATTGTGATCGGTACTGCCTGCCGAAGCCTTGTCGATAGCCATTAACAATGGGCAGAGAATGTCCATGAGAGCCAGCATGAATCGTTTCATATCGATGCTCAGGCTGAAAATACTGCTTCGTGTACACGCCGATTCCCACGTCCGCAAGCACAGTTACTCCGTCAACATGCAGGATAAAATGCCCCAAGTCGTTATGGTTATGCGGTTCTTCGTTGTATCCTCCCTTTGCCGCAAAAGCAGCGATACGTCCATCCGGCTGGCGCACCTTCGAGATGACCCATTGATTTCCCGTGAAAATCCGCTCCTGAACGCGTTCTTGCGGCTCCGAAGAAGGCCCCGCTTCAGTATCCTGCTGATTCGGTGACCAAAGCATTAAGCGCGTCGCTTCCAGCCATGAAACCGGAATGACGTTCATCCGATATTCGTCTGGCGGTAGTTGTAAGGAAGGGAAATATTCACACAGCCGCTGCATCAACCCAGTATGAAAACGGGCTTCATCCGGGGCATCCGAGAAGTTAACAACTTTTCCGCTTGTCAGCAAGCAGAATTGCGGGAATTGTGCAATCTTCCCGATTTTTTGCTCATCAAGCAGCGTGATTTGCCCGCCGGTGCGCTCTTTGAGCAATTCAGCAAAATAAATGAGGTGCGAGAAGCCGAATTGCCAGTAAACCGGTCCTTCAGGCGTAGCTCCTTGCTCGTCAAAGCCCGACAAATACTGGCGCAGCACGTTTATCACACGCCAGAGCATCCCTGCGAGCTTTTCGCTGTCTTCAATCAAATAAATAGCCATGGCGCCGATGCTGGATGCGCAAACGGCTGGCCAGTTATTCGTCTTCAACTCCCAATTCTGCGGAGTCGGATCATGAAAATACACCTGAAAAATACGACGTTCAATTTCCGCTTTCGCTCGCTCTACAACCCACGGGTGCAGACGCGGTCCTGCCAGGTGCAGGATTTCGGCCAGCGCAAAACCAGCTACAGCCGCATCCAAATCCACCGTTTCGCGAGGCGCGTTCGGTTGATCCCAAATGCCGTTCGGATATTCATTCACATACAAACCGACATGTGCTGGAAGTACCCACGTATACTCATTGCATATGGCCCATATCGCATTTTCGAGTCCTTTCTTCCATTCCGGCCGTTCATCTGTCATGGCCAGCAGACCGAATACATGCAGCCCCGAAAAAAGCTCGGTTCGTTTCGTTTGATACGTAGCCCGGTCACCCGTTTCGCCGAATAATAGAAAGTCGGAAAAAGGCGGCGGACATATCGGATGCTCGGATAACCCAGCAGCCTGCTCTTCAAGCTTCTCCCAAAACTCCGCAAAGCGTCGATCGTTCCGAATTTGCGTCCATCGCTCGGGCGTCGCTCCTTCAGAAAAAAGCCCAAAAGTTCTGGGCTTCGTTTGTTCCAAAGCTAGCTTTAATTGTCGAAGTGTTAACGTTTCTAACATAATTCCCCACCTTTACTACCTTCGTTAAAAAATCATGCTTACAGCAGAAAGCTCGTCACTTTTATCGCTGTAAACATGATTTTCACTCTGATGAAGCCTTCAATTACTTCGTTTTCTTCCACTCATCAAGTTGCTTCTGTGCTTCAGCGATAACTTTGTCAACACCAGCTGCTTTCAACTTGTCTTGGAATTCTTTCAGCTTCTCGCTTGCAGCCACAGTACCTGTTTCAAGACCTGGTCTGTATTGGTCAATTACAGTCGCAATGTTAGCAATTTCCGCTGTAACTGCTGTATTCACAAACTTGAAGCCCATAAGCGGTGATGGTTTAGCTGTTTCATTTTCTTTTTGCGTATTAGCTACTACGTTTGGATCTGTACCTTCAACTAACAAACCGTTGAACGTGTTACCGAATACCCAACTTGCGTTTGGAACGTAACCAGCTTCTTTGTTAATTTTGATTGTGTTATCTGCATTTTTCGTATAGTGCTTACCTTCAACGCCGAAGCTGATTGTGTTAAACAGCTCTTTGTCCGTGTTCAGCAAATTAATGAACATCATCGCGCGCTCAGGGTTTTTAGACGTTTTACTGATCGCTTGCATAGTTGTAATAATGGAACCAGTTCCTGCCCATACTTCAGTTGTAGGAATCGCGATTACATCATTTCCGCCGTTTGCAGTCTTAAACTGAGTTTCAACACCTGGCTTCAATACGTTGTGGACTTGAACAACAGCGTTACCTGTTTTCTCAATGTCAGCTTTGTTTTTCAATGTAGCCGCATTATCGTTGATATAGCCTTTATCGTGCCAGTTTTTCGCCAAATCTAAATATTGAGCGTATTGAGGCGTATCATACAGATTGATAACTTTGTCTGGATTTTTCAGATCAACACCAATAACGCTAGCAATTGATTCTAATCCGTAACCACGAAACATGTTACCAAATCTTCCGTTACGATCCATTAAGAATGGAACGACGTCTTTGGACTCGCCTGCTTTTACTTTTGCCAAAAATGGCTCGAGATCTTCAATCTTTTTGATGGAGTTAACGTCTAGATTGTATTTATCCGCATATTTCTTTTGGATTAAGAAGCCTTGCTTGTTCGTTACGGTTTGATAGTTTGGAATACCGTAAACTTTGCCGCCGATTTTTGTAGCATCCCATACGAATTGCGGCATGGATTTTCCCAATGTTGGCGCATATTTCGTCATCAAATCGTCAAGTGGAATGAAAGCACCTTTAGATTGGTTCGTTACATAGTCCCAGTTCCAGTTAGATACCCAAGCGATGTCGTAGTTCTCACCAGAAGCAGTAGTTGTGTTCATTTTTTGAACGTAGTCAGCGAAAGTTTGCGGTTGCAATTTAACGGTTGCGTTGATTTTCGCCTTCGTGATTTTGTTGATAGCTTCCTGTACACTTGCCATATCTTGCGGCACCGCGCTTAATGGATAATTCCAAATCAATTCTACTGGCGCTAGTTGCTCTACCTTGGTAGTTGCAGCCGCACTAGCTGCTGGACTTGCAGTAGAAGCGTTCTCGGATCCTTTGCTACCGCATGCTGACAATAGAACAGCAATACTCACTGCGCCAGTTAATATCTTAAACATTTCCTTTTTCATACAATTACCCCCTGCGATAACTTGATTTTGTATGTTGCTTATATCAACTGCAGCAGCTTTTTGAGGTGCTGCAGTTTGATAACGAATGACTATCCTTTGATGGAGCCCACTGTGAGCCCGCTTATGAAAAACCTTTGGAACATCGGGAAAATAAACATCATCGGACCTGCTGCCAGAACAGCCATGGCCATTCTTGCCGATAAAGCAGGGAAGTCAGCGATATTAAAGTCGACATTAACTGTCGAGATGTTATTCGATAGAAATTCAATGGTGCTCATCACGCGGTAAAGCAGCAATTGAAGCGGTATCAGCTTTTGATTATCGATAAACAATAAGCCTAGCCACCAATCGTTCCAATATTGGAATGAAATGAACAGGCCAATCGTGACAAGTGCTGGTATGGATAATGGAAGCACCATTGTGAAAAAAATGCGCCACTCATTTGCACCGTCGATTTTCGCAGACTCGAATATTTCAAGTGGAAGCTTATCCAAGAAACCTTTCATGACGAGAACAAAGAACGGGCTAAGCAAGTACGGAACGATCAGCGCCCAAATGGTATCCTTCAAGTGCAAATACTGCGATATCAGAATGTAGAACGGAACTAGTCCGCCACCGAATAACGTTGTAAAGAAAACATAAAGCGTCATGATTTTGCGGTAGCGATAATCGCGTCGCGACATCGTATAAGCTGTCAAAGTTGTGAAGAGCAAACCAACAATTGTCCCTGCGATTGTTACGAAAACGGTAACCCCATATGCACGAATCAGTGCATCAGGAGCATTAAGGATAATTTCATAAGCTTTCGTGCTGAAAATCTTCGGAAATAAATGATAGCCGTGTGTTAGCAGCGATTTTTCATCCGTAAACGAAATGGATATAACCAGAACAAGCGGCACTATAAGCGCCAAAGACAATATACAGAATAACACATTAATGAAATTGCCTGCCCAGCTCACTTTATTGCTTTCCGTTTGCATGCATACTTACCTCCTTACCAAAGCGCATTGTCTGAGTTAATTTTTTTGATAATCCAGTTGGACAACAGCACCAGAATGAAACCAACAACAGACTGGTAGAGCCCGATTGCGGTAGACATTCCGACATCTCCGACAACTCGCAGCGATCGGTATACAAACGTATCGATAACATCAGTTGCATTATATAAGAAGCTTGTGTCGTTCGGAATAAAGTAGAACAATCCGAAGTCAGCACGGAATATATTGCCGATAGCTACGATTAGCAAAATCACGATAAGCGGTGTCAAGAGCGGTATAGTAATCTTGCGAATCATTTGCCATTTGGAAGCGCCGTCAATTTTGGCAGCTTCATAGTAACTTGAGTCGATGGAAAGAATACCAGCATAGTAGATCAGTGTTGAAAAGCCTACACCTTTCCATATTTGTGTCAGAATGATAATAAACGGCCAGTACTTTGCTTGTTCATACCATTTAATTGGTTGATCACCAAGTGATTGCAGCATGACGTTCATAAATCCGTTTTTGTGATCCAGAAACCCGAAGACGATATATCCGACAACGACCCAAGATAAGAAATAAGGAAGAAACAAGGTCGTCTGATGCAGCTTAATCCATTTTCGGGGAATTTCATTCAACAAAATAGCAAATGTTAGTGCAAACACTAATGTTAGTAAGATAAAACTCATGTTATAAAGAATCGTGTTGCGTGTTACTGTAAAAGCGTTATCGGATTTAAAAAAGAATTCAAAGTTTTTAAACCCGATCCATTCGCTCCCCCAAATCCCCAAATCATATCGATATTGTTTAAATGCAATAACGAGACCTAACATGGGCAAATAATTGAAAATCAATTTATACAGGATTGCTGGCAATGACATGACGAACAATTCCTGATTACGTTTGAAGTGCTTCCACTCCCGTTGCAGCATTTGCTTCCCTCCCTGCGGTCTTTAACCATCGTTGTATGTCCTTATTATTGAGGGAAAACGGTACAAATAACTACTGTAATAAATGAAAAACACTCTACTTTTCACCCGTACATTCCCGAAAACACTGTATTTTCAACTCAACCAAGGATAAACGACTCCGTCGTCCCACTGGGACGAGCGCGTTTGTCAAGGTAGATGCGAAGCAAAAGTATAAAACTTATACTTTCTTATCTACTGAAAAAAGAAAAAGCTTTCCGGCACTTTCGTACCCGCGAAAGCTTACTCTTGAACGACTGTTTTAAAGCGATATTCTTTCGGCGTGATCCCGAATTTCTTTTTGAATAGCTTAAAAAAGTAGCTTTCATTGTTATAACCGACCATTTCCATGATGCGGTTGATGCTGTAATCTTTTGTTTCAAGCAACAGCAGTGCCTTCCGCAAGCGAACATCATTAATGTACTCACTGATGGACATCGATTCGTGCAGTCTAAATTGCTTGCTCACATGGGCTGAAGAAAGCTTCATTGCAGCCGCTATGCTTTGCAGGCTCAGATTCAAATCCTTATACTGCTCTTCAATCATTTCTTTAATGGTATCCGTTAAGATCTGATTGGACTGTTCTTTGACATCCTGCGTGCGTTGCTTCTGAATGTCTTGGAAAATCTCCAAGAACAAGTGATAAATAGGTGCTAACGTTTCTTGCTTCATCACGTGCTGAACCTGCCGCTTAAAGTCCAAGCTGACTTGTCTAACGGTTCGGCTGTTCATTTCACGCACGATATTTTCCACGAGCGCAAGCAAATGAAGTATGGAATACGTGATATTGTTGTAATGCATCACTTTCATTTGCCCAAACAATTGAACCAAGTGATCCTGAAAATCCTTCTCTTGCCCCGACTTAATGGCTTCCGTTATTTTCTTCTCCGCATCAGCCGGAAACTGGAACGTAATATTTTCATTATTATTCCTCACGAGATCCAGTGTGATGATGCTCCCTTTACCAAAAATAATCCGATAGGACGCATTTTCCATAGCAAGGCCGTATTGCTGCGAAACTTGTTGGTATCGGTCAACCTTTTCTCCAATCGAAACGGTCATCGAGAAACGGTAGTACTGAAGAAGGGTTTGCTGTAGCTCTTGGAAAGCATGCGTCAATGAGTTTACATGATCGCCATGAGGCTCTAGCGACTCACCAACGAGTAAGACAAAGTGATCATTGCGCATAGAGACAACTTCACAGCTAACGCTTTTAGACACAAGCTCCTTGGTGATATTGGCGATCGCAAACTTGTACAGTCTCTTCTCGGCATCGCTCGTTTTCGATTCAAATTCAACAAAATCATCGATCAACAGCACACATACACGTACACCTTGGTTAAAATCAATATCCCAATCGACTTGTTCAATTTCTTCTGGGGTAGGCAGGCTCGCATCGGATATAAGTCTCCTCAAAGCGAAAGTCTTATGTGCACTCCTGTTCGTATGCTCTTCCGATTCATGCTTGACTAATTGATGCATAGCATCTTGGTAAGCGGTGGAAATGAATTTCAATTCATCCAAATCGGACCTGTCGTCCGACCCTTTACGGCGGATTCCCGTCACTTGATTTAACAAATGTTCAATCGGACGATACAGGCGATAGGCAATCAGCAGCGAGCCCGCAATGGAAAGGATTAAAAATCCAATGATGATCACTAAGGAAATCGCCCGCATTTTGCTTAACTTGCTCCACACAACCTCATAGGGCTGAACGCTTGCAATGACCCAGTCGCTTTTGCTGGATGACATAAAGCTCAGAATCGACTTATTCCCGCCTGATCCATACACGAGATAGTCCTGTGATACGCCGGAGCTCACTTTCTGACGGATAATGGATGCTATCGCATCAGTAGCAATAACATTGCCCTGCTGCTGTGCCATGAGCGGGATGCCTGATTGATCTGTAACAAAAATAGAGCCGTGCAATTCATCTGACGTCTTATTCATATTCGTTAAGTTATCAAACAGCCAGGACGGCTTGATCGTGACGATCAGTTTACTCCCTGACATGCTGTCATAAATAAACATAGATAGTGCTGGAAATGTCGTTTTATCATAAGACAGAGGAACAAAGGTGAGAATGGGTATATGTTTCTGTGAATGGATATACTGGTCTATGACACCATTCATACCGTCATCCTGGCAATTCAAACTGCTCAAGGTTGAATAATAGCAGCCTGTTTTGGCGTTGTAGATCGTTATATTTTGCAAAAAGGATGAGTTCGTTACCGTTTTCTCCAGCCTGTTTAATTTTTGCGCAAGCTCGCCCTTGTCCATCACATCGATATTCGATAAATAGACGACATCAGGGTCGAAATACGTGGAGACCGCAATATTTTTTACTGTTTCGTGCATATAGTCGATATTATATTTTATTTGCGACAGCACCTTTAAATCCGCTTGTTGCTGCATTTGAAGCATCGTTTTATCGGAATTGTAATACAGAAGCGTCGTGCTGACGGATAAAAACACAACCATGAGAACCGTGATAGAAAGCAGCAGCTTAAGCAAATATTTTCTTGATTTGTACAAACGAATAATATTCATCTAGGTCCACCCTCTTCTAGGAAGCTCTATATCAACAAGGTGCAATTCATTATAGAATATAAAAAATGATCTCATTGATAAAATGTTCATACATTTGAATTATTTTTAGTGTTTACATACGTTCCCACTCTATTATGAAGTCAAGCCTGCGTAAATGGCTACTGTAAAAAATAAGAAAAGCTCTACTTTTTATATAGAGCCAATAAAATATCCGCCGTCAACCGGAATCTCCGCACCATTGATCCAGACTGATCGTTTGCTAAAAAAAAGGATTGTGGTGCAAAGCTCTAATTCATGATAATATCATTGAAATTAAGCCATGAGAGTGGGACATTTACTTTGGAAACGGGATTAGATTTATTTAAGTGGAAGCAGTATGAATCGGAGGTTATCTTGCTAACGGTAAGATGGTATTTGAAGTATAGTCTAAGTTATCGTGATTTAGTAGAAATGATGGAAGAACGGGGCTTACATATCGCTCATACAACGATCATGCGATGGGTTCATCAGTTTGGGCCGGAACTAGGTAAGCGAATTCGTCCCTATTTAAAGCCGACTAATGATTCCTTTCGGACGGATGAGACCTACATTAAAGTCAATGGACAATGGAAATCTTTACAGAGCGGTGGATTCAAACGGAAATACGATTGATTTCATGTTATCTGAAAATCGAGATGCTCCTGCGGCCAAACGATTTTTCAAAAAGATGTTGACTTCACCACACAATCAATCGCCACGCGTGATCACTGTCGATAAAAACCCAGCGTACCCTGCCGCAGTCCAGCAATTGAAGGACGAGAAAGTTATGAAACAAGAAACATTACTTCGGCAACAGAAATATCTCAACAATATTATTGAACAAGATCATCGATTCATAAAGAAAATCATAAAACCAATGTTGGGATTCAAGTCTTTCAAAACTGCCGAAAAAACTATCGCGGGAATCGAAGTCATGCACATGATAAGGAAAGGACAGGTCGAATGCAATCATTCGTCTGTCCTCTCTGCAGTTGAATTAATCAAAAAATTGTTTGGTTTGACAGCATAGTTAACCAACAATAAGACGGCTATCTTTTTTTAGTTTCAATAGTTGCACCAAAACCCTATCCCTCACAGTACTAAGTGTCAAATATATTTGACCAAGATGCTTTCCACATGCTCCAAATGCGATCTCATCGCTTGAGATGCCTGCTCTTGATCCCCCCTGCGAATAGCCTCGTAAATCCGTGTATGTTCTTTCAAAAGCTGAATGGCCACATCCTGATTGGCGTACAATTCAGCTCGGCGAATATCCCGGATCATCGATTCCATCGGCTTCATGATGGATTGACAGGTTCGTTCCATAATGGCATTATGAGTGGCTTGAACCAGCATCACATGGAAGGATACATCCGTTCTCTCGCCTTCAATATCATTACCTACAGCGCTTACCATTTCGTTCAGAACGAGATGAAGCTGATGCAAATCCTGCTCTGTTCTATTCTTGGCGGCAATCGCGGCAATCGACACCTCTAGGGATTGTCTGACTTCCATTAATTCAAGCAGCGTCGTTCGATTCATCCGCAAGGAAGCCATCTCCGGCAATAAGACCTCGGTAGGCACTTGGCTGATCACTCTGCAGCCGCCTCCCTGCCGGATTTCGATAAGTCCCATGGCTTTTAACGCGCTGAGTGCTTCACGCGCCGTGGAACGTCCAACTCCAAATCGCTCGGACAGTTCTTTCGTAGACGGGAGTTTATCGCCTGTTTGGAGTTGTCCCTGCAGAATCATTTGCTTGATTTGATCAGCCATTTCGTCATAATGATTGCGTTTGAGCAGCTTATTGACTTCCATGCTATAACCTCTTTTACCCGATGATTAGCACATGCACGATACCAGGGCCATGAACGCCTATGGTTAAATCGTTCTCAATATCCGCCGAGCGGCTAGGACCTGAAATAAAGTGAATGCCAGCGGGAAGATCCTTCCTTGCCGATTGATCGAATTGAATCAGAATCTCCCCTAGTCGGGTCTTCAGCCGTTCCACAGGAAGAATCACGATCAAAGATGTAGGAAGCAGACTAACCGATCTTCCCTTTTCCTTTGATGATAACACAGTTAGCGATCCGGTGTAAGCCGCTGCTGCATCTGCAAGAACGATGCCAAGGTCGGCCGCGGCAGCTGCGGCTTTCCAGCTTTCCCGACTGTCCGTATTCCACGCGGAAATCTGCGCTTCCGATAACACATCGCTAAGATGAAGGGCATGCAGCTCAGGCTGATCCTGATGGATAATCCGGTTAACGCCTAATGATTGCACGATATCAATTATCGCTAATTTCGCTTTCTCCATCGAAGCAAGCCTAACAACATAGCCTCCTGCCGCTTGAAAATTAGTCGTAAACTGCTCAATTCTTTCTTCCAACGTCCATTCGAATTTATGCCAAAAATCTGGTGCTCCCCGATAGGGATGCACGGGCTTCTCTACGACTCTTGCTCGCCCCAGCTTACTGGCAATGCCGTTCATAAACCGCTCTTGTTCCTTAACTGACTGAGAGTCCAATTGTGCCAGCCATGCTTGACTGCGCTCACTCATCCTTGATGTCCTCCTTGGTTTTTTCTCTTCGTCAACGCATCTTGCATACGACTGTGCAAAGCCGGGTCTATTCCTTTAAATTCTTGACGTATTTGATGTTCAAGCGTACCCCAGCTGTCTCGGAAAGAAGCCTTAGGCAAACTAGGCGCAACTCGATACGTATTCCATCCTTTTAATGGCCCTACGCGCAGTCGAATACCTTGATCGCGAACGACCAGCTTCTGGCCGATACGTGCCAGTTTCAATACGGTATTAAATCTCTTCCCGCTTCCCATGATGGCTGCAAAGCCCCTCATCCCGGCTTGTTCAAGTTTGTCGCCATGCCCCTGCTCCACTTTGCGACGACGTAGTGAGACAAGCATATCGTGGAGCGGTATTTTCACAGGACAAGCTTCGTAACAAGCGCCGCATAGGCTGGAAGCGTTGGCAATGTCGTCCCAATCCGCTGTGTTCTTCTGGAGCGCAGGGGTTAACACCGCCCCAATCGGTCCGCTGTAGGTGCCCCCATAGGCGTGACCGCCAATATGACGATAAACGGGGCATGCATTCAGGCAGGCCCCGCAGCGGATGCAATTGAGCAGCTCCTGAAATTCCGGATCGCCAAGCTGCAAAGAACGCCCGTTGTCGACGATAATAATATGCATCTCCTCCGGACCATCTGCATCAGACCCACGCCGCGGACCTGTAATTCCGGACATGTAGACGGTCAGCTTTTGGCCGGTAGCCGAACGCGGCAACAGTGTCGCCATTACCTCCAAATCCATCCAACTTGGTATAATCCGCTCCATGCCCATGAGTGTAATTTGTGTCTTGGGCACGGTGGAAACCATTCGTGCGTTGCCTTCATTTTCAAACAGAACAATAGACCCGCTTTCCGCAATAGCAAAGTTGCAGCCCGTGATGCCAATATCCGCCTCCAGAAATTTTTCCCGCAGCTTTCTGCGGACAAATCCTGCCAATATCGTCGTATCGGGCGGTAAGGTCTCCCCTGCTTCCTTGGATAATAAGTCAGCAATCTGATACCGGTTTTTGTGAATCGCTGGAATGATGATATGGGAGGGCGTTTCGTCGGCCAATTGAATAATATATTCGCCTAAATCCGTTTCAATGGCCTCAACGCCAATAGAGGCAAGCGCCTGATTCAAATGCAGCTCCTCTGTAACCATGGATTTGGACTTAACGACGGTCCGGGCCGCTTTCTCTTTGGCGATGGTCAAGGATAGCTTCACAGCATCATCGGCCGTCTCGGCAAAATGAACATGGACACCGTTCTCTCGAGCATTTTCAACAAACGTATGTAAGTAATAATCCAGGTAGGCGATGGTATGCAGCCGAATTTGCCTGCCTCTTTCACGCCATTCCTCCCAGTTCCCGTGTTCTTCCGCGGCTTTAAGTTTACCGTTCCGCAGCCGTTCTGTCGTAAACATAACCGCTTTGCGAAGGAACTCGTCGTTCAGTGCCTGATCTGCCCGCTCCTTGACCGTCTTCCCTTCAGCTTCTTTTTGACTCATGCCCTTTTCACCCCTTCATATAACAGTTCAGCCAGATGCATAACCTTGACTGGTTCATTTCGGAATCGCAGATTGCCGGCAATGTTCATCAGACAGGCCATATCCAGGCCGACAAGCACCTCCGCTTCCGTTTCCTTCACATGATCGACTTTTTCATTCACCATGGCCCCGGATATATCCGACATTTTCACAGCAAAAGTTCCTCCAAATCCACAGCAATCCTCTGCAAAAGGAAGAGGCACCAGCTCTAACTCCTTTACCTGCCGCAGCAAAGCCAGCGGTTCTTCCTTCACACCAAGAAGCCTGCTGCCGTGGCAGGAGGGATGATACGTAACTTTATGCGGAAACCTCGCTCCAAGATCAGTGATACCAAGTACACCTACGAGAAACTGCGTGAACTCATATGTTTTGTTCTGTAATTGCAAGGCTTTGTCCCGCATTTCCGGATCATCCTTGAAAAGATCCGCATAGTGATGAATCATATACGTACAAGATCCTGAGGCCGAGATGACGAAGTCGCTATCTTCAAAAGCAGCAAGAATTGTTTTTGCCGTTGTCCTTGCTTCCTCCCAGTAGCCGCTGTTGTAAGCGGGCTGCCCGCAGCAAGTTTGAATGGTCGGGAAATGCAGCAAAATGCCGCGATCGCTCAAAATTCGAGATATCGCCTCTCCGACTTTCGGGTATAAAGCGTCACTTAAGCAGGTAATGAATAACGATATTTTCATAAAATGCACCCCTTTCAAAATTAGATATCAGGTTGTCAGACATGTTGATACTAACATAAAGCACTGTACTTTGAAAGGCTTATTCTTTCACACTTTTTATGAAGCGCCACGCTGCAAGCTTTGCAGCCACCGCGACTTATCCCCAGCTTCGAATGATAACTGGCAGGGAAATAATCGGGTAAGCAAAAGCTCTTGCATTATTGGTTTTTTGTGGACTGTCCGGTTACGACTGCGTCCAAGTTAATTCCAGTATAAATCATCTTTTTATAGCAACTAAAAAATCCCGCCCCAAAGACTTTCTCTTAGGGACGAGATTATTGTTCCAATTTAATGAATCACCAAGGCAGCTCGGTCACGAATCGATCTCGATGACCATGATCTACCCCCACCCACTAAGCAAATCGATTCTCTTCGGGATCTTCCGTATCATAGCCAAAGGCATCAAGCGCCGGCCATAGCTCAGGGGCAATCGGGTAATTCGCGAGCTCCAACGTCTGGGCTACCCGTTCCGGTTTACTCATGCCAACGACCGTACTAGCGATCCGCGAATCGCGAAGCGAAAATTGAAGTGCTGCGGCGGCAAGCGGAACATCGTATTCCAGGCAAACCTTGGCGAACATACGCGCTCTCTCCAATACGAGTGGCGGAGCTTCGCTATAGGCATAACGTGCGTATGCTTCTGGTCCTTTGGCCAATATGCCACTGCCATAAGGAGCGGCGTTAATAACCGCCACGCCCATACGACTCGCGACATCAAGCAAAGGTTCGGCAGCCCGATTGAGCAGCGTATATCGATTATGGGTTTCAACCGCACTGAACGCTCCCGTTTCGACATAACGAATGAGCATATCGATCGGTCCGCCGGATATTCCGATGTGATCGATGACTCCCTGCTTTTGAAACTTTTGCAGTACTTCTAACGGTCCGCCGGATCCCATCACATTTTCGAAGGTGGTATGTTCAGGATCGTGGATGTAAACGTATTGCAGACGATCAAGTCCTAAGCGTTCGAGGCTTCCTTCGATGGAACGTTTGATCTGTTCGCCGCTGAAGTCTCCGGTCATAAAGTCGCGATCGGCTTTGGTTGCCAACACGTAACCTGCGGGAAGACCACCATTAGCATGAATAGCCTTACCGATTCGCCGTTCGCTCTCGCCTTCACCGTATGCTGCAGCCGTATCCAGAAAGTTGATTGGGCTTTCGAAGGCGGTGCGCAACGTCACCAATGCCTGTTCTTCCGACGTGCTATATTGAAAGGTCTCCGGCATATCCCCGAGCGGAGCGGCTCCAATACATAGCGGTGATATGAGTAGGCCAGTACTGCCAAGCGGCCGTTGGGATAATAATGCGTTCGTCATGGAGTGTTCCTCGCTTTCTGATTTTGTCTGCATTATAACGACACACCCAAAAATCCTCGTGTCATTTGAAAATCGATATTTCCTTTCTGATAGAGACGCGGTACATAAGAATGTTCCAAAATTTCTTTGCTTCGCTCAAGAATATGATTCACCCATATGCTCGGATTGCCCTCGAGTACCAAATCGACATCTTGCTTATGGTTATGCAGCACGTCCTGATCCGACGTCACTTGCAGCATTGGGACGAAAGGATGCGCCTGCATCGGACGATCACCGATCAGCGCGATTATTAATTCCACACCTGTGGCGGCGAGTCCTGTGATCGTCTCTACCCCATGCGTTGTTGGAGTCTCCATAATGTGGAAGCCGTTTCGGTGGACGTGTTCCCCATAGGCAATTGACGGCCGAACTTGAGACGTGCTAAATAGATGCTGACTGAACGCATCCTCGGCAAGCAATCCGCTGTTCTCGGGAATGACGACCAAGCCACCAGCTCCGACAATTATTTTGGTCAGTACCCCCAACTGCTCGCCGGCATTTTTGTTAATAGCACCAACGCTTACGATCCCGATGCGCAGTCCTTCCAAGCCGACAGTCACCTTCTCCGCAGTATCGGCCGCAACCAATCGATTGGCGAACCAGGCCTCAACCTTCTCGCTCACCTTGGCAATTCCGCCATCAAGCTGGATGCTGGCATAACCAAGACGGCTCGCATCGACGCCCATCACATCCATCTGATGGCGCATGTAGTCGTTATGTGTTTTCTCGCAGCCATGCTCTAGCAGCAAACAATGCTCCACCATCGGATGCGTAATATAGCCGATCATCGTGCGGGCGAACAGCGATTCGGCTGGCCCCCCCGAGGTGCCGCAGCCTTCCGTGTGCGCCAATGTGACAAAACGCGAGAGCTCAGGCTGCCCTGCTCCTTGCTCGTTCAGGCGCCTTGTGATCATGCCCGCTACCTGTCCGGCACAAAGACTGGTCGGCACGATCAAGCCGATATTGTCACTAGATTGCCGATTGCGATGTCGAGTAAAGGAAAATTGGATCGGGTTAACCATCGTTATAGCATCATCTTTAATTTCTATCGGATCTCCTGTCGGTACAGGAGTGTGAAGCAGCGTCTCCAGCTGACTCGCATCGTTCTGCTGCCAGTTGCGCCAAATTTGTACTTGGGCATGGCCCGCCTTCTCGCCGACGCTTCGCTGACCAGAGGCAATTTGGAGCGCCAACTCGAATACCTCTTGGCCCAGCTCATCCATCGACTTGCCTTCCAGATACTGCCCCGCGTTCACATCCATATCGTTCGAAAGCAATTGGAAGCGGCGAGTTGTCGTGACCACCTTGACCGTAGGCACATATGGAAAGTTGGTGATCGAACCATTTCCCGTTGTAAAGAAGATCATGTTGCAGCCTGCGGCTACCTGTCCGGCGATGCTCTCCAGGTCATTTCCAGGGCTATCCATGAAATAGTAGCCGCCATCCTTCATGAGCTCCCCGTACTCAGTTGCATAATCAATCCGAGTTGTCGGGTCTTTCTTCATAGCGGCTCCTATAGACTTGAGATAGATGTTGTACAAGCCGCGATACATGTTGCCACCTGACGGGTTACCTTCCGCACTGGTGCCGTGCCAGGAAGTGCGCTCCTTAAATCGGTTCACAAGTTCCAGAAATTTGCGCGCGGTTTCCACGTTACGTACTTTTGACAAGACATAGGGCTCCGCGCCAATCAACTCATCAGTTTCGGCTAGACTAGCCGCACCGCCGTAACGCACCAATTGTTCTGAAACCCAACCGAGCAGCGGATTCGCGGATACTCCGGAAAATGCGTCCGAACCGCCGCACTGCAAGCCGATTCGCAAGTGGCGGATGGATTCAGGCGTCCGTTGCATCGTGTTAACCGTTGACAGCCATTCCCGCACTATCGCTTCACCTTTAACCAGCTCCTCTTCAAAGCTGCCTGTAAGCGACACGAACTTATGCAGCACTTCATCGATCGGATAGTTATGCTCGCGTGCATAAGCCTCTACCATCTTGTTCGTGACCGATTCATTGCCATAATCGACAACCAATACCGCTCCGACGTTCGGGTTGACCATGAAACCTGAGAGCGTCCGCAGCAGCAAGTCCACATTATTCGGCTTCTCTGTGCCGCCCTCCGTATGAGCGACGGGAACGAACCCGTCTATATTAGAATCGTTCTTCCATTCACTTTGCAGACGAGAGGCAAGCTCATTCACGTAGCTCCCTGTATGCGAGGTGGTGCCGAGCAGTACGATGTAGTTCCGGGTGCCAACCCCGCGATCTTCATGGCGGCGGTATCCCATGAATGTGCGCGTATCCTCATAAACTGGCGATGCCTGAGCCGGCCGAAAGTTCTCCTCGTCAAGGATATAAGGAGAAACTTGATCCGCGAAATTGGGCTCCGCCGGCACTGCGAATGTCAACTGGCGCACACTGAGCGCTCCACGTACTGTTTCGTTGATCACATAGTGGCCGGGCTCAATCTGCTTAATCGCCACGCCGAAAGGCAAATGCCACGAAAGCAAATCTTGACCAGGAGCGATCGCTTTCACCGCAAATCGATGGCCTTCCATAACCGTGTAATCCAAGGTGAGGATTTGGCCTTCATACTGAATGACGGTACCGGAGTTCAATTGGTGAATCGCAACGGCGCAGTTATCCCCGGGCAAGGGAAGTCTCGCTACTTCTTCAAATTGGTAAACGACGTCCATCGATGACTGGCTCCTTTGATGAGATTTTTCGAACAATCCAAATACAGCATTGGCAGCACTTAAACTACCTGGCATAGTATGACTAGCACGCAACCTAGCGTTGTTATGAGAATGAATCCTAGGATTCGATTCAGCCTATAAATGAATAATTGAGTTTCTTCCAAGGTTAGTGCTGTTAAAACAACAATATTCTCACCCAGTTGATGCGCATTCAGGCAATAAGTGGCATCAATTTTTTAGTAAGCATAGCCTCCCTGATTTTGGTGTGCACACTTATTATTGTAACAGGATTATGGCATTTGATAATTCTTTACCTTTGCAAAAACATACTCTATTTTGATATTCTATACATAAGAGAAATAATGAAGTGAGATGATTTTGGGAGGTTCGGAAAATGCAAAAACCGCTAATAAAAAACTTTATTAACGACCACCTCTTGCCATTTGACATCGTATTTAAGGACAAAAAGACACCAAATCGTGAACTACCAGAGCATCTTCATGATCGCTTTGAATTAGTTTATGTTTATAGTGGAAAAGGTACGTTTTTCTTAAACCAAATGCTCTATGAGATGAATGAAGGAGATCTCTTCATCATTCCTGGCAATACCATTCATCAGGCATTGCCAGATTCTGAATCTCCAATTACTGCCACTGCTGTCTTTTTTGATCCGCAACTGATCGGACACTATTCAGCTGGTGATTCGTTTACGAATATGCAAGTTTTTGACCGAGCCCGAAAATATAAGAGCTATAAGCTTGTTCTCCCACCAGCCATGCGCCCTCATCTCGAAGAAAAACTCAAACAAATGCATGAAGAATTAGAACAAAACGAAGCTGGTTTTAGATACGCAATTCAACTGCAGTTAAATAGCCTTCTGATCAGCATTAATCGGTTGATATTAAAAGAATCCCATCATCAACTGGCAGCGTCCGATGTCGGCCCCTCCTGGTTACTAAACATCCTGCAACACTTGGATCAGTTTCACACTGAGCAAATCGCTGGACTTTCGTATTTGGCTAAGCACGCTTCAGTCTCAGCCGCTCATTTATCCAGGGTGTTTAAACAACTAACCGGGATGAACATCACCGACTATGTGAATGCCAAGCGGATTTCAACTGCAAAGGAGCTGCTCCTAACTACTGACTTAGGTATTGATACGATCGCCCACAATTGCGGTTATGAGAGCTTACCTTATTTTCATAAGTTATTTAAGAAGTTTACTGGCGTTACCCCAGGCCTATATCGAAGAAAAGTAGTTAAAGAAATTAGCTTCAAAATAGACAACATGACATAGAAATGTGAAAGTATCTCAAGAGCAAATTATTGTAATATTACTCACCGAAGCTTATTAAGAAGAGCCTGCTTATAAGAACAGCAGGCTTTTCGCATCCATTGGTAGTACTGAGGAAACCGTGCATATCGCAAGGTCAACTTTGACGTAAGACGATTCGGTCGAAATATATGAAAATCTTCACTGGTCGCGTTCCGACTATGAAAGTAATTAATCGTTTTCTCGAAAACGGACAATGGTAAACCGTAAACTTCGTAGAACCTAATTTTTGCCGGAGCGCTTCAAACTCTCCCGAGCATAAAAAGCTCCTTCCGACACTTCAGCGAAGGGCACAAACTCAATGTCATGCAAAATAGCATGTCAAGATAATCGGTTTGAAGCCGCTGTAAGCTTTCGTCGACGCTGGCAATTATGCGCTTCGCGAATTAATTTTGACCATAACGCCCCGCTTTAAAAAAAGGTAGGAATCGATTGCGTGAGATCTGACCTATCGCTTTACCTAATACAGTCACCGCCTTCGTTAGTCATTGAGTACCCCCTATTAAAGTTTATAGAAACGCTCCGCATTTCCGCCAAATAGTTGCGCTCGCTCTGTTTCTCCCCAATGCAGCGGAATCGAATTTAACAAAATTTCCATAACCTGATCATAGTCCGCAGAAAGCAGACAGACTGGCCAATCACTACCGAACATAACCCGCTCCGGCCCAAACATCTCCAGCCAAAAATTAATGAATTTGACCATATTTCTAATATAACAAGGGTGTTCACGAGCAAATTTTTTTCCATTATTTCCAACCTGCCATAAATACACCAAAGGAGCCACTCTCGTGACTCCCCGAAAATTCATATTTTCTTATCTATTGATTATGAGGCACTGTAACGGTTACAGATGTATTCGTTTGGTTGCCAGCCTGGTCGGTTATCGTATAAGTAACCGTGTATATACGTCCCGTACCCTTGCCTAGTCTTTCGGCACGCAAGTTAAAAGAAGCGACCGCAGTACCCAAATCGGCTTGAATGTCGCCTTGGCCGCTGTCCGGCTCATTGCTCGTAATCGAGGTTAACACCACCGATGCAACGCCTGATACGGCATCGCGCGAATTCAATGCGGCATTTATCGCCACCATTTTGTGATTCGCCGGCCATAGAGACGTTTTATCTAATTGAACGGTTAGGGTTGGTGCTGTTGTGTCGATTTTAAACTCGATGGTTTGGATCTGTTCTACATTGCCTGCTTGATCCGTGCTGCGATAATTGACGGTATAAATCCCATCACTGAAGGCAGGCATGGAACCCGTATAGGTGATCCATTCCCCGTTATTCACTTGGTATTCTATTTTCTCCATGACAGATAAATGATCCGTAGCATATATGCTTACCGTTACAGACGAAGTATACCATCCATTGCTTCCGTTAGGTAAAGCTGGGCTTAAAGATGCGACACTTACGGGTGCTATCTTATTGATATTACTTACCACATAGGTGGTTACATTCGATACGTTGCCTGCAGCATCAGTTCCTCTTGCATACACTGTATCATTATCTAAAATGAGGACAGGTGACGTGTACGCAGTCCAAGTACCGTTTTCGCCCACTTTGTATTCTTTCAGCGATACATCAGCCGGATAGCTGATCGATACAGTGACACCAGTGTTAGTTGGCGCTGTAATATCTGCTGCTAACGTTGCATCTGCCGGCCGTGTTTTATCAATCTGAACCGTTAGCGTTTGTTGGGCTTCTACATTGCCTGCTTGATCTGTGCTACGATAATTAACGGTATAAATCCCTTCACCGAATGCAGGTATGGAACCATTATAAGTGATCCAATCCCCGTAATTCACTTGGTATTCTATTTTCGCGACTCCTGATAAATTATCCATGGCCGATATGCTTACCGTTGCATCCAACTTATACCATCCGTTGCTGCCGTCAGGTTCAGCAGGACTTACAGATGCGACACTTACGGGTGCTATCTTATCGATATTGCCAGTTGCACCGATAGTCGACCATTGCTTGGGCGTTAATGTGTCATAAGGACCTAACCCGACATCCTTGGGAACCATATCCGTGTGGGCAGGGGCATCTGTAGAAAACACCTCTCTTATCCCGTCCAGATAACCAAAACCTGAAATATTGCTAGGTATCAGGGCATGCCCTTCCGCTATTTCATTCCAATTGCCCAATAATAGCAGCCTGCTCCCAAGAGAGGCAGCCTCATCTCCATTATCTGGCATATAGTTACTCTTTAACCATTCCAAGCCTGCTTTCCATTCATTCAGCGGAATATTGGTCTTGCGCTCCGACATTCCCCAGGGTTCGTCTCCCCATCCCTGAGAAATCGATGAAATGGCAGGGAGAGCATTGGTATTTTTCTGATTTTGCAGCCGGTCCAATTGTTTGACCATTTCATTTGAAGTATGGTTATAAATGTAGGTATAGTCATAGCCTCGCTCTTTTAGCTCCTGGGATTTGGCCGCATCCGCTCCGCTAAGCTGGGCAAGAAAGATGGCTCCGGCAAAGCCTTCCGCCCTCAGCGCCGCATCAATCTCCTCAAATACGGCTGCATTCCCGCTGTTCCCGCCTAACTGACCTGCCAGATCATCCGTCTTCCATATACCTATAACCGGCTTATTATCAATCAGCAAATAGGACGGATGCTTGAAGTAGCGTTCAATCCAATAGTTGACAACATTCTCCTTGAAGTCCTCTGCATCCATGGCTCCTGTGCCATTCTCCCACAGTATGGCAAAGCTGATCCTGTCCGAATATTTGGAATTCATAAAGCCTTGATGCAGCTTTGCCGAATTTCTCGGCTCCTTGATTGGCGATCCCAATGAACCCTTCGGTCTGTACCAGGCCGGATAGTATAAGCCGATTCCATGCTCCACCATCCATTTGGTTTCCCAATCCGCTACCTCAGGATTCCCTTCATCAAAGTACCCCAGGAGTGGTGTCCTGTTATCGTAAGGAGCTATCGCATCATACCCGAAGTGACCTCCTTCCCGCCACAAATCGCAGGTCTGGACACCTACCAAATATGGTGATTCGACAGAGGCAGCAATAGGCTCCGGCACATTGCTGATATAGGTTCCTTGAAATAATTTGACATCATCCAGCCACATAACGCCGGTAGCATCTCCGGGTGTTATAAATTGTATCGAATTCAGGCTATTAACCGGATTCCTCAGAAAAACCTGGGATGCCTTCCTGATATTATTGACATAGATATCTGCCGTACCCAAGGAGGCATCCGCAACAATCTTCATGCTATACCACATATTCCCTTTATAGTTTTCCCAAAGCTTGACGATTGCCCCATCGGCAGCTTCATAGACTATATTTCCGTCGTCTGTGACAATCTTTACTCCCGGCACATTTTCGCTTCCAATCACCATGGACATTCCATCCACCTTGGAAGGCAGAAGGAACTCATACTCCAAGGTAATCTGTCCCGCCTGATGCGGATAGCTCTTGGACAAATATACGCTATCCCCAACACTTATATCCTCCAATTTGAATGAATTCCAATCATAATACAGGTTGCTTCTCATTTCCTGTATTTGTCCAATTCCCCCTTCAGTCCGCACAGTCCAACCCGAGGGCATATTACCCGGAGAGGTTGTGATGAAATTATCGTAAATCAAATATCCTTTATAGAGCTCCATCACATTGATGGCCAGCTTGGCCACACCTTGCTCCGGTGTCCGGATATACACATTATCCAGTGTGTTTGCAGGATTGCTGAAGCTGGCAGCTTCTATCTTATGACCTGCTCCATTTATATAAACACTGGCCTTACCGGCATCCAGATCGGCAATCACCTTGATTCCATACCAGACATTTCCCATGTATTCCGGCATTATAACGGAGCGGCTGCCATCGGTATTCTCATATTCAATATTTCCGTTTGCCGTAATCAATTTAATGGCGGGAACAGCACCATTTCGCAATTCAAAGCTTACGCCATCTGCTCTGGTTACAAAGCGGACCTTGAAATCAAGGGTGACAACCCCTTCCGATTGAGGCAAAAACGGTCTTTCTCCCCAGACACTCTTTATACTGCTGACATCGTCAAAAATGAAAGGGGTTTCATCATTCAGTTTACGTAAACTCGCCGTTCCGCCTTCTTCCCCAACAGTCCAGCTACTTGGAATCCAGCCCACAGGCTGCCAATAGGAATCATCTATCAAATGGCCTCTATCCAGAGTTCTTGAAATCGCTGCGGAAAACTCC
Organism: Paenibacillus sp. JT22N1; assembly: GCF_059692155.1. NCBI lineage: Bacteria > Bacillati > Bacillota > Bacilli > Caryophanales > Paenibacillaceae > Paenibacillus > Paenibacillus sp. JT22N1. The sequence goes on from NZ_JCAUAW010000009.1 coordinate 179,904, forward strand.
ACATAATCCAACTTGGCGGGGTCCTTTCCATAAACCCCTTCCAACGTGAACATATCTCCCTGATTGATATACAAATATTCTTTGGCATGTCTCACATGAAGCGCATCATCATCATACTGCCCCAGCCAATAATCGATCTCCCTTCCATTTTGCTTCATCTTGTAAACGCTGTCATATTTGCCCTCTGCTTCATAATACCCAGCATGGACGGCATAATAGCCGGAAGCACCGTAGAATGAAAAAGCAGCAATGCCAAGTCCTGGCTTCTCCACCGCAATCCCTTTTCCATTGTGTGCTACTTGAGAATCCTCTACTACGTAGTTACTCAGGCTCATCTCCTCGGCCTCTATAATGATTCCTGAAGGCAATGGCTCCGCATGGGCGTAGTCCCCTAACGAATATCCCGGAACTGCCGGGTCTGGATTATAGCCAGGAACCTGGACAACTACCTCTTCCTCCAGTTTTTTGATATTTACATCATCAATGTGCAGGGTGCCCATACTGTCTTTTGCCATGATAAAGTCCATTTTGTTCAGCCCCGCTACGGTAAATCTGAAGGGCTCATCTGTTAAGTACTCTTGATCATCAATGAATAGGTCCAGTGTATCTTTTACAGTATCTGCAATCACTTTAATGCTGTACCACCGATTGGCTTGTAAATTATCTATAATAATTTTCGTTTTGCTTGAGGGTCCCAATATTTTAAGCTTAGTACCATCGATCGCCAGACTGATAGCATTTTTTAGATTTTCCGCAATATACATGGCTTTCCACTTAGAAGGAATCTCCTCCGTCAAAAATTTATATTCCATGCTTACCTTGCCAGTAAGCATGGAGCTGAAATTTTTTGTGGCACTTACCGAAGCTCCCGTTACATTCGTCATTTGTGATTTCGTCAGCTTCATACTTTTACCGGTACTGCCAGGAGTATGCTCTACAGCAACAAAGCCGTTGTTTTCAAGTACAGCCCATCCGTCAGGCGCCATACCAATTTGACCGTCCTCAAAATCATCTGATATTCCGGATGCACTATCTACAGGTGTCTTGCTACCCTCAACCTTTGAGCCTCTGACACCCGTATATACTTTCACGTTATCAAAATACAGGGTGCCACTACTGGAATCCCCCATTTTAAACAGCATCTGACCAACATGATTGATGGGATTTCTTAATTTTGCATTATACCATTGTTGCTGCCCGTCAATATAAAAATCGAAGGTATCCGAATCCGTATTGATATCTAATTTCAAATGATACCATTGTCCCGGATTAAAGCCCTGCACCGTTTCAAGCTGTGCGCCGTTGTATATCTTTATATTTCCATTATCAAACGCTACGGAGGCCGCTATATCTCTATTGCTTCCATCCATGATATAGGCCGCGCATTTCCATTTTTCCAGTTCATCTGTTTTGACATCGTATTCAATACTAACTATGCCACTAACGGGGCTGATTCTTTTCATAACATCCAGATTTCCCGCAGCTTCGATTTTGTGAAGCTTTATACCACCGCTCTCCTCATCGACAATAATACTTCCTCCTTCTGCCAGAGGGTACCACCCATCCCAATCCCCCTCATCAAAAGAATCATCAACAATCATTATGCCGTTTTCAGCCAACTCAGAAGCCAGAGGATCTTCAGGATCAGGCAATGGTTGATTTCCCTCTGACATGGCTGGCGCTATCTGTGGTTCAAAATTGGCCGTTGCTTGTACATTAATCGCATTCATAAACAACACAATCAGTATCCCTATTGTTAGGTATTTACATCGGAATGCATGTTTCATGCATTTAACCTCCTCTGTTAATCATGCGTTAAATCACTCAACGAATATTGGCAATCATATGCGGATGCCAGAATAACGTATATGGACTGTTATCCCGGCGGCGTATTTCATCATATCTACTTCAATTTTTCCTCCAGACTGATGGGCTGTGAATTTACGTGCCGTATCTTCATAACCCAGCTCGCCTAAGAATTTTTTGCACATCCTCTTTTTTCAGAAGAGTTTAAACTAGGTTGTAACGTGGTAGACTTGTATACTGCTATATTTTGGTTAATCAACTATCGTAAAAGCCTACTTTACATACTGCTTGTATATTTCTGCTGTTGTGTAAATTTTATCTTTATTCTTGGCGTACCAGTCTTTGTACCATGCCTCGATTTTGTCGCCGCTGCCTTTGCTCCAGGCTGTTTTAGCATCGTTTATCGCCTGATCCACAGAATAAGAAGCACCGCTCACAATTGCTTTGTTGAAAATATCGCTGATCGATTGCGTTAATTGAGCCGAAAAAGCCGATAAATCTTGTGGAAGGGCCGGATTATAACCCGAAGCCGTGAATCCGTTGAAAGGACGCTCTGGATTTAAATAAGCAGGCTTCGCTTGCTGAAGCTGTAGATCCATATATTCCTTCTGCAGCGGAACTTTCGCATCGAATACTTTTTCCGGTTGCGCGCATTTGGCAAGCAAACCTATCCCTATGTTGGCCTGCATTCGGAAATCTCCGTTATAGTCCACCTCAGCTTTTGATTTGGCCGGATCAATCTGCTTCGGACAACCATCCTCTCCCATCTTCCAATGTTCATTTTCGACACCATATGTCATTGACAATTGCGTCGAATCCTTGGTAAGAAAGTCCATATAGTCCATAACAGCCTGAGGATTCTTGGCTTTCGCATTCACCGCCGCTATCAACTGAATCGGTTCCCAGCCCCAGCTGTATGAACCGTATACTGTCGTTGGAAATGGAATAAATTTAATTTTGGCATTTGGATTATTTTTACGTAACGTTTCGAAATTTTTGTATCCCGCACCATTGACTGAGTTGATATTATTAATACCGTAAATACCAAGCTTGCCGTTGACAAAGTCCTGAAGCGCCTTTTCCCCTTTATCTGTCAAGAAGTCTTTATCTACCGTTCCTGCATCGAACAGCTGCTTCTTCAATTGCAGAGCAGCTTTGGAATTATCCCACTGCCGAACAAGCTCTCCATTATTTAGGAGCATGCCGTCTGGGATTTCACCACTATTGTACATACGATCGATTATTCCCCCGCCGATGAAGCTTAGATGGTAACCGAATGTATCCTTCTTCCCGTTACCGTCCGGATCCCGTTCAGTAAACGCCTTGGCAACAGCCACTAGCTCTTCAGGGGTTGTCGGAGACTTCAAACCCAGATTTTCCAACCAATCCTCACGAATCACCAGTCCCACATTCAGCGTAGGACCAACCACACGGCCAAAATAATACATCTTGCCATCTTCATTCATTGCCAATTTCTTGACGCCTGGATTCTGCTCAAGAAATTTTTTGTATTCCACACTTTTGCTGACCATATCATCTATTGGCATAAACTGCTTTTGCGCAAGAAACTGATTTTTAATTTTTGCATCAAATTCAAAAATTAAATCAGGAGCCGTTCCCGAGGCAAACAAAGTATTTAGCTTCGGCAGCGATTCCCAACGTGGAATCGGGACAAACTCTACATTGGCCGGTCCGTTGGCATTGATCCATTTGCTCCAGCGGTTGTTGTCTATAGTGCCTTCGGCAGCTGGTACATTCCCCCGGTCATAGACGGAAACCGATATTTTCGACTTCGGCTTCATTGTCGCCGGTTTAGTAGACTGTCCGGATGCGCTCGCGTCTGGAGAAGCTGTATCACTTACTGTGTTATCCTTTCTATTGGAGCAACCGTTCATAATCAATAAAACCAATGCCGATGCCAAAACGATCCTTATTTTTGTACGATATCCTGCTTTTATCCCATTCATATTTAACCCTCCTGATTATATTTCGTTCATTTCTCCGAGCATTGATACCCTTGCCCATTCATACTCCTACTCCATTCTATATACTCTAACCGATTGACATCACCTCCTTAGCAATCCATAACAGCCTCTATCCCTTAACTGCACCAACTAAGGCACCTTTTACAAAATATTTCTGCAAGAATGGATACACGATCATTAGGGGTAGCAGCAAAATCACAACTGCTCCTGCTTTGATCGCTTCTGGTGTCATAGAAACCGAGTCTTCCGCTTGAAATGTATTGATTTGCTGAAGCAGCTGCTGACTTGCCACCATATTCTGCACAAGTACAGTAAGGTTGTATTTCTTAGCATCATTGATGTACAGGAGCACTGTTAGAAACTGGTTCCAATACCCTACAGAATAGAACAAAGTCAACGTGGCAAGGACTGGTAAGGAGAGCGGGAGAAAAATTTGCAGCAGCATTCTGTATTCTCCGCATCCGTCTATTCGTGCGGCATCTTCTAGTTCAGAGGGAATATTGAGGAAGAATGTTCGCATAATCATCATATTGAATGCGCTGACCAAGGTCGGCAGCCAGATCGCAGCGTAAGAGTTAATCAACCCCAATTCTTTGATGACCAGAAAGCTTGGGATCAATCCACCGCCGAACAACATCGTGAACACAATCGCCAATGTAAAGAAACGTCTACCATAGAATGTATTTCTAGACAGTGGATAGGCAGCCAATATTGTAAATAACATACTCAGGGCAACACCAACCACTGTTATGATGATACTATTTTTCAAAGCGTGAATAATTCTTGTTCCTTCGATAAGCTGTCTATAGGCTTCGATGTTCCAACCGATCGGCCAAATCGACACCTTTCCCGAGATAATGGCAGAACTATCACTCAATGAGACTGCCAAAATATTGATTAAGGGCACCAATGCACTAATCCCGAATAAAGCCAAAAGAACGTAATTAACGGCGAAAAAAACGCGTTCTCCCTTACTGGTTTTCATTCTAAAGTCCCTCCTACCATAAGCTCTGGTTATAACGTTTTGCGATTTGATTGGCAGTCAGCACCAGAATTAATCCGATACATGATTCAAATAAGCCCAGTGCAGTTGTCAGACTGAATTGTGAATTCTGTACACCAATCCGATATATGTAAGTGCTAATGACGTCCGATAGAGTCGCGACAGGCGTTCGCAATACATACACTTGATCAAATCCAACCTCCATTACACGCCCCAAGGAAATAATCAGAATAAGAATCATGGTCGAAGCCAGTCCAGGAATCGTAATATGCCAAATTTGCTTCCATTTATTAGCACCGTCCAGGTTGGCCGCTTCATATAAGCTGGTATCGATGCTTGTTATTGCTGCCAGATAGATGATCGCTGAAAACCCGGTTTCTTTCCATAACGCCGATCCGATAAAAATCGACCACCAGGAGAAATTGTGATAAAGAAACGCATAGGTCTCTCCGGTTATCCGTTCAATTACATGATTAACAATGCCTGTTTCCTGATTAAATATCGTGAAAACAAACCCGCTGATAATGACCCATGAAAAAAAATGAGGTAAATAAATCAACGTTTGGATCGAGCGTTTGAACCACATCCTGCGTACTTCGTTTAAGAGAATAGCCAATATAACCGGCAATGGAAAGCCAAATAAAATGCCCGTTAAACTTAACACAAAGGTGTTCTTCACAATTCGAACCGTTTCGGGATTCGAGAAAATATAATGAAAGTGCTTAAGTCCTACCCATGGGCTGTCGAGAAAACCTTGAAACAGATTGTAATCCTTGAAAGCAATAATCAGTCCTAGCATAGGTATATATTTGAAAATAATAAAAAACAATAACACAGGGGTAAACATGATAAACAGTGGAAAATTTTCTTTCAATCGCTTTTTCTTGATGGTTACCATTTGATGCCTACCCTTCCTTTCTTAATCTCTTTTTATTGATAGTTACCATTTGATGCTTACCCTCCATTCTTCTGTGGTGTCTGTTATAAAACTAAGTGTAGGGATATTCATATTACGCCTGCAATAGACAAGAATCTGTTGTTAAACAATTTTCTGTATAAGCTGGGATATGCGATTTGCCTTCACTATAATTGCCGTCGTGAGGATACTTGCTCAATAATAGACACAATTCAGTAACAGTCATATTTCCGTCCAGTTCTCGAAACAATTCCTTTATCTGGCTTGGCATTCAATTTTGACCACAAAAAAAAGCCTCAAACATATGAAAGATTCATACGCGAAGGCTTTATGAACATAGAGCAGCGAAAGAATCTCACTTTACTGATTCACTGCGGAATACAACTGGCGTTTTCCCGGTAATTCTCTTGAATACCCTGTTAAAAGAGACACTATGCTGATAACCGACCTTTCCGGCAATATCCTGTACAGACATGGAAGTATCACTCAGCAGTTGTTTGGCATGCTCAATCCTCACGAAGGCCAAATAATCAACAAAGTTTTCCCCGAATTCTTCTTTAAATAGTTGACTTACATATTTCGAATTGATTTGGAATTTATCACTTAAATGATTTAAGGAAAGATCCGGATCAAAGTAGTTGGCTTCAATATAGCTCCTTACCTCGGCAAGCAGGCTCCTATTGTTCCTGCCTTCACGTATACGCTCCAGATGTTCTGATGTTTCAGTCAGAATCAGACTTGCCTTACCACGGAATTCCCGTAAAGTATCAAACCGCTGCAATAATTCATTGATAGGCAGCAGCCCTTTATTTCGCCATATTTCGCCATAGTCCTCCGAAAGCTCCATGAGCTCCCGGTTCATTTGATAAATCAGATAATTTAGTATACTCTCTACATCTTCTCTGGATAGCAGTGTTCTCTCCAATTCATCAAAGAATGCCTCAAGCTCCTCCCCCCACGTTGGATTGCCCAAGCGGAATTGCTGTGACAGCTTCCGTACAGGCTGGAGATGACGGAACATATCCCCTTTCGGAGACATTTCGATATCGTTGTAAGCAATGATTCGATTGTTGCCCAAACCAGACTTATAGCCAAGCGCTTGCTTTGCGTCGTCGTATGAACGATAAATCAATGCGGGTTCCTTGATTAAACTGCCTACACCAATCGTAACGGTAAACGTCAGGTTGCTCTGCACCCATTCACGCACTTCCTCCAGCATACTTGCAAGCCGCTCGGAATTCTCCCCCTGCTCATCCTGATACTGATAAAGCACCCCTACGATATGATGATCCATCCACTCATGCCAAACGGTCACACCGTTATTTTGTGCCACTTCCACAATCACACTGCACAGAATAAATTTTAACAAGTATTGATCCTTCTGGTTGTAGCTCATCTTAAAATCAGTAAATTTATCCATTTCATATAACACGACTTCAAAACCGCTATACTTCACAGGACGGTCAAACTTGATCATTTCGTCCGTCCATTGCTCAGGTGTGATCTCTCGCGAACCTTCCAAAGCCTCTTGAAAAAATACTTTCTTGCGGAATACGATATTCTCTTCATGCCTTTGTTGAAATTTATTCGATTCCTCTATTAAATTTTCTACCGCATTCTCAATAAAACGGAGCTGATTTCCTCCTGATTGCGTAGCCAATTTCTGACTAATCTTGAAGGAGAGCGATTGAATTTGATTAATCATAAGCTCGACCGGACGATAATTGCGACGGGTGATATAAACAATCCAGATGACTCCAAGTGCAACAATACTCAGACCAATAGTAAGCCATATATAAGAAAAATTAGAAATAAAATAATACAGCTTACCCGCCTCGACACCGCTGCGGAGATGCCAATTGGTTATCGGCGAGTGAATATCGGATAAATACATTTCTGTTGGCTTCTGCTTGGCTCGCTCTAACTCGGAACCATTTCTTGACAGAATTACATTGCCCTCACCATCCACAAGCTCCGCGTAGCTGATCCCCGAATCAAATAAATCCTGAAGTATCTTCTGTAAAGCCGTTATTTTGACATTGGTGACAATCTTGCCTTCTTCCCCGGAAAATAAAATCACGCTGCGAACAAGTGTTATTACAGATATCGGCTCCGTCTGAGAGGAGAACTCCACATATTGTCTACTTCCCCTCCATGATTGAAGCGACACATCTCCGGTCATTTGGGCTTGCAGAAATTCCTTATCCCCAAATTCGCTGAGCGGAATAAAACGGTTCTTGCTTAAAATGGCTTGATCCGAGTAACGGTAAAGATAAATCGAATCGATAATGGCATGCTTTAAGACTAGATTATTCAATTCAAGTGAAGCTTCATAGGTTTGGAATAAATGGTTAATTTCTTGCTGTGGTTTATAAAAATCACGAATACTGCTGTGGTCTGCTATAATTTCATTGATAATACTTTGATCAATAGCCGAAAGCGATTGATCAATAAGCTTCATTACTTGTGTGGAATAAATTCGATTAGCTTCCTGGGCTTCCTTCTTTAGTACCTCACTCACTCCCAGAAAAAGAAATAAAATGAGCAAAGTAACAACAATCAAAAAAACCGGTACATAAGAAATCAATATCCGTGAAAACCAATGATTCCTAATAGGTACACCTCATTTTTTAAAACAACCTTATTTTAGGTTAATTATAGCGACAGGATATTAGTTCAACAATAGACATATTTCTGTGATAGACATAATTCCGTTCAGTTAGAGGCATGGTTATAAAGGTCGGTTATACGGAACATTTAAAAAACTTCTCATGTCACTTGTGATTTTTTATAGATAATTTAAATCAAAAAATACCACACCTGTTGATTAACCAGTAGAACACTTCGATACCCCAGCGTGCTTTGCAACTTGCTCTGACAGATGCATGAGATTAGTTACCACCTGTATTTTTGAGCGAAACCTAATTCTTTTAGAGCGAAATAGCGGCGGATTCTTACAATTATTTTTAAATTGCCCATAATAACAGCAAGGTTTGAAGTAATCTACCAGTTAGCGGGGAAGAGGCAGCCGATAACACTAACTGCCTCTTCTAATGGAGTTATCCGTTAGCGCAATGAACTGACTATTAACACCAATATAAAAAGGCTCGCAGCGCATGACTCATTGCCTATTGCTATAAATTATAAATGGCTTCATACCCTCCGGAGACTTGATCTCCTCCAATGCAGTCTTTGTTTTGTCATTTTCATTACGTTTAATCATGTCAAAGGGGGAGAATCGCGCTTTTGTGCAGGCTTTTTGTATTATTCCAGCTCCGTGATCCACTCCCTGTATTCCATAGGCGTCAGTCCGGTCAGCTTCTTGAAGGTAAACAGTCTTGACCGCACTCGTATATATAAAGAAACCAAGTGTCACAAAAACCAGCAAGTAGGATAGTACATACTTAACAGCGTTATCAAGGAACGATAGCACTATGCTCGAGAAGCAAAGCTCTAAGTGCTGCCAAAGGCACCTTCCTTAGCGACACTTCCAATTTGGCAGCTAATGCCGCAGCAGCCCCGGCAACTTGGCCGGTAGCCATACAAGTAGCCTGAACCCGATAAGCCGAATTAGCCATCTGATCTCCAGAAAGACAGCGTCCAGCCACTAGCAGATGGTCACTGTTAACCGGTATTAATGCACCATAGGGAATTGTTGCGACGACTCCCTTATCCAAATAATGCTTAATAACGGTATTGTCGCTCGGATGGTGCAGATCGATCGGATAAAAGCTATAGCAGATTGCATCCGGCCAATGAAACCCAGAAACGTAAGAGGCCTCGTCTATCCTAGTCTCTCCGATTATTCTCCAAGTCTCCCTGATGCCGCACTCGTTCGCAGCATAACGAACCGACAGATGCTCACAACCGGGTACCCGTCGCAGGAAACGGTAAATCCGCAAGAGTGTCTGCCTTGCCGTAACTTCCGCTTCCGTCTTGGATTCCGAGGTGGAACCATCAATACCTGGAATATGCATACTGATTACCCCAGATCGCAGATCGTTATAAAAGGGTGGATTGCTTGCAGGGTGGTCGGTGACCCTTATGCTGCCTTCGGCTAATGCTTCATCGTACACCCGCTGTAGCTCGTCGGGATTGATACTCGAAAACTCGTATCCATCGATTTCATTGATCAACGTTCCTGGCTGAAGTTTCTCACTTTTCTCTCGGGCATATCCCAACATTCCGCACAAATCGGCATCGCCCGTAGAATCGACAAGCTTGCGGGTTTGCAGCACCTTTATGCCCCCTTTACCTGCAACAGAAACAAGAAGCTGGTTGTCCTGATCAGCAACAGAAACGGGCATTTCGTGCAATCTTAGATCAACACCGGCCCGCAAGATGAACTCGTCCAATACTGCAGCGTAAACAAAACGGTTGACCCTAATTTGTTGATGCCAATGCTTCTCCGGTATGGCCAAGAAATCCGGTAATATGGCACCGCCCATACGAACAGTCTCCATAATAATCTCCCAGCCGATTCCATCAATGACCTGCTGTCCCCAAGCATGGAACAAACCTGGGAAATTGACAGCGCCCACTGTTATCGTTCCCCCAAGAATACCGTTCTTCTCCACCAAAGCTGTTTTTGCGCCTGCACGTGCCGCTTGAATGGCAGCTATGCAGCCAGCAGAACCACCGCCAACTACAATTACATCGTAAGTACCGTCCATATCTCATACCTCTTCCAATTAATTTATGGTTATACCATCTGGCACTCGCAAAGTCGACTGACCATTCTTATGTTCAAAAGAGATCGTGCCGATAGCCACCCGAAAAGAAAGCTTTAACTCCTTGAGTGTATCCGGAATGCGGGGCTTGAAGGTGACTTTCTTCCAACCCGGTTCAGCCGGTTGAATCCCCGCGATATGCTCAATCAGGATCGGAATAGGAGCGCTCGCCCACGCATGACATAAGCTTGTATTCCATTTCGCCTGCTTGGACCACGCCTCAAAGCAGGTTGTCGCCCCTTCCTTGACCATGTTGCTCCATGAATGAATATCATCTGAGCTGAGCTGATCAGATCATAAATCAAGGCGTATTCCCCCGCTTCCGCAAGAGCTTGCAGAACGAAATAAGACATATAAACGCCACAGTTCAAACGCTTAGTGCGAATGAGCTCGATAACAGATTCTTTTCCTTCCTCAGGTACCAAACCGAACAGGAGCGGTAGCACGTTAGAATGCAGTGCAGAATGGGACGACCCTACAGCATCAGTGAACAACTGGCTGCTTTCATCGAAAAATGCCTTTCGAAAAGTATCTCGGAATCCGTCCAAATCATAAGAATCTCCTTCATCGTCAGTGTGCTGAGCATTGACAATACAGCGCATTTCCGAAACCACTTTCATGGCACCATAATAAAACGCATTAATGACGTTATGGCACCCTGTTCCTACAGGTTTTGTAAGCGGAAAATCATAGCCGTCACGCATACCTTCGGGCCAATCAACCAGGTTCCATTTGTCCGAAACGTTCTCAAGTAAACCGTCCTCGCGCCGATACAAGCGAAAATGTCTCAGCATGTTTTCTGCTGTCGGAAGCATCTCTTTTAGAAATTGTATATCTCCGCTCTGCCGATAATACTGCATCAGCTGTAGCGGCCATTGGAACGAAAAGTCGGCGATTTCCTGCATAAAGTGGCCCGGAGCCACAGCCATCAGCCCGGGGCAAACGGAATCAGACAGCAGAACGAAATCCTGCAAAGCTTTGCGGAATAGCCGAAGATCTCCCGAAACATAAGCATGGGCATGGGTAATAATCGTGTTATCGCCTAAATATTGCCCCTTTTCACGGGTCGGACAGTCCACGTAATGCTCCTGCGAGCCGAATTTGACCCCATTACGGCATATGGACCATATAGCGTTCAGCATAGAGTCGGACGATTCGAACAAGCTCGCTTCCTCATCTAACGGGTAGTGTCTGACTACTGCTCGGCAACTGTCAATATCGATTTTTACGGTAGACGATGTTGCGAAAACCTCAACATACCGGAAAGCTTTGTAATCGAAAAACTCGGCCTCATCCACTCTTCCCGACAAAGTCCACAGCTCCCTATATACACAGTTGCATCTCATCTCGTATCGGGTGCGTCCATCACTATTCAACTCTTCTCCGTACCGGATTTCTACAACATCACCTTCCCGGCCTTAGGCTTTAAGTCGAAATTGACCTGTTAATTCATGTCCAAAATCAATGAAATAACCGCCTTCCGGTAGGGCAGATATATGCTTAGGCATGATCTCGTAAACGGAAACAGGAGGAGTCGGCTGAAGGAACAAACGATACCCATGATCCTCCATTTCCTTGCAGTGCTTCCATCCGGATATATCGATATTGGCGTTTCGCCAGTCTGGAACCTGCTCGCAGCTATCGATCCATTCCAAATATTGCGTGTTGTACCCGACAATGCCGCCGCTGACGTATTCGTTGGCCTTGCGGCATAACCAAGTCCGGTCGCTCTTCACGATAATCTTACCGTCCACTTCAAGCTCGGCAATCATTCCTTGCCGGTAATCTCCACTATTGTATGCACGGCAGACAAGACCCTGATAGTAAACATGAACGGCTATGACATTGGTCCCTTCTTTCAAGAAAGAAGCGACATCATATCTATTGTAATAGTAGTAATAATAGTTGCCTTGTGCAGGGCCTTGACCCACAAATCGGCCATTGATGTAAAGCTTGTAATAATCGTCAGCAGTTATATCGAGTAAAGCTTCCTTATAAGCATCCGTAAGAACAAACTCTTTACGTACCAACATATGAAAATTTTCCAATTCCTCCGTGATGATGTGGGGGAGCGGCATCCCCTTCTTTATGATATAAATTCAGCGGCAGTAATTCGGCAAAACGTGCTTCCTTTATCCAACTTCCATTCCATTTTTTATCCATGTACGTACTTCTCCCCCTATATTGACTTTGGATGTTTACCCCCTGAGGATGAAGATTAGCCCCTCATTCATTGTATTTGAAAGCCCTTCATTTTTTCCATACACTAATGTAAACTGAACTATATACTTATTATCCCACAGGGCGAAGCCGGGTCTGCATGTTCGACCACGCCTCATTATGAAATGGGGGAGATCATTAATGTGTGCCTTTCCATTGTGCGGTCATATACCAAGAATGACGTATTTCCGACATTTCGTGCACCGTGAGCAATTTTTTCAGTATGAGAGCATTCAGAACGAATGGCTCATTTTTGCTGTAGAGAATGGATCGTTTTACTTTGAAATCGATGAGCATCATGCAACCGCTTCTTTCGGTGATCTCGTTTTTTGTCCACCAGGTGTCACGTTCCGACGGGTCGTGATTTCGCCCATCACACTCTTTGTATTTCGGATGAGTTGGAGAGATGACGAAGGAAATGAAATTGATCTTGCGGAACTGGGTACCCTTCCAGTGGGAAAAGTCAGCTTGCGCAATACCGAAAGTCTGCTTGGAGATTACGCAGCTCTGAAACCGTACAGCATCCAAGGAGAGCGGTGGAGTATGGTCCTAAGAAGCCATTACCTGCATCATATATGGCTGCTGTATTGTGAAGAGGCGGAGGAACTGTTGAACGAGGTACCCCATCGACCGGCAGACTCGATCATTCAACAGGCAACAAGGCTTATTCAGGCCCAAGCATTTGAGCGATTCAGCCTGAATGCGATTGCCACCACTCTGGGGATTAGTCGTATGCAGCTGTGTAAAAAGTTTCACGCGGAATTAGGAACGACGCCTATCAAGTATCTTACCTCCCTTCGTCTTGAAAAAGCCAAGACACTGCTGACGGAAACGAACTTGACACTGGATCAAATCTCGGAATGCTGCGGTTATCAGAACGGGTTTTACTTAAGCCGTGTATTCAAAAACAATTGCCTCGTAACCCCAATGCAATACCGAAAAGCCCACCGCTTGTAAAGGAGGCCACTGAAGAACTTGTAGTTTTTCGGAGTATATAAGAGAAACGAATAAAAAGACGACCCTTTCCCCCATTTTTTGGGAGTGAGAGTCGTCTTTTTGTAATCCAAACAGGTCTACTGGATCCACTTTTTACTTCATCAGCTTCAATATTCGTTTTAGATTAACCGTGAAGGTTTTGGTGCAACTATAAAAACAGATCAAAGATAGCCTCCATAATGTTGCTTGATTATGCTGTCAAACCAAACACTTTATTAATTAATTCTACTGCAGAGAGGACAGACGAATGATTGCATTCGACCTGCCCTTTCTTTATCATATGCATAGCTTCGATTCCGGCAATTGTTTTCTCTGCAGTACTGAAAGATTTGTATCCCAGCATTGGTTTAATGACTTTCTTTATGAATCGATGATCTTGTTCAATAATATTGTTTAGATATTTTTGTTGTCGTAGTTCCGCAATATCCAATAGTCGATCATCACTTACCAATCTTACACAGAAGGGATCATCTTTGACGAGATCTTTTCCAAATCGTTCCGGACGAACACTTGGATTTTTGGTCATCAACCAGTCAATGGCAGGTACCAGCCTACATACAAAGCAGCTATGATATACATAGCACAACCGATGAAAGTCGAGTACATGGTTACGCTGAACGGATCGATACGCTCCAACAGCATCCGCGTCATAATAATTGAAGGTGGCAAAGGTCAACATAGCGATAAAGATCACCCACATCCTGTCTGCCTTCGGGACCTCTTATGATTGAAATATGGAAAATGGTTTACAGTCGGACTTCTTTCCCGCTTTCTGCCGATTTGTAGATAGCCGACAAAATTTTGATCATATCTACGCCGTGCTCCGGGAGAATGATCGGCTCGGCACGTTTCTGAACGCAATCAATGAAATGATTCAAATGCTCGCCATGGGGAGCAGCTCCATTGCCTTTGATTACAGGGGTGATGTTGGTCAACTGCCCTGCGGCTTCGGAGAAGATTTGCAGCACGTTATTCTTCAGGCTAAATCCGGCGCGAGTTCCGCGAAGGTCTACAAAGTTCATCTCTTCACCGATGTTAGAGGCCCAGCTGAATTCGATTTGGAGCGAGGTTCCGTTCTCGAATCGGATAAAACCGATCGCCAAATCCTCTACGTCGAATGTGCCGTCTGATTTCTTCTCACCAAAGCTGCTATGCAAGGAATCAGAAATTTCGTCATTAGCAAATTTCGTATACGTGCAACCGGACACGGAGACTGGTTTTGGATTGCCCATGAGCCACATGGCCAGATCGATAAAGTGAACGCCAAGATCGATCAGCGGCCCGCCGCCGGACAACTTCTTGGTCGTGAACCAGCCGCCTTTGCCCGGGATGCCGCGCCGACGAATCCACCCGCAGCGACCGGTGTATATTTCTCCCATATTGCCTTCCCCGATATAACGTTTCAAGTAGCGTGCAGCCGGTGTGAAGCGGTTGTTGCGCATAGCCATCATAATTTTACCGTTGGCTTTGGCTGCATCGGCCATTTTTTGCGCTTCCTCGGGATTTACCGCATCCGGCTTCTCGCAAAAAACATGCTTTCCTGCATTCAATGCAGCAATCGAAATTTCAGAATGGTACAAGTTCGGCGTACATATATCGATGAGATCAATATCATCTCTAAGCAAAAGTTCCTTGTAATCGCTATACACGGACGGGATGCCATATTCTTTGGCTACTTTCTCGGCCCTTTCTTGATTCACATCGCATACTGCAACCAGCTCTACCTCCTCGTGTTCCAAAAGAGGTTTGACATGCTCCGCTCGAAAAATGTTGCCTGCTCCTACGATTCCCATTCTCAGCTTGTTAACCATATGTATAATCTCCTTCTTCAATTTGCAGCTTGCCGTTCGGCAATCAGCTGCTTCAGATTGGTCAAGCTCGTCATTACGCAGTCCATCGGATCACGGCGGCATGTGTCCTGCTCAACCACGTACCATTCGACTCCGTTTGCTTCGCCCCATTGTAATATCGGCCGGAAATCGATACTGCCCGTTCCGATTTCCGCGAATATTTGCTCATCATCATCGGACATGTCCTTCAGATGGATAATAGGCATTCGGCCCGCATATCTCTGAATAAATGCAGCAGGTTCAAAGCCCGCTTTCTTAACCCAATAGACGTCAATTTCAGCGAGAATCAGGTTGTCATCAGTCGGATTAAGCAAATATTCTAAAGCACTTTCACCTTCGACGGCCGTTTCGAACTCAAAGGCATGGTTGTGATAGCTTAGTCGCAGTCCGTGCTGCTTCAGCTTTACTGCTGCTTCTCCCAAAAGCTGTTTGACATTGCGGTAGCCAGCTTCCGTACGGCTTTCCAAAGGAAGCGACGGGCATATAATATCCCGTGTTCGGAACAGGCGGGCCTCCTTAATCAACTCGTCCAATTCGTCGGTTATTCTGCCCAAACCTACGTGCAGTCCTGCAGTTTGCAGCTTCTGTTCATGAATAACCGAAGCCAGCTCCTCAGGATCATAATTGTGGTAACCGGCCATCTGCACACCAGCCCAACCCAATTGCTTCAGATCGCGAAGCACTTGAGGAAAGTTATTCGCGCATTCTTCGCGAAGCGTATACAACTGAATTGCTAATTTGTTCATCAACACAGCATCACTCCTTGGCTGAAAATTCATTTCGTCAAACCAAGTATAAAGCAAAAGGTGCAATTGCGCCTTTACGTATCTTACGATTCTATTATCTGATCTTATGATCTTTAATGGGAGAAGTATTGCTTTACCGAATGAAACAAACGAATTAAACTAGTGATAGCGATTTTACTTATCTTCTTGTGAAATGGAGGAAGGAAATAAATATGATATATGCAGGATACTCCATCCATACGCGTCCGTATTATACGAATCGCAATCAGGCCATAGAGTTCTATTTAATTCGATTGCAAATGGAGGGAGTTTGTCAATCCGATGTCAATGGAGTTGTATATCCCATTCAACCCGGTTGCCTTTTGCTTTGCAAGCCTGGGGATTATTATAATTTAATGATTCCGCTCAATAAGCACGACCCCCCCCGAAGTGCGGATTATTACGTTACGATCCATTCAGAAGAGCTTTGGATCAGACAATGGTGGGAGCTTAACGGGCAGCGAACGTTGATCAATATTGGTATGGATGAAGCGCTTTCCTCGATTTGGAAGCAGTTGGTCTACGAGAATAGAAGAGTGAAGGATTCCAGTCCATTAATCCTGGAGTATTTGTCGCGTGTGCTTATGCTGCATATTCAGCGAATAAGCCAATCGGGAGAACATGCCAATACATATAAGCGGTCCATATCCAATCAGATCAAGTTATATATCGAGCGCAACGCGACAGAAAGGCTTACCTTAAAGGACATATCAGCTGCCGTAGGTCTAAGCGTCTCCAGAGCGTCCCAGCTTTTTAAGGAGACCTTGAATCAATCGATTATGGACTACGCAATAGAAGTTCGACTGTCGATGGCGAAAGAACGGATGCTGAACGAGGGAGTGACTTTGCACGAGGTCGCTTATTTATGCGGGTTTTCCAACTATACGCATTTTAACCGGTTGTTCAAGTCCAGATTCGGCATGTCACCAAGTCAATATAACAAACTTAAGCCTGATAAAATAGGCAGATGAGTCAAAGCCGACTTGAGGAGTAATATCATGAATTTTCATATCCGTTTCTATCAGAAGCGATTTGCCTTTGGCAATGGGATGCTCCATAATTATTTAAGCCGATTCCATACTTGCGCTCCTCTATTTTATTTATTATGGTTGTTCATTTACTTTTTGGTTGGTTAACATGAAGCTGATGCAAGCGACATGGATGCGTACGCTCTTCCCCACCTAGTTCCAACCCAAAGCGCCCAACAACGACTTCTTTTTCTCGATCATCTAAAATTTCCAAATTACGGTAAATTTTACTCTTCTCTATCTTCAGCTGCACTTTATCCACGACATCATCGGCCTCCGTGCCGAGAATATCGATCAACGTGATTTCATTCCCCTCTTTGTCCGTTCCGATGGGATCATGCAGAGACACATCCTTACGCGTTTTCTTCAATGAACGCAGATGCATAAGGATCTCATTCTCAATACAGCGAGTGGCGAAAGTCGCGAGCTTGGTCCCTTTGTTCGGCGAGAACGACTCGATGGCTTTGATCAATCCGATCGTCCCGATCGAGATCAAATCCTCGAGATCTTCTCCTGTATTGTCGAATTTTTTGACATTGTGAACACGAAGCAACGTAAAAACAAACATAAGAAGCACCAATCCACACAAGTGGCTAGGGGCTTCTCGCCAATACGCTATGGGGCTTCTCCACATGAGCCAAAGTCCATTTGGAGCCACTCGTTAACACCTGTTCCAGATTGTGGAGCCCACTTGGTACTTGTACTTCAATCTTTCCCATTATTCGGCGAATTTGAGAACTGTCGAACTGACTTTACACCATACTCCGGTCTTTACTTGGATTAACTTTGTAATATCTCTTGTATAGTTTACTGAAATAAAATATATCTTGAACACCGATTCTATCGGCAATTTCACTAATGGCGAGTGGAGTTGTCCGTAAAAGCACCCTTGCTTGTTTCATGCGAACCCCTTCCACATATTCAATAACGGATACGCCCTGATGCTCTTTAAATAGTTTAGAGAAATGAGATCGACTTATGTTAACGTGATTACTGACATCATCCAAAGTGAATTTGTTTCGGTATTGTTCATGGATATAGTTCAATGCTTTGACAATTTCTATCCGATGTGTGCCCAAATAATGATATTCATTTAGCCATCGTTCAAATATGGATTTATAATCAGTTAACCGAAAGGCTTGTTTGTGGCTTATTTCCGATTTCAGATCCTCCGGGACAGCAAATCCCTTTTTCTCGATAAAAGTGATTAGGAATTTTAAATCTTCTTTAACCGTACTAGGCGGACGCTTTAAATAACGGATCAAATCAAAAAAGGACTCGATCCACATCGGCAAATTTGAAATTGCAGTGTAGTTGTTATCGTTTTCCATCTCCATGTTTTGAAAAAAAGAATACAAATCTATATCTTTGCTTGTAGATTCGCACTCATTTGGTGAAATGAGGCACGCTGGCGTGCAGTAAAATAAATGTCTCGTATCGTTGATCGAATGACGGACCATCTCAAATAATGAATCTAACGTCGTGAAATCATATCCCGTTATTAATGAAGATTCCAGTTTTAAAAATTGCTGCAACGCAAGCTGAACTTCTTCCATTTTCTCGGTGTGCTTCTCCCTATTGCTTTCACCGAAATCCAGAAGTATAAATCTAGCGTTTTCTAAATGAAATAATTCATTTTTAGGATGAAATTGTTTAATGACTTCTACGGCTACATTCATAAAAGCGTATATGGCAAGATCTGTCTTTTTGTTAAATTTTGCTTCACACCATTCAGAAAATCGGTCCACTTCAAGCAGTGTAAACATCGACTGGGGTTCCTCGAACTGGAAGACTTGGACATTTAATTTCAATGACCTCTTTATCAATTCTGCCGAATTAATACGCTGATGCTGCCATTCATAAAATAATGAGTTTTGAACCATTAACTGTTCATTTGAGTCCAAACGTCCTTTGTCCGAACCTTGATTTCGCGAATCTTCGTAAGCCTGATTTAATTCGGAGACCAGGCTTTCCTTATTGATGGTTGCTTTAAGCAAATAATTTTTCGCCCCATAACGCAATGCCATCTGAGCAAGGTCAAATTCTGCATAGTTGCTTATTACAATTGACCATAACCGGGGATAGAGAATCTTACACTGTTGTATCAACTCTATACCATCCACGATAGGCATGCGAATATCTGTCAGCATAATGTCCATTGCGTTATTCTTTAATACATCTAATGCATCTCTACCATTTTCCGATTCCCATATCTCAATACCACTGTCCTCCAACATCCACTTTATGTGTTTACGGACAGGCGCCTCATCTTCTACTATCAAAAGCTTCATCCAAGCGTCAGCTCGTTTCATCTGGAATAAATACCCGAATGCAAGTCCCTATAGATGGGGAACTCTGAATATCAATATAGGCGGATCCCCCATAGTGAAGCAACAAACGATCTTTTACATTCGCTAACCCAATGGATTTCCTCGATTTTTGTGTCTCCTTATTTATAAATCCGTCTCCATTATCTTGAACGGTTATCTCCATTCCACCCTCTTTAAATTGTGCGAATATTTGAATCCATCCGGTTGGTTTACCAGCAAAAGCATGTTCAAAACAATTTTCTAAGAGTGGCTGTATAAGCATACGTAATACAACCTTTTCCATAGTCTCCTCTTGAAAATGAATATCGACTTTATATTCGTCACCAAATCTAGCATTTTGTATCTCGATATACCTAAGTAAATACTCTTTCTCTTCTTTCATCGTCCAATGAGAATTTTCCCTATATAATTGCTGTCTTAAAAGAAAAGAAAGAGATAGTATTAATGAACTTATCCTTTGCTGTGAGGTGGAGTCGGCAATAAATCGAATTGTACTTAATGTATTTAATAAAAAATGCGGATTCATTTGTTGCTGAAGCATTTGCATTTCCAATTTCCTTTTTTCAGTAGAAGCCAGTTCAAAGTTTTTACGAGAGGTCGTCAGATTATGGACCAATTGGCGAAGTATTTCTGATAATTCAACGATTTGGTAATCGGATTGAATGGATATCGTTAAATTGGGTGAATTCGATGTTAATTGCTTGGATAAGGATCGTATTTGATTAAATATTTTTCTAGTTGTCTGAAGTACCACTGCCATAATTCCAAAATAAATAATTAATATCACTACAATCGTCATAAACACAACAAAACTAAACAATTTCAACTGGTTGTTTAAAAAATCCGTACTTTCCAATTGATATAAGTACCAATTCGTTGGATTTAGCTGCTTCATGCTGTGAGTACTCGTGCTTTTCGATATTTTCTCTACTGTTTGATCACCATCTATTTGAGTTGAAAACAAACTTTCGTGATTTTCATTTTCAATTACATAATGTCCCCCATCGTTTTTTAGAATATTTTGTATATATGAAATAGGGATAACGATTGAGATCATCCCCTTTTTTGTAGCAGTTCCGGGGTTGAACAGCCAGCGTGTGAATACAATAAAGCTTGCGGAATCTCCATTTATTTGAGGACAGTCTATCATAGACCATTTGAAACTATAAAAAATATCAGCTTCTTCCCAGTCCATGATTGTTAGAACCCGTTCCTGCAATTGTTCCTTTCTTAATCCCAGCCGAGATGTATCCGATTGATAAATATTGCCGTTGTTGTCACGTAGAATGACCGCGTATTTTTCATTGAGAAAGAAAGCATATTGCAGCCTTTCTATCGCTTCTAAATAAATTTTATTTTTCTCAATATCGTAAGGATCCTTCACGTCAAGTGAACCTAAAAATTGCCTATCGTTAATAAATAGATTTGTAGCCATAAATATTCTTTGAAATAAATCTTGAACACGAGAAGATGTTTGTTCCATCCTGAATTGATTAACCTCGTTCACCTTGCTCACCAAAGTTTGCTCGGTAAATCGATAAACAAAAAAGAGTACCAACGATAAGGGAATGAAAACGGCCACTAGCAAAAAAATTAATCTGCGCTGAACCGATTTAGGACCTGAATACCGTTTGTGACCCCACAACATCATGCTTCTTCTCCTTATAAAAGTTCTATGCCCGCCTCTAATCAGACGGGCATAGAAAGTTACTTATTTATTTTTTTGATCTTGAATCACTTTGTCGACTTTTTGCTTAATATTTTTCAAAGTATCATCCACCGATACTTTTCCAGTGTAATATTGTGTAAGTTGATCCAAGAAGGTTGCTTCATATTCAGATGGGGCGCCAAAAACCGGCTTTTCTGCGACATTAATCACTTCAGGATCACCGCCAAACAAATATTTGATTTGTTCCACAGTGATTCCGTCATCTTTTAACTTGTCAGCTAGATCTTGGAAGTACTTGTTCGCATCGATCTTATTATACATTGGAAGCGTTCCCGTACTCAAGGTGTAATCCGCGACGTACTCCTTAGCGAATATCAACGCTTCTTTGGCATGCTTTGAATTTTTGGGAACCGCCAAAGAATCGATGCTTGACCAGTTCATATGCTTGCCAGCCATTTCTTTAGGCACCGGCATTGGTGCAATTCCAGCTTTCCATTCACGCGGGAATTTATCTTTTTTCGTCGCAGCTAACTGTGCATACCATTGGGCACCAACAACCATTCCGTAATTACCGTTCCAGTAGGATAAGAAATCTGTATTGTTGGAGATATATTCCGCTACTGGCATTGCTGCTTTCTTCACATTGATAACATCATTCATCCATTCTAAGCTGCGTTTGAATTCCGGTGCATTAATATTGCTCAATCCATCTGAGGTATAGAACTTGCCGTCAGTTAATTGACTGCCGAAACCATAGTAGTACATGCCCCAATTGTTATAAAACATACCGTATACTTTGTTTTTTCCACTTTCATTGTTCGTTAGTTTCTGAGCGGTGACGGCGTATTCGTCCCAAGTCATTGGCACTTTAGGATCAGGGTATGGAACTTTAGCATCATCGAATACTTTTTTATTATAAAAAAGCATCCAGTTATTTTGTTGAATAGGAAAACGATAATATTTCCCATCTTTATCCGGTTTGAAATTACCGAAATCTTTACTCATATCTACGCCAGCTTCTTTGGCTGCTTCATCAATTGACATGAGAAATCCCTTATTAATCGCATCAAACTGATCTACACCATTGCCCCAGATTAAATCAACGACAGAGCCGCTAGCCAGCATGACATTACGTTTATTAATATATTGTTCATGGGGGACTGAGATCGGATCAATCTTAATATTCGGGTACTTTTTGTGAAAACGATCGATAAAAGCTTTAAACTCAGGTGTATCCATATACTCAGAAATATTTAATACCTCAAGTGTCACGCTGGCCTTTGAGCTTGCATCTGTATTCTTAGTATCAACAGCACTTGTATTGCTTGGCGAACTGCCTTTGGAACTGCAGCCTGCTGCCATGAAAACCAGCATACAGGACGCTGCGATAACGGACAATTTTTTGATCATTTGTGTTGTTCCCCTTTATTTATTTTATTTTTGTACAATTTAATTATAGAGTGAAATGAATTCGATATTGAATGGAATAAACGCTTGGCTCATTTGTAGAATTGTCTGTTCTTTTATCCTTTTATTCCTGAAGAAGTCACACTCTCGATAAATTGTTTTTGTAGAATCAAAAATACAGTTAATACAGGTACAATAGCAAGGCATGCCAGCGCCATTTGTTGTGCATAGTCTTTACCAAATTGAGTTTGAAAACTTTGTAAGCCCATTGGTATTGTATAAAGATCTTTAGATTTCAAAAAAATCAGGGGCTGATAAAACTGATCCCAGATCATAAAAAAACTGAGTATGCCTAGCGTAATCAATGGAACTTTAGCTAAAGGTAGTGCTACTTTCCAAAAAGACCATGTAATTCCGCTACCCTCCATGTAAGCAGCACTAATTAATTCACGAGGAAAACTTAAAAAAAATTGTCTCATCATGAAAATGGATAAAATATCCAAAATATTTGGGATGATTAATGCCCACCTTGTATCCAATAAATGAACAAAACGAAATGCAATAAACTGTGGTAATAAGGTAAGCTGATACGGTACAAATAATGTCATTAAGAACAGGAAAAATATGGATCCAGAATACTTGAATTTTAAAAAGCCAAATGAATATCCACCAAATGCAGCAATAATTAAACGAAATACAACTGAGAAGACGACAACAAATATAGAATTGTATAACCAAGTTAAAAAAGGCGTGTTGAGCCAAATGTTTCTGTAATTCTCGAAATTCAATTGTCCCCAATGGAAGAAGACAAATGGCTTTTCAAAAACTTGGCTTTCAAATTTAAAAGAAGTCGATACCATCCAAAGAAGCGGCGTGATAAAGATTAGTCCGATTATGATAAATATAAGTGATCTTATACCTTGCCCAACATTAAATCCATTTTCCACAGTTATCCTCCTCCCATTTATGTTATTGATAAAATACCCATTTCTTTTGTGCAATCCAATTGATCCAAATTAACAATAAGGTTATCAAGAAAAGGAACACACCGATTGCAGATGCATAGGAGAAATCAGAAAATTCAAAAGCGGAACGATAAATATAATAGGTAAGTGTGGTTGAGCTGAATGCAGGTCCACCTTTAGTCATTAAAGCCATTTGATAGAAAGCTTGAAGCCCACCGATAATTGTGATCAGTAGAAGAAAAAAGGTAGTTGGCGAGATTAATGGTAGCGTGATATGTCGGAATCTTTGCATGAGATTGGCCCCATCAATCGAAGAAGATTCATAGTAGTCGGTTGATACTGCTTGCAATGCGGCTAGAAATAAAATGCAATGATAACCAACGTCTTTCCATGCTCCGATGATAGCAAGAACAGGCAATGCCCAATGTGTATCCACCATGTATTGCGGAGGTGTAGAGACACCCAAGCTCATAAGTAAACTATTTAAAGGTCCTTGCGTTGGGTGCAAGAACACATTCCAAACGACTAATGTTGCTACATAAGTGGTGATATAAGGAATAATGAAAAATGTTCGGACCAAACCTCTCATATAGAGTTTGGCATTAAGGATTAAAGCTATTGCAAGTCCAAGTACAAGGGTCAATGGGACATAAATCACCAAATAAATGCCTGTATTTTGAACTGATTTCCAAAAATCTTCTTCATAAATCATTTTGCTATAATATTTCAACCCCTCAAACGAAAAATCCCCTGACATTAGGTCTACTTTATAGAAGCTCAAGAAAAAAATTCCTAGTATCGGTAACAAAACAAACAGGAAAAATCCGATGATACTAGGGATTGCGAATATGAAACCCACTTGCTTTTCGCGTCTCTCTAATGAATAGCCATGGCGAAACTTCTTTTTTGCAGGATGAGTAAGTGTATTGATCTTCTCCACGGGTTGCCTCCTATTAAATTGATTGAATAGTTATATTATCTACTATTTCAGATGGACCCGGAATGGAGCAAATGCTTTACTCATTTGTATTATTGTCTTATTTGCCAGGTTTAAAAATAAAAAGAGAGCAGGTCGAGCCTATCATGCATAATCACAATAATCGTCCGCCCCTGCTCATTCAATCGCCTGAAAATATCCATGATCTCAGCGCCTGTCTTCGAATAGCCAAAACAAAAAGAACACGATAGCCCATATTGGGTTCCGTGTTCTTTGTTTGTGAACTACAAATTTTTCTCATAGGAAACTGACGATTCTCATCATTCATTCAACTTGGTTACCAACTTGTTATCCCTGATTGTCGGATTGATCATGAGGTACTATGACGGTAACAGATTCAACCGTTTTGTTACCAGCTTTATCGGTAGCTGTATACGTGATGGTATAGATGCGCGACTTCTCCGCACGTAAGCTAAAGGAAGTGGCCGCTGTGCCGAAATTGGCCTGAATGTCGCTTTGGCCGCTATCTGGTTGATTGCTCGTTATGGACGTTAATACCACGGATTCAACGTCCGATGTAGCATCACTAGGATTCAGCGTGGCATTGATCGTAACCATTTTATGATTCGCTGGCCAAATCGATGTCTTATCTAACTGGACGGAAAGAGCTGGAGCTGTCTTGTCGACTTTAAATTCGACGGTTTTGAGATCTTCTACATTGCCTACCATATCCTTGCTGCGGTATCCGAGCTTATAAATTCCGTCACCGAAAGCTGGAATGGAGCCAGTGTAAACGACCCATTCACCGTCATTCACTTGGTATTCCGTTGTTACAGAGCCTTCGTAAACACTGGCGCTTACAGATAAGTTTACGGTCACATCCGTCGTGTACCAGCTGTTCTTGCCGCTAGGCGCAGCCGGACTTAACATTGCGGTGGTTACAGGAGGAACCCCCTTTAATACGTTAAGTACGAACGTCCTTGTGTCCGAAACAGTACCTTTCTTGATCGTTGCTAATAGCCTAACAGTCGCATCTGATTCGAAAGATAACGGGCGGGTTACCGTACCGTTCGCGTCGATGACAGATATAGCGTCACTGCTCCATGTAATTATTGTCCCTTTCGCACCGCTCGTTATCAAATTAACGTTTTTGGTTACACCTACTTCGCTGTCACCTTCCGCGTAGCCGATAGCAAGACTCGCTTTATCCAATGCGACGTCTATCAGGTCGGATTCAACCGTAATTGATGTGGATCCTTTTACTCCACTGCCGTCAGTGGCCGCTGCGACTACCTTTACTGTACCTCCTTTTATTGCCGTTAGTAATCCATTGGCATTTATAGTTGCTTTATCCGTTGCTGTGATACCATCGGCCTCGAAGACGTTCCATGTTACTCTGCTGTTTGCATCTGAAGGGAGGACGTTGGCCTGCATTTGCAGCGTACCATTCACGGAGAGCGAATTTGCACCGCCTTCGCCATGTACAGAGATCGATGTAACTAATGACTGTCCATTAATGATCAATTCTGTTATGTTCGGTTCTCTTCCCCAACCATTTGAATCTATTTGAGTGGCAGTGATATAAAGCCTTATTTTTAGTGCAGTAATATTTACGAAAGAATGTGTGACCGACGAATTTATCGTTGTTCCAGTTACAATATCGACCCAACTTGATCCGTTATAATATTGCACTTTATACCCGGCTGTCCTGTTTAAATTTTCCTTGATTGTTACTTGATTGATCGTTTTATTTGTTCCGAAGTCCATTTGAAGCCACTCATTTACTCCGGTTCCGGACTGCGGCGACCATTGTGTGCTGGTGTTTCCATCTTTCGCTTTGCTGGGCGTAAAATCTGAATTATATTGACTCGATGCAGTTGCATTTGCACTCAAAGAAAGATTTTGGAAGTTTTGAGGCACACGTTCAATATTCAATTCGGCAGCAGAAGCAAAGCCCCCATGTCCACGGGCAGCTGTCAGTTTCACATAAGTTGCTGATACTGAATTAAAAGTTGCGATCTTTTCCGCTTTATCATCCGCCCACGTTCCGGATACTGCATCCGTAAACGTTACACCATCCGTGCTTGTAGAAATCGTGTAATCCGTAATATTACCATTGGATTCACCATTTTGCCTTGGCAGGTACCTTAATTTCGTAATGCTGTAGGTCCCCCCAAGATTCATCGTTATGGATTGAGGAAGATTGGCCATTGGAGACCATTCAGTATGCCAGATCGTTCCACTGTCCCCGTCAATCGCTTTGCTTGCCTCATTACCGCTATGTTGGCTGGTTGCAGTGGCTGTCATTTGTGATTGAGGGATGTCGTTAGGATTAGGAACTACAGGAACATAATTGTTGTTTCTTGTTACCGTAAAACCTTGAGACGTGTCAATTTTGTCGGTATTCGTATACATATAGGACAAAGTTATACCTTTGGTTACCCCACTCTGTGCAAACGTATTTCCTGATATAGTTACATTTTTTGAACCTTTTGCATTGATCTGAACCCCCCCTTCCTGAGCGATGTTATTGGTAAAGTTGAATCCGTTGACGCTTCCTGCAAAGATCGAGGTGGTTCCTCCCGTCTTATAAAATGAATTACCGCTAATACTGATGTTGCTGTGCACGGTCTGATCAGGGTTCGTGGAAGGCGCGCTAGGCGAAATGTCTATGACAGAATTCCCATTGTTATTGAATGTATTATTGCTTATGGTTACGTTCCTGACCATACCGGATTCATACCAACTGCTGGCATCATCGGCAATCAAGATCGCACTCATTTCCATTCTGTTGAATCTATTGTGATCAATTAGAACGTTCCCGCGAGTCGTCACCAGGATGCCTCTTGTAGGAATGGATTCAAAAGTTGAATTGCTAATTGTGACATTCGGGTTCCACGTTGCATTTTCCACAAAGTAATCATTAACGGTTATCGAGCTTGGAACATTTTTATCAAGGGTAAGCAGGATATTATTGTCATCTACTCGAGTCACACCGGTTACGATAGCGCTGTCAGAGGATAGAAGTGTTGAACCCTTTATAAAATCGATACTGTCATTAACCGCAAAAGCATCAAATCCCCAGCTCTGCGAGTGCTTAAATCTAACCTTGATCTGGTTGGAGGCCGGTTTGTCGACAATTTGTAGATGAGTACCGTGAATATTGATCGGATCATCATGTGCTCCGAAGAAGTTGGAATTGTTTACCGTTATTTGGCCTTTGCAACCCGAAATTTGCATGAAATCGGCCATAGATGCGTTTGTCCGCCCACTTCCCGTTTTCGGTGCGAAATTTAATTGATCAAAGGTAAGGTTTTCACTATACTGCCCTACGATGCCTAGTCCAGGAGCAGCGTAGAAGTTTACCCCTGTCCAGGTTACATTCTTACTCCGGTAAATAAAAGCACCCTGTTCTTTGCGAACGTCGTTTCTAAGCTGATAGACGTGTCCAACGGTTATTTTGGGGGCGGTGGCGTAATTAAATCTTACTCTCCTGTCTCCTAAATCCTGCGCGCTAGAAGCGTTCGCAATGGGATTGGATGCTCTCCACGTCTTTTTGGTATTTGGATCATATTCTTGCACTTGAGTGACGTTTGCGTACCCTCTCGCTACCCAATTGTCTGCAGCAGCGCCAGTGCTGTCAACCTCACCTGTCCATTGAAGACGATTATTTACAATCTTATACAAGGAATCCGGATGAACATTCATTTCAATATAATTGCTGCCAACTGCTGCCACCGTCATTTCGGACATAACCGGCCGTTTGAAATCAAAGCTAATGTTATTCATGTTCACATTTACGGCATTGTCAAATACAATGGGCGTCATCACGCCGTGGAACATCAGCGTCGTATCGTTTCCCCGTATCGTCAAGTCGTTGATGTTATTAATCAAAAGTCCGACCTTTCTCCACCCTCCTGGCGTTTGTGTTGCAGTCGATGCATTGGAAATATAATATTGAGCATCCACGGCAGACGAATCCTTGAAGTTATATGTCGCTGTCGGAAAATCCAATATGACTGGTTTCGTAGCATTTCTGGCGGCCGCAATAGCTTCATTAACTGCAGGACCCGCATCATCCCCGGAATACGTAACGGTGATGACCGAATAATTAACACCACCAATTGTTTCCGTGGTTTGGGTATAATTTGCAGAAGCAGCATTTGCCTTCGGTGTCTGAATAACGATTGTGAAAATAACTGCAAATACAGTGAGAATCAGATACGTAGAAATTGAAATCTTTTTCATTTGAAGCATGTTAAACATACTTTTTTCCACCCTTCTTTTTCCTGAAAATAATCTCAACATGAATTTGCTGCATTTTCCATAGAGAAGCCTCTGGCTGAGTTTGTCCCCCCTTAGCTAAACAAGTTTATTGTAAGCATAAATAGATTATAATCCATTACAGGTAAAACGCTTTGTAATTTTAGCTGAAACTATTTGTAATTTGTTATCATCTTACAAACCCGAATAAATGCGCTTGCGTGAGAAATTTAATGTTATTTTGATGAAGGAGGTCCATTTGTCTTTTATCTATACTCCGCCTCTAGATTGCATCACATGGTTTGATTTGTAAAATTGTCTTCACAATACTTCCTGATTGTTCACTGTCTCTTGGCCTTGCACTAAGAAGTGCGCAAAAAAACCGCCATATGAATAGGCGGTAAATGTAACATACTCCTATAACAAAAACTTCGTTAGACGATACATATAATTTAATGCACCAATCTCCCATCCCGAAACCTCACAATCCGCTTGGCCTGCTCCGCAACCTGCCGATCATGAGTAATTACAATAATCGTCCTGCCCTGCTCATTCAGCCGCCTGAAAATATCCATGATCTCCGCACCCGTCTTCGAATCCAATGCCCCGGTAGGTTCATCCGCCAAAATGATCGGAGGATCGCCAGCCAAATAAGCAAAATTTCAATAGATTAGCCCTCCTTTTTCCACTTTATTTCTTGATGGTCGCTCCGCTTGGAGAAACCGAATTAAAGGAGTCAGAACGCTTTGATAGGGAAACAACATGCCGAAGAGCATGCAGAAACGACTTAGGCACTTCGTTCTTGTCATTCATCAGCGCAGGCTGATTGTGACGGTTGGCTTCAACCCAGTCATCCCATTCTTTTTTTCCACTTATAGGACCCTTCTCAGCTTCTCGGACTAAAATAATAATAGAAAGCAGACCTGTACGAATGTCACAGATCTGCTTAATGATGAAGTGAGGATTAGTCCAAGCTATCCAATAATGTTTTTATTTGAGGGTTAAGGTTCAATGCATTCAGAATGACCATAAGCGCCTCCGAACGTGTGGTGTTGCCATGCGGATCAAATATTCCATCGTTCTTGCCGCTGATGAGGCCAGCTTCTGCCGCATCTTTGATTTGATTCACTGCATAGGAGCTTGCGCTTGCCAAATCTCTCATCTTTTCGGCCCAGTGTCCTTTAATGTCAGACAGTTCAATTTTCGAATTAGATGTCAGAACTTCCGCTACCTTAGACTGGATAGTTTGAATCAAGTCTTTGACACTAACAATGTCGCTATGAAATACATTGCTATTTAACACATCATTCGGGTTCTTGTTGGTTATATTAGCTGAAACCTTACTGTTGCCAGAAATAACATTAGACGCTAACTGCGAATTCACCAGTTTCACGCTGTCCAGTGCAATTTCGGCCGATCCTTGACTAACTGCTTGAAATGTCAGCTTTGCCAGTGTCACATCCCCGTTCTTGCTTGGAACATTGCCTGTTTGCGTGTTCGCAATTTGAATTTTGTTTCCTTTCACAAGACCTGGAAAAGATAAAATAAATAGTTGCTTGTTTCTCTTGAAGGTTTTGATAAAATGTGATTGTCTCAAATATACTCACTCCCTGGATGATCGTATTTCCTTCTAGCTAAGTTCTCTCTTTATTTTGGGTGGTTTGCTATCCATTCATGCTGGTGCCATTTCGACGCTTTTTGAACTTGCTCTTTAATCGAATCATAGAATGAATTTACGCGAAAAAACACTGTCCAATTTAAATAATCCGACAAAATAAACATGTAAAATTTAATTTTTGTTGCATATCTCACGCAACAGACAAAAAATCACCGCTTATTCCCAATAAAGGACATAAGCGGTGAGCTTTTAAGATTTCATTATCGTTTTCTTCAGAACATATTCCTTCGGTGTTAACCCATATTTCTTTTTAAATAGTTTATAAAAATAACTTTCATTTTCCATTCCGATCTTCTCAATGATCTGGACGATGGTGAAATTTGAATGCTCCAGCATCTCTCTTGCCTTCTCCAATCGGACTCCGTTAATATATTCTTTCCCCAGGTATACGGATGACATTTTCAGATTTTCTGCTATAAGCTGCAAGCTTAAACCAGGATCCGAATAACTTTCCTCAACGATTCCTTTGACCGTTTTTATAAGAATGGCATGCTTCTCTATATTTGAATGTCTGACCATTCCTACTTCATGAGAAAGCAATCGGATAAGCTCGCCATAAATCTCTTCCGTGCTCTTTGATCTCATCTAACATACTTATAATGGTCTTCTCGGCATTCTTTATATTTCCAGTATTCATCGCTTCAGCCAGCTTTTTTTTCAAATGCAAAGAATAATACACTTGTTGATTTTCGCAAACCTGTATAACTCTTGATCTTTATTGCTTTTCATAACAAAATGATTGTATTGATCGAATTTAATGACACATACTTCCAGTTTCCCTCCGGAATCGAACACTACGCCTCTTGTGGAACCCTTTTCTGCTACGTTCATCGAAAGTAATTCCATCGGTAAGGGCTTCGAATTCACATCGATACGAAGATCTTTCTGTAATAACGATTCGATTCTTTCTTTCTGCGAGGGCAGTTTTTCGTTCTCCAGATGATTATCCTTGTTGGTATCAAATTGTTTCAGTATGTCTCTTTCATCAAAAAAAGTTCATAGTCAATCACGTTTCCTTTAACTTATACCGCCGAGTAACCCATACTTTGAGTATGGGCAAATGAAGTGCTGGCATCCGCAAAAAATATGATAGTGATTATGAACAAGGACAGGAATGTAACAAAATGGATGAAGGGGAGAAAATTGATCTCCCCCCCTCGTGTCATGCCTTTATTCTCTTGGTTTCAAACACTTGAATTACTCTACTTTTGTGTCAATACATATTGAGCGTCTCGCAGCAAATATTCAGCCGCTTCGCTTGAGATGTGCTTCCCGCTTTGAGCCTTCACTTCATTCACAAAGCTGTTCAGATTATTTTTCTCCAATTTCGCCTGCAGGCTATTGGTAATACCGGCATTATCGATCCCATTGTTATTAGCAAAGCGTGTCACCAATGCCTTTAAAGTATCGATGCTGGCTATCGTCGTAAACTGAACGGTCTTGCTTACCTGGTTGCCGGCCAAGTCGCTGGACGATACATCAAGCGTATGCTGCCCAAGCGGCAACGTATAAAGCGGGATCGCCGCTCCGATTTGGTAAGAATACGTATCCAGCGTCACCGTCGTCTTGCTGCTGTCCACACCCGACAAGATATCCGTCAATGCAATCTGAGGCGTCAAATCCACGGAATCTTGATAAATGCTGTTGGCTCCCGGTACGGCCACCTCGACCACAGGGGCGGCTGAATCCAGGTTGAAGCTTACCGATTTTCCTTCTTCTTGATTGCCGGCGTTATCCGTGGAGCGGAAGTTTATCGTATGTGTTCCGTCTTGATCAAAGGTTAACGGCGATGTGTAAATCTTCCACGTAGTCCCTCCATCCAGACTATACTCCGTCTTCGCTACGTCCGACAGATTGTCCGCAGCGTTCAGGCTTACCGCAATCGGATGCACGTACCATCCGTTCAGTCCATCCGGCTCGGCAGGTGTTATCGCTGCTTTTGTTTCAGGAGCTTTCTTATCCATACTAACAGATACCGTATGCGCTTGTTCCACGTTGCCTGCTTTGTCTACGCTCCAATATACAAGCTTGTGAACACCTTCTTCTGACAATACGACGGAAGCTCCCGTTTGCTTAGCTCCATCGTCTACCGTGTAGTAGGTATTGGCTACACCCGATCCGTTATCGCTTGCGCTTAAGTTTACCGTGACATCTTGATTGACCCAGCCGCTTGGCGCATTGTCCGTTGTCGTTGGCGGTTGTTGATCAACTCCAGCAATCATCAATTGCGTTACTTGGTCCTGAGTCAACGGACCGCTAAATACGCGAACGTCGTCCAACAGTCCAGTGTAAGCTTCTCCGCTGGATTCATTGGCTCCCAACACGATTTTATTCGTTACAATCGGAAGCGGTCCGAGATTCGTTGCGTCGCTTGCCACTACCTTACCGTCGACATAGACCT
This sequence comes from Paenibacillus sp. JT22N1, assembly GCF_059692155.1. Classification (NCBI taxonomy): domain Bacteria; kingdom Bacillati; phylum Bacillota; class Bacilli; order Caryophanales; family Paenibacillaceae; genus Paenibacillus; species Paenibacillus sp. JT22N1. The sequence goes on from NZ_JCAUAW010000009.1 coordinate 212,873, forward strand.
TCAGCCCCAATGCGTGATCGTAGGAAGCCACATAATGATGCCAGTTGTTATCGCTGTAGGTCCATGGAAACGATAGCATTTTAAGATTAGATGAACCATTGGGCCAATAGGCCACTTGAGCTTGACCCCCGCCTTTTAACTGTAGGGCCGTGAAACGCTTATCTTGACGGAAAAGGTTCATGTAGCCAGTTGAAGGCTGAGAAGTCTTGAACCACAACGACACGGACTCGTCACCCGTTTGATTCAAAGTTGCCGAAGGGTTGATCTCGGCCCTTGAGCCACCGCTGAAAGCAAGCGCTCCGCCGAACTTGCCCGAATTGGTCCAAGTTGGGTTGTTAACCAGAGTTCCGGTGTTGCCTTTGCCTGAAGAATCTCCAGCGGTTGTACCGGAGCCTTCATTGAGCTTCCAGTGGGCTACTAGTTCGACAGGCTTTGTAGATACGTTGATGCTTGTTGTCAATGGAACGCTATTCGGGTTTAGGACTCCAGTAGGCAGAGTTACTTCTCCTGTTACGGTGAAGGTCTGCGCCGTCATGGCAGTTGGATCGTAGCTTGCACTATTTAAATCCCAATTCACACTGGCATCCACTTTTCCCGTATCGGTTACAAGAGCTACTTTTACCGGCAATCCAAGAGCTGCCGCTGTCTTCGCCGTTCCGATGGGCGCTCCTGTGATGGCTGCCGGCGCTGTGATGCTCATGAGATTCGATGGCGGCACTTCAGATAACTCAAACCAGTTAATGTTCCAGCCGCCTGTATTGATGGCCAGCCTTATGGTATGCTTGCCGGCATTTAAGTAAACCTTGTCGGATACGGTCTTCCAAGTTTGGAAGCCACCGGTTGACGGCAACGATGTTATTTTATTCGAAACATTATCTACTAATAAATTGACGATGCCTGTACCAGAGTTTACTGCTACCCTGTAATCTACTTTGTACAATCCCGATTTTTGAACATTTACAACGTAGTCCATCCAGTCTCCTGAATCAGTCCAGCCTACATCCTTTGTCCCTTCCGAGCTGTTCTCTGTTTGAATGCCAGACATACTAATGTAATTTTCCGCTTCTATTTTTCCAGGTATTCCCTGAGCAGAGTTTACAGTTACGCTAATGCTTGTTGTCAATGGTACATTGTTCGGATTAAAGACTCCCGAAGGCAGGGTTACGGTTCCTGTTACTGTAAAGGTCTGCTCTGTTACCTTTGTTGGATCATAACTTGTGCTGCTTACATCCCAAGTCACACTGGCATCCACATTTCCCGCATTGGTTACAAGGGATACTTTACCGGGCAATCCAAGAGCTGCCGCTGTCTTCGCCGCTCCGTAAGCTGTAACGGCTGCGGGCAATGGTATGCTCATGAGATTCGTAGGAATCGTAACCGTACATGTAACAAATTTTCCGTCAACCGTTGCAGCGGTAATCGTGACTGTGCCACCAGTTTTTCCTGTTACAAGCCCATTACCGTCTACCGTCGCAACAGTAGGATTACTGGAAGACCAGGTTACAACTTCATTAGCATCTGAAGGCATAACCTGTGCAGTTAATTGTAAAGTTTGGTTCTGCTCAACAGTTGCCTGCGTTTGGTTCAAAGTAATACTACTCGGCCCCGGAGTAAGAGCATAAGAATTACCTGCGCTCGTATTAAACGTATACAGACCTCCGCCGTTATTTGTGGTAGCGACCGGGACACCGTTATTGGTAACCTGGAGCGGATGGCTCGGCCATGGATTCATCACGGAAACCGTTTTGCCTTTTTCACTCACGATGTTTACATTCTGAATCACGCCGAATGAAGTAACATCCGCATCGACCAAGAATGCACCTTTGGCTCTTAACCTCTTGAATTTCGCCGCTTTATCCGTGTACCAATTTGGGAAGATCCGAATAAAATCTTCCTGACTCTGAAGCATGGCTGAATGGATGAACTCCATAAACTCGCCATTGCCATGGAGACCCCCAATTGTGTTGTTCTGCCTTAATCCGTGCCAGTTTTCAAGCGGATGGTTAAGAATATCTGATTTAATATGAGATACCGCTTTATCAATCGGATAGCCAACCCTATTTGCATATGTTCCGTAAGTAGGCCTATCATAGTACGCTAAATCCAATGAATTGAACGCGATATCTTTTAAATATTGGGGCGATGAAATGCTAATTTGCTCTGCCGGATAAATTAATTCCAAATCCGTATAATTGAGAAAAGAAGTTTTTGCTTCATTGCCAACAAAAACTCTTTTTCCGTTTTGAATTGCAGTCGGATAATCGCTGACATTATCATAAATATCTTGCCAGGTTGCCCGCATATTCGCATCTACGCCCAAATCTTGGCTAGTGGTCAACAAAGCTTTCATGACAAACTTGATCAGCGCTAAATCCAGAATTGGATTTCTACCATAACTATGTTCATTCGTCGAGCCATAATCGACATATTTACCGTCAACCTTGGCTCCGAGGTGACTTACCCAGAAATCGCCCAAAGCTTTAATATAAGGATAACCTTGCGTTCTCAACCAATTGATATCCTGATTGTAATAATAGTTCCAAATGAGAAGAGCCCCAGAATAGGATGCATTTAAAACCTGACCTCCGTAAAAATTATCCGACAATGTCCCCCACGGGGCAAGTCCGACTTGATATAATATACCTTGTTTCCCTTGGCTCTGAGCATTAATCCTTCCTTGAGGCATGTAATCGAGCAAGGGCTGGAAGACGCCATCGGATAACTCAGGTCTATTACCTACGAAGAAAGCTTCGTTCTGGCCCAAATATTCCGCATTCAAGTGATAATCGCCTTGCCATCCGGGAAAGTCACTTAGGCAGAATGGGTATTGACCTGCAGGAGTAAATCCGGCCCTATTGATGGAACCAAATTGGTACAGTGCGCCATAGTAAGCCTTATCCAGAAGATCATCGTACGTTCTTACATAAGACTTGAGCCAGAATTGCTTCCACCAATCCAGGTGCGCCGTTTTAAGACCTGCAACAATGGAATCGTTCAACTGTCCTGCTCTTGCTTTTGCATCCGCCAAATGGGTTGTGGCGTTTTTACCGCCTTTAAGCACCGTATAAATTTTGACGGTTGTACCCGGCACTAGCGTAAAGGTTGCCGTACTCTTACCAAGATTATCTGTTGTTTCCGTAACACTCGCACCTTGAATCGTGGCAGCGATTGCATTTCTTGTCGTCCATCTTGCACCTGCCCCCCCATTAGATGCCCTCGTTGCCCACAATATTCCGGTCGTACTGTCAATTCCGGCGGTGCTGGGGAATGCTGCTTGATTGTCCGCCTTTGCCCATATATCGACCGACATCGGTATGGAAGCGGTGCCATCCGTCGACAGTTCGGTTACCATTGTATTTTCAGTTGCTGAAACATAGGTTACCGTTTTGAAATTAGACTGTGAAGTAGCCGTTACCTTTGCGTTTAAGATATCCTGCTCCTGCCTAAAAGTGCCTGTTGCGGAAGGGGCAGGTTTGTTACTGTCAGGCCCAATCGTAATTCCCCCTGTAGTAATAGCCCGAATGCCGCTTGGTCCGTCTGTCCACATGTCGCTTTCACTGATACTGAATTTTTGCTGATTCGTATCTCCCACAAGTACGACTTTCATGTCTCCGTTCCCCATAATGGGGCCATCTGGTGTAAAATCACCACTATTCGGAACAATGGAAGGAGCCGTATACACTCCCGTCATATTTTGAAGAAACCCCGAGACTTCAGGCCAATCATCTACATTTGCTGCCATTACTTTATTACCACTGAAAGGGAACAAACTACTTGCACTTGACAACAAGAGTGCCAGTGAAAGAGTTAGAGAGACTGCCTTTAATTTACTCTTACCTTTGTCATTCATCATACTACCTCCCATTTGTAATACCATTTAATTGCGTCTGTTTGTAAACCCCTTCTGCGACTGTGCCAGCACTCGACATTTTTCATATCTTCCTCATAACGAAGTAGGATAGCTCATGAATTGATCTATACCACAGTATCACCCCTTTCATTGAGTCTGTCTGCCAAATAAATTGAAACGCTTACATAAATTGTATGTTAATAGTTTCTTGAATTAGAGAAATCGTTATCTAATTCAAGAAACCAGAGTGCTTCAATTAAACATTAGACTGAAGCAATTGTGCAGTTATACGCCATGAGACCGTCGGAAGCTGCCTTTACGGCGATTTCGCCGGCTTCTTCTACGGATTGAATAATCAGCAGACAACTGCCGTTGAAAGCTTTCCTTCGATTCGCTTTATCAGGTTCGTGACTGCTTGGATTTCCGTTGCCTACGCCCAAGATGTTCGCTTTCCCTTCCACTGTGAAATGCAATTCGTTATCCGCTGTAGGCACCACTCTTCCAAGAGCATCCACGACAAACGCTCTGAAGACGGCTACGTCGCTGCCATCGGCTGCAATTTGAGTTCGATCAGGCACCAATGTTATCGCATAAGGTTCATCCGTTGTTGCGACAACTTTACGCGCTGCCTCCGTAAAACCGTTCCTGCCGATGGCCTTGAGTTCGCCCGGCGCATAGATCACTTTCCATTCCAAATGTGAAGCGCGCGGCATCTGTTGTTCGCCCAAGCTCTTTCCATTCAGAAACAATTCTACGCGTTCGCAGTTGCTATATACCCATACATCAATGATCTGACCCTCTTTACCCTGCCAGTTCCAATGAGGCATGATATGCACGATCGGCTCTTCGGTCCATGCCGACTTTAAATAGAAATAGTTATCTTTCGGAAAGCCGCACGTATCCATCACGCCAAAGTGAGAGTTGATGTTTGGCCATTCATAAGGCGTAGGCTCACCCCTGTAATCAAATCCTGTCCAAATGAACACACCTGAAAGGAAAGGATTTTCGACTACATCACGCCATGCTTTCTCCACCGAACAGCTCCACTCAGGAATATGAATGCCGTATTCCGGACAATATCCTTGAATGTCGTCTCTTTCATAAATGCCTCGGGTTACCGTGCAGCTTGCGCTTTCACTTCCCAGCATGATTCGGTTAGGGTACTTTTCATGGTCGCTAATATCCTGATCCTCACGCTGACCGTAGTTATACCCTACGATATCCACGCCATCGCTGTATCCGCCGTCATTCCATCCATGATTCATAGCTGCTAGCGTCGGTCTAGTCGGATCTATACTGCGCGTAATTGAAGCCAAGGTTTTGACCATTCGCGCTCCCATAATGGTCCCTTCCAATATTTCCTCATTTTCCATACTCCAAATGATGATTGAAGGGTGATTGCGGCCCCGATAAAGCATATGTTTCAATTCTTCAATCCCTGAAGGTGAAACATCCAGCTTCCTGTTCTCATCCACGACTAGCATGCCCATCTGATCGCATAGATCCAGAAGCTCCGGCGTTGCTGGATGATGAGCGCTTCGATACGCGTTGCAGCCCATCTCTTTAAGCAATCTGAGCTTGTATGCAATGAGCTGATCAGGCAGCGCCACACCGACGCCGGCAAAGTCCTGATGATTGCAGGTGCCTTTGATGGGATAATGCTTCCCATTCAGGAAAAAGCCTGCATCCGCTTTGAATTCGATTGATCGAATACCGAAGTTTGTCCGGAACGTATCCATAAGCTGCTCTTCATGGTAGACTTCCGACATGACATAATATAAGGAAGGCGACTCCGGCGACCAGAGCGCCGGTTTAGCTATGCGTACAAAGTGCTCGAAAACTCCTTGCTGCTGGAATGAAATTTCCATAGCACTGGCGCTTTCGCCAACTATTTTCCCATGACTATCGTATACCTTCGTTACGAGCCTGCAAGCTTTCGCGGCATCATATTCATTTCTCACGGCAGTGACGATGGCAATTCCCGCTTGCTCTTCGCTAACCTCAGGCGTCGTCACATAAGTCCCGAACCGGTCTACATGAAGCCGATCCGTTACGGTTAACCACGTATGACGGTAAATCCCGGCGCCCTCATACCACCAGCCTTCATAATCGCGCGCATCCACTTTGACAAAAACAACATTTTTCCCTTCGCTTCCGTAACGCGCGATATCCGAAATATCATACGTAAATTCTGTGTATCCGCTTGCGTGGGTGCCTAGCAAATGACCGTTCACCCAGACCGTGCTGTTACGGAACACACCGTCAAACTCCAGAGAAATTTTCTTGCCTTCAAGCTCTTGTGGAATGTCGAATACTTTCCTGTAACACCCGACTCCCGCAGCCAGATAGCCATGACTTTTGTGGTGTTTGACTTTGCCTCCATCATTCACATAGTCGCCCTCAACACACCAATCATGAGGCAGGACGACCTCCTTCCAGGCTGCCAGATCAATCTGCGAGGTTTCCCTTTCATCAAAGTACGCGATCTTTAGCCATTCGCCGTCTTCGATATCCTCGCAATCGGTTAAGCCTCCGGTCATTCCACCTTTAACGGCATGCATGATGGGCAAATCCCCTTGATGGAACTTCCATCCTTTATCAAAATTTTCCTTCACTCTATTGATGTCAGCCATGGTTTCTCTCCTTGTACTTCTTAACTTATATGAATGGAGAATCTGAATTTGGCATTGTCTTCAAACCACATTGGAAAATTCGTTCCCCACACATTATTGTGCAAATTAAAGTGCATGCCTCCATCCAAAGGAGCAAAACTATTGTCGAATTGCAACACCCTCTTCTCGCCAGGCGATAATAAAGGGGCATCCAACGTTTCCAAGCGAACTTCGCCATCACTTCCATGGTAATAAACGCCTGAATTGACAGCATGCAGATTGCGGTTTCCGTTTTTTACAACCTCAAGCGGAGAAATCAGTTGGCCCATCTTATCCATTTTCCACAAATTCGGATTATCGACGTTGGGCCCAAATGAGAACCAGCTTGCTTCCGGTAAACGGTTAGCCTGCTTATTGAACCAGCTTATTTCCACGTCGATTTGCTTACGGTTTTTATAAAATTTGTAGTCAATTTGAAGATCTCGCGGAGCTCCATTTGCCTGAACGCATTCGGAAGGCATAACAAGCTGCGCTTGTACGTGGTCGTAGTGTTCTTGAGTCTGAGTTCTTAAGCTGATCAAATGGGGCGAGAACCTCTTATGTTCAGGCCGAGGCTCTGCAAATTCCATGCCAGGCTTCCCAAAATCCGCATCGGCCCAGAAATAGGTTTCACTCAAATTTTGGGAATAGTTTTGGGACCATGCATTGTAATTCTCATGACCGAAGGCTTCGTACTGATAACAACCTAACCGATGATGCTCATCCGCCCAAATCTTGCCATGACTGTCGATTAGCTTGCAAATGGCTCCTTGACTGTCAAACGCAACCTGAAACAAACCGAGCTGATACGTACTGGAATTGTTAAGTTCCTTCGCATTGTGCAATTGAGTTTGTTCAGGCGCCAATGCCTGGAACGCTTCCGCGGCTTCCTGCTGCTTGCCCTCAGACAAAGCGCTAACGGCTTTGTGGACATAATTCCGCTGCTCTTTCCATGAGCTTTCAAAGTAACTGAAACTCTTCTCTACGCCAGATGCCGCAAACAAGTCAGGTGAAGCGCCAAACTCATTATTCATGGCGAAAAGTCCCAGATACCGATATTTATCATGAATAGCTCCATTTGAAATATGATCAACCTGTCTTGCACGATGGAAATCGCGAATCGAGTAATTTTTGAAATCCGTCAAAAATTTCTTTTCATCCATTCCCCATGTATGCTCTGGAATCAGAATAAGCTGACTGCAAAATTCATCATATTCCTTGCTATCCGGATCCAATTTGCCTTCCTGTACCCACTTGTCGCGGAGTCTCAACAATTCCCTGTACTGGGAAACTTTCACGGGATCTGTAGCGACGCCATGAATCCAGGTATCTCCAATCTCCTCGTAAACGACAGGAAAGCGGTCTTTCATGCTGATTATTTTCTCGGCAAAGGCGTCCATTGTGGATGCTTGGATCGTTGCACCTGGGAATCGTTCTGAAAGCCGCGCAAATTCCGCTCGAATATCGGCGGCTGACGGTGGCCCTGAATTGTCACCTGTATGGGCAAATACCATCGCTTCATCGAATCCGTCAATTTCCACAACATTCCCATAGTCGCTTGCATAATTCACAATGATTTCCGATCCATCTTTCCCCTTCCAAATAAAGAGCGTGGGAACACTCGGAATTGTGGATGAAGGATTTACGCCGAGATGCAAATATTGAATTCCGAATTTAGCCAAGTATGGAATCATGGCGATCGTATGCCCAGGGACATCCGTCATTTTCGCCGCAATGATGTTTTTCCCATATCTGGTATTCAACTTTTTACTAATCGACAAGCCGTATTCGAATAAAGCCGCGTCCATGAGTTCGGTGTGGGTGGTAAAAGGCAATCCATGCCACGCGATGCTTCCGTTTTCAATGGCCTCCTCCATCTCTTTTCTCTGAGCCTCGGAAGCTTGTTTGAGAAATTCATGAATTAACCAAGAGCCGGTCGTCCAGACAAATTTGTCAGAATCTCCTTCCGACCTTAACTGTTTGGCTAATTGCATCGCTTGAGGAATAAATACATTAAAATATTTATTGATTACATTCTCCGCCATATCCGTAAAACCAATGTCCAAATGAGTTTTAAATATAACGTGAACTTTTTTCAGTTTGCTCATGTATGGTTCCTCCAAGTCAGTGAAACAGGCTTTATAAGAAGGGAATGACCCGATTAACTGGCCATTCCCCTCAACCTTCAATCAGCGCAGATTCATTAAAATTCATTAAAATTCTTTAGAATTCTTCTAACTTTTTATTTACCGTTTGCGGCTTTCCAATCGTCAATTTGCTTTTGAGCATCTGTAGTCAACGCGTCCAAACCGGCTGCTTTCAGTTTAGTAATTAGTTGCGGAATCGTTTTTTCGGGATCCTGCGTACCTGTATAGATAATTGGAAGATACTCATTCATAATGGCATTGATCTGTGCATTCTCTTTCTTCATGGCATCTGCGTTGTACAGGAAGCCAAGAAGCGGCGACGCTATGGAATCGTTATTTGCCTTTTTCATTTGCTCCCAAGTATCCGCAGGTTGACCTTTTTGCACATAGGCATTGAACCAGCTGCCGAATTCCCATGCATTGTTCGGATTGTATGCGGAGTCTTTGGCAACTTCAACAGTGTTGGCATCTGCTTTGGTATAGTGAGTGCCTTCAATTCCATAAACAAACAGATTATAAAGATCTTTATCCGAGAACAATAGATCCAACAGCATCATGGCTCTTTCCGGGTTTTTACTGTTTTTATTAATACCCGTCATAGCGGCAATGACAGCGCCTGTATTAACAAATTGAGGTACAGGTTTTGCCTGAACAATTGGATATCCGAGTTCAGTGGATTGGCCTGCTTCACTTCCGGGACCATATCCGCCTGTCATTACCCCATATTTACCAGTCTTTCCTTCCGCTTTCCCATCTTTTAAAGAAGCGGCATCCTTGCGAATATAACCTTTTTGATACCAATCTCTGAACATTTTGGCTTGTGCCATAAATTCCGGACTTTCCACCAAGTCGAATACCTTTAACGATTTATCGGCGGTATGAATGCCAAGCGGATTCACACTGTTCCCTTGCACTTGGTCAAGCGTCATGCCTTTTTCATTATCGAACAAATCATACATATTCGTTATATTGCCAGTTGCCAAAAAAGGTGTAACGCCCGGATCGCCTTGTTTCACTTGATCCAGGAAAGGCGTAATGTCGGCATACTTCTTAATTTTCGATGTATCTAGGGCATATTTGTCAGCAAAGTCTTTTTTAATGTTTAAACCTCTGCCGATCGCATAAATCTGATAGTTTAATACGCCGTACGTTTTTCCGTTTACCTTGGCGGCAGGCCAATATTTTTCCGGCACTTGCTCCAAAATATGCTTACCGTATTTTGGAAGCAAATCATCCAGCGGAAGCAAGGCTCCTTTGGATACGTTTTGAGAATAGTTGTTTGCCCAGGACGATGTGAAGGCAAGGTCGTACGGCTCCCCGGAAGAGATTATGACATTCATTTTTTGATCGTACGCACCCCAATCAATCGTATTGATCGTTAAGGTCGTATTGATTTTTTCTTTTAAAATTTTATTGATCGCATCTGTAACAACTTGCTGATCTTTTTGAGGCGTCCCTACGACGTACCATGTTAAATTAACGGGGGCCAGAGCTTTGGTATCTGTTGTTGGTGCTTGAGTCGAAGTGTTCGGTGAAGCAGAATCCGATTTGGGAGTGTTTGAACCGCAACCGGATAACGCAGCTGATGCAAGCAAGACTGTAACCAAAAGCAAACCTGACGTTCTTGACAATTTTCTGGTTTTCATTGTTGAACCCTCCTGATTTTTACTTTTATATATTGAATACTGTTTCCAGTATTACAATCACAATGCGTCTCATCCCTTTACGGAACCGACGGAAATACCTCTGATGAAAAATTTATTAATAAATGGGAAGATGAACATCATGGGACCAGCAGCCAGCACGCAAATGGCCATTCTTGCTGACTGATCCGGCATAACGACGCCTTTCAATAAACCCATTGAGGCTGCTACAGAGCTTCTAAGGTAATCCGCATTGGACATAATCCTCCATAACAAGAACTGAAGCGAAACATATTTGCTGTTCTGAATAAACATTAGGCTTAAGTAATAATCATTCCAGTACATGAGCACAATAAATAGCGCCACTGTGACAATACCCGATATCGTCATAGGAACAACGATGCTGAAAAATATACGGTATTCGCTGGCACCATCCAGCTTGCACGATTCGATAATTGCAGGAGAGATGTCAGACATATATCCTTTCATAATCAATACAAACATGGGAATGACCAGATAAGGAACGAATAATACGAATATCGTATCCGACATGTGCAAAAATTTGGAAATAATAATATACCAAGGAACTAATCCACCGCTGACCAACATGGTCAAGAAAACATAAAACGACGTTTTCTGCGCATATGCATAATCTTTTCGAGACATGGTGTAGGCTAGCATTGTGGTTATGATAGTACTAATTATTGTGCCCACAATACATACAAAGATGGTTACGCCATAAGAAGTCAGAAGCTGATCCGGACTTGCAAAAATAAATCGGTAAGCAGTAAAGTCGATTTTTTGGGGGAGAAGACTATATCCATATTGCATAATGTTCGCATCACTGGATAAAGATACTGAGATCACAAGAATTAATGGAAATATACAGAGCACTGCAAAACCAATCAAGATCAGATGCGATATTACATTGAATACAGGGAATCCTCGTTGAACTGAACTATGCATAGTAACCCACCTTAAAATACTGAATTTTCGGAGTCGAATTTTCGAATAAGCCAATTCACAAAAATAACCAGCACAAGACCGACAACCGATTGATACACGCCTGCAGCCGAAGCCATTCCAACATCACCGAGTGATTTTAATGATCTGAACACATACGTATCGATTACATCTGTTGTGGCATACAGCAACGATGAATCTCTTGGTATCTGATAAAACAAATCAAAATTTCCTACGAAGATTTTCCCGACCTGCGTCATTACCATGATCACGATAAGCGGCTTTAATAACGGAATTGAAATGTTTTTTATTTGCTGCCATCTGTTTGCGCCATCTACCCTTGCCGCTTCGTAATATTCATCATTAATACCTAAGAGGCCCGTGTAATAGATGATTGTAAAATATCCAGCGTTCTTCCAAACATAGGTTAATATCAGCAATGGAGGCCAATATTTCGCATCGTTATACCAAAGAACCGCTTCCTTCCCAAACATATGGAGTATGGCATTCACAAATCCATTTTGCATGTCGAACAGAGCCAAGAAAACGTAGCTGACTACGGTAAAAGAAAGAAAATAAGGCAGGAACAAAATCGTTTGGTAAACCTTAACAGAAGATCGTCTCATTTCATTTAGCATCAACGCAAACACTACAGACACGATCAATAAGACAACAATAAAAGCCAGATTGTACCCAACTGTATTTCTGGTGATTCGGAACGCATCTTGAGTGAACAAATATTTAAAATTATCAAGTCCGACCCATGGGCTCTTCCAGAAACCCAAATCAATTTTATAATTCTTAAAAGGTAACAGTATGCCATATAAGGGCATATAACTAAAAATGAACAAAAACAATACGCCTGGAAAAGATAAAATAAATAGTTGCTTGTTTCTCTTGAAGGTTTTGATAAAATGTGATTGCCTCAAATGTACTCACTCCCTGGATGATCGTATTTCCTTCTAGCTTGGTTCTCTCTTTAATCGAATCATAGATTGAATTTACGCGAAAAAACACTGTCCAATTTAAACAATCCGACAAATTAAACATGTAAAATTTAATTATTGTTGCATTTCTCACGCAACAGACAAAAGCTCACCGCTTATTCCCAATAGAGGACATAAGCGGTGAGCTTTTAAGATTTCATTATCGTTTTCTTCAGAACATATTCCTTCGGTGTTAGCCCATATTTCTTTTTAAAAAGTTTATAAAAATAACTTTCATTTTCCATGCCGATCTTCTCAATGATCTGGACGATGGTGAAATTTGAATGCTCCAGCATCTCTCTTGCCTTCTCCAATCGGACTCCGTTAACATATTCTGCGAGAGAGACCGACAGATTATCTCTAAAAATTTTCCCCAGGTATACGGATGACATTTTTAGATTTTCTGCTATATGCTGCAAGCTTAAACCAGGATCCGAATAACTTTCCTCAACGATTCCTTTGACCGTTTCTATAAGAATGGCATGTTTCTCTATATTTGAATGTCTGACCGTTCCTACTCCATGAGAAAGCAATCGGATAAGCTCGCCATGAATCTCCTCTATCGTTTCGAATTCCATCATTTTAATATTATAAACATTGTAATCGATATTCTGGGGTTGAAGCTTGGACCTATTCATTTCATTGAGCGTATTCAAAATAAAAGTTGTTATATGCATGACAGACAGCATCATATTGTTGAAATTTTGCTCTTTGATTTCATCCAACATACTTAAAATGATCTTCTCGGCATTCTTTATATGTCCAGAATTCATGGCTTCAACCAGCTTTTTATTCAACTGAGGAGAATAATGAACTTGCTCATTTTCATTATTCTTTTTCACTCTATCACTTGTAATAATGGACATTCTTCCTAACAAGGTTCGATAGTTGGCATTATACAAGGCAACGCGGTAGCTCCCTTCCAGAGCAACAGCGGATTCCACCATTTCGCCAATGGACACAGTTACGGACAATTTAAAATAATTCATAATCATCTTCTGCGCTTCCGCGATACGCTCAGACAGAATGCGGATAACATCGTCCACCTGATCTTGTCCTGTATTCACAATAAGCACAATCTGGTCTTTTTTCATATCCACCGCTTCATTATAAAATTCTGACGCAACCATATCACACATAATATTGGCGATAGCAAACCTGTACAACTCTTGATCTTTATTGCTTTTCATAACAAAATGATTGTATTGATCGATTTTAATGACACATACGGCCAATTTCCCGCCGGAGTCGAACAAAGCGATATTGCTCCCTGATGCATTAGCAATATCGTCCTTAGTCACAGAGTTACTGTCCATCAGAAGATTTGTAAGATAATAATTATTGAGGAGCCGATCTTTCTTGTGGTTTTCTTTCAAGTATAGCTCTCTGTATTCAGAGTACTTATTGTACATTTGATTTAAAAAGCCGATCTCATCATCTGCCGGATTTACATCGTTTTCTTCATCATCCATCGTATTATTAATCTGTTTTACAAGCTTGCCTATAGGAATATATATTTTCCTGGATATCGCAAAGGAAGCAACGAGTGCAATGAGAATGAATAACAAGGTTATAAGCAGCATAATGAATTTAATATTTTCTATATGTTGGAATACCTCTTTATAAGGCTGAACCTTCACCAGTACCCAATCGACACGTTGCAAGTATATAAATGACACATAGCTTTTTTCCCCCTTAAAGTCGACAGAAAAGGAATCGAACGGGGCTCCAGAGTCCGTGATTTTGTCCTTGATGAAGTCTCTAAAAACCAATTGCAGGGAAGCTTTCGTATCATCTTGTATCGGATTCCCAATACTTTCGCCATTGCCGTTCAGGATATAAATACTGCTCTTTGATTTCGGATTCGATGTGTTGATCCTATTGATATTCTCCAGCATCCAATCCGCTTTAATATTCACATAAATGCTGTCTTCCGGCATATTTTCCTTTCCCAACCAATCATACATCGCATAGGTGAAAACATCATCCGTTGGCTTGGACGCAATCGGATAAAGGCTCTCCATCTTTCTGTAAATTGGCTTAAGTACTGGCAGGACCGGGTAAAAGCGAATCATTTCTTCAAGTTGAGGATCGCTGCTGAACAGCCCTTTGTTTGTAGACAAATAGACTTTTGACTTTCCATTATGGATAAAAATTGAATGGATAAATCCGTTATTGCTCATATAGGCTGATCTTAAGTTCTCCAGGGCGGCACTCGCTCCGACAATATTGTTGCTGATACTATCCAATTCAAAAATGGATTTGGTGTCACTGCTCATATAAATGGAGTAACATAAATTTTTCACCATTTGATCGAAATTATCTAGATTATAGGCAACTTCTGAAAGCAGCTGCTTATTTAGTTCATAGTTATTTTGGAGTACCGACTTCTTGACACCCAAGTAAATAATCGTTGAAAAAATAATCAGTAGACTCAAAAAGGCCAAGCCAATCCATAGATAAATCTTATGAAAGTATTTGCTTGATCCAAAAAACCTCATCATGTCAATGTTACTCCTTCTGGTTGATATTGGACCTTAATCACATTGTGGTACAGGATTATCCAATCCATACATCAAAAAAAGAATCCAATGAGCTTAACAAGCCTATCGGATAACCTCGGTAGGGCATATATGATCCTGTGCAGAATCATCAATCTCTCCCCCCTCCTCACAATCATCGTACTGTAAACAAACAGTTTGTCTATCCGCGCTATTGACTTCGTTAATCGGATGATGAGATGTTGGCTATAGCAGTCCCTTTTCAAAATACTATCATAATATAGAACTCATACAAATAAACACTGTCATATTTAAATAATCCAACAAATATACATATAAAATTTAATTTTTGTTGCATTATGCAGGAATTTTCACCGAAAATATGCATTTTTTTCTTTCGAGGAATTTGAATAGGGGGAGCCAAAGCTCCCCCTATTTTTTTGCTGTAAGCAGAAATCCGTTCAGTTCCCTACCAAAAGAAATCTTGATTCGACAGACAAAATATCTAAACAACATTGTGGAGCAAGATCAACGATTCATTAAGAAAATTACAAAACCGATGCTTGGTTTCAAATCATTTCTAACTGCAGAACAGACGTTAAAGGGAATCGAGGCTATGCATATGATTAGGAAAGGGCAAACCGAAAATAATTCGTCAGTCCTCTCTGCAGTTGAATGGCTTAATAAAATATTTGGTATTATGGCATAGTTAATTACAATTTATTGGGAAATTGCTATCTTTTTTTAATTCTTGCACCACAACGTCAATATAGCGCTGCATGTGCGGACGCATTACGATGGCGTTTGGGCACAATTGGAGTTCCTCCCCAGGTCGTTGAGCGGTTGTAATACCGAAACTCTTCGCGATGGGACAAGCGGCAAGTTACCGGATCGACGTGCAGGATCACCTGCAACAACGGGGAAATTTTCTAAACCGGGATGAGTAGCCTTTTCAACGCTTGTTTAGAAACGATTGGCAGTCCGCAAGGAAAATCGTCCGTTCCTTTGCCAACATAATCATCCCCTAGATAAGAATACTTGTTTGCATCATTATATGGAGCATCCAAACGTTCATTTCGGATTTCTTATATCGTAATTTCCGCAAATCTGCCCATTTTTAAATATTTTCAGTGAATAACTCAAAGAAAATAAAACAACCCGGACCCCCTTGTTTGGAGTTCCGGTCTTATAAACACTAAACTACTTCATTTAACCGCCCATCCCGAAACCTCACAATCCGCTTCGCCTGCTGCGCAATCAATAAATCATGCGTAATCAATATAATCGTCCGACCTTGTGCATTTAATCTCTTTAAAATGTTTAAAATCTCCACACCTGTCTTCGAATCCAGCGCTCCTGTAGGCTCATCCGCCAAAATGATCGACGGATCTCCTGCCAGCGTTCGCGCAATAGCAACACGTTGCTGCTGTCCGCCAGATAGCTCCGATGGAAAGTGCTTCCTGCGATCCAGTAAATCCACCGCTTCCAACGCCTGTAGAACAAGCGGCCCTCTTTCCCTTTGGCTCATACCCCGATAGATCAAAGGCAACTCCACATTCTCATAGGCACTTAATCTCGGCAGCAAGTTAAAGCTCTGGAAAACAAACCCGATCTTCTGATTACGAATCTCAGCAAGCTGAGAATCCTTAAGCACGTTTATTGCTTGACCATCTAGATCATAGATACCTTTATCTACAATATCCAAACACCCGATGATGTTCATCAGTGTGGATTTGCCGGAACCTGACGGTCCCATGATTGCAACGAACTCTCCATGATCAATATCTAACGAGACATCATCTAATGCTTTAATCGTTTCCTCGCCCATCGTATAGTATTTACTGGCTTTCTCGATATGGATTAACGACATAACCTTCACCTCCATTACTTGCACAGGGTCCAAATAAATGAAGTATCCGATTCGTAACCTTACCGCTTCGCCTTATAAAACTCATGATACAGCTTCATCAGCGCCCTTTTCTCAATCCTTGATACATACGAACGCGAAATCCCCAGCTCCTTAGCAATCTCCCGCTGCGTCCGCTCTTCCCCACCTAGTTCCAACCCAAACCGCCCTACGACAACTTCCTTTTCACGATCATCCAATATCTCCAGATTGCGATAGATTTTGCTTTTCTCTATCTTGAGCTGAACCTTATCCACGACATCATCTGCTTCCGTGCCAAGGATGTCGATCAACGTAATCTCATTCCCCTCTTTATCCGTTCCGATGGGATCATGCAAGGACACGTCTTTCCGCGTTTTCTTCAGCGACCTCAGATGCATCAAGATCTCATTCTCAATACAGCGAGCAGCGAATGTTGCGAGTTTCGTCCCTTTGTTTGGAGAGAACGACTCGATAGCTTTGATCAAACCAATCGTCCCGATGGAGATTAAATCCTCGAGATCTTCTCCTGTATTGTCGAATTTTTTGACATTGTGAACACAAAGCAACGTAAAACTTACTCATATATATGAATCAATTTCATAAGTTTGCGGTAGGAGGTCCTTCATAAAATACGAAGTTTTGGGTAACCTCACTGGTTATCAATTGATTTGCGAAACGTATCGTAGTGGTTCCATTGATTCAAGATACGCAGCTCACGAGTCCGTGCTTTTTCTTTCACATCAACCTTTCTCATGTCTGCCATCCTTTCTTCATCTCAAATTTTTTTTTGGAAACGAGCAAAAAGCTCAAGTCGTTAATTTTGCGTATACGATAAAAAACACCATCATCTCTCCGATGATTGCATAATTAGGTACATGAAAAACCAAGTCCAACGCCATAAAACATCCAATTATCCCTAATAATATCACCAAATGATAGTTCTTAAGGCGTAGGTGTTTGTGTCTGTATCGGTGAAAAACCAGTGATGTAGAGAAAAAATATAGCAGTACGGATCCAAAAATAAAACCCAACATGAATAGATAATCGAGTTGTTCCTTAAATAACAATTGGATCAAAGCAGCTATCGAACTCATGGATAAATAAATGAATAGATGGCCATAAATAATCGTTTGACCGGTAGTTTGTATTTCTTTGCTCACTTTCCGTTCAATGTGATCAAAATATTGCCACCACAAAGCAATAACTAATATACATGTAAATGAGGCAAACAAAATGGAGGGCAATGTCCAATCACTTGACTGCAAAACAGCAAGTATACTGATCACGGATTCACCAAGAAGAATAAGTGTAAACAATGCAAAGCGTTCCAATAAGTGATGGGTATGTATGGGTGTTTTTATCAGGTACCGTCGGCCGATTAACGGCAGCAAAATATCTACAGCAATTCCTGCATACAGAATCGCGTAACGGATCCATGAATCAAAGAATAGCGAGCAGGAAGATATCAATATTCCGATCCAAAAGCGAGTCCCCAAGTATTTAGCGGTCTTTTGTTGATGTGTACCTGTTGCTTTGTGTACCGTAAGATATTGAATTGCTGTCAGTGCTCTCGAACCAATATAGCCTACAAAGAAGGGAATATAGAAGTGATCAAAATTAACGGATAGGCTTGCAGTCATAATTAAAACAAAGAATAGTTGTAGGAACATGAAGATCCTATGCGTAACGATATCTTGGCCAAAACGATTATTAAAGAGAGTTTGTCCTACCCACGCCCACCAGATTGGAATGAAGATTAAAACAAATTTGGTTAAGTATTCAATGGAAATAGTCCCATGATCGGCATGCAGCAAGACGTGGTTCGCTTTTGATACGGCTGCTACAAAAAGTAGATCGTAAAAAAGCTCCAACCAGGTTACCTTTTTCTCAACCATAACTTCAAAACTCCCTTTATTTGACTTCATATTCACTAATAAATGAGGTAAAGGACTATCGGCAATGTTCGATAGCCCTAAATGTATAAAAAATTATATTTCAATATAGTAGCAATTTTACTTATTTACTAAATAAGCTGCTACTTCAGCTAATCGCGATGCGTAACCCCATTCGTTATCGTACCATGTTGCAACGGATATGAGTTCTCCCTGTACTTGAGTCAGAGGAAGGTCAATGATAGAGGAATGGGAATCGCCTACGATACGAGAAGAGGCCCATTCGCCTTCTAAAACATCCAAGACTCCCTTCAGCTGACCATCTGTAGCGGCGCTACGGAAAATATCATTTACCTGTTGCACCGTACACGGCTTTTCCGTAACAAGATTTAATTCAGCAATACTTCCGGTACGAGTTGGAATTCGGTATGCCTTACCTGTAATCTGTAAATCGTTCCATATGAATTTAAGGGCTCTTGCAGCTCCAGATGAAGAAGGAATGATGTTTTCCGCAGCGGCCCACGAATCCCGTCGATCCTTCATAGGCTGATCTGTAAGCGATTGCGTGTTGGTATAGGAATGGACGGTCGAGAATAGACCATATTTGATCCCGAAGTTTTCTCTTACGATTTTGATGACGGGAGCCAATGCATTTGTCGTACAACTTGCCATACTAATGATTTTGTGCTTTTCCGGGTCGAAACTATCCAGATTTATTCCTTTAAGCAATACAGCATCACAATCTTCAAGGCTCTTGCTGGGTCCACTAACCAGTACTCTATTTGCACCACGATCCAAATGAACTTGAGCAATAGCACGGGTAACGGCCCGGCCTGTACAGTCGATGACCAGATCCACATCCAAGGCCTTCCAATCTGGAACTTCTTTCGACGAATTAATAAACTGAATTTCTCGTCCTCCGATAACCATAAGACCTTCCCGTCCGGAGACATCTTCGGGCCAGCGTTTATAGTTGGTATCCACTTCGAAAAGAGCGGCAAGCGTCGCTTCATCTTTAATATCTGAAATTGAAACCGGAACGAAAAGTTGATCCTGAAAAGCGACTCTTAATAATTGCCTTCCAATACGCCCAAATCCGAATATTCCTATTTTACCCATAGTTAACCTCCATAGAATGATGAATAAAAATTTTCTTAGCCATCCATGATTTAAATGCCAAATTCATCCGGAATATACTCGATCCGAGACTCGGCGAAAATAGTAATCTGCTTGAGCTGATCGTCGTACGTGACAGGACCTTCTTTCACATAAAACCAAATTTTTTTCGCAGGTTGATCATCATACTCCCGAAATAGAAACACATTCAATTCCTGTTTCCAACGGAGAATCTCATGAATATCCACGTCCTGTATAATGATTAAAGCAATTCTCCAACCCTGACCCGTAGGTGTCACCGAATATTCCATGGGTTGTTGTTCGGTATGAATAAATGTCCTACCTCCAACCGAGTGCCTAACCACAAGTACCTCTTTCATACAAACACTCCTATTCGTTCTTACGGAAGGTCAATCAGCATTAGAAATGCATCTTCCTCCGCCAAAATGCTCAACTGAGCCAAAGATTCGATTCGAGCCGTATCCCCTTCACCTAACCGAGTATCGTTTGCTGTGAGGCGTCCCTCAATAACGAAAAGAAATATCCGGCGTCCCTCTTCCTGCCGAAAGGTAATATCTTTATCTTTATCCAATTTGCATAAATAGAGAGTTAGGTCTTGATGGATTTTAACAATCTGCTCTGATCCCTGCGGATTGACGATGGGGAGCAAGACATTCTTTAACTTCTCTGAATCGTACCTGCGAGTTTCATAGGAAGGATCTAATCCCCGTTCATTTGGCATGAACCACAATTGAAGAATTCTCATCGACTCGTCCTGCGAAGCGTTGTATTCAGCATGAACAACTCCGGATCCCGCGCTCATTCGCTGCACTTCCCCAGTTTTCGTTTCTTCCGCGTTGCCCAAGTTGTCCTCATGACGGACGGATCCTGAAAGTACGATTGTCACGATCTCCATATCACTATGCGGGTGGGCACCAAATCCTTTGCTAGGATCTACGTCATCGTCATTGCATACTCGCAAAACCCCAAAACCGGTGTTATCGGGGTCATAGTAATTGCCGAACGAGAAGCTTAAACGGCTGCGCAGCCATCCCTGATCTACGCTAAACCGGGAGTCTGCCGGGAATACCTGGATCATTTTGAACTCTCCTTATCAGCTATTTAAATTGATTAAAACTAACAAACTCACGAACAGGTTTACGATAACCTCGAGGCCGCTGTTTGGATGTATCCTCCTTACCTATTGCAACCAATAAGACAGGCACATATCGATCAGGAATGTGGAGTGCTGACCGCATCAATTCAGGATCAAAACCGATCATTGGACATGTATCCCAACCTTTATCCTTTGCGGCGAGCATAAATAACTGTGCGGATAAGGAAGCGTTACGAATCGCCTCATCCCGCATAAAGCTTTCTCCTCTATCTTCATAAAATGTTGTAACCGATTCAACAGTCATATTGTATTCTTGTTTATTCATTACCCCTAAATTAAGAAAACCTTCATTTATTCTTGCTGCATCCTTATAAGCATCCATGTTACCAAGCACAAGAATTACAGCCGATGCTGATTGGACCTTAAATTGTTTAAATGCAGCTTGATATACGTCTTCCTTGAGAACGGGGTCTTTCACCACCACATAATGAGTATGCTGTAAATTAAATGCCGAAGGGGAAAATTTTACAATATTAAAAATCTCGTCAAGATCTGGTTCAGATATTTCTCTTCCAGAGATAAATTTATTTGCAGATCTTCGCTCTTTAACCACTGAAATAAAATCGGTCAATTGAACACACTCCTCTCGGGAAAAAGTATCAAAATTATTTTAATAATACGTCATCATAATCTTGATGTTGGTCAAATTGACTTTTGGTGAAAGGACATAATGGCATAATCTTTAACCTTTCCTTCCGAGCAAACTCGACTACGCGCCTAACTAACTCTTGTCCTACCCCTTGTCCTCGCAGACGATCGGAAACAAACGTGTGATCTACGATTATGATTCCATTCCCAGATGGAACATAATGTAATTCTGCCTCTCTTTTATCCTGATCTCCTACATAAAAACTGTTCGTATCTTTATTAATTTCAATCATTATTGTTACCCCATTCATGCTTGATGATCTTTTCTTATATATTGCAAAGCACCGCTTGGGCATTTATCAATAAGATCTGCGATTTTGTCAGCCGTTTCTCCATCTGCTTGAATCCATGGTTTCTTTTTAACGTTGAACACTCCTGGTAACCCTCTCACGCAATTTGCCGAATGACCGCATTTTCCAGAGTGAAACAAAACATCAATATCTTTCCCTTTATATATTTTGATTTCTTCACTTTTCATTTATCTGACTCCATCACTCGCACTTGGATAGGTGATAAACCTTTTTCGATTTCTGCACGGTTAGCCTCAAACCATTCCGGAAGCATCAGTTTTTCACCTAATACATCGGATTGCTCATCTACTGCAAAACCTGGTGGATCCGTGGCGATTTCAAACAGGATGCCGCCTTCTTCACGAAAGTAAATCGCATTGAAATATTGCCGGTCGATAATGGGTGTGGGTTGAAGGCCATGTTCCTGTACATGAGTTCTCCATGAAGCATGATCTTCATCATCCTTTGCGCGCCATGCAATATGATGAACAGTACCGGCTCCACTTATGCCCCACTCCATTGCCGCAATGTTTACGTCAATAACATTACCAATACTCCCTGTCGATTTATAGCGAATAAATTCTCCTTCTTGTTCCACCTTTTGAAGACCCAAAACTTGCTCTAGGACATTCATCGTTTTTTCGGGTGCGGTACTAAACAGGACTGCGCCGCCAAAACCTTTGATAGCTTTATCTATTGAAACACCACCGAACGACCACTGACTCAAATCTCCTTCCTCGCGCTCTACAATCTCTAGCTGTAAACCATCCTGATCTGAAAATGTTAAGTAATTCTCATCAAACCTCGTCTTTAAAGAATAAGGAACATGAAAGCTCTCTAGGCGCTCTTTCCAAAAATCGAGTGCACCTAAAGGAACGACATATGTTGTTATACCGACCTGTCCTCCACCAATACGCCCTTTACGGTTCAATTCATATGGAAAGAATGTGATTACGGTACCTGGACGACCTGATTCATTACCGAAATACAAATGGTAAACTTCCGGAGCGTCAAAGTTGATCGTTTTTTTTACGAGTCTCAGACCTAGTACCCCTGCATAAAAGTCCACATTTTTTTGAGCATTCTTTACAAAAGCCGTTATATGGTGAATTCCTTCTGTTTGTTTTTCCATTTTGCAAACACTCCTCGCATGATCTTTAACTGTTTATGTCTATCATATTGAATTTATTATTCATGAACAATTCCATTATTTCTATATCACGTATAGCCAATAGCTATATCTTCAAGGGCGAAGTTAATATGAATCTATCTATACTTTATATAGATAGATTCATATTGCTAGCAGCTTATCACAGCTTATAATTTTATTTAAAAGAGGCTGTCCCAAAAGTCATTTAAATGACTTTTGGGACAGCCTCACTTGATACAGATAATATTCTGATTATCGGCCGTTGCCCGGATGACTTCGGAAAACCAAGCATTTCCGAGTATACATACAACTAATTCTATTAGCAGAACAAAGTATCTATCAATATGGTTTTCTCTATGTAACATATCGGGAATACTTATGTTATGTAGAAGAAGGATACTATAATTTTAATCTATAGAACGTATAGAAAAAAGAGAATTGATCGATATATTACGTTTCAATACTATAAAAACATGCAACGGACTTCATAACTAGTTGTCTCAGATGCTGTCGTAACTAATAAAATGAAAGGTGGGATTCTACATGCTTAATGACAAAATCGATTTGCTTACTGCAGGTAACTCTGCCATCATCCTTATCGACCATTAACCACAAAAGTTATTCGGTGTGCAATGTGCCGATAGACAGACCGTCATCAATCATACGGTGTGACTGGCTAAAACGGCAAAAGTATTCAATGCACCCATCATCTTAACAACCGTTGCGGCTGATACCTTCTCGGGTTCACTCCACCCGCAGATTCAAGAAGTTTTAGTCAAGAGACTTATGATGCCGTTATAGAAATTGCTATGCAACATGACAGCGCTTACGGCGCGGGTGTATTTTATGCCCATACGATGTTTGGCGGGCACGAAGGGCCACAATGCTTGCCAAAATATAAACAAGTGGATACGGTGTCTGATATTTCAATAAAAAAGGAGCTAACAACCATGAAAAAATTACTTACAAGCCGCACAGTAACAACGCTAGCACTTTTAACTGCTGTCGTATCGACAAGCGCATTCGGATCTATGATCGTTGCAAAGGCAGAAACGCCTGCTGCGACTGCTGCTAGCAAAGACAAACCTGCCATTCAGGCAAAGGCGGTTCCGTCTCCAAGATTGCTGACTCCAACGAACCATACGCTGCTAATGATCGACCACCAACCGCAAATGGCATTTGGTACATCGTCGATTAATATCCAGGATTTGCGTAATAATGTAACTGGACTTGCTAAAGCAGCTAAGGCTTTCAATGTTCCGACCGTTTTGACAACGGTAGCTTCAAAGTCGTTCAGCGGACCGATCTTCCCGGAAATCCAAGCGGTATTCCCTGATCAGCAGCCAATCGACCGTACAACGATGGATGCCTGGGAGGATCAACGTGTTGTAGATAAAGTGAACAGCTATGGTAATAAAAAGCTAGTCATTTCTGGACTATGGACAGAGGTTTGCGACTTATCAGCTGCGCTTTCCGCGATCGATCAAGGATATGAAGTATACATCGTTACCGATACTTCAGGCGGTGTATCAAAAGAAGCTCACGACATGGCCATTCAGCGCATGATTCAAGCTGGTGTGACACCAATTACTTGGGAACAGTACCTGCTTGAATTGCAACGTGATTGGGCACGTTCCGAAACGTACAAAGCGACAACAGATATTGCTAAAGAACACGGCGGCGCATATGGATTAGGTATTTTTTACTCACAAGAAATGTTTGGCGGTAAAGAGGGACATTAATCGATAAGCAAGCAAAATTCACGAAGTAAAATATTACTTCGTGAATTTTTTCATCAATCAAATTGAATGGTTCCTATAAGTGTTAAATTCAAGATACTAGAAGATTACATACAATATGAAAAAGAGCCTACCCCGATATGGAGATTAAAGAAGGCTAAGTAGCATTACTCCAAAACTCTAATCAGTAATTGATAAATGAAGCCATAGGAAGGAAGTGGATGAAAATTGATACCAATTCAGGTAAACGAATGGCTGGACGAATACAATGACTATATGCTGCTCTATAAAATGTTCGGTGATCAAATATATTTTGATGAAGCAAAAAGAAATATTGGAGAGCATGAAAAAGTATGTTTGTGCTAGTGCTTGAAAACTTAAAGCTTATAGCATCTCGTTAAAGAACTTTGCAGAAGTTTGATATTACCTGTTGCCATAGGAGGCCATGGCTCATGATGGTCAACTCTCCTACATTCCTTCTTTCTACCTGTCCATGAGGCGGAGGCCAGATATGCTGCCCAGCGGGATCTCTTCGTCCGTATGGATAGTACCTTTCCGACTCATGTCTAATTGCTGCCTTAGAAACCGAGTTTCTGCCTTCACTTTCTCGAGTTCTGAGGAGAACTCAGGTCCTTTTCCGCATCTGTATTGTTTACCAACAGGCTGCTTCAACCGATGAAGTTCCCCTTCACGATACCATTTCTTCCAAACCTTAAGCTGTGTTGAATTCCGTATCCCCCATACCTCCATCACTTCACTTACAGGACGCCCGCCAGCTTCAATTCAATCGGCCTTCATCTTCAATTCCATTGGATAGCTACTCTAGTTAAACGCAAAAACACCTCCAAGTTGTCCTCCACATCTTACTTCCCAAAACCATTCTATGGCATCCTTACGAGGCATTATAGTTGCATAAATTTTCTCTGGGTGAAAAGGTGCTCTTTCGATGATCTCGGCGTCCGTTCATAGACTTAGTTATTCATGAAGTCAATCAAAGCTGTATTGAATTGATCAGGGTGTGTCGCATTTAAGCCGTCTTGGCGATCGCTATGCAGCACAGCGGTGCTTACGGCGCTGGTCTCATTTATGCTCAAACGATGTTTGGTGGCCACGGAGGATAATTCTATCCATCGCAAAAAAGATAATCAACAGTGACTGTCTTTTTACGCATAATTCAATATGGGCTGGAGGGCAAATCGAGGGAGCGTTTTCATAATTCCTATTTGTGATGACCATAGTCTGCCAACTTTTTCGATTGTTCTAGAAAAAAGTCGATACATGTTTGAACCGAAGGATTGTTGTAATGATGTTTTTTAAAAATAAGCTTGATCTCACGAACAGGCGTTGGATCTACAAGACGAATCATTTTCAATTTCTGACCAAAAAAGCTTTCAATTAAAGAAGCAGGTAAAATAGCTACCCCCATCTTATGCAGTACCATAAAAAGAAGAATTTCCGCAGAAGTTGACTCAAACTTTGAATGCAAAGATTTGGTGATCTTATCGCTGAATGTATGAAGTTGCTCGATTACACTTATATCCCTAACAAATAAGGCAGATTCTAAATCTTCTAGCTCCTGAAAAGAAATAACGGTTCGATCTGCCCATGGATGATCCTCATAAACGACCAATGCTTGTTCTTCTTTATATAGGTGCTTCATATGAATTTCTTTGTTTGGTTCATGATTGTCGGTAATGCCAATATCGATACTACTATTCAATAATTGCTGTGATGTATTCTCTGCACTGGCAAATTTTAATGTGATACCAGGATACTGTTCATGGAATTTCAAAAACAGGGGTATTAAACAAAAAAAGTCCATAGACGAGATGCCTATCAAAAGTTTATTTGTTCGAGCATTGCGTAACTCGTAAGTTTCTTTCTTCGATTCTTCAATCAGCCTCATCACGAAAAGAGCTTTTTGGTAAAGTATTTCCCCGGCAGCTGTAATCTTTATCCCTCTACCAACTCTCTCAAACAAAGGGGTTCCAACTTCTCCCTCTAAAAATCGGATCTGTTGACTTAAAGTAGGTTGAGAAATCATTAAAACTTCTGCAGCCTTAGTATAACTTCCTTCTTTGCAAATTTGAATGAAATATTCTAATTGCCTGAACATGAAAATCTCACTCCTGTTTTCACAATAAAGTTGTAACGCACTTAAGCATTTGCTGGTTTGTTTTTGTCCTTCGGTTTCTTGAACATGGCGATTGCCCAGACACCTATACTCACCTGGCTGGCCGGTTCTGTTATTCGTTAGCATAGGGGTAATTTTCTTGGTGCTTCCCGTACTGGGTGTTCACCCGCTGGTGGTGATGAGCGTGATCGGAGTGATTGCTGGACTTTGTAAACATTATATCAAGGAACCTGTCATGTAATATATCCGCTAGATTTCAGGTAAAGGTTGCTAGATTTTAGGGTTGGTGCGTTGGGAACACTATGTGTGTAGTCTGAAAACATGAAGAGCCCGCTTCTCGATTCGCGGAGTTGGACTACTGGTTCGCCTAAGAGCACGAGATGTCGAACAGCGGCCTGGCCGATTACCTGAACCTGTCTCGCAACTATGTATCCACCTTGTTCAAGAATACCGTAGGCCGCAACGACGATTAGATCTCGCATAACAAGTGATGTTGTGGAACTATGAGATGTTTTTGGGGTAGCGGCAATTTCACTAAAAGGAGAGAGCTTTTCATAGACTATGTGAGTTGTACTACAAAGAGGAATTTAAAGACCATAAACAACGAGGGGTCCAACTGCTGAATCTTAGGCATCTAACGCGTCAATTTGACTCGCTTACGCAAGTGTATGTACAGGTGAAACTTCAGTTCCAAGCCGTATTAGATCAAGTTTACAGAGGTATCTTTGGTGATCTCTATTCAAGAGTTTCACTACAACTCCTTAAGCAATTTACGACTCCTGCAGCCTTTCAAGCAGTGGGAGAAGCGAATATCACCTATGCAATTACTTGCCTATGCCCCAGTCGTTCTGACCGATGGGCTAGTGAAAAGGCAAGCCGTATCATGGCAGTTGCAGCAAACAATCCGTTTCAGAAAGTAAGGTATAGCAGCCACCTAGTAAGCCTGACACTATTTATCGACTTACTCCTTCAATACCGAGAGCATCTTTCCCATCTTCGAAGCCAGATAGATGCCCTTGCTGAAGCAGTTGAAGCTTATCAGATTATCCAATCGATTCCCGGAATAGGTAGCAAAAGCGCTGCAACGATTTTGTCTGAGATCGGGGAAATCCATCGGTTTGATCACGCCAAAAAGTTGGTTGCTTTCGCCGGAGTGTTGACAATATATTAGTTGGTTTTAGCTAAGCGATTATCTTCAGCAATCTCCGTTACCACAGGTTCTGATATTGAGACAATGTCTGCGATGTGGTCAAACCCGTTTGTTGAGAAAAGGCAGCTGACCGTTCTGGCCAGCTGCCTTAAGCTTCGATTGAGTTATCGTTTTCTGTCGTTGTCCGTTAGCTTATTAAGTCTGGAAGAATTTAACTGGTTTAGGATTCGAATATCGTTTCTCGCTTCAGTATTCAATTTATTACCGATGGGGGTCCTGCTAAGTTCAGTTCAATCATAGCTCACTTGGATTTCAAACAGCCTTCGCTGGCTTCGGTATTCCAGCGCTGTTATGCCTTCGGTATCCTTGAATATTCTCGTAAAATGCTTCACATTTTCAAATCCAACCTGATCACTGATTTCGTACACCTTCAAATCGGAGTGCACCAGCAGCTCCTTCGCCTTGTCCAGTCTTAACCGGCGAACATAGTTCGAGAAACTCTCACCGTAATATTCTTGGAAGGCTTGGCTGAAGTACGAGTAATTGAGTGAGAAGTGGTTGGACACGACCGCCATGTTCAAATCGTCGGCATAATGCGTCTGCAAGTAGGCGAGAACTTTTTGCATCGTATTTGGCTCCGTAGGCGCTTGCTCTCTCCGATCTTGGATGAACCGATCCAGACTATCGAGAAGCTGCTCAACAACTGCATAATAATGTTCAAATCGTTCGAAATTCCCGATATGGCCAACAGAGGCGTATTGACATAATAGGCCAAGCACTCTATTTCCGTATATGCGGAACACCTTGTCGAACAGCTCTTCATTGAGCAGCTGGCTGATCCGTTCCAGGTAGCCGATTTCACAGCAGCTAATTATACGAACATCTAGAATTTGATTGAGAAGCTGCTTCATTTCGTTCCCGCGTCCCATTCCCATCAGATTCGATAATCGCCCAATCAACTCAACAGGAATGACATGCCGCTCATTGCGCTCACTTATGCTGGTGTAGTCCAGCACATCGAGTTCTGGAAGCACAATACTGTATTTCAAGGTTTGCTTCGTTTGGCTATATGCCCACCTTATCTGCTCTATCCCTTGAACAGACTCGCTAATCGCGATTCGCAACTGCGACTCATATACACTCAACCTCCACCGTTCCGCCAACTGGTAGAACATAACCGGATCGCGTGCGATCATAATCGTTCCGCCTTTTCCATCGCGCGTGAGCATCCAATCCATATGCCCTTGTAACAGCTCAGCGATCTGATTCCTGAAAGAAGCAGCATCCGTACTGCTAGCCTGTGATCCTCCACCGCGTCGCGTAAGCAAGCCCAGCGTATATCCTGCATCCAACCAGCTTAAGCCTGCCTGCTTCAGTTTGTTCTGTGTTATCGCTTCTCCAGCATCCTTCTGGGTCAAATGCAGGGTAACTAGCTCGGCAGCAACAAGGACGGCATCTTCGCCCGCCTTGTCTGCTCGCTCTTCTCTCATCCTTATGTCCCGCATTAATCGCTCCAGGACGGAAAACAACTCCTCCCGCATCACAGGCTTTACAAGATAATCCTTTACAGCATAGCGGATCCCTTTCTGCGCATATACGAAGTCATTATAGCCAGACAGCAATACAACCTCGGGTTTAACCGGATGGTCTTGCAGCTGCTCGAGCAGTTCGATCCCATCCATAATTGGCATTCGGATATCTGTGAACATAATATCCGCAGGCTCCTGGCTAAGCAGCTCCAGCGCCTCTTGTCCATTCTCGGCAAATCGGTAGTTGAACAGATTAGGAAACTGCCTCTCAATCACCGATTGCAAGCCCCTCCGAATGATCTTCTCGTCGTCGACGATCAGCAAGCTAATCATAGATGTCTAATCCCCCTCCCATGACCCGATACGGCAAAGTCATGATTATGCGTGTATAGCTTCCTTCCTGACTCTCGATCTGAATCCCATATTCCGTCCCATAGCTCATCACTAAGCGTTGGTCCACATTACGCAGACCGATTCCATTGCTGTCCTGGTTATTTTTGCGAACGAATAATTGCCGGACATTCTGGTAAGCGGACTCTTCCATTCGTAGCATTCGGTTCAATATGCCCAGCTTCTCTTCCGGTATGCCGCAGCCGCTGTCAGTGATCTCTATGACACAAGCTTGATCACGCAGGACGGCAGAGATCGTAATGACAAGATTTCCGTCGCTGGAATGCATCCGGCTCATCCCATGCTTGATTGCATTCTCGACTGCGGGCTGCAGTGACATTTTGAGCGATTCCTGCTTAAGGCATTCCGGTGCAATTGACAATCGGAGATCAAGTCTTCCATCATAACGGATGTTCATGACGGATACATAATGCTGGACCTGCTTAATCTCATCGCTAAGCATCACGTGATCCTGCTTCCATTCCATCGAATACCGCATCATACCGCCTAGCGAGGTCATTATGTCCGATATAAGGTACTGCCCTTCAATCTCCGCCAGCATCTTGACGTTCTCCAGCGTATTGTAGAGGAAGTGGGAATCGATCTGGTTCTTCAGCGCCCGAAGCTCTGCTTCTTTGCCTGCCGCCTGCCTAGCTGCCTGCTCTTGAATGAGCTCGTTAATCTTCAGAATGAGCTTATGGTAATGCAGGCCCAGCTCTCCTACCTCATCGGTACCAGTTATCGGGGGCAGCTCGACGTTGAAGTTACCGCTTCTTACCTGTTGCATCGATTCTCTTAACGCCTTAAGCCTGCGCAAAATTATCGCCTGCATCGAGTAAGATAGCAGTACGAGAAATGCCACTAGTAACGAAATGAGTACAATATAAAGAACTCTCGAATGGTTAATGCCTTCCATCGTGTCCGAAAGACTAACCATATTGACCAGATGTACGTCGATCGAAGGAATGTAGCTCTGAAATGCCAAGTAGGACTGCCCATTAACCTTGAACTGTACCGTCTCGATATCTGTATTACTCGTCAGCTTCACGCTGTTCATCAATTGCTCCGCACTGTGCTGTTCGAATACAGGTGAAGCCTTCAAGCTGAATACCTGTCCGCTCCTTGCTACTACAATCAGCTGGGAGTTCTTGTCCTGCACACTACTGAACGTTCGAGAGAAGAAATACGACAGCTTCATCGATATCTCTAGAATCCCGTTATGTGTTGCGTTGTCCGCATATTTAAATTCCTGCAAGTACGTCATGAAGGGCTCATTCGGCGATGGTTCGGATGGCATACCGGTGAGGGCGACGTTCTCCTGTATCTCCCACCAGGGCAAACCGCTCTGCTTCATCACCTCATCATGCCAAGGCTTGTCCTGAATACGTGATTCCTGTAGAATGACTGGCCAAATCTCATTCACATAAGGGTTGTCCGTGAACAACCGGACATTCGCAATTCGTGGATTGTTGAACAGAAAATATTGAAAGTTGTTGACAACATCATGCTTAATATGAAGAACACGCGCTGTATCCTGAATTTGTTCAATTTGCAGATAATTGTTCATTTCCCGATTGGATAACGCAAGCTGATCGGTCCATCCCATCAGCTCCATGTTATTCTCAATGTTTATTTTCTCGACCGCCAGCACATTCTCGTTGTTCTTCGTCAATTCTTCCATTGCCTTGGCGGTCTCTTCATTGAGCGTATACCAGGAGAATAGAACAACCGGTATCAAGATAACGAATACAAATGACAGAATCAGTTTGACTTGAAGCGAAAGTTTAACCGTAAATGTACGTATCCCCAATAACCAACGGATTGCCGCGAATCCCATCTCCTGCTTCACATCCTACCGCTTCCTCTATAGAACTATTGATTGAGCGACGACTTCAGCTTCTGTACATTTCGTTCATAGGCTGCTTGACGGCTAGCTACGATGGCTTCATACTCGGGATCCTTGGTAATGCTGTTCATGAATTCGGTGAACATTTGATCGAATTCAGCATCCGACTTGGACAACAGCAGCTTCGGCAGCGTCTCGGCCCAGAGCCGCACGTTTTGGCCTTCCGCAATACCTTCCTTCGTCGTCGTGTCCGGATCCAGATTGTCGAACTCGCTCATACTGATCGTCTTACCCCTCGTCCAATCGGCAATTTGTTTGGCAGGCACAGCATCCATCCCCGTCATCCATGTTAGATTCATGTTCGTATCCATTAGCATCCAGTACATATAAGAACCGCCATATTTGCTATTGAACGCTTTGCGGTCGGTGTTGAGCAGATGCATGACCTCCGGCAGGAACTGATCTTTGCCGTCTATCGTATCGTAGGTAACGCCCTTCTCTCCTAAGTACAGATCCTTGTTTCCCTCTTCGCTGAGCAAATAGCTAAGGAAGGCAATTGCCCGCTTCTTATCCTTGACGTTCTTCGAGATGAGCGTCACCGTCCAACCGGAGACGCCATTTCCTGCAAGTGTTGGCGCATCATTAGCATCATTCGCCGGACCATCAATCGCAATATACACCTTATTCGGGTCCTTCTGATACAACGCTTGATTAATCTCTGTAAAATCAGACCACTGATACAGCATGGCAAAATAGCGCCCTTGCGATATTTTTTCATCCTTCTCCAGTCGTTTTTCATCAATATAGACATCTGTCGGCATCAGCCCGTCCTCATTCGCTTGTCGGAACACCTTCAGCCATTTCAGATAGGTTGGATCGCTTCGACGGTCGTACAGTTTGCCGTTTTTCTGCTGCGGAATTGCTAGGAAGTTCTGAAGATACGCTTCCAGCGAATAGTTACCGGTTTCCGTAAATTCATGCAGGCCAATCGGAATGAGCGGATGGCCGTCCACTTCTGGAAACTTCTCCTTCGCAGCCTTCAGAGCGCCGAGAAACCCTTCCGGCGTGCTCATATCTGGCTTCCCAAGTGCTTCATACATGTCTTTCCGAACAACAAAGGTCTGATTAGATGTAAAAAGCTGACCATATTTTCGATAATCCGCAGGGGATGAAGATGCATTCGGGTAGCCATACACATTGCCGTCAGCCTGTGTATACCAGCTAAGCTTTGCAGGGTCTGCGACTTTAATGAAATAAGGATCATACTGATCCGCTAGCTTATTCAATGGAAGCACCATATCTCCCTTGATCATCTTCAACACGGCATCCTCGTACCAGCCTAGCGTGATGAAGTCAGGGAGCGTCCTTGCTGCCATCATCGTGTTGAGCTTCTCGCTGGCGTCGCCAGCAGGCATGATAAAGTTCAAGCTGACGCCCGTCTTCTTCGTTATATAATCGGAAACGACGTTTCCTCCCCACTTGCTGGTGAACCAATCGAAATTGATATACCAGTCAAACGTAATCGGTGTCGTGTCCAGCTTCCAGGCAGGCTCATCCGGAGAAGGCTTCGTTTGAGAAGCACCTGCCTGCATAAGATTGGCGTTCAAGTTCGTATGATTCTCAGCAGTGTCATTGCTCGATGTGCCAGTGTTCCCATAACAAGCCGCTAACGTCCAACACATCATCAGAGCAAGTAACAGCATTGCTGATTTACGCATTTTATCCATTCATAATTCTCCTTCGTCTGTGCAGTGGTGTACTTATTATCCTATATATAGGAAAGTGGTGATCTTGTCATACGCAAACAAGCTTTCAGCTGCGCAAAACCCTCCTGCTAGTATAAAGGTTACTGCAAGAAAAAGAAAGAAAGCTTACATTTTAGGTAGGGTTACTCAGGTTTCCTAAACCGCCAACGCAATAAGCGAGCACGACAAGGAAATATTCCTTCGTCTTGCTCGCGTTCGTTAGCTATGATGTTCTAGTTATGATTCATTACGCGATAGATCATCGCAGCTGCTATAGGGCAAAATAAGAAAGATTTCAACATCCATACATGCTTTTCCAATGAGCTATGAATATCCAAAAGCATATTCCGGTTGTCTCGTCTCCTAAACGCGCAGCCATACTCATACCATCTTTAAGTAACTACTTCTTCATTATTGCAGCACCGCTTGGACATATGGATTCATCTCTTGAATGAATTTGCGTACAGTGGGCCTCATAATAACGGAATTAAGATATACAAGAGATATATCCCAACATGGAACATTGCCTTCTAATTTTACAATACGCAAAGAATCGTCCCTTAGACTTTCGAGCAAAGATGTTGGTATAAGAGCTGCTCCAAGTCCATGACGAACCCCATGAATCAATACTGAAATGGAGGACGTTTCTATTATCGACTTCAAGGTAAACCCATAAGAGAAACAATACATTTCAATTAATGATTTGTTTTGTTCTCGAAACATGATCGAATTCATTTGCTTCAAGGATCGAAAAGGAATCGAAGATTTATCGGCCAAAGGATGTTCTGAGTGAATCAATAGCGCCATTTCTTGTCTATACAAATGAGTCGAAATGACCGAAGCATCAGAAATCGGATTTGCAGTGATTCCAATGTCTACCCTTTGCTCCAAAACTCTATTCTCGGCATCCTCTGCAGCGATAATTTCCAATAAAATATTCGGGTACTTTTCGCGAAATCTCATGAAATAAGGAGCAAGATATCCAAACTCAGCAGGACAACATCCAATAGAAATTGTTTCTCTAGATATATTGTTTCGGCCATATATTTCATTTCGCGCCTCTTCAAGAAGATTCATAATAGCGTTGCCCTTATTCAAGAGAATTTTACCCGCTTCCGTTACTTCAACTCCCCTACTTACCCGATCGAACAATGGAATATTATACTCATCTTCCAAAACCCGAATTTGCTGACTTAGTGTAGGCTGAGTCACACCTAATTCTTCTTTAGCTTTGGTGAAACTTCCCGATTTGCATATTTGAATAAAATATTCAAGCTGGCGAAGCTCTATATAGATCACCCCGATCATCCCAGAATAGAAAAGTACTGATTGCTGGACTTTGTAAACATTATATCAAGGAACCTGTCATGTAATATATCCGCTAGATTTCAGGTGAAGGTTGCTAGATTTTAGGGTTGGTGCGTTGGGAACACTATGTGTGTAGACTGAAAATATGAAGAGCCCGCTTCTCGATAGGAAGCAGGCTCTTCTTTAACTAGGGTTTTTATAAAATCGGATTACTTCTGAAACATCGCTCGCGCAAACGCTGCTTCGAACAATGCTGTTACTTCGAAACGACGACGCGATACACCCCGGAACCTTCAGTAGAAGCCCGCCATTCTGCTCCTTCACGGAGAGAACGCCAGCGGCTTGAGCTTGATGAATGCTTGTGTTGTTTACTCGTGCGACCGTGAGCGCCAGCCACGCTTCCGTCAGTTTATTTATTCCTTATTTATTCTTTAAGCCAAGCGTTCGCAAGTGACATAGGTAACATCTTCTTAACCCTGCGTTTTTAGTTTGGCATCCTATTGGGCCTACTGGGGCCGCTTTATTGAAAATCGTTCTCCGAGCTTCGAATAGGAATCTCCTGCGAGCCGACTTACCGGCTGAAGTTTATTAGGATCAATCCGGCCTTCCTGATATAAAGATTCATGAATATGGAAGTGAACGATGCGCCCGATCAATAGATCGCAACCTGGCATTGCTGTATTCCCTCCAAGGGGTATCGCCTGCTCGAGGACACACTCCATTCTAATCTTGGCTTCAGCTACACCTGGAACATCAATTGCTGTACTAGGAACAGGAGTTAAGCGG
The DNA here is from genome assembly GCF_059692155.1 of Paenibacillus sp. JT22N1. Taxonomy (NCBI): domain Bacteria; kingdom Bacillati; phylum Bacillota; class Bacilli; order Caryophanales; family Paenibacillaceae; genus Paenibacillus; species Paenibacillus sp. JT22N1. The sequence goes on from NZ_JCAUAW010000009.1 coordinate 248,402, forward strand.
GCCCATTCGACTTCACTTTCGTGTGACGGCAAGTTGACCGCCGTTTGATTGATGGCCTCAATATACGACTCATCCGAGATGTGAACGACAAACGCTCCCTTTTCTATCGCATTTCTTGAGGTGTCTTTCTGTTTGCCCTGTTGCCGTTGTAAGGAAATCGACAGCATAGGCGGATTCGAAGTAACGATATTAAAATAGCTGAAAGGGGCAGCATTCAGTATGCCGTCTGTCGATAGAGTCGTCACAAACGCAATCGGCCGAGGAAGAATACTCCCGATTAACAGCTTATAATTGTCCCGTTCCGTTTGATTGTTGGGATTGATCGATATCAAAGTTACCCTTCTTCCACATATAAAGTATACGAACAGGTTAGGAATAGAAATGCTTTTTGAACCATTGAGCTGCCGCATTGATTTCTTGGTGCGTTAACTGATGACCCACATGTTCCCAGTGTATTTCAACGGAAGAGCCTGCACCTTCCAATAGCGACTGCAGCTCTCTGGTTTCTTGTTGAGAAGAGATCGGATCATTCGTTCCGGCACCAATAAATATAGGGATTTGAGCTAATTCGGGAAGTATTATACCCCGACGAGGAACCATAGGATGGAATAGAATCGCACCTCTTAATGCATTCTTACAATGAAACAAGAGGCTTCCTGCAATGTTGGCACCGTTGGAATACCCGACGGCCATGACATTCTGGCGGTCGAATTCATATTGCTTCGCTGCTTGATCAATGAAACCGTTCAACTCTTCCGTTCGAAACAAAAGGTCCTCCTCGTCAAACACACCCTCAGCCAATCTCCTGAAAAATCGAGCCATTCCATTCTCCTGAACCTCGCCTCGAATACTTAGAGCATTGGAGTCCGGGGCGATCCTTTGAGCAATCGGCAATAAATCGTATTCCGTCCCGCCCGTGCCATGTAATAAAAGAAGCGTCGGCAGCTTCGGATTTGAGCCTTTTCGAAAAATATGTTTCATGGCTTGAACGACTCCACTTCGCGCACTTGAATGGGAGGCAAGTTCTTTTCAATTTCAGCACGATTGCTTTCGAACCATTCTGGCAGCATTAATGCCTCACCTAAGCGATCTTGAGGCTCATCCTTAGCAAAACCTGGCGGGTCTGTCGCGATTTCAAACAAGATGCCGCCTTCTTCCCTAAAATAAATGGCATGGAAATACTGCCGATCAATGATCGGTGTAGGGTGGAAGCCGCTATTCTCAACATGGCTTCTCCATGCTTCGTGGTCTTCATAATCCTTGGCTCGCCATGCGATATGATGAACGGTACCGGCTCCACTTATGCCCCACTCCATTGCCGCAATGTTTACGTCAATAACATTACCAATACTTCCCTTCGATTTATAGCGAATAAAGTCTTCTGCTTGTTCCACCTTTTGAAGACCTAAAACCTGCTCTAGTACATTCATCGTTTTTTCAGGAGCGGTACTATAAAGGACAGCGCCGCCAAAACCTTTGATAGCTTTATCTATTGAAACACCATCGAACGACCAATGACTCAAATCCCCTTCCTCGCGCTCCACAATCTCAAGCTGTAAGCCATCCGGATCTGTAAATGTTAAGTAATTCTCATCAAACCTCGTCTTCAAAGAATAAGGAACATGAAAGCTTTCAAGGCGCTCTTTCCAAAAATCGAGTGCACCTAAAGGAACGACATATGTTGTTACACCTACCTGCCCTCCACCAATACGCCCTTTATGACCTTCATAGGGAAAGAATGTAATTATGGTGCCTGGACTTCCTGCTTCATTACCGAAATATAAATGGTAAACTTCCGGAGCGTCAAAGTTGATCGTTTTTTTTACAAGTCTCAGACCTAGTACCCCTGCATAAAAGTCCACATTTTTTTGCGCATTCTTTACAAAAGCCGTTATATGGTGGATCCCATCTGTATATTTTTCCATTTTGCAAACACTCCTCGCATGATCTTTAACTGTTTATGTTCTATCATATTGAAATTATTATTCATGAACAATTCCATTATTTCTATATCATGTATAGTCATTAGCTATATCTTCAAGGGCGAAGCTAATATAAGCAATATCTATACTAGATATAGTCAGATTCATATTGATAGTTGCCTATCAGTGCTTATAAGATGAAGTTGAATAAACTTCCAATTGAAAGAAGTTTAAGTTTTAGGATAATTCCCGGCCGGATGAATTGTTCTTTATAACATTAACAAGGGGGAAATTCTATGGGAGTACGTTTTTTAAAAATGGCAGTCGTTTATATTTTGGTTGGTATTTGCATCGGTATTTACATGGGTACAACACTTAACTTTGCATTAACAAGCGTACACGCTCATACAAATCTTTTCGGGTGGGCAACATTGGCTCTTTGCGGATTTACGTACCTTCGTTTTCCCAAAGCAGCAGAATCTCCTCTAGCGAAGTGGCACTTCTGGTTGCAAGGCATCGGCCTGCCCATCATGCTTATTACCCTCACTTTAATGGCCCATGGCTACGCTCCAGATTGGGTTACAACGTTAAAGCGTATTGGCGAATCTGTAGCTGGAATCGGTATCTTGATATTTGCGGTCAATGTTTTTACTAACGTAAAAGCAATGGACATTCATAATAACCATACGCATGATGTTTCCATGTAATACTCAGATACGTTCTTATATAAGGCGGGGGTGATAATTAGTGAAGGTAAAATGTCTGGCTATTTTGTTTTCCACTATATCTATGCTCTTGGTATCTGCTTGCTCAAAACAAGATACCCTTGCTTCAAATTCGAGCGCTTCGAGCGCCTCAATAAGTGACGGTGAACTGCTGTACAAAAAAAGCTGCATTGCATGTCATGGCAACAACCTGGAAGGTGGAGTTGGACCGAAATTACAAAAAATCGGTTCAAAACTAAGTGTTGATCAAATAAAAAACCAAATTATAAATGGTGGCGGTGGTATGCCTGCTGGAATCCTCAAAGGGGATGATGCTCAAAAAGTAGCCGTTTGGTTAGCTGAACATAAATAATCCAATTAAAAAATCTGAAGAACAAGGGGGTAGGATCTTGGTTAACGAACCGTTGTCCAACTCGTCAAATTTCTCATTCATTACCGTCGTCCTTTTCTGGTGTTCTTTAGTTGTAGTATCTTGTGTGTATTTAACAATCCCGTTAATAACGGTTTTTGCAGACCTATTCAAGGTGTCGTCTTCTCAAGCTGCTTGGGCTGGCAGTGCCTTTTCGTTTGCTTTTGCAGGTGGAGGTCTGTTCTTTGGAGTTTTATCCGATCGTTTTGGGCGAAAAAAAATGATGTTGTCAGGGTTACTATTGCTAACTGTAATAACTCCTCTAATCGGAAGTGTCAGCAGCTTTTCTTGGCTTGTTGCCCTTCGAGCCATCCAGGGTTTAGCAGCATCCATGTTCCCTCCGTCTGTCTTAGCCTACGCCATGGAAATGTTTCCGATAAAAAGAAGAATAACCATTATTGGGTTCATCAGTACCGCATTTTTAATGGCAAGTATCGTTGGACAAATATATAGCAGCTATATTGTTTTATTCTTTAGTTGGTCTTATATTTTCTATATTCTTTTTGCGGTGTATTTAATATCCTTTATCTTGATTACCTTTTTTGTTCCAAACGATAAAACACAACAACCAGATGGTAGCTTTCTTTCTGCCTTTTTGCGAATAGGCTATATATTTAAAAGGAAGAGTTTACCTCTTTGCTACATCATTTCTGCTACGCTCTTTATTTCGCTTGTTGGTTTTTTCACGACACTTGGAAGTTATTTAAACAGTTCGCTCTTCGGATTAAGTCATCAAGATATTCTATGGGTCCGTGCGGTTGGTATTATCGGAATGCTAGTAGCACCGTTTGATGGAAGATTGGTTGCGAAAATGGGAGTCAAAAACGTTTTATGGTGTGGATTGATCTTTGCTGGAATCGGCTTGGGATTGTTAGGCCTCTGGCCTAACCTCATTTTTTTAGTTTCGATGAGCGTCGTGTTTATTATTGGAATTGCTATGGCTCTTCCCGCATTGATCTCACTTATTGGTCACATTGCGGGGGAGATCCGGGCGATCGCGGTTTCGTTCCACATGTTTATGGTGTTCATAGGTGCATCACTTGGGCCGATTCTTTCGATTTATCTGATCAATCACGGAGGCTATTTATTCTCTTTTGAAGTATTAGCTGGATTGTTGTGTTTGAGCTTGATTGTCCCCTTTTTTATTCGTTTAGAAGAACCACGCAACTCAGCATCATCCCAAAACGAGACCTACGCAAACTCAGCGAAATGATTCGAGATCGTATCTGGTAAATCCGGTTCACCATTGCTCATCGTTGTACTCATTTATTACTTTGGAGGTTTGTAAATGGAAACAAAAAATGGCCATTTAACTACAAGTTGGGGAGCTCCCGTTGGAGATAACCAGAACTCCATGACTGCCGGCTTACGCGGTCCAACCCTTATTCAAGACGTCCACCTTCTGGAAAAGCTTGCCCATTTCAACCGGGAACGCGTCCCCGAACGTGTTGTGCATGCCAAAGGTGCCGGCGCACACGGATATTTTGAAGTAACCAACGATATTTCCGCCTATACAAAAGCCCACTTTTTGTCTGAGGTTGGCAAACGTACACCGGTATTTATACGCTTCTCCACGGTAGCAGGCGAACTGGGATCGGCAGATACCGTACGTGACCCGCGCGGTTTTGCAGTAAAGTTTTATACGGAAGAAGGAAACTATGATTTGGTGGGCAATAACACGCCTGTCTTCTTCATTCGGGATGCCATTAAATTTCCGTATTTCATTCATACCCAGAAACGCCACCCTCAAACTCATCTAAAAAACCCCAATGCTGTTTGGGATTTCTGGTCCTTGTCTCCCGAATCCTTGCATCAAGTCACTATCTTGATGTCCGATCGTGGTATTCCTGCGACTCTCCGTCATATGCATGGTTTCGGGAGCCATACGTTTAAGTGGGTCAATGCGGATGGACAAGGCATTTGGGTCAAATATCATTTTAAAACGGAACAAGGCGTGAAGAACCTGGATATCGAGCTGGCCGCCAAGCTGGCCGGTGAAAACCCAGATTATCATATCGAGGATTTATTTAATGCCATAGACAAAGGTGAATTCCCAGCCTGGAAGCTGTATGTACAAATAATGCCGCTGGAAGATGCCGAAACCTATCGTTTCGATCCTTTCGATGTAACGAAAGTGTGGTCGCAGAAAGATTACCCTATTATCGAGGTTGGACGCATGGTCCTCAACCGAAACCCGGACAATTATTTTGCCGAAGTTGAGCAAGCAACCTTCTCCCCTGGGGCATTCGTACCCGGTATTGAGGCTTCGCCGGATAAAATGCTGCAAGGCCGTTTATTCGCTTATGCTGATGCTCATCGCTATCGGGTTGGGACAAACCATCATACACTGCCTATCAATAAACCTGTTGTCGAAGTAAATAACAACCAGCGCGATGGCCAAATGCGTTCCGATCGCAATGGGGGAAATTCGATATACTATGAACCAAACAGTTATGGCGGAGCTGCCGAATCGGCAGCGCACAAGACAGCCCCGTTTGAAGTAACCGGTTCAGCCGATAGCGTCCCGTATGACCAGGATGATCATTACACTCAAGCCGGCGACCTGTATCGATTGCTTAGTGTAGAAGAACGCGGACGTTTAGTAAATAACATTGTGAATGCCATGAAGCCGGTAGAGAAGGATGAGATCAAACTCCGTCAAATCTCTCACTTCTATAAAGCAGACCCCGGATGGGGGCAAGCGATCGCCAAGGGGCTTGGTTTGAGAGTTCCACAACTGACTTAATACGATCCGTCAAAAAGAGAGCAGTCCACACAGCAAATGATAGCTGGGGAACTGCTCTTTTTTTTGCTATTAGCAATATATAAGTCACATTATAAGGAAAAGACCTGCAAGAAAAGTAGCTTTTTAAAGCCACTCTCTTTCAGGTCTTGAAGCAATCCATTATCCTAAGTACGATTTCAACATCCATACATGCTTTTCCAGGGAGCTATGAATGGCCAAAAGCATATCCCCAGTTGTCTCATCACCTTCACGGTCTGCAGTACTCATGCCCTCTTTCAGCTCACCCACAATAATCCCAAAATCAGCTACAAGCGTGCGGACCATCTCATTTGCATTCTCATTGCCGGCTGCATCTTTTAATGTAGTTTTTTCGATAATTTCATGAAGTGTCGCTACCGGACTACCGCCTAATGCCAGCAGACGCTCGGCAAGATTGTCCACATGAAGTGCAGCTTCCGTATAAAGTTCTTCGAACTTCAAATGCAAAGTGAAGAACTGCGCCCCTTTAACATACCAGTGATAGTTATGAAGTTTGGTGAACAACAGACTCCAGTTAGCGATCTGGGTGTTAAGTACTTCCGTTAGTTTTTCTGTCATCAAAAAGCTCCTTTCGAATTTAGCAACATTTCCAACTATAAGCTTAAGCTATACGAAATATAGACAGATCAATATTGATCTTTTAATCTAAGCTCGAGGAGCGCTTTCAAACTTACCTTTATGAGTCAAATCGCAGAACGGTTTTTGACTGGATAAACCGCACCGGCAAAGAATAAAACTTTCCTTGGTCTCAAAACGGTTGCCCACCGCATCCACCATTTCTACTTTGCCTGTAATACGCAATGGCCCATTATCGTTTACTTTGATCGTAACTTCAGTCATGATGATCTCGCCCCTATTGGATTATTTTGGTGAAACACACTTAGAAAACGAAGCAATCCAGGTCACAGAAGCCACTGCCATGGTGATGGTTGCATCCATGATGATGGTGCGCCTTTTGAGGTGCCTGAACTCCCGCTCCGCCTCCTCCGTAATTTCTTCCATTGTAGTAACCTCCAAAGATATTATGCGGAGACCAGTCTGGACTTGCTTGGGGAGCTGGCGGCGACAAAGGCTGAAATTCGTAAGTACCATAGACAATCTTGCCTCCTACAACAGTGAAGACAGATTCAATTTTTTTAATAGCTTCTTCGGAGACAAGAAAGAAGTTATCAGAAAGAATCGATAAATCAGCATATTGACCCGCTTTGATTTGCCCTTTCACATTTTCTTCCTTGGAAAACCATGCATTTCCTGATGTATACATGCGAAGCGCTTCATGCCTTTCTATACGATTGGAAGCAGGGTACAAGATTAGCCCGCCAAGTGTCTTGCCCGTCACTAACCAGTATAAGGCAACCCAAGGATTATAACTGGCTACTCTGGTAGCATCTGTCCCTACCCCAACACGCAATCCGGCTTTAATCATCTTGGTGATCGGAGGCGCATTTTCCGCTGCTTCAGCCCCATATCTATCGACGAAATATTCCCCCTGAAAAGCCATTCGGCTTTGAACAGCGATCGAACCGCCTAATGCGACGACGCGCTCCAAATCCTTCTCCTGAATCGTTTCCGCATGGTCCAGAATCCAGCGCAAGTCTTTGAACGGAACCTCTTTATTCACGCGCTCAAATACATCGAGAAAACGCGATATCGATTCCCCATAAGTGGCATGAAGACGAAATGGCCAACGTTGCTCTACGAGATGCTGGGTTACTTCGAATAGTTCATCTTCCAGTACAGCGGGAAGTTCCGGACGGGGTTCAACAAAATCTTCGAAGTCCGCTGCGCTATAAACAAGCATTTCACCTGCACCATTATGACGATAGTAGGAACTGCCTGTGTACGGCTGCGTCGTAGCAGTCCATGCTTTAAAATCACTCAATTCATTTTTGGGATGCTGGGTGAATAAATTATATGCCGTGCGAACCGTAATCTCTCCGCGTCTATCAAGTTCATCAAAAACCTGATAATCATCGGGATAGTTCTGAAAGCCCCCGCCAGCGTCAATCACGCTTGTGACTCCGAATCGATTCAATTCCCTCATGAACAATCGGGTTGAATTGATTTGATCCTCGTATGAAAGCTTCGGTCCTTTCGCTAAGGTCGCATACAAAATAGTAGCATTAGGTCTAGCGATGAGCATTCCTGTTGGATTCCCTTGGCTATCCCTTTGGATTTCTCCACCTGGCGGATTCGGCGTATCTTTCGTATATCCGATGACTCGCAAAGCCGCTTTATTCAAAAAAGCCTGACGGTAAAGATTGAGGATAAATACCGGTGTATGCGGAGCAATTCGATTGATTTCATCCAAAGTTGGCATTCGGCGTTCCACGAATTGGAATTCTGTCCAGCCGCCAACAACACGAACCCAGTGAGGTGCTGGCGTACGATCCACCTGTTTTTTCAGCATCCGCAAGGCATCCGCAACGGATGGCACTCCATCCCATCGAAGCTCGAGATTATAATTGAGACCGCCTCGAATGAGATGAATATGAGAATCGTTCAAGCCTGGAATTAACATTCGTTTGTTGGCGTTTACAACTTGCGTTGATGGTCCAACATATTTCATGATTTCGGCATCGTCCCCCACCGCCAGGAAATGGTCGCCTTTAACTGCAACTGCTGTGGCTGATGGATTAGCGTCGTCCATCGTCACGATACGGGCATTATGAATGACTAGGCTTGCTTCAACAATCGTTGGTTTCTCAGACATGATTTTGTTCTCCTTTGTCATTTATTGGGAACTAGGTTTGCTTCAACAATCGTCGGTTTCTCAGACATGATTTTGTTCTCCTTTGTCATTTATGGGGTGTTATTTGCGGCTTAGCCAAAGTTGTATCCAAGGCATCAAACGTTGTCCTAAAAACATTCCTAAGAGACCAAGTAATCCCAAAAAAGGCGGCGCCGGAGAGGGGATCTTCAGCAATTGAAAAACAACGCCAATGATGATACCTGTAGCTAAAGCGAGAAGCATTGAACCCCACATACTAACTTTCCTCCTTCAATCCAGTCATTAATGATGTTCTTTGTTCAATCATTTACCTTCTATTTAAGTTTATAAGTCAGGATTCTTTCGATCAATAAGGCTTTCTCTATACCAGCCATAGAAATCACTTATACATTATTTTTATTTTTTCTTTACAATCTATAGTTTTTGCCTATGGGCTTTATAGAAAAATGAAGATTGTTCGTCCGTTTACATTTCAATAGACTTGTTACATGCAGCAGGTTCTCATGTTTGTGGATCTGTTGTAATCATAAATAGAAAGTAGGGATTTTTACATGTTTAACGACAAGTCCGATTTACTAACTGCTGAGAACTCCGCTATTATTCTAGTAGACCATCAGCCTCAAATGCTTTTTGGCGTACAAAGCGCCGATCGCCAAACGATTATTAACAATACGGTTGGACTGGCTAAAACAGCTAAAGTTTTTAATGCACCAATTATTCTTACAACGGTTGCTGCTGAATCGTTTTCCGGCCCTATTCATCCGCACATTCAAGCTGTATTTCCTGATCAAAAGCCGATTGACCGAACAACAATGAACTCCTGGGAAGACAAAAACTTCATGGAGGCCGTGAAGAAAACAGGTCGCAAGAAGCTGATTATGGCAGCTCTGTGGACAGAAGTTTGTCTTGCTTTCCCTGTAGTTTCAGCCATCAAAGATGGATATGAAGTATATATCGTAACGGATGCTTCAGGCGGAACGACGACGGAAGCACATGACATGTCCGTTCAACGCATGATTCAAGCAGGAGCCATTCCCGTGACTTGGCTGTCTGTTCTTCTTGAGTATCAACGCGATTGGGCGCGTCAAGAAACGTATGATGCCGTTCTGGAGATTGCTTTGCAACACAGTGGAGCCTACGGTGCAGGTATTGTTTATGCTCAAACGATGTTTGGGGGCCACGGAGGGTAACCTATTCATCCAAAAAAGATAGTCAATTAATTTTGACTGTCTCAGCTTAATAAAAACCAATTCGAGAGGAAATATGAAACATGACTAAATTAACAGTAGGAACAGAAAACGGGCAACCCATTGAATTATATTTTGAGGATCTTGGCGCAGGTAAACCTGTCGTTTTGATCCATGGCTGGCCGCTGAGCGGGCGCTCGTGGGAGAGTCAAGTTCCAGCGCTCATCGATGCAGGTTACCGCGTGATTACATATGACCGTCGTGGATTCGGACAATCCTCCCAACCGTGGACCGGTTACGACTATGATACGTTTGCGACGGATCTCCATAAGCTGATCGAATATCTGGACCTTAAGGACGTGACACTGGTCGGATTTTCGATGGGTGGCGGAGAGGTTGCCCGTTACGTTGGCACATACGGAACAAGCCGTGTCAAAAAAGCCGTGTTGGCTGCTGCAGTTCCGCCGTTCTTCTACAAATCCGATGAGCATCCGGAAGGTGGTCTGGATGAAGGCACCATTCAGGGCTTCCAAGACGGTTTGAAAAAAGACCGTATCGCCTTCCTTGACGGCTTCACTCACAATTTCTTTAAAGCAGGGGATAGAACCGATCTGGTCAGCGAGTCCTTCCGTGTTTACAACCTTGATATTGCTACTTACGCTTCGCCAAAGGGGACGCTGGATTGCATTGATGCCTTCGGCCGGACGGATTTCCGTGGCGATTTGGCGAAATTTGATATTCCATTGCTTGTTATCCATGGCGATTCCGATGCGATTGTGCCGCTTGAGGTAAGCGGTCAACTTTCCAACGAAGCTGTTGCAGGCAGTCAACTCGTCGTAATTGAAGGTGGACCGCATGGTTTGAACGCGACTCACCCTGAACAATTCAATACCGCTTTGATTAACTTCCTTAAAAACTAAATGAATGAACAGACGCCGTGCATCACAAGAGTATAGACTCTTGGATACCCGGCGTCTTTTTTGGTGTTCCAGAGCACGTTCTGCAACTGCCCCGCAGAACGTTCGGAGTTTGCCATATGTCACAGATGATGATCACGCGCTCCCCCTACTCCCCGCATCCGGACTCCGTCCCTAGAAAATAACTAAGGGCAGTTTTCCGAGAGTTGAAACCTCGTAACTGCCCTAACGATAATAGGCGAAAATGATAGGGGATCTGTCACCACAATATGAAATTCACGTATCAACATTACTATTTAAACTTTTCGTTAGTTCTAGAAAATAATAGATAAAGGTCTGAACCGAAGGATTGCTGAATTGATGCTTTTGAAATATAAGCTTTAGCTCACGGGTAGGCGTTGGATCCATGAGATGAATGATTTTAAATCCCAGGGAAACACTCCTACGAGTTGCTACAGTGTAGCATAAACCAGTCGTAGAATATTATACATTTGCTCTGAAACTAACAAAATAAGCAGTCAGGTATCTCCTGACTGCTTAAGTATGACTTAAAAACTACTTTCTCTCTGTGGCAAAATAAAGAAGGGCAATGGTCGGGAAAGCTATTCCAATCCATAACGCTACACTCCATCCCCCTGAGGCGTATGCCCATCCACCGATAGCAGATCCGATGGCACCGCCAAAAAAGAAAATAGCCATGAATAGTCCGTTCAGTCTGCTGCGAATTTCTGGCCCCAACGAGAAGATCTCGCGTTGTGAGAGCACAAGATTTGCAGATACTCCGGCGTCCAAAAGGATGGCCGATACTACTAAAACAGCCACTCCGACGGATGAACTTGTTTGGATCATAAGCGGCAACAACACAGAAACAATGACTGTACCGAGCGCTATTCCTGTGCCGGGTCTAGTCCAGCCGCGATCAGCTAACCGGCCAGCCACAGGTGCAGCTATCGCACCCGCGACTCCGACTAGTGCGTACAAAGCAATGGCTTTCTGAGAAAAATGAAAAACGGGGCTTGACAATAGTATTGGAACAGTTGTCCAGAATAAGCTGAAAGTCGCAAACACACACGCATGATAAGCAGCGCGACGGCGTAAGATCGGGGTAGTTCGCAGCAAGTGCCACATTGAACCAAGTAGGGCTCCATATTGCGTGCTTGCTGTTGGCCTTCTTGCAGGCAGCACTGTTGACAGTACAATCGCCAAGACAACAAGAGCTGCGGCTGACAAGCCGAATATAGCATGCCAGCTAAAAAAGTCAGCCACCAGGCTCGATAATGGACGTGAGAGCATGATGCCAAGTAACAGACCACTCATGACATTGCCGACAACGCGACCACGTGTAGATTCCGAAGCAAGGTATGTTGCAAAAGGTACGAGTACTTGTGTTGCGACCGACCCCAACCCTATAAAAAGTGAAGCCGCAAAGAAAAGTATAGCTTGTTTCGCCACTGCTGCCGCGGTCAGAGCAACTGCTGTAAGAAGTATCGATATGACTACCAGCTTTCGGTTTTCAACAATATCTCCCAACGGTACGATAAATAGCAAGCCGACAACGTATCCAATCTGTGTTAGCGTTACGATCAAGCCAGCACCGCTAGCTGACAGCCCGATCGAAGAACTAATTAACCCTACCAGGGGCTGTGCATAGTAAAGATTAGCTACAATGATACCGCATGCGGTCGCCAGAAGTATGGTTAACCATGTAGGCATATCTTGCTCGATTGCTTGTTTTTTTGAAGCAGTCATAGGTACCACTCCTTATTAAGATATAATCTTATTTATCAGAAAAATTTTGTTATTAATTAATTCATTAATTATCGATAACATACGTTGCCGGTACCGGAAGCTCCCAAGAATTGTCGCCATTATATTTATTAAGCGGAATAAGACTGGCACCGTATAACCTCCCTCAATGGTGAATTTTTGTTTAGTAACCTAAGCGTGACGATTGTCCTAACCTTGTCCCCAATGACAATAAATTTTCACCCAAGATGAGTTGAGAACTTTCCCATCTGTTCAATGTTGAAGTTAAGTCTTCTTTTCTTACCAAAGCATCAGCCAACTGCATGGCATTAATTGCTGCTTTGGATGCACTCGCTGCCGTGTGAGGTCGGGGAACAAAAGCAGATTCTCCAAGCAAAATCACTCTGCCAAAAACCATTTTTGAAATAGCTAAATCGTTAATCGGTTGAAGAAATGGCTTCTCTGTAATGTTTACCAACTGGTAAAATTGACTCGGCAGTAAAGATTTTGCATCTAATTTTATACGTTCAACATATTCGTTCAGGACGCTCCCGGGAGGCATAAAAAACTCCAATTGTCTCCCAGTCTCGTCAGTCAACAGATGTTTCAACTCTTCTTGCTTTACATTGACATACCAGACCCAATTTAATCGCCTATTCTGGATATCTTTTACTCCTGGGATCAAATAACTGAGAATTTGAGTTCTCGCACCTTGATAAAACGTAAATTTGTCCTCAAAAAAACGAATCAAATCCGTAGGCGCTTCATTCTCCTCTATGACTCCACGCCAAGCAACATAGCCGGCATAGATAGGATTTTCTGCAGGCAATAGCTCTTGACGGATTTTAGACCCAATACCATCTGCAGCTATAAATAGATCTGCCGTTAATTGCTGCCCGTTACTAATCTTCACCAGAACTTGATTTTCATCTTCTTGAAAACCCACAACGTCTTGCCCTGTATGATATAAGTCTTCAGGAAACGCTTCTCTTAATTTGCAGTAAAGCATATCCCAGGAAGTCATAAGCTGGGGCATATACATTTGTTTCGCGCTGCCATCAAAATGAACGAACTGTCTGTCCTTCGAAGAGATACTCATTTCTGAAATTGAGCATACTTTATAGGTTTCCAGAAATTCCATTACGTCGGTTTGTAGAACAATGCCGGCGCCGCGACTTTGCAAATTACCCGTTGAACGTTCATGGATAGATACCTCGTGACCATGAGCTTTCAAAGCAATTCCCGCAAAAAGCCCTCCTAACGATCCTCCTGCTATTACAATACGTAGCGGCTTTACGTTCATGAATGTTCCTCCAGGTTCGCTTTTTTAAATAATTCTTTGATAACTTCAACACTTTGAGCACCTGAAAAAGCATAAACCCCATTGATAAAGACGGTGGGTACAGAGCTTATCCTTAAATTACGCGCGATTTTTTCCTCCTCCAGGATCTCTTCGACTCCTTCATTGCTTGAAAAAAAGTTCTCCGCTCGTTTCCGATCTATTCCTGCTTCCATGGCGATTTGAACTAACGCATCAAGATCTCCAACATCATCCCCATGAATGAAATAGGAAGAGAATAAAGCATCAATTATTTCTTTTTCTAGCCCTTCTAATCTCCCCAACCAAATCAATCTATGGGCCTCAAAAGTATTAGGTGTGCGTTTAACTAAATCATAATTAAACGATATCCCTTCCTTTTTGCCTGCTTCCTCTACTTGTCTGTCCAACTGCATTGATTTCTCCCAACTGCCAAACTTAGCCGAACGATATGTTTTGCGATCCATTCCACTCTTAGGTATCGTAGGATTTAACTGGAATGGCATATGCTTTATATCAATTTCATCTCCACTACCCATTTCTTCAATCGCCTTTTCCATTCTACGATTTAAGATAAAACACCAAGGACAAATAATATCTGAAAAAACGTCCACCTTAATAACCACAGCATCTCATCCTCACAACTTTTATTTTTTAATGCATAAATCCTTCAGAACTGCTAACACCAATTAAATACTGAACGTTAAGTTCATTAATTATTGACTAAATAATATACTGAACGTATAGTTTTGTAAATAGTTAATTTTATTTTCTTTTTGCATAATATTAGGTATACTGAACGTATAGTTTATATTTTTCATTTTAGTTTCAAAAGGCGAAAGGGATGATTCCTGTGCAGGTCAAAAGAGGGCGGCCACGAAATGTTGAAACGCAAAAGGCTATCCTTACCGCTTCCTATGAATTATTATTGGAGGATGGCTTTGAAACGGTCACAGTTGATAAAATTGCTGATCGCGCCAAGGTTAGTAAAGCCACGATTTATAAATGGTGGCCTAACAAGGCTGCCGTGGTGATGGATGGTTTTCTATCTGCCGCCGCGGCAAGATTGCCCGTGCCTGACACGGGATCAGCATTCAATGATATTCTTATACATGCCACAAATTTAACCCTGTTTTTGAAAAGTCGGGAGGGTACAATCATTACGGAGTTATTAGGCGAAGGGCAGTTTGATTCCGGGTTGGCGGAGGCATATCGAACCCGATATTTCCGTCCTCGCCGACTAGAGGCCAGGCGTCTTTTGGAGCAGGGGGTTCAACGCGGGGAATTGAAAAAAAATCTCGATATTGAAATAAGTATCGACCTCATTTACGGACCTATTTTCTATCGCTTGCTGGTGACTGGTGAAAAGTTGGACGATTCCTATGTTCAGCATTTGGTGATGAACGCATTTGAAGGAATCCGATCGACCTGAGGCCACAGAGTTAATTCCGGGGGTCAGTCCGGGTTGTTTACTGCTATCCAATCTTTGCCGTTAATCGGGTTTTGGTGCAACAATTAAAATTGATCAAAGATATCCGCGATTTCGTTGTTTGATTATGCTGCCAAACCAAACAATTTGTTGATTAATTCAACTGAAGAAAGGACAGACGAATGAACGCATTCGATCTGCCCTTTCCTTAGCATATGCATGACTTCGATTCCCGCAATTGTATATTCTGCAGTTTCAAATGACTTGAATCCCAGCTTTATGATTTTCTTTATAAACCGATGATCTTGTTCAATAATATTGTTAAGATATTTCTTTTGTCGTAGTAATGTTTCTTGTTTCATAGCTTTCTCGTCCTTCAATTGCTGGACTGCGGTAGGATATGCTGGGTTTTTATCGACAGTGATCACGCGAGGCGATTGATTGTATGTTGAAGTCAATGCTTTCTTGAAAAATTGTTTGGCAGCGAGAGCGTCTCGTTTTTCAGAAAACATGAAATTAATCGTGTTTCCTTTTGAATCTACTGCTCTGTAAAGATATTTCCACTGCCCTTTGACTTTAATATAGGTTTTATCAGTTCGGAAGGAATCATTTGTCGACTTTAAATAGGGACGAATTCGCTTCTCTAATTCAGGCCCAAACTCATGAACCCATCGCATGATGGTTGTATGAGCCATGCCAAGACCCCGTTCTTTCGCCATCTCCACGAGATCACGATAACTTAGGCTATACATCTTACTGTTAGCAAGATAACTTGAGATTCATACTGCTTCCACTTAAACAAATCTAATTCCGTTTCCAACGTAATTGCCCTATCCCATGACTTCATTTCGATCATGGTATCATGTATCGGAGCTTTGCACCACAACCCTTTAAAGGGTAAAGTTACCGAGTGGTTTGGAACCACTTAGATTGTGCGACTGTGAGGCGCACAAACAAACCGGACCCCCTTATTTGGAGTTCCGGTCTTATAAACACTATACAACTTCATTCAATCGCCCATCCCGAAACCTCACAATCCGCTTCGCCTGCTGCGCAATCAATGAGTCATGCGTAATCAAAATAATCGTCCGACCTTGTGCATTTAATCTCTTTAAAATGTTTAAAATCTCTACACCAGTCTTCGAATCTAATGCCCCCGTAGGTTCATCCGCCAAAATTATCGGAGGATCTCCTGCCAACGTTCGCGCAATAGCAATACGCTGCTGCTGTCCACCAGATAACTCTGATGGAAAATGCTTCTTTCGATCCAACAAGTCCACTGATTCCAGTGCATGCAAAACGAGTGGCTCTCTTTCCTTTTTGCTCATCCCCCGATAGATCAAAGGCAACTCCACATTCTCATAGGCACATAATCTCGGCAGCAGGTTAAAACTTTGAAAAACAAATCCAATCTTCTGATTACGAATCTCAGCAAGCCCAGAATCCTTAAGCACATTTATTGCTTGACCATCCAGGTCATAGATACCTTTATCTACAACATCCAAACACCCGATGATGTTCATCAGCGTGGATTTACCGGAACCTGACGGACCCATGATGGCAACGAACTCACCATGATCAATATCTAAAGAGACGTCATCTAATGCTTTTATCGTTTCCTCGCCCATCGTATAATACTTACTGGCATTTTCGATATGGATTAACGTCATAACCTTCACCTCCATTACTTGCACAGTGTCCAAATAAATGAAGTATCCGATTCGCAACCTTACCGCTTCGCCTTATAAAATTCATGATACAGCTTCATGAGCGCCCGCTTCTCAATCCTCGAAACATAGGAGCGACTGATGCCGAGCTCCTTAGCAATCTCCCGCTGCGTCCGCTCTTCACCGCCTAATTCCAACCCAAATCGACCAACCACAACTTCCTTTTCCCGATCATCTAAAATTTCCAAATTACGGTAAATTTTGCTCTTCTCTATCTTGAGCTGCACCTTATCCACGACATCGTCGGCCTCCGTGCCAAGGATATCGATCAAAGTAATTTCATTCCCCTCTTTGTCTGTTCCAATGGGATCATGCAGGGACACATCCTTGCGCGTTTTCTTCAGCGATCGAAGATGCATAAGGATCTCGTTCTCGATGCAGCGAGCAGCAAACGTCGCGAGCTTGGTCCCTTTGTTAGGCGAAAACGACTCGATCGCTTTGATCAATCCGATCGTCCCGATGGAGATCAAATCCTCGAGATCTTCTCCTGTGTTGTCGAATTTTTTGAGGTTGTGAACACAAAGCAACGTAGAATTCCACAAAACTTTGCCATTTCGCTCAACAAAATGACAAAGGAGCATGCCACGGTTGGCTGTCCCTTTGACGATCGTCACCTGATGAACCGGATGCTTTCCAATTGTCCAATTGTCCAATCGTTCGTCGATCCTCATATATGAACTCAGTATAGTATTTCTATCGTCGATATTTTGTTCAGACCCATATCGATCATGCCCCCTCGGATTTCCAGATCCGGTTCATCCAAGACTCTCAATTATCCACTGATGCATTAAATTTACGATTTGACTTCAAAAAGTTATTCACAGCGAGTTCGAACGCGGCGAAAATGCCCAACAATCATCATGACAATAGGAAGCGCTATTATATTGATTGGAAATACATACTTAATCCACACACGATCTGCATATTCCATGACAGAAACTGCATTTGACGGGATAAGCGATATTATGAAAAGAAAAGCTGCCACAAACAAGACCAAGCTCTTTGAGTTCTTTACGTTTAGGAGCTGTGCCGTTCCATAGCTATTAATAAAGAGATATAAGGATAATTTCACAAAAACACTGAAAATCCATATAAAAATAATCCAAACATCCATATTTTGTACAAAATCAAGAAACGAAATAAACCGAACCATCGTAAAATACGGGTAAAATAGCTGTCCGCCCATCTTTGTACCGAATGTGGTTATAACCATTATTGTCGATACAGTAACAAGAAGAGACGGAAACAGAATCGCCATCAATGCATACTTTAATGAACGTTCCGGCTTCAATAAAAAAGGTGTAATCATCATGATCATGATGGATTCACCGAGAAATGAGGCATTGTGTAAGGAACCCTTTAGTATCGGTAGCAATCCGGTATCTGCATAAACGGGCAAAAGCAGCTTAAGCTTTAAATTGGTCGTGTTCAATAGAAGGGTAAACACAATTCCCAAGACGATCAACGGACCTGCTATTTCACTAAACCTGGCTATACCCTCAATACCTCCTTTGTAATTGACGTAGATCATAGCTGTAATCATAATAGTGGAAATGACCCAAGACGGAGTATCGTGAAAAAGCATTTGTTGGAGAAACTCCGACATGACCCGCAAAATTACAGCCGCGACCGTATACCAACCGGCAAAGTAAAGGAGACAGACTGTTCTGCCAACCCATTTACCCAAAATATGTTGACTGAATTGTACAATCGTTAGAGATGGGAAAAGTGAGCTTAGTTTTGTGACTGAATAAGTGATCGCCATACCGACAATTCCGGCCAGAATAAGAGAAATCCAAGCATCCTGGTTGGCTTTTTGAATGGTTGGAGCAATGGCCAACCAAATCGTCATACTAATTTCTACGGTTGCCATCAGCCAAAACAATTGCCAGTTGGATATCTTCATTTCAGCTCTCCTTTTATTGAATCAATCGTTTTCCTAAGTTTCCGACCCGCATAATTTCGATATCTACATGAACGGTTACCGGCAAGTTCGGAAAAATCCGATCCCAGTTGTCCTTTAATGATTTCCACTGATACGGGTGCTGTCTATGCAGCGCTTCCCCAAAACCGAAGATGTCTTGTCCGTACTTTTCCTGCACGATTTTTATCGTTTTTTCGATTTTTTCTTTCTCTTTTTTATTCAATTTTCGGTTGATATCCTTTAAAATTTCGGATTTGGAAAGGTCAGCACTCGATTGGCTCTCCAATAGCCTCCCCTTACCGGATAATTGGACTTCAGCAGTAATTTTATCTTGGTTAATGTGAGTGATGATTGTACTTTTCAAGTTAGACACATAGAGTGAATACCTTCCACTTTCAATCGATTGCGTTAAATACTTATCTTTCAATATCCCTTTAACCCATAACGATTGCAATGTTTCCATGCGCTCCAAAAATCCGGCCATTTTTAAGTCTTTGTTGAATACGGCCAGGGAATCGATAAGAAATATTTTATCCTGGTTTTGCTTTTGCGGCGATAGCTTAATGACCGGCATAACCGGTCTTATCCCTTGACTGGTAGCATCTAAGAAAAAGTCCCGAAGAGCAACATCCCCAATACGGCAAAACCTATCCTGTTCAACTGCCGCTATAGCTGAAAACTGGCTAAATGGGCTGTTGATTTCCAACGCGTCTTTACCCTCACCATCCTGTACGACAAAAATATCAGTCCTTAACCGCGTATCGGAATTTCTGGTGTATTGATCCACAATATCTTTAATCCCTCGACGAGCAAGATTCTCCCCGAAGAAAATGGCTCTGCGGTGTCCTATAAAGATCCTGCGCGGCAATTTCTCTTGTAATTTGTTGATGGTTTCAACTACACTCTTCCCAGTTGCCGATATGACAATATTGCCTTTACCACTGGCCCCTTCCCCCCCTTTCTTTTTAAGAAATTGGGATGGAATTGCGATTTGGGCGCTGATTTGAATAGCTCCGTCTTTAGCCAGATCAGTTCCGCTTCCTATCCAGAATGCATAGTCGTTAATCTCATTCCGATCCCAGCAGCCCGATAAAATTACGATTAGGAGGAATGCCGGTACGATCCGTTTGGTTGTTCGCATATGTATGAATCTCCATGTTCTTGGTAGATGGCATGTCTAACCAGGATTCTTCTTTACAAACCTCTTATGCATCCGGACAAGCGTATCCTTGACCATATTGCCTGTAGAGGGCGCTACTGGCGTTAAATAAGGGACCCCGAACGATTTTAAGGTAACCAGGTGTATCAAAATCATAACAACCCCCATGGCAACACCATAAACTCCAAAAACTCCGCCTGCGAGTAAAAGCGGAAAGCGTATAAGCCTGAACGGAAGTGCCATGCTGTATCTTGGGAAAGAGAACGAAGCGATACCGGTACCTGCCACAATCATAACAATCGGGGCTGATATAAATCCGGCTTGGACGGCTGCCTCACCGATGACCAGAGCGCCGACGATGCTAACTGCCGATCCTACGGCCTTGGGCAGGCGTAGTCCTGCTTCGCGTAATCCCTCAAACATCAGTTCCATAAGAAACGTTTCCACTACAGTAGGGAAAGGAATCCCTTCTCTGGAGGCCGCTATACTCATCATCAGATTAAGAGGAATCATCTGCGGGTGAAACGTTGTGAGCGCTACATATAAGGAAGGCAGCAGCATGGATATAACGAAAAGCATCAAGCGGATAAACCGGACGGCCGTTACATACAGGAAGCGTTCATAGTGATCCTCCGCCGATTGAAACCCGGACCAGAAGGTCATAGGAACAACAAGCGCATTAGGAGAACCGTCCACTAGAATGGCTACTTTTCCTTCCATCAAGCTTGCGGCAACGGTATCAGGACGCTCTGTATTTAGGATTTGCGGAAATAAAGAAAAGGGATAATCTTCGATATACTCTTCGATATAACTGGCATCAAATATGCGGTCTGTTTTGATGCGGCCTATTCGATTTTTAACTTCTTGCAGCACTTCGTTTCTTACATTACCTTCAACATAGGCTAAGACGATCTGTGTATTTGTCGTAGTGCCTATCCGAAACGGTTCGAATTTTAGACTAGGACTTTTAATTTTCCTGCGAATCATGCTGGTATTCGTCCGAAGTACTTCCGTAAAGCCTTCCTTGGGTCCGCGGATCGTAGTTTCATTCGAAGGCTCGTCTACAGTCCGCTGCTTATATTCATTTATATCTGCCAGCAGCGCATGTTCCCAGCCATTAACAAGAATGACCGTCTTCCCCTCCAGGATCGCTTCCGAAGCCTTGTTCAAACAGAATATTTGTTTAAAGCTCGATAACTCAGCCTGATTCAGGGCAACATCTACAGCTGATCCTTTATTTCCGTAAAGATCCGCTCTTAAAGCTGCTAAGGAGGGAATAATAGCTTGCTCCATAAGGCTAGTACTTGTAAATCCATCCAAATATATGAGGAGATTTTGAACATTTCCATTCACATGCAAAGGGCGGAATATGATGTCGGAGCAATTATGGAAAACCTCATTGAATGCTGCTTCGTTAATAGCTAGGCTTTTATGAATGGGTCTGCTTGGAGCTTCTGGTTTCATCATGGAATCATCACTCCATTTGTAATAATTCGCTTAGTATGAACCAGTTATTGGAACGGTATACCAATTTTGTACGTTTTTTGGTTATATAATTTGAAAACCCGATTTTATACAAGTACAACAAGCCAGGATTTCAAGTGATTGACCATAGATACCAGCAGTTTGCCGTTTTTCGGTGCCCGGGAATGGAAATTACGAGAGTTCGATAAACTTATCCAAAATATGAAACTGCCCATGCCTCATAAGCAGTTCCTAAGAATTCCGAACCTTTGTGAGTAGATAAGATCTCAAAGTCCTCTTTAAAAACTTTTTCTGCAAGTTTTTTTGCAACCACATATACTTCGCCGTTTTGTCTTACTTTATCGTAATCAATGTCCCTGTTTATCGCCAGCGCCACGTTGTCCGGTAGCGTCCAAGGTGTTGTCGTCCATGAGAGGAAGATTTCTTCGCCATTCTTGCTTCTAAATTTCACCGTTGCACTCAAATCTTTTACATCTTCATAGCCTTGCGCCACTTCATGAGAACTGAGAGTCGTTTGGCAGTCAGGGCAATAGGGGCTGACGCGGTGACTTTTATACAACATCTCCTTTTTATGAATTTCGTACAAAATGTGCCAAACGCTCTCGATATATTCATTGGTCAGCGTAACGTAAGGGGCATCCATGTCAGTCCAATAAGCGATTGCTTCAGTCAGTTCGCGCCATTGCTTCTCATATTCGAACACACTACTTTTACATTTTTCAACGAATTCGATATGCCAAGAGGTCGGTTATCACTGTTGCTCTTCCTATTTAATGCCGCTTGCTCCTCACGAATAAGGCATTTTAAAACATTAGACTTTTCTTCAAGTTGTTTTAATTCTTGGGTTGTGTTGCAAATAATAAAACTGCCAAGTATACCTTACTTTATTAGATAAACTATGCAACCAATCCAAATAATTTATTAATCCATTCAACATCGGAAATAGCAGGTGATATTTCAACCTGCTGTTTCCTGAGCATATGAAAGGCTTCAATTCCCGCTAACGTTTCTTGCTGTCTGGAATGACTTAAATCCCATCATAGGATTTGTTATTTTCTTTATGAACCGATGGTCTTGTTCGACAATGTTGTTAAGGTACTTTGTTTGTCTGATTATCGTTTCTTTCGACAGATCTTTCACATCCTTTAACTGATCTATTGCGGGTGGGTATGCAGGGTTCTTATCCACCGTGATCACACGTGGGGATGATAACGCCTTCTTGAAAAAGCGTTTGGCCGCATGAATATCACGATTTTTAGACAACATGAAATCTATTGAGCTTCCCTCAGAATCCACTGCCCGGTACAAATACTTCCACTTCCCTTTGACTTTAATGTAAGTTTCATCGACCCTATAGGAATCTTTAGTCGGTTTCAAGTAGGGACGAATTCGTTTGTCTATTTCAGGTCCGAACACATGGACCCATCTCATGATCGTAGTATGAGAGATATTCAATCCTCTCTCTTTCATCATTTCTGCGACATCTCTATAACTCAAGCAATATTTTAAATACCATCTAACGGTTAATAGGATCATATCAGCTTAAGTTATTAATAAAATGAAGCGAGAGCATCTACATCATTATAATTGATAAATCCCGTGTTCTATCCGCTGGATGCAATATTCGGCAAACTTGTAGTAATCAAAGTCATGGTGACTCTCCTCTTTAGTAACTCCACTGTAAAACATCCCCCATACTACCTCTCGAACCATCGACACGAATTTCATGTCCTGAAAAATGTGGAATGTTTCCTCCTCGAAATATCCGAAGTATAACTTTAACCACTCACGCTCATCTGTTTCACTGAACTGATTTGTAAACGGAATGAGCGTCAATTCGAAAAACACATCTCCGACTCCCGACAACTCCCAATCAATGATTTGCAACTGTTGACCTGTATAAATCATATTGCATAAAAAGGAATCATTGTGACAAAATTTGCTGTTATATTCTTTGTCATCGCTTCTCTTATGCGCGATTTTCTCTACTCGATGCAAAATTCTGTTTAATCCATCAGGATGCTTGACTCGAAACTGATCTGCGCCTTTCAAATATCCATAAATTAAATCGTAAG
Organism: Paenibacillus sp. JT22N1; assembly: GCF_059692155.1. Lineage (NCBI taxonomy): Bacteria > Bacillati > Bacillota > Bacilli > Caryophanales > Paenibacillaceae > Paenibacillus > Paenibacillus sp. JT22N1. The sequence continues at coordinate 271,941 of NZ_JCAUAW010000009.1, forward strand.
GAGTACATGTTCTGCCTTGCCCTTCCATACGATGTATTTGTTTGAGGCGATCCATAATTATTCCTTTGATACGATCGTCTTTTAGATCATCTTTCTCAAGCATTCGTCCTTCTATAAATTCCGTGACTACAAATTGTTCCGGATAATTACTCGAAATCACTTTAGGAGCAAATCCTTCGCGGTTTGCCTTCTTCATCACTTCTACTTCAGAGCGGCGTGTCAGGTTCAAATACTCATTTTGCCTGCTATTGATGCGAAGAACGTATGTACTCTGTTTGGTTTGTACCTTATAGGTTTGGTTGCATAGCCCTCCACTAAGACTATCAAAACTTAGGAATTCATGGCTTAGCTCTGGTACTTTGCGAATAATTTCTTCAACTTTCATGTTCAACAGGATCCCCCCCACTTCGAATCTTCAATCGACCGTAGAATAAACATTTACTTGGATAAATTTAATACATATGTCTCCCTACATTACGAGTTCTAAAGGAAAAATACCTCCACTATCATGAATAGCTGGAGGTATCCTGAATTTCCGGTATTTTCTTGGTGTGACATTTCTAAATATCCAAGGCTTGCTTAGCCAAGGCCAGGGCACCGCATAGGCCAGCGTTGCCGCCTAAAGCGGGTGGTACAATGTAACTATCATTGTCCTCTGAAAAAGCCGGATGCTGTACATAACCGTTCAACAGTTTACGAACTTGTTCGCGTATAAGCGGGAATAAGTGGGACTGGTTCATAACGCCGCCGCCGACAATGATTTTCTCCGGAGAAAGAATGAGCGTGTAATTGACCAGTGCCTGAGCGATATAGTAGCTTTCCATTTCCCAAGCGGAATGCGTATATCCAAGTTCAAACGCCTTCTTGCCCCAGCGATCCTCCAGCGCCGGTCCCGCCGCCAGTCCTTCCAAACAATCTTTGTGAAAGGGGCAGTGTCCTTCATAGCTGTCATCCGGATGCCGCCGTACAAGAATGTGCCCCATTTCCGGATGGGTCAAACCATGAACGAGCTTGCCTTCAACGATTGCACCCGCACCGATCCCGGTACCGATCGTCATGTACAGGCAGCTGTTCAATCCTGCTGCAGCCCCCCATGTTGCTTCCCCCAAGGCAGCTGCATTCACATCGGTATCAAAACCAATTGGGATGTCAAAGTATCGATTCAAATTCTCCACGATCCGGTAACCACTCCAGTGCGGCTTAGGAGTTCTTGTTACGGAACCATAAGCCGGGCTCTGCGGGTTCACATCGATCGGGCCGAAGGTTCCGATTCCAATCGATTGTATCTCTTTAGATGCAAAGAAATCCATCGCATTGCCGAGCGTAGCTTCAGGTGTCGTAGTTGGGATAGAGATGCGGTCAATGATTTCGCCATCTGCCGTACCAATCCCGCATACGAACTTTGTCCCGCCGCCTTCGATAGCACCTAATAACAATTCGTTTCCCTCACAATCATCGTCACTTTGTTATACCGTCACAACTGAATAGATCGATTTCAATTGATGAAGCACTAGAGAAATGACCTTGGCCTTTCCATCAAGCACATAAAGTTCCAAACCTGTACTGGACGGATCTGGAAAAATTTGATCGGTAATCACGATCTCCCCGTCATTTGCAAATACTTCAATGGAGGAGTTATCGACAAAAAGCTGCAGTTTTAGCCGTCCGTTTTGAAGCTCCAATTGTACATCATGCTTACAAGCAAATGCATCATGAAATCTGCTTTCACCGGAGTTACAGCGGTCAACAAACAATGTCTGCATGGCGGTGTTATAGCCGACTACGGTCTCTTCCCGCTCCGAATTCCGAAGCTTAAAGCCAACTTCCGTTGCGTCGCCCAAATCGATTTCACATTCGAGCTCATAGATATCGCTGTGCACGTCCGAAAGTATGTTTTGACCGGGGTTAACTGTAACCTCTTCCCAAACCTGCGCTTCTAACCGAAGCTTCTGCAAATCCGTCACAGGCTTTTGAATCAAACGGATTCCAGATGGCCCCTTCTTCAGGGAGAGCACCCGTGGCAGCGTCATAGCGCTTCTCCAACTGGTTGTCGGGGTGAGATTTGCATACTTCCAATTGCTCATCCAGCCGATAAACAGCTTTCCTTTATCCGATCTATGAACATCCGACCATGTTACACCGGCATAGTTATCTCTCCCGTGATCTAACCATAATACGGTTTCAGGAGAAGCATCGTTCGTAAATGTACTTCCGTCAAAGCTCCCAACAAAATATTGTGTCCTTGAGCCTTCAGCCATCTGTGGATGATCTCCGATGCTGACAATCAGTATCCATTTCGTTTCTTCAGCATGACCTTCTATCGGTAGCTCTATTAAGTCTGGACATTCCCATACTCCGTCATGTGAGCCCTCTTCGGCACCGAATTCACTTGCAAAAGACCATTCCTTTAGATTGGAAGACGTATAGAAATGAACACGGTCTTCCACTGCAAGCACCATGATCCACTGCTGCTTTGAAGCATGCCAGAATACTTTAGGATCCCGGAAATCCGTTATTTGCTCGTTGCATAACACAGGATTTCCCTCATACATCACCCATGTTCTGCCTTTATCCAAACTATAAGCAAGGCTTTGCCTCTGTCTCGGACGTGCGGAATCCGGATAATGGTCCGCGTGGGTGAAAATAGCAACCAGACCGGGCTTACCGGAGAAAAATCCACTTGTATCCTCCCAATCCACTACTGCGCTTCCGGAGAAGATGAAACCGTGTTGATCCGGCTTTAACGCAATCGGGTAATGCTCCCAATGGGTCAAATCCGTACTAATTGCATGTCCCCAATGCATCGGTCCCCAGGTTGTACCTTCCGGATAATGCTGATAAAACAAGTGATATTCTCCATCGAAATATACCATTCCATTTGGATCGTTCATCCATTTAGCCGGCGGCGTAAAATGGAACTGTGGCCGGTACTTTTCTCTATACATAACAGTTGACATCTCTTCCACTCCCTCTATTTAAAAAAATCCGGAGCGTCACCTTCATACTCGATCCGCTCCGGCGGTCTTATAACAAAACTTATTTTTTTACGTTTCTGTCGTAACCTGCTTGTTTAATCTTCAACCAATCTTGTAGACCCAGACGGTCCAATTCTTTTAAATAACCAGCCCATTCCGCTTCAATTTTCCCATTCTGAATCCACTCGGTCCGTTTTCTCAGTACATAGGCAAACATATCTGTTTCAATCGCAGAAAGTCGATCCAATTCTTCTAGAGAGAAGAACACTTTTGGATAAATATTTTTAGCCTTCATGTCTGGGACCATCACTTTTTTCATTAGGTCCAATCTCCATGCCGCATCGTCTGGCTTCGTCGTAACATTGCCATAGTAAGAATCCAATATCGCCAATGGTCCGCCAACAAAGGTTTTTTGTCTCAATTCCCAAGGAGACATTCCGTTCAACGGTAGATGTTTCAGCATTTTTTTAGATTCGTCGAATTCAAAGATATTTTGCTGCGCTTTATCTCCATAAGTGCCCCAGTTGTTTTGTACGGATTGTGTCGGATCGTATAGAGAATCAATCCATTTTGCAGTCGTTTCGATATTTTTATTTGCTTTTGTGATAACCATTCTTCCTCTGTCGAGTCCCATTCCGTTCGTTCTCGTTACGTTTTTCCAACCATTGGGTCCTTCAAGCGCAGGCATAAGATCATATTTATCGTTCATGCCTGTGATATTTCCCTTATCCCATGTAAAATATAGACCATAACGATTTTCTTTTCCTTTAGCTAAATAGGTATTCCAATCCTGCGTAGGCCCTTCAACATCCATTAAACCTTCTTTATATAATTCATTTAGAAACTTGACGCCTTCCTTAAAGCTATTATCAGCAGATGTGAAAATAACCTTTCCATCATCACTGACAACCGTATGGTCCCAGTTTTCACCCAGACCGAAGGAGCCGAATAAGAAAGCCAAGTCTTCTCCGCCGGTTTTATTAATAAAGGACATAGGTATTTCATCCGCTTTTCCATTACCGTTCGGGTCTTTTGTTTTAAAAGCAATCAAAACTTGTTTTAATTCTTCGGTCGTTTTAGGCATTTTCAAGCCTAACTTATTTAGCCATTCCACGTTAATCCAAGGAAAATCGTCGACAGAATGGATACTTTCCTTACCCGCGCCCAGCTCCTCAATCCATGGGAATGAATAAATATGGCCATCTGGGGCCGTAATCATCGATTTATATTGCGGCGCTTTCTCCAATACCTTCTTGAAATTTGGCATTTGTTTTTCAATAATGTCATCGAGCGGAATAATGGTTCCGTCCTTTGCCAATTTAAGCAAATCGTAGTCACCCAAGGCTGCATCGAAAATCGCATCAGGAAGGTCACCGCTGGCAATCGCTAAATTTCTCTTCTCCGCAAACGAATCCCACGGGTAGTTTTCCCAATCAATGTGTATTCCCGTCTTTTCTTCTAGACGTTGGAATATCACCTTTTTATTAGGATCTTCGGGAGCTAGCGGTGAGCTTTGTGTCATAAACTTCAAAGCAGGTTTCGCTGTTGTACCTGTGGCGGCACTTGATGCTGCCGGCTCGCCTGATTCTTTGTTGCTGCTGCACCCAGTTACTGCCAATAATGCCGCCATTGAAATGAATAATGCCTTTTGGGAATGTTTCATAAAAATAACCCTCCTCTTTTTTTGGAAATCCTATATGCTTGCCGGTCCATTATTTTAATGAACCGACCAAGACACCCTTTTCAAAATACTTTTGGAAAAAAGGATACATAACAAGTAACGGTAGACTGGAAATGACAATGGACGAATATTTAATGATCTCAGATAGCCGTTTCAGTTCTGCCATAGCCAATTGGTCCGCAATCATGCCAGGATTTACTTGATTCTGAATTAAGATAGATCTTAAAACCAACTGTAGAGGCAGCAAATTAGCACTCTTCAAATAAATTAACGCGTCGAAATAAGAATTCCATTGACCTACGAATGCATATAGAGCTAATACGAAAATAATTGGTTTAGATAGAGGGAGAACAATCTTGAAGAAGATACGCACCTCAGATGCGCCATCGACCTTTGCTGCCTCGTTCAATTCATTCGGAATCCCACTAAAAAAGGTCCTTGCCAAAACAATATTCCAAACATTTACGGCTGTTGGTAGGATGATCGCCCATACCGTATCTAACATTCCCAAGTTTTTTATCACCAGATAGGTTGGAATTAACCCGCCGCCGAAAAACATGGTGACGACAAACAGGATCGTAAAAAACTTTTTACCTACGAAACCAGCAACCGATAAAGGGTAACCAGCAAAAATGGAGACAACGACGGTAACAAAAGAAAATGCGACAGAGTAAAAAAGAGCATTTACAAATCCCCGGATCATCGCATGATTCGATAAGATGACTTTATACCCTTGAACACTATAATCCGCAAGATGGAAGGAGATCCCTTTATTTAACAGTGCAGTCGGCTCCATAAACGATGCCACGACTACATAAATTAAGGGAACTACAACGATCAATACAGCAAAGAACAATAGAATGTAATTGATGGCCAGAATAAAACGGTCCAATCTAGTAGGCTTAAAATTCATACGGCATCTCCTTTTCTTTTAATAGAGGCCTTCACCTTCATTTAATTTCTTTACGACAATATTAACGAGGATAAGCAAAACGACATTAATTACGGAGTTAAAAAGACCAACCGCAGAGGAATAGGCGTAATTCCCTGCTTGCAAACCAATTTTATACACATAGGTTGGAATGATCTCTGATGTCGGAACATTCATTGCCGTTTGCATCAAATATGCTTTCTCAAATCCGATTGCCATAATGCCGCCGGCAGCTAAGATGAATACGATTGCCATAACCGGTTTAATCGTAGGCAAGTCGATGTGTTTGATTCTTTGCAGCAGGTTAGCTCCATCAATGGTTGCAGCATTATGGAGTTCGGGATCAACGCCGGCTAATGCAGCTACATAAATAATCGATGACCAGCCCGCTCCCTGCCAAATGCCAGATAAGATATAAAGTGTACGAAAATAATCCGGGTCTGACATAAAACTAATAGGATGGCCAGTAATCAGGGTTAGAATCTTATTAATCGGCCCTACCGGTGATAAGAAGACGAATAGCATCCCGACAACAACGACAACGGATATAAAGTTTGGCGCATATAAGACCAATTGAATCCTTTTTTTAACACCAGCTTTCCGCAATTGGTTCAGCATAAGCGCTAATAAAATGGGAACCGGGAAACCAAGTATGAGTCCGTAAGCACTAAGTTTCAGCGTGTTCATGAAAATAACTTCAAAATTTGGTGAGGTTAAAAACTTCGTAAAATGCTTTAATCCAACCCATTCACTGCCGAAAATCCCTTTGCTCGGACTAAAGTCTTTAAAAGCAATGACCGCCCCGTACATGGGCACGTACTTAAATATGATCGTCAGGATGAAGGCTGGTGCCATCAGTAAGTACAGGAAAGGATTTTTCCTCATATAATCGATTTTGCTTATAAATGTATTACTTCTTTGTTTAACAGCTCTCATGTCAACCTCCGCAACTTCTTGCAAGATTGTCCCCCCTAACTAAATATCCATAAAATTTTTCAATTGCATAAATCATTTCAAACAATTGTGTTTTTTCACATGTAAATCCCTTGATAGTAAGGGCTTACATTCTTCGTCTTATCCTCTTGACCACAATTACAATTTACACATATTAATTAATTTAGTCAACATAATTTTTATATTTTTTGTTCATTTGCAAACAAAATAAGATGCATATTCTCACTAAAAATCGAAATATTGTTCATTTTCATTAGTTATTTAAAGAAAAAGCAGAATAAATGGAGATTCTCATCTCGATCCACAAATTCATTTGCACAAATGAATTTGTGGATTTGTTCGCAAGGATTAGTTCAAATGTTTAGTTATTGTTAATCTGCAATTGCACTAATTCCTGGGTCAATATTTGTTCATTTGTAACATTTTGAATTGACGTTTTAATAATAATGCTATACATTTAGTTTAAACTAATCATTCATTGATCTGAGAACTGATGTTGTTCGCAAAGGAGTAAGCAAATGAGTAAAGAAAAAATCACTATACAATATATCGCGGACTCCTTGGGGCTATCTAGGAATACCGTTTCTAAAGCTCTTAACGGAAGTGAAAGTATTCCTGCAGAAACAAGAAATAAAGTATTAAAACGTGCGATTGAATTAAATTATAAACAATTTGCTCTTATCGATACGGACACGTTAACCACCAAAAATACGGGCAACATTGCACTTTTAACGTCAAATTTGCCGAGTAATTCTCATTTTGGCGCCTCATCACTAAGCGGGCTTGAGAAAAAAATCAGTTCCGATGGTTTTAATTTATCCATTCATATTGTTCGAGAATCTGACATTTCTTCATTAGTACTGCCTAATAATTTCGACACAAAAAAAGTGGACGGAATCGTTTGTATTGAGTTATTTGACAAGAAATACACCCAACTAATCAATTCCTTGGGAATCCCAGCCATTTTTATAGATTCCACAGCGGATATCTTTTATTCCGAGCTTCATGCAGATATTATTCTAATGGAGAACGAACAAAGTTCTTATTATATGACAAAGAAATTAATCGATAATGGTTATGCAAGCATTGGCTTTATTGGCGATTACAATCATTGTAAAAGTTTTAATGAAAGATGGGTTGGATTTAACAGGGCATTACTAGACTCTCATTTACAGCTCGACCCTTTATTTTGTATAGTTGAAGAAGATCGATATATTGCGGATCCTAAATGGTTTGAGAATCGGTTGGATAACATGAAGAACCTTCCGTCTGCATTTGTTTGTGCGAATGATTTTATTGCAATTAACGTGATGAGGATATTAAAAAATAAGAATATACAAATACCAGAGGATATTGTTATCAGCGGTTTCGATAACTCTCCTGAGTCGCAGATCGTAGAACCTCATTTGACAACCGTTCATATATTCCGGGACGAATTAGGAGTTCTGGCCGCTGAAATATTGTTGTCCAGGGTCAAGAACCCTCTCAAGCCTCCTCAAATTACTCACGTTCAAACGAAGCCGATATTTCGTGAATCTACGGGTAAGTTAAACTAATCGTAATTTATGAAACCATAAAACAATAAACCGCTGCACCCTATGAATGGTGTAGCGGTTTATTGTTTACTTAAGAAAGAGGTCGGGAAACCGCCTCCTCAATTAACCATCGCGTTGGATTTGTGTGTATTTATTGCTTGAGTCTGGTTACTTATGGGCTTCTGGACAAGTAACATTTGATAAAGAGACAATTGCCGAGAAAGTCTCATTATTAGTATTAGGATGATATCAGACTTCCGATAAATGAGCTTACGCTAGTTCCTTTGCCAACATAATCATCTCCTATATAAGAACATTTGTTTGTGTTGTTTTATATCAGTGACGTATTGGTTATGCAAGCTGAAATTTTTCTTTGAATAACTCAAAGAAAATAAACAAACCGGAACCCCTTGTTTGGAGTTCCGGTCTTATAAACATTAAACAACTTCATTCAACCGCCCATCCCGAAACCGTACAATCCGCTTCGCCTGCTCAGCAATCAATGAGTCATGCGTAATCAAAATAATCGTCCGACCTTGTGCATTTAATCCCTTTAAAATGTTTAAAATCTCCACACCTGTCTTCGAATCTAATGCTCCCGTAGGTTCATCCGCCAAGATGATCGGAGGATCTCCTGCCAACGTTCGCGCAATTGCAACTCGCTGCTGCTGTCCGCCAGATAGCTCAGATGGAAAATGCTTCTTGCGATCCAGCAAATCTACCGATTCTAGTGCATGTAAAACGAGAGACTCTCTTTCCTTTTTCGTCATTCCCCGATAGATCAAAGGCAACTCCACATTCTCAAAAGCATTTAATCTAGGCAGCAGGTTAAAACTCTGAAAAACAAATCCAATCTTCTGATTGCGAATCTCAGCTAGCTGTGAATCCTTAAGCAAGTTTATTGCTTGACCATCAAGGTCATAAACACCTTTATCTACAATATCCAAACACCCTATGATGTTCATTAGTGTGGATTTGCCGGAACCTGACGGTCCCATGATGGCCACGAACTCTCCATGATCAATATCTAAAGAGACATCATCTAATGCTTTAATCGTTTCCTCGCCCATCGTATAGTATTTACTAGCATTCTCGATATGGATTAACGTCATCACCTTCACCTCCATTACTTGCACAGGGTCCAAATAAATGAAGTATCTGATTCATAACCCTTACCGTTTCGCCTTATAAAACTCATGATACAGCTTCATCAGCGCCCGCTTCTCAATCCGCGACACATAAGAGCGACTGATGCCGAGCTCCTTCGCAATCTCCCGCTGCGTCCGCTCTTCCCCGCCAAGTTCCAGACCAAACCGGCCAACGACGACTTCCTTCTCGCGATCGTCCAAGATCTCCAGATTGCGATAGATTTTGCTCTTCTCTATCTTAAGCTGAACCTTATCTACGACATCGTCGGCCTCCGTGCCAAGGATGTCGATTAAAGTAATCTCATTCCCCTCTTTGTCCGTTCCTATGGGATCATGCAAGGACACATCTTTGCGCGTTTTCTTAAGCGAACGCAGATGCATAAGGATCTCGTTCTCAATACAGCGAGCGGCGAACGTCGCGAGCTTGGTCCCTTTGTTCGGCGAAAATGACTCGATCGCTTTGATCAATCCGATCGTCCCGATTGAGATCAAATCCTCGAGATCTTCCCCCGTATTGTCGAATTTTTTGAGGTTGTGAACACGAAGCAACGTAAATTCCTTTTTTCTTATCAAGAAAAATTTTTGTTGTACCCTTTGGTTCGGCTGCACACTGTAATAAACCCATTCTAGAGCTGGTCGTAGTGTTACCATGATAAGAAAAACTGTTAGTCTATAGAAACTTAGTGATTATTTCTGCGAGAAGAAATCTACCTTGCTAGCATTTTTTTGCAAGGTAGACTGTCATTATTCGTCTGCCCTTTTTTCAAACATTTCCATGGCAACAGATAATCCTGCATAATCTCCAACTTGCTCACCTAACCCAGCAGGCACAATCTCACATACATCCAGGGACAAAGATAAGGCTTCCTGTCTCAATGTGGCCATGACAATAGGTTCAAGCAATTCTTGCTGCCGCCCATAGATACTACCAATAACAATTCTTTCCGGATTGAGTACATCTACCAACATAGCAAGTCCCTGTCCTAACCGGCGACCTACCAGATTAAATACTTGCCGTGCCAAAGGATCCCCTTCTTGCGCAGCCTTTCCTACCGTTTCAGCAGACAAACCTGCCAAGTCGTTCATATGCTTACAGAAAGAAGGAGCCTTACCTTCTTGAATAGCTTTTATCGTCATCGTTTGCGCGAGCTTCGCGATACCTCCGCCGCTACAGAAACCTTCAAATGAACCCTCCTTCCCATATCCCAATGGCCCATCAGCTTCTAAACGAACATGCCCTACTTCACCGGCCATGTCATTCGTTCCCCTATAAAGCTGCCCGTTAAGAATAAGCCCTGCCCCCATACCCGTACCGAAGGTAAGAAAAATCATGTTTCGACAACCTTTTCCCGCTCCAAAACGCCACTCCGCTAACGCACAAGCATTCGCATCATTCTGTAAGCCGACCGGAATACCGAAACGCGCGCGAAAAGGAGTGATCATGTCAATATTATCCCAACCTGGAAGATTCGGAGGCGAGAGAATGAGTCCAGCCTGGCTGTTTAATGGACCTCCGCAGCTGATGCCTAGCGCCGCAGGTGTTTGCTCAGAATGCCTAGATATTACAGTCTCCAGGGCTGCTGTGATGTCATCCATTGCCACTTTCGGCTTAGATGGCGTCGTGAAGCTTATTTTTTCCAAAATAGTTACTCGATCTTGTTCCACAGTACCCAAACTCACTGCACATTTTGTTCCACCAATATCGATCGCTGCCAGCATTGTCATGTGGGAAAGAACGCCTCCTCCAGCATACTGCATATCGCATGATAGATCGGCAGATGCCTCTCTTGGATATCCGATGTTTTTTCCCAAGGCACACATATGGCCACATCGCAAAGCGACTTCATTTCCCCTCCACTACAACCAGTAAAACCAATGGTTTTCATACCTTGCACTCTGGCAACTTGCAAGGCCCGGAGTACATTAAGAGAGTTACCCGACGTACTAAAAGCAATTAATACATCGCCTGGACGTCCATAGCCATACACTTGCTGAGCAAAAATCATTTCCGGAGCAACATCATTTGCATATGCGCTAATTAAAGCTGTATGACTAATGAGTGAAATCGCCGGCAGCGCGCCTTGGAGCCTTTCCGCAAGACCAACGCCCTCTCCCGGGAATTCACTCTCAAATTGAGAGCTGATCAATGCGGACAGTGGCCGATTGGACATGAATCCCTTCATCAATTCTCCAACAACATGCTCGCAATCTGCTGCACTTCCACCATTTCCACATAAGAGCAGCTTGCCATTTTGATGAAAGGAATTGTATAAAAGCTCATATCCCACTTCAATATCTGGCACACAATCTATTAACTCGGGATAGCGAGTTGTCATTTGTTGCAAAATAGCATTCATTCAACAGTGCCTCCTAGCTGAATCCGCTTCAATGCCTTCATGACATCACAGCCACCACGGCCGAATAGCTCATGTAGACGGTTATACGCCAGGTATAACTCATTATAAACTTGGCTATGTTCATCGATTGGCTTATAGCTTTCTTCCCTCACACGGGTCATTCGAGACGCCGCTTCCACAATACTCGCATAACCGCCTTGTTCAGTACCTGCCGCAACTGCGCCAAAAATAGCTGCACCGAGTGCTGAAGTCTGCGTTGAATCGGCTATCTTAATCTCACGGCGGGTCACATCAGCAAATATTTGCATGAGCAGCTGATTACGTTGAGGTAGGCCACCGCAAGCAAGCAATTCGCTCACCTTAACACCTGCTTGCTCAAACGTTTCAATGATCTTTCGTGTACCAAAGGCAGCGGCTTCCAACAGGCAACGGTATATGTCTTCTGGCTTCGTCTGCAAGGTCATACCAACAATCAACCCACTCAAATCCGCGTCTACGAGCACCGAACGATTGCCGTTCCACCAATCCAATGCTAGTAATCCTGTCTGTCCAGGTTTCAAATCCCTTGCCAGTTTCTCCAAATAGGCATGTACGCTGATGCCTTCGTTCGCAGCTTCATCCTTCACATAACCTGGTACACCCTGCTCAACAAACCAACCGAATAAGTCGCCGACTGCCGGTTGTCCCGCTTCATAACCATACAACCCAGGAACAATCCCATCCTCTACGACTCCGCAAATGCCTTCCGCATGTATTTCCTTATCACTCAGCAGCATGTGACACAAGGAAGTTCCCATTGCCATTACCATTTGACCAGCGTGCACGGCTCCTGCGCCAGCAACACCTGCATGTGCGTCAATAATACCAACAGCTACCGCTGTTCCAGGGCGTAGCCCCATAATCGCAGCAGCTTCGGTCGTCAGTTCACCTGCTTTTGAGCCAAGCAAAGTAATGTCTCCCTGAAGTTTGGTTTCCACGAATGTTTCAAGCCTAGGATCTAGTGCGCTAAAGAAATCCTTTGAAGGATAGCCGTCTGTTTTATGCCAAAATGCCTTATAGCCCGCACAGCAGCTACTTCGGATTGAATTAGACGTTATTTGCAGAACAACCCAATCCGCCGCTTCCATCAAACGATGCGTTTGTTCATAAATCGCAGGCGCTTCATTCAGCATCTGCCACGCCTTGGCCACCATCCATTCAGAAGATGTTTTGCCACCATACCGACTTAAGAAGCCAACACCTAGGCGTTCCGCCGTCTCATTAATGCGATTTGCTTCTTCCTGCGCTGCATGGTGTTTCCACAGCTTGACATAAGCATGAGGCTCATCCCGAAGCTCCTCTTGATAACATAACGGAACGCCACTTTCATCAACCGGAAGAACCGTACACGCTGTAAAATCAATTCCGATTCCGATCACTTGCTTCGGATCAATACCCGCGCTGCTTATTACAGCAGGCACTGACTTTCTTAATACATCCATATAGTCGTCTGGGTGCTGAAGAGCCCAATTGGCTTCCAACAATCGATCAGAATTCGGCAAACGTTCGTCGATCACACCATGAGGGTAAGGTGTAACATGCATCGCTATTTCTTCCCCATTTTCGATATCTACGAGGAGCACCCTGCCAGACTCCGTTCCATAATCCACACCAATCGCATAGTATTTGAACCCTGATTTCGTAAGCATTACACACCATCTCCTAAACTTTATTTGCGTAATTTTGTAATATTAATACAACAAAATGCCGCCTTTCACCCCCTTAGTGATCCTAGAATAGCACCTAGTATAAAGTACTTTTTCACATAGGGATAAATGGTTTATTCGGTTAAAATAGCAACTGTCTATTGATTTACTCTTGCGAGTGCCGTATTATAAATCGTTTCAATTTCAGTTGCGCCCTTTTCTTTGCATTGTTTAATAAAACTATCCCACTCATTCAATGCTCCATCATTGATAATGAATCTATCCATACTCAGCGTTAAATGCGCATCTAATTGTGTACGGAGCTGTTTAAGCTTTTCTCGTTCTTCTTTATTAAATGGAGGATCGTTGACTTCTCTGAAATTAATACCATCTGCCAGATCCTTGATTGCCTTGTCAGACCACTTAATTAGTTCCGGTGCAGAAGAAGGAACAAGAGGGTGGTCGTCAGAATGAAGTGCTAAGCCAAGGTAACCGGTTCCAAGTGCAGATTGCATCGCCCGGAATGGATCTTGTTTATCCTTAAACTTCGCTTGCGTCGCTTCAGAAATCTTATATTCGCCACCAGCTAGTGTATAATCAACGTTCTCTACACCAAAGCTTGTCAGATTTGTCCCCTCGTCTCCATACATCCAGTCTATAATCTTGATAACTTCTTCAGGATTCTTCACCTTTGAGCTTATTGCGTACATTTCACCAAGATGATCAAGTTGATATACGTTGTTGCGTTTAACCCCATTGCTACTAGCCATGACAGGTAACAATTCGAACTTGGCATCTGGCTCTTTAGCCTGGAGTGCTTTATTAAAGTTTACACCGAAACCATTGTTATCTTGGTAAAAGAAAGATTTTCCGGTGCTTAATTTTTCCACCCATGTTTGTGAGGTTGCTACGGAATAATCCGGATCAAGAAGTTTTTCTTTATAGAGCTTATGTAGATAGGTAATCGCATCTTTAAATTCAGGTGAATAAGGACCAAATTTATATTGCTTTGTAGCTTGCTCATAATAAACCTTAGTACCTGTAATATTGGTATATCCACTACCAAAACCGAAAGCAATTGGATTGATCAAATTTTCTGTTCCCGTTTTACCATTCGCTGCACGGCTAGTAAAAGGATAAGAAGCTGGATAAGCATCTTTAAGCTTCTTGAGTACTTGATAGAGTTCTTCATAGGTCGTTGGGGTTTTTAAGTTAAGCTTTGTCAACAAATCTACACGAATCATCGGAAGCTGACCAGACTGCAAGCTCCATTTGGTTACGAGCGGAAAGCCATATAACTTGCCATCGACTTTTGTCTTATTGATTTCAGGCTTCTGTTGAATTAGTTTTTGGAAATTCGGCATTTTATCCAGATACGGTGTGAGGTCTAGGAAAATATTCAAATCAGCGTAGTTCGAAAGATCATTTTGATTAACCATGATCACATCGGGTATAGAGTTTGTAGCAATTAGAGTTTTCTTCTTATCCTCATAATTACTTTGTGGAACACTTTGTAATTCAAGCTTCACATTTTTTCTTTTTTTAATTTCTTGAACAATGATCGAATTTACATCTAACGCTTGCGAAGAATGCTCATATCTCATCCATGAAAGCGTTATGTATTTGGCAGGAACTGATGATACTTTTGACGCCGTAACATTTGGCTTGACTGGGCTACTACAACCTGCCAATAAACTTCCCAGTAAGGCGAGTGAACAATAGACGGTTAACATTCCTTTTTTTTTAATAACCATGTTGTTCCTCCTTAATAAATCTGGATTTGTTTCTGGCAATTTTATTTTATAGGCTAGCAGGCTCTCTTTGAAAGAACCAAAATTCCATTCGATGAACCGTTATTCCACATTAATCGTGATGAGTCATTTATCCCTCATGTTTCAATAGTCCATTTACAGCCTATTTCTGCTTGATTCTATGGCTACTACGATATTCATTCGGCGAAATGCCTTCATACTTTTTGAACAAACGTAGAAAGGTTGTACGGCTGAATATGCCAATCTGATCGGCGATTTCACTAATTTTCAAATCTGTATGCGCTAATAATTCTCTCGCTTTGGCAATCCGAATAAGACTGATATAGTCCGAAATATTCGTCCCGGTCGACTCTTTAAACATTCTTGACACATACTTGGCGGACAGTCCTATTTCGTTTGCAATCACTTCGAGATACAAGTCCTTTTCATAATGCTTCTCAATATAATCGGTTATGAGTGAGACAACCGCACCCGATTTGCTTTCAGGTTTATATAACGTCCTTGTGATAATTTTATCGTAAAATTCAAAGATATTTTTCAATCTTCCATCAAACTCACTTGGTAAGAGCTCCTTTTGACTCAAAAAAGCATGTTCATTCGCATCAAGAAAATCATAAACACTAAGTCGCTTTTCCGTAATATAGCGATTACCCGTATTGTAGAACTCCACAAGCAAAGCCCCGAGATAGTGATAAGAGACACCCCTTGCTTTATTCAAGCCAATGATTCCTTCCAGCTCTACCTTCAGGCCACCCATGTCACCTGATTTCAAACCATTTACTATTTTGTTCTCATCTAGAAATGAATAATAGTAGTTTTGATCGATAACAAAATGAGTCGCATCTAAAATGACCATCTTGGATGAGTCCGTCCGTTTATCTATTGCTGTAATAGCATCACTATAAGATTTCGAATAATCATCGATCTTATCGTATTTTTTTCCTAAACCAATAATTAATTCGCAATAAATCATGTCATAGGCAAAGGTCAGTTTAATCATCTCTAAAGCTTGGTCTAATTGCCCACGGTCTTCCTCACTCTTCAAATTAACCATGCAAACATATAAGTAGGGCTCATATTCCGTCAAATAACAATTCACGTACTTCTTCATAATGCCCCAAAGCACATTCTTCATCTTTTCCAAAATCAATAATCGGTCAGCTTCCACAATCTCATGATAAAATCTATCCCTAAAATGAATCATGAAGCAGCAGCATAAATAACTCCCTGTGTGAAAATCAATTTCATTTAAGATTTGATTAACGGAATAAGGCTGTGCCCCTCGATATCCTTTAATTAAATTCGTGAAAAACTGTTCGAGAATTTCATCAGAAAATGTATTGATTTTAATATTGTCGTCTCTATGCTGCTGTATCAATTGATTGACGCTATTTCCGATCCTTTGAAGTTCGCTGCTGTGGTGTGTATCATTGTTCCATTCATCCGCTTCTTCCGTTTTTTGTAAAATATCTCTAATATTTTTGATCGGATTATATAAGCGAACACTGAATATAAAAGAAAAAGCTACGCCAATAATAAGTAAGCTAATGCATATCCAGATAATCAAATTAAAAATACTTGCAGACTCTTGGTTAAATGAGCTCACAGGGGTAATTGAAAAATACTTCCACCCAAAATCGGACGTGGTTTGAACTAGCCAGTTCTGCTCTTCTCCAATCCGAATCGCCCCTTTACTTCGCTCCTCCGAAGAAAATCCAGCAATGATTTCCTGTTTCGCTTTCTCATCTAACCCACTGCTTTGCAGAATGATCTGATTGTTTTTATCCAGTACAAGATAGTGGGTAGCCGCGAATATCGAGTTGTTTTGCAGTGTAGCCTTGATCGTAGGAATCGATATCGTTGTCACCATCGTTGCCAAATGTCCATTTAAATATTGTGTCGTAATACTCGGGATAACCTCGCGGTAAGAATTCATATCAGCGTTAACCACTTTGGTAGGCTTCAATAATTCGAATAAGCTGCTCTGCTGTAAGCGCTTACGCCAGAAGTCTTTATTATACTCATCAAATTTATAAAATTTGTCAAAGAAAATGTCAAAATTAACGATACCATCACTTAAATACACGCGTTTATCATCCACAAAAATAAAAATATTATCAACAAAATGACTGATTGGATTGCGATTTCCCGCAATTGATCTCACAATCGATGGCATTTTGATTTTCTCATCATCCGTAAGTAATGAATCCGGTCGTAAGTATTGCTGAATCGTCTCACTAAGCAGCAAGCTGTTATTGGTTGCCTGCGCCATATTTAGATAAATATCAATTGTTTTGGAGGATGAAATCAAATTATCAGTAAGCTTCTCAGAGGCATCCTTCTTAATTAATTGATCTGCGTTAAAATAAGAGATGATTCCAATAATGACAATTGGAATTAATAATGAGATGAAATATAGCAGAATCTTAAAGAATAGCCTGTTCTTATTCAATGATTGCTTCAGATGCTTCCAATTCAAGTTCACTCCCCCCTCCTGTTCCCACAAATCCCAAATCATGTATTGGCTGAGGAACTTTGTAACAATTATTATCTATGTATTATTCGGATCTTTCTATATGAAATCCTCCCGCTATACATTAATGTTTTCTTTTACTAGCTGCTCCGCCGCGCTGCTGTTGTCGTTGTTAAATCATCCCTGCAAGGAATCAGGTAACCGACTAAGCACAAACTAAGGCCACATAAAATCGCCTACTGCGTAGAGTGACTTCATGTGGCCTTCATTTTTCTATTTTTGCCTGAATTGATAACCTAGGCCAAAAGAATTTTCAGTTCATACGGTTTGAATTAGGCTTCAAAGCGTCTGCCTGTATACTCCATCGCTTGCTCCACGCGAACCAGCATATTCGTAGCAGCGAACGATCCACTCGTCAGAATCCTCCGCGTTCTCTGGCGGCTTAGCCGCTACTGCCGCTTCTTGATCCTCCCAAAATTGATAGCTAGGTATCGGCAGATGATCGATATATCGATACTGCTCCAATTCGGAAATTCGTTTTTCCAACTTTTTATCAGCTAAATGAATGCTTTTGGGGAGCATGGGTATTCATTCCTCATTCCTCTGTTAATTCTTAGTCGCAACAGCTGAGAATTGCTTAGATAACTCCTTGGAAAGACGGTATAGCTGATCGACTTCCGCTTTATTCGTGGCTGTAAACTCATCCTGATTTCTCGCACGTGAGCGATAATTCGAACTGATTCCTTCCTTCATCTGATAATATTTAGCGTTTATCGGATACAACTGCCGCTCAATAAATGAAGCTACACTCAGTAAATCACTTAAACGCTGCGCTTCTTCAGGCTGCTTCTCCCAATTATGTAGAAGCCATGCATACAGGTCTGGATGAAAGTTAGCCATGACTCCACTGTAACCATCAACGCCAAGCTTCAATGTTTCCAGAAGCGTAGCTGTATTGGCGTTGTAAAGCTTTAATGAAGTTCCTTTAATCGCTTCTAGCTTTTCTTTGATCATCTCCACATCGCAAGAAGTATCCTTCAAGAAGAAAAATCTTCCGGTATCCGCACACCACTTCAAGACAGATGGTGTTAATAGACGCTTATATGGAAATGGACATTCATAAATACCAAACGCAATATGATCCGGCAGCTGTTTGATTAGCTTCTGAGCGTTAGCCTTCCACACGTCATCGGACTCATCCGCTCCTGCCAATCGGTTCGAAATCAGGATTACGGCCTCAACGCCCGTTTCTGACATCGCTGTCAATTCTCGAGCCTGGTCTTCAAGCGAGTCGGAAATGTGCCCCGAGGCGATGACAGGAACCCTTCCCGCTGCCTTCTCCACGACAAAAGCGGCAAGCTTCACACGCTCTTCCAAACTTAAAAAGAACATTTCGCTAGACTGGCATACAGCAAATAAACCGTCAACCTTGTTTTGAATAAACCATTCAACCATACGTCCCATCGCATCAAAATCAATTTCTCCAGACTCCTTGTATAAGGTAATCATGGTTGGCCATACGCCGTTAGGGTTATTAATCTTCATTTGACATCTCTCTCTCATTGATATTATTTTTCAATTCCAAAAAATTCACTTCCATGATGGGGTCGTGCTGTTCTGCAGGTATAAAAAACGTTTTAATTTCACACTTGCCAAAGGTACTTCGCCAACTGCGATTTAAGACTGGAATGCATAGATTTGTCTCCACTTCTCTTCCGTAAGTTTCATTACAGCGTAGAATCCAGCCATTCCCGTCTTCCGCTGGTTTAAAGGCCACAGCTACCACATTTTCAGCAGAAATCACAATTCCCTCGGAAACTTGCGGTAAATTACCTTCGTGGTACGTTTCCCATACCTGCTGCAGCGGAGTATGCAATTCGTATGCCTTACGTACAACGCCGCTATCCTGCCACGATCCGGCATGAGGCGAGAGTATGTAGATAAACTCCTGCACACCCTGATCCATATATTCCGATTGTTCATCACGTTCGCCAAAATGATCTGCATAAATCGGACTTCGCACTACAGTCATCCTCAATTCATTGTCTAGAACATCGTAAGCGTATTTGGTATCGTTGATCAGAGATAGTCCGAACACTACTGACGGTTCAATTCCCTCAGCTGTACTAGGTTCATTACCCGATATATTCACCCACATTTGTCCGGGCACCTCGTTTCCATTCGTAGGACGTTCAATGAAGCCATACGGAATTTCAAACACGGCACGAGGCTGCTCGACATTAATAGGAAAGGCAAGCTTCAGCATCTTATGCTGTTCTCTCCAATCAAGCTTCACCTTGACATGCAAGTCGGAACTGTCATGTAATAGGCTTATATCCTGACTAAGGACAGAATTTCCGAAATGACTAATTACTCTAATTGTCGCTCTCAGAGGACCCGTTTCAAGTACTTTCACCTCTGCGTTACAAAAGCGTCCCCATTCCTCACGATAATGTGTTAGACCGTGTCCCCATGTATCGCTATGGCTCTCATCCAAGACGATTGGCACCGCTCCATCTCCAGCCAGTACTTCTCTACAACCATGAAGCTTGTCAATGACATGTCGGATATATCCAGTATCAGGATCGATCTCAACGAAAAGCTTATTATTTTCTAAGAAACAACCCTCAGCCCGAGCGGCACCTTTTGGCTCCATCGGATCGCAAGCTTTATCCCGGTATACCCAAAACACCTGATAACCAAAAGCCGGAATTCGCCCCGTGATTAACGTATCCCATTTATCACTGGTATTTGTCCGTGATGCTCTGATCGTTTGAATCGGCAAGGGATTGCCTGCAGCATCGGTCACGCCAGCCAGCTTCTTGTTAATACCAATCGGTGCCTCCACTTCCCACGATAATGGGTTAAATACCACAAGAGGTGAACCAAGGTCATCTTGTTCCCAAAGCTGCCAGTCCTTCTCCTTGCTTAAGGATGTCACACCTGGTTTCATCGTATTAATCGACCAGGAAATCTTTTGAAGAGCAGCGTTTATTGCTTTTGCCCCGATGCTTAACGATTCACCATAAAATTCCTGAACATCGTCGTAAGCTTCCTTAATACTACAGCCGCCCATAATATCATGAAAATGATTGAACATGACGTTTTCCCAAGCCCGATTAAGTGCTTCAAACGGATACGGTAAACCTAGCGTCAAATTGGCTAGTGTAGCAAATTTCTCCGCTGTCAGCATCCTGTGCTCCACTCGGCGGTTCGTGGCCTTGGATTCCGAGTGGGTTGAGTAACAACCGACTGCGTGCATCTGCATTTCATCCTTAATCACAGGGATATCCGGATCGATCTTCTTCATTGCTGCAAAATAATGATTCGGAGAGCTCAACTGAATATCGTCCAGATTTGGCCGCTTCTGGATCTCATGAATGAGCTTAATATTCTCAATGGTCGGACCCCCGCCATGATTACCAACGCCATAGAAAGACATAAAGGCATGACCGCTTGCTACGGCCACATTTCTGTGGGTTATGATCTTATCTTCCATGCCATTGCTCGCCCAATTGCCGTAGCTGTCGGCGAGCCTAAATGTCATAACACGGCTGCCATCTTCCGATTCCCACCAGAATAAATCGTGTGGCAATGTCTTCTCATGCGCCCCAGGACGCATGAAGACGTAGTAATCCATTCCGCCTTGCTTCAATAACTGTGGCATCATGCCATGATGACCGAAAGAATCTACATTGTAGCCTACCTTCGCCATTACACCGAATTTCTCCATAAAATACCGTTGTCCATATAAGCTATGCCTAGCAAATGATTCGCCTGATGGCAGATTGCAGTCCGGTTGAATCCACCAACCGCCTGTAATGACCCAGCGACCTTCGGCAACACGCTGCATAATTTCGGCAAACATCTCGGGTGCATTCTCTTCAACCCATTTGTAATATGCCGCGCAAGCACATGTAAATACAAAATCAGGGAACTCATTCAATCGATCCAAAGCAGAACGAAAAGTCGCTTTGATCTCCGCATACCCCTCCTGCCAGCGCCATAACCAAACCGGATCCAAATGAGCATTTCCAATTAAATGAAGCTTCGTTTCAACTGTCATGTTATCCCCCATCACGCATTTTGATAATTTTAAAGCCTCTATCCTTTTACAGATCCCAGCATGGCTCCTTGCACAAAATATTTTTGTACAAACGGGTAAATGACAAGCACGGGCAAGATGGCAACGAAGACACAGGCGTATTTAATATTTTCTGTCATGACGGCCAGCCCCGCTTCTGCAGCGCCAAGCTGTGCGGATTGTGAAGCCATATCTCCCGAAATGACGATATTACGTAAAATGATTTGCATCGGGTACAGTTCCTTATCATTTAAGTAAATGAGTGCAGGGAAGAAGCTGTTCCAGTGAGCTACCGCGTAAAAAAGAAACATTGTAGCCATGACAGGCAAAGAAAGTGGCAGGACAATTTTTGTGAAAACTCGAAATTCTCCGGCGCCGTCCATGATCGCAGACTCGTGCAGTGCTTCTGGAATATCTTCAAAAAATGTTCTCATAAGGATCATATTGAAAACATTGATCGCAGTCGGAATTAATATTGCCCAAACCGTATTGACCATTCCTAACGCATGAACCACCATATAACGCGGGATGAGACCACCGTCGAAGAACATGGTGAACACAACAAACAAAGCAAAAAATGAGCGCCCATACATATGCTTTCGCGACAAAGGATATGCGCAAAGAGCCGTCATCGCCAAATTAATAAGCACACCAGCGGCCGTATAAAAAAAGGTATTTGCGTAGGAGCGCACAATGGCAGGATCATTTAAAATGACACTATAGGCTTTAAAATTAATATCTATAGGTCGCCAAAATACTTCACCGCTGCTAGCCGATGACCCGGAGCTAATCGATATGATTCCCATATAATAAAGCGGATACAGGGTAATAAAGATCATAGCCAGCATAAAAATTATGTTAATTGTATCGAAAAAAGAAAACTTTCGACTTTGCATCTCAATCCCCTCCGCTAGAACAATCTTGATCCATTTATTTTCTTGGCAATTTGATTCGCTGATACAACGAGCGCAAAGGCCAGTACAGATTGGAAAATACCTACAGCAGCTGCGAAGCTAAAGTCGCTGTCAATCAACCCTCGACGATAAACAAATGTTTGAATAACATCTGCGGTTTCATAAGTGGGACCACTGTACAATAATAAAATTTTCTCAAATCCGACCGAAAGCATTTTACCCACAGTCAAAAGCAGCATGATCGTGACGACGGTTGAAATCCCAGGCAGTGTAATGTGCAGCAATTTGCGCCATCGATTTGCCCCGTCCATCGTCGCCGCCTCATACAGTTGCGGATCGATAGCTGTCAATGCCGCCAAATAAATAATGGAGTTCCAACCAAGATTTTGCCAAACTTCAGATCCGACATAAATGGTTCGAAACCACTGCGGCATGGACATGAATGTCTTCGGTTCCCCGCCAAAAATCTTAATCACTTCATTAATGAGACCATCGATGGAGAGAAAGTTAACCAGCATACCTACGACTACAACGGTAGACAGAAAGTGCGGAACATACGTGACGCTTTGAATAAACCTTTTGAAAAATTTTTGTTGCAGCTCGTTTAACAATAAAGCGAACACGAGAGAAGATGGGAAATAAAAAATTAGTGAATAGAGGTTGATTAGCACTGTATTGCGAACCACTTGCCAAAAATACGGATCCGTTAGAAATTGGCGGAAATACTTCGTCCCTGCCCACGGGCTATGAAAGAAACCCTTGACGATCGAATAATCTTCAAATGCCATCAAATTCCCAACCATAGGTGCATAATGAAAAATAACAAAATAGGCAAACGGTAATAGAAACATGAGATACAGTGGCATGCTCTTACGGATATTTTTTTTAATCTCAACAACTGGTGTATTTTTTTTAATCTCAACAACTGGTATCAAATATCTCCACTCCTTTCGGGAAAATAAAGGGACAGGCTGCCCAGTGTGTCTTAGCAACCTGCCCTCTCACTGCATGAACTTTGATCTTTACTTCACGCGGGCTAAGGCATCGTTGTAGATTTTGACGATATCATCTGCACCTTTTGCTTTGAGTTGTTTAACGAAGTTATCCCAATCATTGAGTGCACCGTCTGTCACAATAAATTTATCCATGTTTTGAGCCAGGTGAGCGTCAAGCTGTGTACGGATTTGTTTCAGCTTCTCACGCTCTTCTTTTGTAAATGGAGGGTCGTTAACGAATTGAACATTTTCGCCTGCAGCTAAAGCTTTAGATGCTTTCGTGTTCCAATCTACCCATTCCTTGGAGTTAAAAGGTAATCCAGCATGATCGTCATTATCTATAGCAAGTCCCAGATAGCCCGTGCCATACTCAGATTGCAGCGCATAAATCGCGCTTGGCTGTCTGTCCTTATACTTATTGACAACAGCGTCAGTCAATTTGTAATCGCCGTTTTCGCCAGTGAAATCTTCGCCTTTAATACCGAAGTTTGTAACCTCAATTCCCTCTGGGGAGTAGAACCAGTCCATGAATTGAACTACTTGTTCAGGATTCTTTACTTTCGCATTAATTACGTACGATTCCGACAAGTGGCCAAGTGCATAGATAAGGTTACGCTTCGCACCGCTCGGTGATGTCATGGTATCCAACATATCAAACTTAGCATTCGGATCCTTCTTCTGCAGATTAATATTAAACGTGCCTGCGAAACCATTATTATCCTGGAAATAGAAGGATTTTCCTGCATTTAGCTTTTCTTGCCAAATTTGCGATGTAGCCGTTGAATAATCCGGATCAAGAAGCTTATCTTTGTAGAGTTTATTCAAGAATGTGATAGCACTTTTAAACTCTGGCATAGCAGGTCCGAATTTGTATTGTTTTTCTTTCGGCTCGTAGTATACTTTCGTTCCGTTAAAGGTTGTGTATCCGCTTCCAAATGCGAATGAAATCGGATTGATTAGATTTTCTGTTCCTGTAAGTCCATTTGCAGCACGAGCAGTAAAAGGATAAGAATCCGGATTCGCTTCTTTCATTTTCTTCATCACTTGATGCAATTCATCATAAGTAGTTGGCTTTTTCAAACCTAGCTTATCAAGCACATCCGTACGGATCATCGAAAGCTGGCCTCCAACACCCTGCCAATTCGCTACAAGAGGGAATCCATAAAGCTTACCGTCAATTTTGTTTTTGTTGATCTCAGGCTGCTGGGAAATGACTTTCTTCAGATTTGGCATTTTGTCCAAATAAGGAGTCAAATCAAGGAATGCTCCCGAGTCGGCAAAGTTCTGAATATCATCCTGTTTGACAAGCATCACATCAGGCAGGGTATTCGTTGCGATCAACGTTTTCTTTTTATCATCGTAGTTGCTTTGAGGGACACTTTGAAGATTTAGTTTAACATTTTTACGCTTTGCAATTTCCTGAACGGCTTTTGAATTGGCCACGATTGCTTGCGAAGCGTGTTCATACCTCATCCATGTCAGCGATAGTGGTTGGGCAGACGCCGCCGGCGTGCTTGCCGCACCAGCAGTAGTTGCCGGAGTCGCCGAAGTATTCGTTGAAGTCGTTGAACTGCTTCCACAACCGCTAAGCACACTTGTTAGCACTAGTAATGAACCAGTTACTGCCATAATCCCCTTTTTTGATTTCATCGAATAAATCCTCCCATGTAATTGGATTGCCTTACACGAGGATCATAGCACACCATTTTTGAGCATTTGAATATCCAAATTGGCGTTTAAAGCACCGTTTTTCCGCTATTCGGATCGTGATTCATTTCTCCGCTATGATGCAAAAAGTCATATTGCACAATAAAAAATCACGGTAACTCATCCATAAACCTATCCCTGATGATGTTCGTGCTGCAAACTCTCAATTCCGAGCTATCCGTTGTAGGCAGGAGCACTTCTTCGCGCCAGTCACCAAGAATATCAACCTGCAAGGTCGGAGTAGCCTTCGTGACACAAGAAGACCGCTCCCAGCTAGGGAAGCGGTCTTCTTCTCGAATATTATTTATATAACGGCCTCAATTGTGTACAAGCCCGGTAGTCAGCGGGTCAAATACCGATCTTCGGCATCGTACCTACAAGCAGTTTACCACCTTCATGTTCGGCTACTTGCTGCTAGCATTACCTGGTACAACAACGACTCTCGTTGTTGCAACGAAGCCGCCGTCCAGCGTTGTCGCAGTAATTTCCGCTTTCCCTTTACTTACACCTGTAACCAGACCTGTTAACTCATCTACCATGGCAATACTGGAATCACTGGAAATCCACAAAATTGTTTTATTGCTTGCATTGGCAGGAGATACGGTTGCAACAAGTCGTTCAGAGTTGCCTATGCCTATTGCAATATTTTTCTTTTCAAGCTCCACCGTTTGCGCAGCAATCGCTGCCGGATCAACGTACAAATATACTCTCAATGGTGCTTTGAAGAACGGCAGCATATCGCTTGTTACACCCTGCGGAAGCTTTGTCTCATCAACAACACCGGTAAGGTTGCTAATTAAAGAATTAAGTTTATAATTCGCTTTAATAGCTGCAAAATCCCAATTTACTGGCAAATCAACTGAAGGAAGCACACCGTTCTCTGCCCCCGGTTTATAGGAGGTATATGCTTTAATTGTAGATGGGAACAGGGCTTTAATCGCACTATCGGATGCAGTACTGATATTGAAAGATGCAGGAACTGCAATTTCACGATCGAAGCTTTCATATTCCCTGATAATGTTTACAGTATCCCCCTGCTTAATCCAGTCCTCGGTAACTCTCGCAAATGCAATATTCTTATAATTGCCCAAGGATTGATTAACAGAGTCCTTATCCAGAGATGAGAAAAACCGGCTAAAGCTGATCAGGATATCCCCATTCTCGCCTTGCGTTACAGCAGGGTAATGATAGCTTCCCGTACTGCTTCTTGTATCCAGGACGAGATGCTTTCTATATTTCCATGTCTTTCCTTCATCATCTGAAAGAGCAACAGCCAACGTGTTCCGGCTCGATTCCGTATCTACGTGAACGAACACCCAATTGCCGCTCTCAAGCTGCAGAAGATCGTGTCCTACACCCGGATCCTGCAGTTCAGGAACGTCCTTGACCGTTGACCATGTCAATCCCTTATCTTTGGACTCGGAAGACACCACTCGATAAGGTCTTGGACCGTTATCACGCATATAAGCTACGATAGTGCCGTCTGTTCTTTGAGCCATCGTGGCCTGAATGTTGGCGACGCCTAATATAGGCTCGCTCATCTCCCAACGAACCGAGTTGTCCTCAAGAGGTTTGGAAGGATCATACTCTGTAAATGCCATAATGCTCATTTCCAGGACATCCGAATACAGGGGCAGAAGCAAACGAACTTTGCCGTTGCCAAGATCTACCGCAAACGGCTTATCTTTGGTCTGCCAGCCGATCCGACGGGCTAACGGATAACCTGAACGAGGCTCATAAATTTTGTCCGCTACTGTCGGAGCGTACAGATATTGAGTTGGGTCGCCGCCACTGAGCTGCATAATCTGGGTGACTAGACCATCAAATCCAGCTTCATTTACTTTACGGCTCATACCTGCTCCGCCATCTGCAACTGGTTTGAACAAATACTCTTTTTGCCCAGCAAGCTTGGCTTTTATCGTATTCACGAAACCTTTTGCCAACTCTGGACGGGCAACAACAGGTCGTGTGGCCCAAGAAGGTCTTGATGTTGCTCCAGGTCTATCATCGAGCGACAGACTTATATGATCGTCTGGGCTGTTCGGATCGACTGTACCGCCAATGTTTTTACCGAGTTTAATCCCAACATTTTCAGAAAATGTCCAGTTAGGCACATTGTTGCCAATCTGTGCAATCTCATAGCTGCCTTTTTCGGCATAAGCATATCTAGGTTGAGAAGTTTGCCATCTGCCCGCCAACACGGGATACCAGAAAAACCAGAGACGGTCGCCGGAATCAACGTATACGACAGGATTAATATCAGCAATATCTTGTGCATTGGTCATTACAAACGGTGTCAACCACGTTTTTCCACCATCCGTTGATCGTGCTCCCATAATCCGTGTCGTAGTCGCATCTCGTTCACCATTTCCCTGAAACCATACACATAACAACTCTCCGCTTGGCAATTCTACAATGCTGGAACCGTGTATGTGGTCGCCTGTAGCACCATTATCCTTGATTGGATTGAAAATACTTACAGCTTTATCAGAATAGCTAAATGTTCCCGTAGGAGCAGCCAAGGCAGCAGGAACTATACTTGTTACAGAGATCGCTGCACAAACAGTCAGTGTAGTTAGTAACTTGAATTTCCCTTTCATCTACATTACTCCTTTCAATGGGTAACTTAGTTAACTTTAATGATGCATTTATAAATTGTTCCGTATTGGTTGCTTACAGCAGTTATCATTGCAGTTCCTGCTTTAAGTGCAGTCACGACCCCGGTCGTGGAGTTAATAGTAGCTACAGCAGCCAAATCTGAAGTCAAAGTAAGTGTATTGATTGCTACATCGGAAGATTCTCCGCCTATTGTTAGGTTGTACTTGAGTGACGTAGTTTCTCCTACGTTCAGTACAATTGTCGGCAATTTTGTAACACTGTCATCAGTCGGTGTAAGTCCAGCGCCGTAAGTTGCTGTCGTAACAGAACTAAATAACGTCCCTATCTCGTTGTTTGCGATTTTAGAGAAGCCAATCGTTGGGCCAGATGGTGTTTTATAAGTGTAGTTCATCAAAGCGTTCCCAGCACTGTCAACGACAACCGATGGATATTCATAGGTTTCACCATTGTTCATGCCATCCTTAATCATGATCGGCTTCCAATGCAATCCTTCATCGGAAGAAATCAATAAACTGAAAGAACTTCTATTACCGTCTTGAGTAGGCTTAACTATGCCGCGTGCGGTTTCTTGATTTGTAGCTATCAACCAGTCGCCATTTGGAAGCTTGGAAAGTTCAAAGCCGCCATCATTTTTCAAGTAAGGATCGACTTTCGGAACACTCCATGTTACTCCGTTATCGGTTGACTCTGAGTATGTAGTGTGCCATGCCATGCGTCCGTTTCTGCCGTCTAACTTACCGCTTCTAAAGTAACCGCGAATCGTGCCATTATTCATTCGAATCAGCGAGCCCTGAATCGTACCTGATCCTACAATAGGGTCACTAAATTTCCACGTTTTGCCGTGATCGTCGGTATATGCGCAAACTGAATTTGACAATGAATCAGAATATAACGGCAAAATTAATCTTTTGGTTACGCCATCTGCAAGTGTTACTTCAATCGGTTTATTTTTGGTTTGCCATCCAAGTCTGCGGTAAATGGGTCCCCATGTATTAACGTTATTATCTGCACCAGAAGCACGTTCAATTGAATTTTTAATAATTGGCGGCTCATATTTGGTATAACCACCAGTACCATTCGGAGTAAAGACTCCAGTGGTAAGCAAATTGACGACTTCAGCTGTTCTACCTTCATATACATCATCGTAAGGCTTTGCGGAATTCAAATATGAAATGTACTGATCATATTTATTTCTCATCGAGACAACAAAGCTGTCTGTAATATAACGAGGAGCAGCGTCAAACTTTGAAGTTACTGGTACATACTTTGACGGGTCCAGAGGACTATTGGCAGTCACTGAACTTGGTTTTACAAACTTAATATCAGCACCCTTGATGCCATAGGTCCACTGTCCATTTTTGTATAAGCCTTCGCCAAACATGCCTTCACCAACATTGGTGTATATTGGCTGTGGATAGTGCCACTTCGCATTTCCGCCATTGCGAACGTCATACTCATAGCTGCCCTTATCGGCATACATAAACTTAGTTTGAGTAGATACCCATTGTCCATTGTAAATGACGCCGTAGAACAACCATAGTCTTTCTTGGCTATCTACAAAAAGAACCGGGTTGTTATCTGGGAAATCCCATGTATCATAAACAACAAATGGTTCTGTCCAAGTTTTACCACCATCTTTCGAGCGAGAACCGATTAGTTTAGTTAAATTCCCATCTCTTTCGCCATTTCCGTTAAACCACACAGAGAAGAGCGAGCCATCTGGCAGTTCCACCATAGTAGAACCGTGATTGGCAAGAGTGTCGACGGGCATCATTCTAGAATGGGTAATGCCTTCCGGCGCTGCTGCATCCGCAACTACAGAGCCAAACATACTAAAAGCTAAACTTAGAGACAATAAGAGGCTTAAACGTTTCATCTTCTTCAAACAGGGTCACGTCCTTTCATATTGTTAATAAAAAATACCCTTTAACGCTTGCTTTCTTGCGTGTGTATACGTTTACATAACAATCAGTGAATCGCCATAATCCCCTATTTTGATTTCATCGAATAATTCCTCCCATGTATTTGGTTTGCTAACACGAGGATCATAGCACACCATTTTTGAGCATTTGAATACCCAAATTGGTGTTAAAAGTACCGTTTTTCCGCTATTTGGACCTTGATTCATTTCTCCGCTATGATGCAAAAAGTCATATTGCCCCCGTATTCTAGGTGTGCAAGCAGGTTCCACAGGTACAGACGGCTAAGTCAAAAAAAAACGATCCCACGCATACCAGTGGGGTCGCTTTAATTTCGCCGTCGTGTGTTGATTCGATTACCATCTCAGCCACATCGACCAATGACTAAGATCTAAATAATCACCTGCAATATGATCGGCTCCCGCTTTCAATAGCCGTTCCTCTTTAATCGCATCGATCCCTTCACGTTTATACTCATCGCTAGCCAATCCAATGGTCAGTGCATCTTTCTCTTTGCCTAGACGGATTTCCACCTTCCCATCGCCGATTACAGCCACCTCGCCTCCCGTAAATCCTTTCACTTCCAGCAGATCCTTGATTACCTTTTCCTTGGAGCAGTCAGCCCGACCGACAGGGGCCCCCGCTATTTCTTTAAAAAATTGCCGAACTCCAAGCACTTCCGCCTCATGAAGGACGTCTGGATGGTCGGTCCCACTTGCAACGTACATCTCAATTTGTCGGTTCTAAAGCTCAATTAGAAAATGGATTGCCCCCTTCATCAAAAAATTCTCTGCACTTAGCTTGCCTTGTTGTAGCTTACGAATGCGATCATTCACCTGCTCGAGCAGCCGACAGTTAAATTCGGCTTTGAAATCCCAGGCATTCCAATCGATTGGATTCCAACCTTTGTTCCGTACTTGTTGGGCAAGCCATTCCATTTGAAGCACAGTTTGGATGCCAGCAGATTGCTGAATATACGCATCAATTTCCGCTTCTAATCTTTTCTCCTCTTCCTCATTCAGCCTATGGAGGCCAAGGATAATTTCTTTCATAAATGGAGCCATTATGTATTCCCAGCCCGCTCGCAGGGTGGACAGTGTTTCATCGAAGTCGAACAAAACAGCCCGAATTGTAGGACTTGTCTTCGTGTTCATCCTGATTCCTCCTATCCGATTCTATAAATCCTTATGTCATCTATGATTTGGTAAGAGAAAAAGAGAACCATGATTTACATTAGCTCTCTTTTTCAATTGCCCAAATGCTCCCGAAATGGGCTCACGGACGCTCGTCCCAAAGAACTTTTTACTAACCACTTCCATCCCTGTGATAACAAATAATTCAGCTCCGTCGCCCAATCTTCCATTGTCTAATAGAATTATTGTTGCTTCTTTTTCTTCATCCTAAAGAAAGTAATAGCCCTACGATTTATCTCGTAAGGCCGAAACTTGTTACTAGCATTGTTCACTTCAAAAAACCAACCTACCATCTCTAAACTTTATTACCCGCTTCGCCTGCTCCGCAATCTGCCGATCATGCGTAATCACAATAATCGTCCGTCCCTGCTCATTCAAACGTCTGAAAATATCCATGATCTCCACGCCTGTTTTCGAGTCCAATGCTCCTGTAGGTTCATCTGCCAAAATAATCGGCGGATCACCCGCCAATGTCCGTGCAATCGCCACACGCTGTTGCTGCCCTCCAGACAGCTCCGAAGGAAAGTGCTTCGTTCGATCCAACAAATCCACGGCTTCCAACGCTTGCAAGACAAGCGGCTCACGCTGTTTCCTCGTCATGCCACGATAGATCAACGGGAGCTCCACATTCTCATAGGCGCTTAATCTCTGCAGCAAGTTGAAGCTCTGGAAAACAAATCCGATCTTCCGATTCCGAATCTCTGCCAGCTGTGAATCCCTCATGGCGTGAATCTGTTTCCCGTCGAGGACGTATAGCCCTTCGTCCGAAACATCCAAACAGCCAATGATGTTCATAAGCGTGGACTTTCCTGAGCCCGATGGACCCATAATAGCGACAAACTCACCCTGCGCGATGTCTAACGTAATGTCATCCAACGCCCGAATGGTTTCTCCGCCCATATAGTAAAATTTACTAACATGCTCAATTTGGATTAAGGCTGTCATTGTCTTCGCCTCCATTATCTGATGCCAAATAAATGAAGAATGCGATTAAAGAACTTCGACCTTACCGCTTCGCCTTATAAAACTCATGATATAGCTTCATGAGCGCCCTTTTCTCTATCCTTGACACATACGAACGCGAAATTCCCAACTCCTTCGCAATCTCCCGCTGCGTACGCTCTTCCCCTCCAAGTTCCAACCCAAAGCGCCCGACGACGACTTCCTTCTCGCGATCGTCCAATATCTCCAGATTGCGATAGATTTTGCTCTTCTCTATCTTAAGCTGAACCTTATCAACGACATCATCCGCTTCCGTTCCGAGGATGTCGATCAACGTGATTTCATTCCCCTCTTTGTCCGTTCCGATGGGATCATGCAAGGAAACATCTTTACGCGTTTTCTTCAATGAACGCAGATGCATCAAGATCTCGTTCTCGATACAACGAGCCGCAAAAGTCGCGAGCTTGGTCCCTTTGTTCGGCGAAAACGACTCGATGGCCTTGATCAATCCGATGGTCCCGATCGAGATCAAATCCTCTAAATCTTCTCCTGTATTGTCGAATTTTTTAACAATATGCGCAACGAGTCTTAAATTATGTTCAATTAACTTATTACGTGAGTTGTCGTTCCCCTCAGCCATTAACCGTAAGTGCTTTTCTTCTTCTTCCTCTGTGAGAGGTTGTGGAAACGCGTTATTTTTGACGTAGGACACAAGTAGCGTTAGCTGCTTGATCAACAAAGCAATTGTACCAAACAATCCAGGCATTCCAGCTACCCCCTTGAGCGTATTGCGGAGCATGACTGCTTCGGTAGCCTCCGCTTAGAGATTACTATTAGTCTATGTGGGGGAATGCCTAGAAGTGCACGTACACAAAAGTTTACAGAAATTACTCAGTTACTCCCTTACATTAGGGAACAGCATTTTGTACTGCTGAGGTGTGACTCCTTCTCGCTTTTTAAACTTACGGATAAAGTGAGATTGGTCTGTATAGCCGACGCGCTCAACAATCTCTTTGACGCTCATCGACTTGGCCTGCAGCATCTCCTTCGCCTGATTCATACGAGTTTCTTCCACAAAGTCGCTAAGCGTAGTCCCTGTTTGATTTTTGAAGAACCGTGACAAATAGGAGGGTGAGACGTCGAAGATATCAGCAAGCTTGTTTGAATTCAAGGTAACGTCCGCATAGTGCTGCGATACGTAATTCACAATTTTATCACGCAGCTCGAAATTCCGACTTTCCTTCTTACTGCTCATCTCATCGGCAAAACGCATGCAGTAACGAATGAAGATGCGCTCAAACTCCTCCATAGTTTCAAAAGCAAAAGCTTGCAACGTCTCGTCTAAGTACGGGTCCTGCTCTTTTCTGGAAATCTCCTTAGCGAGTTTGAATACAGCTATACTCATACCTTGACAAATGGCCCGCGCGGATCCAGGCGTCAAAAAGCTGCTGCGGATTTCGTTGATCTCATCGGCAATCACAGCCCCTGCCAATTCTCTGTCTCCTAGCTTAATTGCCTTAACTAGTTTCGATACAGCTTCATCCAAAAACTCATATGGGGAGCTTGCTTTGAGTGCTGCGTCTTGATAATGCAAAACGACATTTTCCCCTTCTAAGAAACGGCGATGGGACGTTTCAACCGCCTGTTTGTAGTAGACTGGCGTATCCAAAACATGATGAAACAGCTCGCTGATCCCGATCGTTACGGTAAATGGAAAAAGCCGCTCGAAAAAATCACGAATTTTTCCCGCAGCCTCATGAAGCATCTCCTCACAGCTTGTTCCTTCCTGGGCCTTTATGCCTGCTAATAACGCTATGCCTCGGTTCTCCGTCAGATCAATGCCATAGCCATGGCCTACCTCCATGGAGATCTCTTCAGACACGTTCACAATGCTGTATTTGAGAACATTCTGAATGATCGGGGTATTGGTCTTTTCAAAATTCCGGTAATCATCGATCCGAATAAGCAATACGGCAAATCGTTCATAAGCAAGCTGCATGCCCGCTTTACCCAATAATTCATCAAGCTCATCCTGGGATCTCACATTGCCCTTAATTAGATCTGCCATCACTTTTTCCTTCAAAGCGGCCGATTTCGTTTTGAGATGTGAACGCAGGTCGTTATTCTCCAGATTCATATGCTCAAACGCTTCGCTTAGCCAATCGAGCTCATTATTTTGCCGGTGTTCCTCTGAAGCATGGTTTTTCCGAACGGAATCCATCAATTTTTTGATCGGCTTGTAATGATGTCTGGCAAGGAACAGCGACAACCCGATCCCAAGCAGCAGCACCGAAGCCACGATGACATAAAAAATAGTCTGAGTCTGCCTAACAACAGTAAGAAACTGGCCAGTCGGCACTACCACATAGTAGGACCAGGGCATAAATCCGGATGCAAGTTGAACCGAAGAGTGAGGACCTTCCGGCAAATTTAGGCTGCTCACTAAGGAAGCAGTTCTATCAGCCGGCAGCCATTGAAGGAGTCTGGCCGCGTCCTTACCCTCATCTCTCCCACTAGAAGCGGATACGATAATTCGGTCCTCTTTGTCAATAATGAATGCCTCTCCTTCAAACTCCTTAATACTCCCGCCAATGGCCCGTTTCATTTCCGCACCACTGATCATATAGAGAATCACCTGTGTGGGCTTAACGCCATTGCCCGGTAGAGGAAACATGTAGATAGCCGCATCAAGCTTATTGGCTCCATTCAAGTTTATCGATTGTACTGGCAATAAATAAGGCTCCTTCAATCCCGCTGCAAGCTTCTCAAACTGATCATGGTTCAAGTTCTCGAAAGGGTAAACCTTATCGAAAAAAGTGTCAAGATCATAGACGCCGCTTGCTGCATAAACCTTGCGATCCTCCATTTCATTGAAATAGAGGCCGATATCCAGCAAATAGGAATGCGTCGAGCCATATGACTTAAGTTCCTGGATCCCCTGCTTCGCCTCGTAGCCCCCTTCAGAGAACGTATAACGCATCAGCTTGTGATTACTGGAAATTTGCAAAGACATTTGTCTTAATTCATTAAACCGCTGATCGATCTGGTCGCGGATTTGCTTTAATGAGGTGATATTCGATTGCTCGACAATGCCCGTAAGCGTATCGAAAAACTTCGTATATACGAAGCCTCCGATGGCCGCTAACAGAAAGACGACCACGAACAAATAGGAAAAAAAGTAAGTGATAAGTCGTGAAACCTGAGGTGTTCTCTGCTTTTTTCCTGTGCTCATAAGTCGTCTTTCTCCTTTACCGGACTTTCTTAATTGCAGGCCTTATTAACCACTTGCCGTAAGACAGCATGCTCGGATACACATGTTCCTGCCTCGATATCTTCTTCCGTGAACACCGCCATCAATATTTCCTTTGCTTTGTCCCGTTCCCTATCATAAATCACATAGATATTACCTTCCTGATCTTGGACACCGTCCGGGTAGGAGACATCTCCTCTTTCATCAAGGATTAGTCCGCCCTTCCAAGTAAGGCCATCATCCTCGGACAACATCGCAGTCAGGTGACTTCGCCCTTTGAACCCATAGTGATTAACCAGAAGCAGACGGCCTGATTGCAGTCTACGGATGAAGAAACGAGAGCTGGGGCCGCCAAGCATAGTCGGCTTGCCAAGCGACCAGGTGCGTCCGCCGTCCTGAGAGACACTTTCCCCGATTCCGTAGAAGGCTCTGACCAGCATCCACAAGCTGCCATCCTCGCGCTCGACTAGCATATGCTCATCGAAGTGACGATTTGGAATGTCTGCAGAACCCCTCAACTGGAAGGTTGCTCCCTGATCCGTCGAAACGTAAACGTTCGAAAAGGCTTGCTCCGGCAGCTCATTCAGCGGTGATTCATGGCAAGCCCATACGGCAATCGGCAGCAGCCATTCTCCATTCTTCCGCACAGTCGGTTTATTCATCATAATACCATCTGCAATGCGTCTAGGACTAGACCATACTGGCGCCTCAGCTCCCGGATCCGCGCAAACCGAAGCCCATACACCGCAGCGCCCATCGTACCAACTATAGCTTTGGGACCAGAATACCCATAAGTGTCCCGAAGGGTCCCTCCATAAGCAAGGATCGAAGGCTCTCACCTGCTCCGGTGGATCGATTACATAGAGCAGATCAGACCAGGTCTTTCCGCGATCCTCGCTCTTGACGAGAGCGACATAATTGCTGGGGCCTTCACCTTTGCCCCCGCTGTAGAATGCCGCCCACAACCTGTTGTCCGGGGCGCATTCTATACCTGGGATACCCTGCCATTGGCGAACCCGGTAGCAATCCCTGTTCACGGGCTGAACCGCCGCCCCTTCCAACGCTAAATCAAAATTAGGCCTCATGGCGCTTCCTCTCTTTCTGCCTAATTGCGTTTGTAGCGATCATAAGCGTCTTTATGAATTTTCATATATTCATCCAGTCCCATCTTCTTGATCGTCGCGACATACTCATCCCATTTGGAGAATGGTGCTTTCCCCATGATGAATTGCGTCTGCATCTCACCCACATAGGTGTGGATATCGTTGCTCAAAGCTTTTAAACGATCATTTTCTTCTTTGGTAAACAAGAACGCAGGCCAAATTTCTTTAGGCACGAACGGCTTCAGTTTGTTGGCTGCATCAATAACCTCAGGCATTCCTTCCCCGGTATCCCAAGCAAAGCGCTCTTCACGAACAATCGGATGCACAGAGAACGGCGAAACAAGTTCACGTGAAATCGTTTGATCCAGGGTCAAGCCGTCCTTATTGTTCACAATATCCTGTACAAATCGATATTTACCATCCTTCATCTCGAAGGTCTTGTTTTCTATGCCCATCCAGTATAAAACAGCTCCGTCCCCATCCAAAAAGTAATCCGCCCAGCGCATCGTGGCTTCCGGCTGTTTGTTATTTTTGGTGATGACGAATGCTCCTTGATTTTGCAGGACGGGGCTAATGCCTCCCCAGTTCTGATCTTCGAAGGGACCTTTCAGAGCAGCGCCCAATCCAGCATAATTCGTTTTCAATTGACCTGCAGGCACGACATTAATATTTGAGAATCCTCCCACAAGCCCTTTGGCTATTTTAGCGGTAAGAATAGTTGCATTGTTGGTGAAAATCTCCTTATCCAGCAAGCCTTCCGCATACAGCTTGTTCATGTATGTCAGCATATCCTTGTATTTCGGATCTGTCTGCATGAAACGCATGGCCCCCGCTTTATCATCAAAGTCGACGTAAGGGTTGGCGTTGCCACGACTGTAAAGTCCCCAGGCTCCTGCTAAAGAACGCAATGTATTGTTAATATCTGTACTGCTCAGCGGAATACGTTCCGGATCCTTTGCCTTAAACGCTTTGAGCACATCGTAGAGCTCAGCGGTTGTCGAAGGCATCTTCTTCCCTGCTTCATCCAGCCATTTCTGATTGATGAACATTTTAGTACCAATTCGGTGTGTGATATTCGAAGACATTTTAGGAAGTCCATAAATTTTGCCATCAGGAGCGGTGATCCCTTTGAGCACTTCCGGATTCGCTTTCAGGATTTTGGAGAAATTAGGTGCATACTTATCGATCAGATCATTCAATGGAATAAACAAACCTTGCTGTCCATAAGTGATCATATCCTGCGAATTAATCCCTCCGCCATAGAAGGCATCTGGAATATCATTGGTAGCCAGAAGGAGGTTCTTCTTCTCCTCCAGACTTGCTTGCGGTACTAGGTTCCAATCGATGTGAATGCCCGTTCTTTTCTCTGCTTCCTTCCAAAGAATCTTATCCTTCCATTCCCCTTGAAGCGGCGATTGGCCCGCCATCATACGAAGTGTAATTGGCTGCTTCACGATAGGCATGCCCGTTTCATTCAGAATTTTATTCTCTTCTTTAGCTTTATCCTTCTGCGGTGCTTTATCTACATTCATACAAGCAGCCAACACACACGTGGCCAAAATGACGACAA
The DNA here is from genome assembly GCF_059692155.1 of Paenibacillus sp. JT22N1. Classification (NCBI taxonomy): domain Bacteria; kingdom Bacillati; phylum Bacillota; class Bacilli; order Caryophanales; family Paenibacillaceae; genus Paenibacillus; species Paenibacillus sp. JT22N1. Next base: position 309,748 of record NZ_JCAUAW010000009.1, read on the forward strand.
AACCTGTTTTCATAGATTTAATAGTATTCATCGTATGGATCCCCCTAATTTAGCCTTTGATAGCTCCAATCATAACTCCTTTAACGAAGTAACGTTGAAGAAATGGGTATAGTAATAAGACAGGCAGACTTGAGACGATAATGACGGCATATTTCAAGCCCTCCGTCAGCATAAGTTGGTCAACCGACGTTTCTGAGCCGCTGACCATGCTCCCCATCTGATTTTGCAAAAGAATTTGTCTAAGAATTAATTGCAGTGGGTATTTCTGAGAATCCGACAAGTATATAAGTGCATTGAAAAAAGAATTCCAGTGGCCTATTCCGTAAAATAACAGCATAACGGCAATAACCAGCATAGACAAAGGAAGGATGATGCTCCACAACATACGAAGATTCGTGCACCCATCTATCTGTGCCGACTCCTGAAGCTCAACCGGAATACCCTGAAAAAACGTTCTCATAATAATAATATTCCACATCGACACGGCACTCGGTAAAATAATCGCCCAGATGGAATTGAGCAAGCCGAGGTTTTTGACCAGCAAATAGGTCGGAATCAGCCCGCCACTAAAAAACATGGTAAAAGCAAATATCATCGTCAGCATATGACGCCCCACGAAATCCTTACGTGACAGGGGATAGGCGGCGCCAATGGTCAGCAGCATGTTAACGGCTGTGCCCGCACATGTATAAATCAAAGTATTGATATATCCTCTCATAATCCCGTCATCCTGAAAAACACGGATATAGGATTGCACGTTAACCTGCTTCGGCAGCAACCATACCTGACCTTCTATAACAGCTGCCGGACTGCTGAACGATGCACTGAGCACGAATACGAGTGGATAGAGAACCAGTATAGTTACTAGACTTAATAAAACATAATTCACTACATCGAATACGTGATCGCCTCTGGTTTGCGCAAGTCTGCCCACCTTTGATCCCTCCTTACCATAGGCTTGTATCTGTGAGCCTTTTGGAAATGCGATTCACTACGATTAACAGCAATAAATTAATGACCGAATTGAACAGCCCAACCACCGCAGAGAAGCTATACTGAGCTCCCAATACACCCGATCGATACACATAAGTGGAAATAATATCCGAAGCACTGATATTTACATCATTTTGCATCAGAAACACCTTCTCGAATCCTACCGCCATAATTTGTCCGCATTGTAAAATAAATAGGATCATCACGGTAGGCATAATGCCCGGCAAATTGATATGCCAGATGCGCTGAAGCTTGCTTGCCCCTTCCAGTGTCGCTGATTCATGCTGCTGAGGATCAACACCGGCGAGCGCCGCAATGAACAGAATGGAATTCCACCCTATATTTTGCCATACGCCAGAGAAGACATAGAGTGTCTTGAACCATGACGGCTCCACCATAAAATCAATAGCGGTCCCCCCTGTCCATTGGAAAAATTGATTCACCAACCCTGTCTTCGGCGAGAGAAAAATCGCCATCATGCCTACCAGCACAACTGTCGAAATAAAGTGAGGCGCATAAGTAACGAGCTGGATCGTCTTTTTGAACATAACCAGCCTGATTTCGTTAATCAACAGAGCGAACATCACAGATAAAGGAAAGCTAATGATTAAATAGTAGACACTAATCAATACTGTATTGGTTAGCAGCCTCTCGAAATAATACCCCTGAAAAAAGCGCTCAAAATGCTGTAAGCCCACCCAGGGGCTCCCCCATATTCCCTGTACGGCATTGAAGTCCTTGAATGCAATCTGAACACCATACATAGGAATGTAATCAAATACAATGACATACACGAGGGCAGGCAAAATTAATACATACAATTCCCAATTTCGGCTGATTCCTTTAAGCGATACTCCGTTCACAACTCCGGTTTCCCCCTCTCCGATATCCTGTCATTCTGTCTCAACTTTCTTCTTATCTCATTCCTAACCTCAACAACTTATTAGCATCTCCCTCTCATCTGCGACATACCCCCATCTTAGAGCGAGCACCAAAAAACTGTATATAGAACTCTGTTGACCTGTATGGTTTATTGATTACAATTGCCTGCATGATGCAGCATTTCTTTTTGCAAAGATAGGATTTTGATGACATATGGGAGAAATCAGCCCAGTGTGCTGTAGGACAACGCAGATGCAAACACAAAAAAGCGCTGGCACTTGTGCCAACGCTGATCCTTATTCCTAAATCTAATTCGCTCCGATATTCGTATACAGCACGGCAATTACGGACCAATCAACACGCCCTGTATGAATTTCTCCAACACGGCAACATCGGTTATATTCTTGTTGCAAGCTTCGCTGTTCACACACAAGTAATTGCCGATTGCTCTGTAGTAATCAGGCGTAGCGCTTGCCGGCTTCCATTTGGTCACCGCTGTAAATAACGCAACCTCTTCATGCCGATTACACACAAAGCAAACGCCTTTCTTATTCGTCGGCGTATATTTCCCTTCTATTCCAACGAGTTTCCCATTCAGATGATAAACGAGGAACAATTTATTCGTCGCGATATCGATCCAGCCGAGATACGTTACGTACCGATAGTCGATGGCCGTTAAATCGGGCACCTTCAATTTTTTGACTTTGGGAAAAAGCTTCTTCAGCTGATTTTCCGTCACGTGCGCAAATTCCGCCAAATAAGGCTCCAAGGAACGCAAATAGCGCTGAAACTCTTCGGCTGTTTGCAGTAGCGTTATATTTCCCAGTGCTTGCTTTTGCAGCTCATTCGCTTCCGGAAACACCTCGTTCAGTTTGGCTTGCGCGTTATATCGCACCGACTCTACCACTTTCCGATCGGAAACGGAGTTACAGGTACTTTGCAGCAGACCGACCTGCTTCTTAATATCATTATATTGATGGTTTCTAATGAATGGTTGATTCATTGCTTTTCAGCCCCTTATTTTTGATGAAAATAAAATAAGTTGCAAAGCCCCATTACTAGAAACGATTTAAGCTTTCTTGGGCGATCACGACTTCCCAATCACCCCATGCAAAGATCGCCCTAATGAAAGGCTTTGCATGAGTCGTTACTTATTCCGGCAAATTGATTTGCCATATTTACCGCCTCCCTTGTAAGAACTATTATAAGGGAGGTCCTGTAATAGCTGCAAGATATACACTCTACGAATACTCTAGCAAAGGCTCAGCCAGCCGTAACTTATACACCTGATGAAACTTCTCTCGCTGATCCGCCTCCAAATAATCATCCACATAATGCATTAGAATCATCTTCGCTTGAATGGATTCCGGCAGCGTCAGCAGTTCTTCGAGTGACGTATGCGACGGCAGCTGATCATCCTGCATATGACATTCGTGATAAATGGTTTTCACCTCATCGGCGATACTTCGAATATAGCTTTCATCCAATCTAGTATCCCCGCTAAAGTAAAAAAACGGCTTGCATAGAAGACCGTAACTCAGCATGTCTGGCACATGCAAGGTAGGGACAAGTTCGAATTTCACACCCGCTACCACAAACGCATTATCCACACATTCGACGTTAAAATAGTCCTCAAACACGCGCTTGCCCCGCGTTGTCAGCTCCAATCCATGGCGCAAGATTTGCCACAAATCGTCTTTTAAACCAGTAGGTACATAAAGCTTCGGCTTCATTCTGCCTGGGTACACGCGGTGATACAAAGCGAGTTTCTGCAAGCCATTCACGTGATCCTCATGCAGATGAGTGATAAAAATATGCTCGATCTGATTGAGCTTCATTCCCAATTGATGCAGCCCAAGATGATTAGACTCCGGGAAATCTATACATAAATTCGTATCTGCAAAAGTAAGAAGAGCACTATTATGCCCTTGCTCGATACTAAAACCGTCCCCGCAACCCAGAAATGTTACTTTCATAAATACCTCCATGTTCCGTGTGTAATCTATGTATTTTTATACTATGATAGTTGATAGATATGGCCATTTTTAGGAGGATAACATGAACAGACCACACAAACCAAAACCGAAAATCCACCTTCGCTCCTCGATCTTTATCCTAATGATTTCCTTAATTATTGTACTACTTACGGATAGCGTATTCTACTATTATACGAAGAGAATGCTAACATCTGAGCTTGAAACCAAGCTGCAGCTTATCGCCGATAACGTCGCCATTTCCATTAAACATTCCAAAACGGGAGAGAAATATGTTGAAAATCTAATCGGTCAAAATCTGCGTACTGCCTCTTTAGCAGCACAATACCGACTCGATCCTGACATAGAGAAAGTGACGAATGAAGAGCTTACTGTTCTCAGTAAGGAGTTAATGATCGATCATATTACACTAATGAAGCGAAGCGGTGATGACATCATTGGCTACAAATCCTCCGAGCCCAAGGAAATTAATATGAGTACCAAAACCTGGAGCAGAGATTGGTTCCAAGCGTTCAATCAGCTTCTAGACACCAAAGAAACGAATGTACAAAGCGGCCAAGCGCTGCCTCATTACTGGTCAGGACCCATGAATACGTCCATGACGAACCCTCAATTTGTTGACAAATGGGGCTATTATTACGATGGCCGTACGAATTATATTCTCGACCCTTACGTGCATGATACGTTCTTCCGAGACTATCAACGGGAAACCGGCGTGGATGCTGTTATTAATGAAATGATTCATGGCTATACTAACCATGGCGCCAAAGAAATTGCCGTCTATAATACACCGATTTTCCTAAAGCAGCAGGAACAGTATAAAAAGGAAGGCTACACATGGTTCACAGATCGGGAAATATTGTTCGGGTCCTATACTATGAAAGATGATCGGGATCAAGAAATGGTTCAATCCGTAATGCAATCGAAGCAAACCAAGCAGCTTATCACCACGATTGATGGAAAAACGTATCTCAAAATGTTCTTTCCGCTTCAACTGGATTCCCCTGTTGTTATCGGTCTGACAGCCGATTATGAAACCGTGCAAAAATCAATTCAACAACAGCAAGTGAACCTGCTCATTCTGATCGGATCAACCGCACTCATCGCATTCATCCTAGTCATTCTGAGCATCCGCTTTATCAATCGGAATCGTGAAGCGACCGCGGAAAGCATCCAAGAAGTTTACGTTGATCATATCGGCTCACTGTTCCGTTCCATGAAAGAACAGCGCCATGATTTCAATAATCATGTGGCTACAATACATTCCCTCGTTCATTTAAAAGAATATACGGAATTAGATCGTTACACCACCGAGATTATTGGTGAAACGACCGCTTTGAATGACATTATTCAAATTAATGTGCCCGCTTTGTGCGCGATTGTACAATCTAAGGTTATACAGGCCGTTGAGCGCAAAATTACATTCTTCCATGAAGTCAGTAATTTAAATCAGATCAACCTTGGAGCTGTTAAAGCGACAGATTTGGTTCGAATTATCAGCAATTTAATCGATAACGCGTTTGATGCCGTTACTATTTCCAAAAAGGCAGAGGACAAAGAAGTCCGTTTAGTTGGCATTTTGGAAGGAAATCGACTTTCATTCAAGGTCATCAACAACGGAGACCCTATCCCAAGCGATCGTCTAGAAAGTATATTCGAGCCTGGCTTCTCTACGAAACAAGAAACAGGACTCCACGCCGGCTTAGGTTTGAGCATTGTCAAAAAACTAGTGGACAAGTATGACGGAACCCTTCATGTCATCAGCTCAGAAACCGAAACCAGCTTTACGATTTCCATTGTTGTATAAATGAAATTACACGAACATTATCTAATTGACATCATTTAATGTTCGTATTATGATAATCAAGTCAGTAACTAATAGCCACATTCGTATAAATCGTTCGTATATCCTTGAGGATTGGCTTAAGGGTCTCTAGAGGGAGCCATAACTTCCTAGCTACGACGGGTACTTGCTTTCGCATACCCGTGTGGCTGGGTTTTTTTGTGTCCAAAATTGAATGATCCAGAGGAGATTGCAATGAAAACATATGATTTTATCGTTGTTGGTGCAGGACCTGCCGGTATTTTTGCTTGTTATGAAATGACATTGCTTCACCCTAGCGCTAAAGTATTGCTCGTAGACAAAGGCCATGATATTTACCATCGCAGTTGTCCGATCCTGGAAAGTAAAATCAAACTGTGTCCTCCCCCAGCAGGCAAAAAGGACTTCTCTGGTTGTCTTCCTGCCTGTTCCATTACGGCTGGCTTCGGAGGCGCGGGCGCTTATAGCGACGGCAAATTCAACATCACCACCGAATTCGGCGGTTGGATGACGGATTATTTGGCACCAACCAAAGTGATCGATTTGATTCGTTATGTGGATGGCATTAATCTACAACATGGAGCAACCGAGAATATTACGGACCCTACGACTGAGGCTGTAAAAGATATTGAACAGCGCTCCTATGCTGCAGGACTAAAGCTGCTTCGCGCTCAGGTTAGACATCTGGGAACCGAGCAAAACTTGATGATTTTGAAATCCATCTATGAACATTTGAAAACACATATCGATATGCAGTTCAAAGCTGAAGTTGAAGATATCCTAACTTTCAAACGGGAAGACAAACATGTCATCCAAGGCATTCGTATGAAGGATGGTACTGAAAATTCATAGTAAACAAGTGATGTTAGCTCCGGGTAGAGATGGTTCTGCATGGTTAACGCAAGTATTCAGAAAGCGTCGACTCAAAATGTATAACAATCAAGTCGACGTAGGCGTCCGCGTAGAAACGTCGGATGTCGTTATGCGCGAAATCAACGAGCATCTTTATGAAGGCAAGTTTATTTATACTACATCGGTGGGTACACGAGTACGTACATTCTGTAGCAATCCATCCGGTCATGTTGTGGTCGAGAATCACAGCGGCGTCATGGCAGCGAACGGCCACTCTTACAAGGATCCAGCCCTAGGTTCCAGTAATACGAACTTCGCCCTGCTCGTTTCTCATAAATTCACTGAACCTTTCGATAAGCCTAATGAATATGCGCGGGAAATATGTAAACATGCGAATGACTTATCCAGCGGCGGTGTTATCGTGCAGAAATTTGGGGACATTATGCGCGGACGCAGGTCAACGGCTGATCGGATTCGCGAAGGCTTCCTTGAGCCGACTTTAACCGAAGCTGTTCCTGGTGATCTAGGACTTGTTCTTCCTTACAATACAATGAAGAGTTTAATTGAAATGATTCATGCGCTTGAAAAGGTAACGCCAGGTATAGCTTCAGAGCATACTCTTTTCTATGGGGTTGAAGCGAAATTCTATTCCGCTCGTCCTAAACTTAGTGAAAGTTTCGAAACCGAGATACAAGGCTTGTTCTGTGGCGGTGACGGGGCTGGAATTACAAGAGGCTTGGCCCAAGCTGGAGCTGCAGGCGTCTGGGTGGCACGTAACGTGGTCGTTTAAATTATTTCCGGGGAAATACGATTTCTTTCGTCAAAAACTGCTGTTAACTATTGGACCTAACTCATTAGAGTTAGGTCCTTTGGTAATTTTACGGTTAAAACTACTTTAAATCTCTTTTAAAATATGGTAAGATGAAAACGATTTAAATGTAAGCGTTATCATTTTAAAAGGGGGATTACAAAATGAATGTAGCGCTCGAAACAAGAAACACCTATGAGGATTTCGCACTGGAGAAGGATATTATGTACTTCCGTGTCGGAGAACATGGGCTCGTCTCTTTCCATGGGAAAAACTATCACATTAAAAAACGCATGACCACTGAGCAAATTCAAGAAATTACAACAAATAGCTCCTTTTTCAAGGTCAACACGGATTGCTATGTGAATACAAGAAAAATTCTACAGATTCAGGATGGCAAAGTGTTTTTCGAAATCAGGGGTGCTGATTCCAAATTTGCATCGATTACGAAGCTTCGCCAATTCCGACTGAAAGAAATCGTGCAGCAGCACAAAACGGAAGCAGCTGCAGGAGAATCAGCAAAATAATGAAACCTGCCTTAAGGCGATGTTATACCAAACTACTGCGGCCTCGAGGTTATACAGAAAAGGAGCTAACGAGAATTCTCGCTAGCTCCTTTTTGGTCGAATCCTATGAAATTTTTGCGAGTGTTTCTTGTTGATGCTCACGGATAAGAAAGCGTATGTAGTCGACTGTTGTATCTTTCACCTTTTTGGCTTCTTCCAAAGTCGCGAAGCTGTACTCAGCATGATCTGTGCTTTCGTACTTCTTCAGCTCTTCATAGTTCATTCCAAGTGTGGAGAAGTTATAAACCAGTTCGTAGGGTGTCTTAATATCCACATTTTTCACGAAAATATCTTTGGAAAAGAATGAGCCTTGTTTCTCCACTTTAAAAATCACACGAAACGGCTTGTCTTTATCCGACACAAAGCACTTGATAACAACGTCGATTTCCATCGTTTTATAATCCACAGCGTTCGTAGGTTCCTGCTTTGGTGTATGCATCCATTTCTTCAAAAATCCCAGCACAAGATTCCCTCCCCAATAACGACATGAATATAAATCATATTGTAGCGGATACACCAACAATTGACAATCCAAAAAATGGTTATTTTTGCAATAAAAAATAACATTCCCTCTCATTTATGAGGCAGTACCTATCTCACCAAGTGATTTTTTAGCGGCTTTCTTCCTATAATTCCAAATAATAATCAGACAAAGCACACCAGTTAACACTCCACAACAGACGAAAGCCCCATTCGCACCATATCGATCTGCGACAAAACCAGCAAATATGCTTCCTATCGGCGTGGAGCCCGCAAATACAAGTGAATACACACTCATTACGCGCGCGCGGTACTCCTCTTTGGCATGCATCTGAAGGGAAGAATTACTATTCGTTGCAAATATGATGTTGAAAAATCCGGTAAGTGCTAACAATCCACCGCAGACCCAAACGGAAGTGCTTAGTCCATTTAAGACCAAACAAACCGCAACGACTAAACTAGCAATAATACTTAATTTCAGTATTGGCCCTTGCTTACTGCGAAAAGACATCGTAAGAGCCCCCGCGAAAGAACCCACACCCAGACATGACATTAACGTGCCATACGTCGTCTCTCCCATGTGCAGCACACTTTTAGTGAAAACCGGAATGAGTACATTAAAGTTAAAAGCAAGCGTGCCGATCACTGTTACGAGCAGAACAGTCTGTGCTAGCAAAGGATCTCTCGCAATGTAGACAATTCCATCTTTAATTTCCTTCATCATGCCATCGCGCGAGCTCTTCTTCCGAACATAGGGTGCAGCTTGAATATGAAACAAACCATACAGAACAGCCAAAAAGCTAACCCCATTGAGCAAAAAGCACCACCCAGCACCCAGCCAAGCCATCATCACCGCACCAATCGCTGGACCAACGATTCTTGCCATGTTAAATGTCGTTGAATTGAGAGCTATGGCATTCATGAGATCTTCTTTTCCCACGATTTCTATATTAAACGACTGTCTCGTAGGCATATCCAGCGTGTTATTAAGCCCAAGCAGCAGCGCTAGCACAATGATATAGCTGTACTTTACAGTATCCGTCAGGACGAGTATAGCCAACGTAAAGGCTAGAATCATCGCAACCGTTTGCGTAACAAGCAGGATGTTCTTCTTTGGAAACTTATCGACGATAATGCCTGCAAACAAGGAAAATAAGAGAATGGGGAGGAACTGACATGCCGCAACAATCCCAAGTTTAAGAGGCGAGCCAGTGATCGTAAGAACGAGCCAAGACTGCCCAATATTTTGCATCCACGTTCCAATGAGCGAGACACACTGACCTAACCAAAGATACCGATAATTACGATGCGTTAAAGCATGAAAATGCTTATCGATAAACAGCGAACTTGCAAGCTTCATATTCATGGCTCCACCTGCTCCTCTGCGAAACGGGACGCATTATCTCCCATTTTCTCCAAAATAGTCAAAGCCAGTTGTTTCTCCTCATCCGTTAAACCGAACGTTAGACGTTCTCGCCAGTCCGTCAGCACCTTCCGCACATCACCCTTAATCAGCAGCGCCTTCTCGGTCAGATGAACTTCGTTGCATCTCTTATCTTTTTTACTAACCGTGCGGGTTATGTACCCTTGCTCTTCTAACTTTTTAAGCGCTTTTGCTGTCGTACCTTTATCAATCTTCAAATAATCCGCCAACTCTTCTTGCGTGAGACCATCTTCTTTATACAGCGCGTTGATGAAAATATGCTGCCCTCTGCCGATGTCGTATTTCTTCAAATGCTCACCAATATACATCTGTCCGTAACGGTAAATGAGTGAGACCCACCTTGGTATCGAATTTCTGTTTTCGATCATAAACATGTCTCCTATGTTTGAGCAAAATAGTAGTGATTTTCCGAATCGTTGCACTTGCTACTATTTTATCATACGCCTGATTAGTTGCATGTGCAACTAATTTTGAGGCCTAATTTATGACCAAGGACAAGAGCGATATTAAGAGCAAGAGCAACACCTAAAACTTAAAACCTAACACCTAAAACCTAAAACCTAAGACCTAAGACCTAACACCTAACACCTAACACCTAACACCTAACACCTAACACCTAACACCTAACACCTAACACCCAACACCCAACACCCAATACCCAACACCCTACACCCAACACCCAACACCCAACACCCTACACCCTACACCCTACACCCTACACCCTACACCCTACACCCTACACCCTACACCCTACACCCTACACCCTACACCCTAAAACTAAAAAAATATAGCCTACTTTGCTGCAGGCTGCTTACTAAGTTTGCTGCTATATCAGTGAGTTTTAGTTGGAATAGGTAACTCCGAGGCATTAAGCATGTTTTTCATCACTAACGAGACTTGAATTCATTTTTTCATGCGTTTAACGATGAAAAACATCGTCTCAGACCATCTCTTTGGTCAAAATACGTAAAAGCGCCATCTATAAGGATGATTTTCATCACTATGAGGGCAAAATTGGTCTTCTACCTCACTTTAGCGATGAAAAACATCACTAAAGTGAGGTAGAGAAGTCCCGTCAGGGCCGTTCAGCAATCTCCGAGCTGTCGGGCAATAGTGAGGAATGAAGCATACATGAATAGGCTCCGAAAACGCGCCTATTTCTAGACTTGACTGAAATAAGCGCGTTTTAAGAGCCTATTTCTAAGCAAAAGCCGTGGTTGGCTGGTATAAGCAGGCTGAGAAGTCGATTTCCGTGCTTACGGCAGTCACGTGGAATGTAACTTAAGTGAATAAGCGCTGAAAACGCGCCTATTTCTAGACTTGACTTGAAATAAGCGCGTTTTCGGAGCCTACTTCTGAGCAAAAGCCGTGGTTAGCTGGTATAAGCAGGCTGAGAAGTCGATTTCCGTGCTTACGGCAGTCACGAGGAATGTAACTTAAGTGAATTGGCTCGAAATGCGCCTATTGGCACCCTGCCTAGCAGGACAAAAAAAGAGCGAACACCCAAACAGCCTACGCTGCGTGGGTACTCGCTCTTTATGTCCTAGAGAAACTTGATGCAAACCGGCCGCGATACCGCTACCGTTTGCCCTGTTTCACGCAGCATTCCAGTTTCCGCATCGATGCGGAATACCGTAATGCTGTTCGAATCCTGGTTCGCCGCGAGGAGGAACTCCCCCTGCGGCGACAGGGCAAAGTTCCGCGGCGTCCGCCCGAGCGTCGCCTGCCAACCCACGACCGACAGCGTGCCGCTTTGTCGGTCAACCCCATAAACCGCGATACTGTCGTGTCCGCGGTTAGATGCATACACATAGCGGCCATCCTCGGAGAGATGGATGTCCGCGCATGTGCTCTCGCCGCTGAAGCCTTCCGGCAGCGTCGAAATGCTCTGCAGCGCGGTCAAAACTCCCGCGTCTGCCTCATAGCCCAGCACAGTAACCGTGCTGTCCAACTCATTGATCGCGTACACGTACCGACTGTCCGCGCTATAAGCCAAATGCCGCGGGCCTGCGCCCGGCTTCATCGCCGCATCTCCATGCGGCAAAAGCAAGCCGCTCTCCGCGTCGATGCTGCTAACCACCAGCCGATCAAGGCCCAGATCGGCTGAAATCGCATACCGATTGTTCGGTGCCGGTACAATCGAGTGCGCATGCGGAGCCTCTTGGCGATCCGCACGTGGCCCCAATGGGCCTTCGTGCTTCACCAACTGTGCATGCTCACCAAGCCGCCCGTCCGCTTCTACCGGATAAACAGTCACGCTGCCGCTTGAGTAATTCGCTACATAGACCGTTCGGTTAGTCTTGTTCAAGCTGACATAACAAGGAGCAGATCCGTCGGTAGGCTGTTGATTCAACTTCTCCAGCCTACCGGTGCCGGCTTCTATCGCATAAGCTGCCGCGGAGCCTCCAAAACGACCGTTGTACGTTGCTGTCTCACTCACGGCATACAAAATCGTCCGGGTATCATTCAGAGCAAGGAACGAAGCATTTGGCAAATCGGAGTACGATTCCACCAACCTCATTTCTCCGCTCAAAGGATTGAACGCGTACAATGAAATCCCATTTGCATTGCGCTCATCTGTATAGGAACCCACATAGACAAACAATTCTTTCTGTTCTCCTACTGACATTGGCAACCAGCCTCCACGATAGCGATTTCTGCTATAAATAGTGTCACTTCTACTGTGCTCATTTCCTACTTGCTCTCATAAATCCCGCTTTACTACTTTCGTACTTGACCTCATTAGTCATGTCTTTCTATTCTCGTACTTAATCTCATTTACCTACTCTCACATTTCCCTACTTAATCTCATAATCCTGCTTTTACTTTACTCCCCACCCGCACCTTACGCCAAACCGCAGTAACAACCATAGCAATCACCGCCCCATACAGAGCAAGCTCCATATCGTGGTGCGTATCCCATGGATCACCTTGTGTTCCGAGGAACAACGTTCCAATCTCAGGAGCCACAAGTAGCGCCACCCACATTTCAATAAGCTCATAGAAGGCCCCCATTGCCAAAACGATGACACAAGTAATCACATAAAGCCATTTACTGCCTAGCCGCGTCCATGCACTCATCGCTTCCCGAATCGGATAGGCGAGCAGCAATCCAAAGCTGAAATGCACCAAGCGGTCATAATGATCACGTTCCGAGTGAAAAATTAGCTTCAACCAAACATCCACCCAGTTCTCGTTATACGAATAATGAGCCCCAAACGTATGTAGCATCAGGAACAAAGCAATCCATGCATAAGACAGATTTGTAAATGAAAAAAACTTATAAGTACTTACAAGTCCAATTAGCGCTGCCCAAATCAGTAGATTTTCCAGTACCCAGTCATACCTGCTATAAGGATCCACCGCCAGCCAAATCCATATCCCTACGTACAGAACGATCATCAATTGCAAAAACCAATTTTTAGTGAATGAAAAGGTCTGCATGGTTTAGTCCCCCTTGTTCTTTCCTATAAACTCAGGTTACCTCGCCACTATCTTTTCCAAAAGTACTAACTTCAACTAGTACCTTCTTAAGACGTATTGAACAAATCATATTTCACTTCCGAGAAGTTATGTATCATTTGCTCCTCTGCTGCAGTCTTTCCAGTTCTTTTATCGATCACCTTGCGCCAAATCTCATTTTCACGATATTTCCGGCCATCTTTCTCAAGAAAACGGTGATTTCTCTCCTCGATATGATAGGCATGCGGTAAAAGCACGTCACAATGTACAGAGCCTTTCAAATGTTCATCAGTCAGCCACAACCGGAACTGGAAAGTATGCTGGGTAGGATTATACATACGCAGGTCTATATAATTGTAAAATACACTCGCTCCGCTCCCAAAAGGCAGAACCCGATGATCGTCCGGAAATGGATCAAAGCTATGGTGATGCCGTTCCACGACTTGAAGTGGGGTATGCAAAGCCATCCAAAACAGCAAATTGCCCAACTGGCATATCCCACCTCCGACGCCTCGCTTCACACCACCTTGCGATAACAGCAGGCCTTCGATGTAGCCTTTAGCCGACGTTGTTTTCCCAACTAATTTCCAGAAGGAAAAAGTTTCACCCGGTCGAATCACAATACCATCCATACGTCCAACGCTGATCCTTAGATTTGTAATTTTGTTTTCTTGTAAAATAGGATCGGAGAAACCGAGCTTTCTTCGCAGTAAGGATTGGTGCTTTTTGCAAGTATAGGGAAGCGAATCGACAACTCTATGCTTCGCGTAGGTAATGGATGGATTTAAATTCAGGAAGTGCCGCTTAAGTCTCAACTGAGCAATTCGCAAACGATAAAGCACGGGAAACAAGCTTAGTAACTTTTGCTTCATCCCATTCACCTTCCTTTTTCAACCAAAAATAGGATCATCCTGCAAGCTAAAAGATCACTAATTAAGATGTTCCATCCATCGATTTGGTTCAATAACTTAAGGTGTAATTTCCTAAGGACGAAGCTCGTAAAAGATCGGCGTTACCCCACTACCTTCATATACATGCAAAATATGGTTCTTATATTCCTTCATATCAGATAACGTCGCGATCAAGAAAGCGTGAGAAGCAATTTCTGTACCTGTACCTGTACCTGTCCCTGTCCCTATCTCTGCTTTACTCCGCCCATCCCTCACCTGCTCCAAAGTAACATAAGCAAACCGCCCCCAAGGAGCAGCGTCCAACCCCACATGCGGATCAATCCAGTAACGAATCTGAAGTCCATGAAACCAAGCCATTTTCAAGGCCTGCTCGGCAAAAGCCCCCGTTCCATAAAGATGAATGGCACATATACCATCCTCTTTCACCCTTTGGATCGTTTCAAACAGCATCACCTGGCTGCCGAACCCATCTTGAAGTCGCAAATAGAATTTATATAAATAATACGGAAATCGTCTGGTCACAAGACCCTGCGGCCAATTCGCATTCAAAATCGAGGGCCCATAGTTACAGCAATTCAAAAATGCCTCCGGCCCTTGCACGAACCATTCTTCGGCCACATCTTCACAAATCGGTGCAATGTACTCGGTACAGAAATTGTCCTGATGCGTCAAATCCCCCAACAATCTCGCTTCCTCGGGCCTCGGCATATCGAGAACACGGTGCAGCGGCTTGCTCCACTCTACTGGCTGTGATGATGCTCGCTGCAAACGCCCCTCTTTTTGCTGCAGCAAATAGGCATAGTAACCTTGGAACGCCAATGCTCCTTCTTGACACGCCCGTTTCATCGCGTACTCTTCGTCAGTACGTTTCAGCTCTGCCGTAATCGGCCTGATTTGACCGAGCTCATTTTCAGCATAACGCAGTGTCGAACCGAAATCGCCCATCATGAGCTCCTCCAAAAAGGCTGGCGTCCTTGCAATACGTTTCCCTTCATCACTTCCCCCGCTGCCCGAGCGCAGCATACTACGGATATCCATACCACGCATGCTCAGCTCATCCAGCCGATTAGCGCCAACAGCAAGCAAATGCATCATTTGCGGCTTATGTCCCGATAAGCTTACGATTTTTTCTAGTGATTTCTGAATGGTTCCATGAAAGCCAATATCGACCGTTACCAACCGTTCAGGCGAACCAAATTCTTGCTTCAAATAACTTACAAAAAGCTGCCTATGCCGCTGCACAGACGCCATAATCTTAGTTTGTATAGGTGCACTTCGTAGAAAACCCCCAACTCGATCATAGATTGAGCTTCCATTTTCACCTATTATATACTTGCAATTCTCAATTCTTTCCTCCAAAAACGCTTCAAAATGAACGCCTTCCTCGCTGATATCGAGCACCTCGAATAGCTCGCCTATTTTCAAACCGTGAATGCCTAGCAAAAACGCTAGCTCATCATCACCAAAGCTCTCTAGTCCCGCCAAAAAAGTAGCTTGTCTGGAAACATAGATCGGCTTTATCTGGAGGTCAACACCTCGAATTCGCGCAGCATTTTCAAGCATCGGCGCTAACAAATAAGCTTCTCTCATTAAAGGATGTACAGTCCGGATGCCCTCATCCACGCATTGATCAATGACCCACTCACACAGGGCTTGTAAGAACGGTCCTATTACACTGGTACCCATCTTATAAAACACCTGGTCCAACTCGCCCATTCCAACCGTCATATCCGAGGCTTCAGCTAGCTTTCGCAAGGACATCCATTCCGGCAGCACATGTCCGTGTCTAACATATTCCCAGTGATGCAAGCTTTCGAAATGTTCAGGAACGACGTTGTAATGTACGCTCCTTATTCCTTCTTTGGAGGCACCTTCCACATCTGCGGCTATATTGTCGCCAATATGTACAATTGCGTGACTCTCGATCTGAGGGTAAAATTCCTTCAAGCGAGCGAATAAATGCCCCGATGACTTCCCTTCATGCTCCTCCGAAGAAACAAGCAGCGTATCTACGCTTAATAGATCTAGACCTGCCGACGAAAGAATCCAGCGCAACTGCTCGGAGGATAAATACATATCCGATAACAGCGCTACCGGAATCTGCTTGCTTTTACAAGCAGCTAACAATGACGCCACGTGCGGGTTCACATAGCAAACTTCCGCCTCGATCTCGACTTCTATCTGAGCCATCTTGTCCCTGTTACAGGTCCCTTCCGGCATCTCCGCATAAATGAGTTCCAAAGTGACCTCGCCAAAGCCCGTTACGGCAACTTGCCGTTCACGAGCATTGTTCTCAGCACGAATCCTCATCTCTTTGAATGCAGCTGGCGATATAGATGCTTTCAGGCAGTCAATACGGTGTGCATGTTCAGCAACAAGAACAAAAACATCAGAGGGATTTGCACATGTACGAAATAATAGCGTATCGAAAATATCCAAGCTGAGCAGCTCAATTGCGTCGATTTCGCCAATCAAACCGCTTAGAAAGCAATCCTTTTTCCATAAATGAATATCAGTAAAGCTTATACTTGTATGCGGTACCTCCAGCATTAGGAACCTCCTTAGAGTTTTGCTTTAGCAAAACTGGCTTCGTAAGCGTAATCTTAGAGTTTTGTTTTATCACTTATATTTGAGAAGTACACCAAAATTGAGGTAAGCTTAAAATACCATAATTCGGAGGTGCGCTTTTTCATGTCCTATCAGCCATTAGTGTCCATCATTATCCCTACGTATAATCGCCGAATTGAACTCGCTGAGCTCGCAGAATCATTATATCGTCAAACGTACAAAAACCTACAAATCATCATCGTTAACGATTGCGGCCCCTCCGTCGATTTCATTCAGGAATTGTACCCAGAGCTGGCTATTCAGATCGTCAATATGCCGCAAAACTTGAAACATGTTCATGCGCGCAACCGCGGATTGCAAGAGGTGAAAGGCGACTACATCATGCTCTGTGATGACGACGATCTGCTGCTCCCGATCCATATCGAGCGTATGCTGCAAGAAATAGAAGGCTATGATCTCGTCTATCCAGACGTAGAAATTTTCGATTATATCTATGAAAATAACGCCCGTTCCATCACAGATCGGTTCGTTTTTGCTTATGAATTCGATGTACCTGCAATGCGCAGGTTTTCCACCTTCTTCTCTTCCGGTTGTATATTTCGTCCCGAGGTTATCAACGCTTTGGGTGCTTTTGATACGGACGTATTTCATTATTGGGACTGGGATTTCTTCTTACGGGCTGCCGAACAATTCCGCGTGAAACGTGCGCCAATCGCCAGTGTACTCTATGCATTCTCACAGCAAGGCAGCAGCAACATGTCGGGTCAATTAGACAACATGCGTCCCTATTTGGACATGCTCTCTGCTAAACATCAACTCGGTGAATTGCCTACGAAAAATTTCTTCCTCCTGCTGGAAGAACCGGAAGTGAAAGCGCGCCAAGCCGTGACCGAAATCATCTGGGACGGGAAACCGATTCGCTCTCGCCTATCCAAATAAGCTTTTGGAATAGAAGCTTCGAAACTCGCTAGGCGTCATTCCTTCATGTTCTTGAAAACGCTGGTTGAAATAACTCGCGCTGGCATAACCTGATTCCTTGGCGATGTCTTTGATCGGCCAGTTCTCCTTTTCAATTAAACGCTGCTTAGCAAATTGAATACGGCAAAGTGTAATGAAGGAGAGCGGTGTCATCGACATGGCTTTACGAAACAATTTGCAGAAATAGTATGTGCTTACGCCTGTGAGCTCCGCCCATTCTTCCAAGATGAACGGTTCACAGGCTTTTTGCTGCATGGAGGGAAGTAAGGCGAGAATGCGATCCACGGATTCCATCCCCCGATTTCCCGTTAAAGGCGCCGCATAGCTCATGAATTCGCACAATATCTTATACGTCAATGTCGAGAGATTCGTTGTCCGAAGAATGCTATTCGTCTCTGCTTCCAGCAGCAGCTCGTGAAACGCTTCTTCAAGCTCATTCCATCGCTTTAACGTCCACAAGGTACGTAGAAATCCTCGTTCCAGCATAAACTCCTTTATATGATTTCCATAAAAATGAAACCACCGGACATCCCAGGGATCTTCCTTCGAGCTGTAGTATCTTTGTTCTTGATACGGAAAATACAGAAATGCATCCCCTTTTTGAATGGGATACTGTTCCCCCTCAATTTCGACGTACCCTTTACCTGAAACGATGAAATGCAAGCTAAAAGTCTCGCATAACCTTTCGGATCGATAGACAGAATGATTGGGGAAATCACGATACCAGCCAACAGATTCTGGAAAAATGAAATAAGAAGATTGCTGCAGCCTTGGCAGCATGACTTGCCTTTGCATCTTTACGCCTCCTCTTCTAATGACAATATTCCGATACTGGGTGCAATATATTATCATATTCATTTTAAATAACTCGTTTTATAATAACAATATACCGTTATCAATTATTTTACAAAAGGAGAAATGCTGTAATGACAAAGCTTCGTTGGGGGATTTTAGGTTGCGCCAGTATAGCCATAAGGGCTTGTATTCCTGGCATCAAGCAATCTCAAACTGGAATTGTAAGCGCTATTGCCAGCCGCAATTTGCAAAAGTCACAAGAAACTGCAGCTAAGCTAGATATTCCTAAGGCTTACGGAAGTTATGAAGAATTGATCGAGGATCCAGATATTGATGCCTTATACATACCGCTTCCGAACCATCTGCACAAAGAGTGGACGATCCGTGCTGCCCAGGCTGGTAAGCATGTACTTTGCGAGAAGCCTGCTTCTCTTACGGCAGATGATGTTCAAGAAATGGTCTCGGCATGCGAACAAGCAGGTGTGGTATTTGCCGAAGCTTTCATGTATAGACACCATCCCCGCTACGAGCGGATCAAAGAAATTATCTCCTCCGGAGAAATCGGTGACATTCGAGGCATCCATGGTGCTTTTACCTTTAGTAACCCTGGTGATAGTAAAAATGTTCGTTACGTTCGTGAATGGGGTGGCGGTTCAGCCTATGACGTTGGATGTTACCCCCTAAGTGCTGCAAGAA
Source organism: Paenibacillus sp. JT22N1 (assembly GCF_059692155.1). Classification (NCBI taxonomy): domain Bacteria; kingdom Bacillati; phylum Bacillota; class Bacilli; order Caryophanales; family Paenibacillaceae; genus Paenibacillus; species Paenibacillus sp. JT22N1. The sequence continues at coordinate 328,999 of NZ_JCAUAW010000009.1, forward strand.
TGCTGTTGGGTCGGGAACCAGAGGCTGTAACCACTCACGCCTTCTTCTCGCCTGAGCATGATGATGTTGACATGATGATGTCCGGTTTAGTTGAATTCAGCGGCAACGTCGCGTTAACATTCGATTGCGGCATGTGGGCGGGTTTCCGTAATACGCTCGAAATCGTTGGCGCGCATGGACGTATTGAAGTCCCTTCTGCGTTTGTGACGCCAACAGAGGAATCCGGCAATTTTATCGTCCATGTTAAAAATGAACGCCTTGAAGAAAAGGTTCCTTTTCTCAACCAATACGCGCTGCAAGCGGACGACATAGCTTATGCCGCTTGGGGTGAGAAAGCACCTCGCTTCCCTGCGAGTGATGCTATTAACAACATGAGATTGATTGATGCTTGTCTGAAATCAGCTAGAGAGCGCTCACGAATTGTGATTAATCAATAATCATTAATAAAAAGAAAGCAGGGATGATTTCATATGAAGCACATTCAGATTAAAGGATTAGATAAACCAGTATCCAAACTGATCATGGGATCCGACTTTTTTAGACTGGATAATGGTCAAGAAGTCAGCGATATCCTCGGGCACTATCTAGCTATCGGCGGAAATACGATTGACACAGCCTTCATCTATTGTGGTGGGCAGAGTGAGCAAGCGCTTGGGATTTGGCTGGATGAAATGGGCAATCGCGATGACATCAATATCTTTACCAAGGGCGCACATCATGATGCTAACGGGCCCAGAGTGAATGCGGAAGCGATTCGCAGTGACCTGTTCACTAGCCTCGAGAGACTTCGCACTGACTATATTGACCTCTATGCGCTTCATCGCGATGATCCAGCTACACCGGTTGGCGTTATCCTCGAAGCGCTGAATGAACATGTGGAAGCTGGAAGAATCCGCGCCTTTGGCGGGTCCAACTGGACACATGAACGTCTGCAAGAAGCAGCAGATTATGCCGAGCAGCATGGTTTAATCGGGTTCAGCTTCAGCAGCCCCAACCTAAGCCTCGCTAAGGCGAACGAGCCATTTTGGGCCGGCTGCGTTTCTACTGATGAGCAAGCGCTGCGCTGGCACGAAGCCAAGCAGTTTCCGCTGCTGTCCTGGTCTTCGCAGGCACGCGGATTTTTCACTGGACGGTTCACGCCGGAGAACCGCGAAAACGCCGACCTCGTCCGCGTCTTCTACAGCGACGAGAACTGGACGCGGCTGCGCCGCGCCGAACAGCTGGCGCAGGAAAAAGGCGTCAGCGCGATCCAAATCGCGCTCGCCTATGTGCTGAGCCAGCCGTTCCCGGCATGCGCGCTTATTGGTCCGCGCAGCGAAGCCGAAATGCACTCATGCCGTGACGGCGCGCAGCTTGTGCTATCTGCGCAGGAGCTGGCATGGCTTGATTTGACCGCAGCGACTGTGTAGCAGCTGCGCACCTTTGCGGCACCGCTAGTGTGCCGCTTGAAGAGCCCCCGGCCGTTATTGGGCCGGGGGCTCTTGTGTGCTCTGATTAGATAAGAGCCTCTAGAGACTGCTATTTTTGCTGCTCTGGCACTTTCCACTCAAATAGGTGTCTCTGAAGACTCTTATTTGGCAGATTGAGCTTTAAATTGGATGAAATCTGATTAGATAAGAGCCTCTTGAGACTGCTATTTTTGCTTTTCTGCTACTTTCTACTCAAATAGGAGTCTCTCGGGACTCTTATTTTGCCGATTGAGCTTAATTGGATGAAATCTGATCAAATAAGAGCCTCTAGAGACTGCTATTTTTGCTATCCTGGCACTTTCCACTCAAATAGGAGTCTCTCGGGACTCTTATTTAGCCGATTGCGCCTAAATTGGATAAAATTGCACTTCTGTCAATAGCGTAGACACAAAATCAAGGAACAACCGTTGTATTAGGCCGGCTGACTTTTGTAGTAAAGTTGCTCAAAATGATGAGCCGACTCGTACCCTAAAG
>NZ_JCAUAW010000010.1:0-320576 GCF_059692155.1 Paenibacillus sp. JT22N1
ACTCACCCGTCCGCCGCTAACTTATCCCGAAGGATAAATCCGCTCGACTTGCATGTATTAGGCACGCCGCCAGCGTTCGTCCTGAGCCAGGATCAAACTCTCCATAATAGTAAAACTATTTGAAAGCTTAATTGCTCATTTGCGTTGCTAGCGAGATTTTGCAATCTCTTTTTGAACGATTTCTCGTTCGTGTTTACTCACTCGTTGTTCAGTTTTCAAAGATCAATTTCTTTCGTTTTCCGTGCTGCTCTCGCGGCCGGATTTATAATATATCACAATCGCCTAACCAAATGCAAGCTTTATTTTTACTTTTTTCGATAAAAATTTCAGTCTCGTTTTAGCCGGATCAATAATATATCATGGTAAATTGAATATTGCAATACCATATTCGACACTTTTTTCAGGTAGGATTGCGATCAAGTACTTGCTCTACAAGTTCCTGCTCAAAACGCTCCTTTAATGAATCATTACTAGGCCCTACAACCAAGCCAATCTCTTTGAATTCGCGGATCAAGTTTTGAATATCAGCAAGGTTTCCCTCTTGAGCGAATTGTTCCGTTTGTTCAATGACATGATAAGCAATCGCTTGATAAGCATCGGAAAAGCTTTGATCAACATTGGCAGCACCTCTGTAATCCGCATAATACCTTTTAAATGTAGCCATGAGTGTTTCGTCCATAAATAATCCAACTCCTAATATAGGGATGTTTGTGCGTAGCTCAAAGTCTCTCCGCAATGTAAGATAAAGGACAGTTTACCTCATTAAAAGCAAAATTATACAACTAAAAAGCACAGTTGGCTCCCTGCTATAAATAAGCAAGGAGCCAACTGCATGTATCTAACCTTTTCTATATCTTTCGAATGGTGCTTTTATTATTTAACTTCAATTGAAGTAATAACTTGATTATATCCTTTTAACTGAACCAGATGATTTTGCACTAGTTGAGTACGGTCGCCAGTTATTACTACATTCGGAGATACGTTGTAGATTGTTGCTGTGTTATTTTGCGTTAATGAAACTGTTGAGATCCTGCCTTGTGCGTCTGGTGTCGAATAGTTAAATAGGCCAATTACATCAATTGCTTGATTATCTTGAGCCAACTTCGTCACTTGAATAGTAACTTGGTTACCGGAAGTCGTGATATTGACTACATCGCCAACTTGAAGTAAGACAGCTGGTACCTGTACACCACCACGATAAATAACTACATTAGAACTAAGTGTATATGGAGTTGTTGTTCCTGCTGAATTCGTCAAAGTCAACACATTATTGTTGTTGTAAACTGCAGCACTAATCGTCCCGCTTGTGACGTTATTTTGTTGAGCCATTTTCGTTACTTCAATATAATTAACAATATTATTAAAACCATCAACTTTAACTTCATCGCCTACTTGCAGTTGAGCAGGGCTTACTTGTACACCATTACGTAGTATGAATACATTTGGGTGAAGTGTGTACGGAGTCGATACGCCATCTTTAGTAAGCGTAAGAACGTTGTTAGCAACTACAGCGTTGACAGTTCCCGTGCTAACACTTTGGTCCTCGTCAGGCAATTGGTTGCCTGCACGATCCAATAAAGCAGCCAATTGAGCGCGTGTTACGTTTTGGTTTGGTTTAAATGTGTTATCCTCAAACCCGTCAATCAGACCTTTTTCGATCGCTACAGCTACATAACCTACAGAACCGGCCGGGATTTTGCTTGCATCTTTAAATTGAAGATTTGTATTCATTTTCGCTTTTGCTTCAGCTTCCAATTTCAAAGATTTGACCAAGAGTGTAGTCGCCCACAGACGGTCTGCAGGTTGATTCGGTTTAACGGAATCTTCACTTTCAGAGAACAAATCATTTTCAAGAGCTACAGCTACATAACCTACAGCCCATGCAGGAATTTGATTCGCATCTTTAAAGTTCAGCTTCGTTTGCATTTCAGCAGCAGATTCTGCTTGTTCACGTAATCCCATATTACGAACGGCTGCTACAATTGCTTGAATACGTGGAACCGCAATGTCTGGCTTAAATGATCCATCTTCAAATCCTTCAAATACGCGTTTGGAGGATAAACTTGCTATGTAACGCAATGCCCATTTCGCGCCTTCCATATCGTTGAAGTTAAGATTAATGTTGATGTTCGTATTAATTTTATTATGGTTGTTGCTTTTGTTTTCATATTTAAAATCTTTCTTATCATCACGGTCATGATCATTGCCTTTAGCGAACGCTGCAGCTCCGCCCCCCATTACCATCGTAAGTACAAGACCTGTTGCTACTGCTTTTTTCATTAAGTTCTTCTTCATTGTTAAATTCTCTCTCCCTTATTCATATGATTGGTATAAATAATGTGGAGCCTTCGCGAAGGGTTCCTGGTTATGCTACAAGAATTCGCCCATGCGATTATCTTTTGGGGGGTGTACATGAAAATCTTTTATATCAACCTACATTTCTGAGTCTATTAAATCCACTATGAAACTGCTAAACTTAAACCATATCAGACTACCGCTAAAGGAGTTTACACATGCGTTTACGGAATCCACGAGTTCAACTTATTATTGCTCTAGCCGTTCTGCTTATTGTTTTTTTGGCATTTTCGTATAGCAAAGTTTGGCCTAAACAAGGGAATATGGAACCAGAAGCTCTTTCTGCGCCAACCATCATGCATCCAAACACTCCAATTGTTAGCGAAGCCCCCACAGCGCCTGTTGTCGCAACAAATAATGAGGGCGGTAATACGTATCCTACTGAACACATCGATGTAGTAGTGATCGGCAGTGAGCTTGAAGGTCTTTACCTAGCCAGAGCTGCAGCAGATGAAGGCTTGAAGGTTAAAGTTCTAGATCCTCATAAAGCTTTCGGAGGTCAGATTCTCCAGAGTCAGATGCTATTTCTCGATGAAACCCGCGACGATCAAGGGCATTTACTCGTACAAGGCCGTGTCAAGGAATTATTCGACGGTTTCAGAAACGCCAAAATTCGTAAGCTACCTGAATTCACTACATATATGAATAAATTAATGAAAGATATTCCTATGGAATCTGGCATTGTCATTAATGAGATTGAACAAACGAATACACCGGATCATATGCACAATATCGCTTCTATCGTTTACAGTACGGAACAGAATGAAAAGAAGAAAATTACAGCCTCCTATTGGGTCGACAACAGTGATTATGCGGCGTTAATCAGTCGATTGGATGCCAAGCGATTGCCAGGTCTTGAGAAGTTCTATGGTCAAAAAGAGATCGAGTATATGAGTGCTGGCATGATGATGAAATTCAAAAATGTCGACTGGAAGAAGTTTAATACCGCATTTAACCTATTAAAACCGGAAGAGAAATCGAAACAATTCGGTGGCGGTTATGTAAGTGATAGCTTCGCTATTGGGCTAAGCGGAATGACTAAGGCTTATCATCCTTCTAATGATCGAGTCTTTCTAAGAGGATTGAATGCGGTACATCAAAGGGATGGAGAAGTATTAATTAACGCCCTTCTTGTTTATACCGTTGACCCTTCAAAACCTGAATCCATCCAAGAGGCTGTTAACCTGGGTAATAAAGAAACTCCTTTGATTCTCAATCACTTCCGTAAAACGTTACCGGGTTGGGAACATGCTGAATTGGGCGAACTTCCTACGTATCCCTATGTCCGAGAATATAATCACTATGAAATGGACTATGTTTTAAAACCATCTGATCTCCTTTCAGGCACGATGTTCTGGGATAATGTCAGTATTGGCGGGTACCCGCTTGATTTACAGGGCACAAGTGCTAACAAGTGGGGTATTGAAATGGGGCGTCCGGATAAATACGGCATGCCGCTGCGCAGCTTTTTGCTGAAAAATTATGAAAATGTCATCGCGGCCGGGAAAAATGTAGGTTCATCGGCAATCGCCTACGGAAGCACAAGGATTCAACCGAACACTAGTCTAGCTGCAGAGTCTATCGGAGTTATACTAGGTCAGCTGCATGGCAAGCAAAAGCTCAGGGAAATAAAACCTGATGAAATGACCAAACTCCAACAGTACTTAGCTCACCACTATCAAATCAAGCTTACGGGTGTAGTGGGTACGAATAAAATTACCGGTTGGAACGAAGAAGAAATTAGAAAGCTCGACTCCGGAGAAATTACATATCCTAGCTATATTAAAACCAGAAAAAAACCTGCTATTAAATAATCAGATAAATGGATTAGTAAACCGTGCATTCGTTCCTTGAACGAGTATACGGTCTTTTTTTATGCAAAAAATGTGTTAGATACCTCGCAAACAAAATAGTTGAAATAATGCATATTCAGCATTATAATAAGCTCTATACTTATAATCACTTATGATCACTTAAGCGAAAGGAGTGAAACCCCCTTGTTTCAAGAAGAAAGACTTATTTCAATCGTCGAATACTTAAAATCAAATAAACGAATTACGGTTGATCTTATTTGTGAGCTCTACGATGTTTCACGGGACACAGCTAGACGTGACATGGTTAAACTCGAGGAGCAGGGCACTATTGTTCGAACGCGCGGTGGCGCCATCCTCCCTACCCTTTCCAAAGAAGTTGGAGATTATGATCAAAGGCTGCAAGCCGAATCATCCTCGAAGCTAACGATTGGCAAGACAGCTGCGGCACTCATTCAAGACGGCGATTATATCATGATGGATGCCTCGACCACAGTCCTTCATGCAGCCACCGCACTAAGCTCCAAACAGAATATCGTCGTGACAAGTTCAATTGAAATTGCTGCTATTCTCACTCGTAAAGATGAAACAACGATCCATATTCTTGGCGGTGTACTGGATAACAAGCACCATAGTGTATATGGAGCGAAAGCGATCGAGATGTTAAATGACTATCATGTCGATAAACTGCTCATCGGGACTTGCGGAATTACAGAGGAAGGGCTGTCTGCTCCAAACGAAGAGGATTGTTATCTCGTGAGAGCCATGATGCAGCATGCGGACCAAGTTATTGTATTAGCGGATCATTCCAAATTCGGAAAGCGATTGTTTCATCGCGTAGTGGGATTCGAGAGTATTGACATCCTCGTAACGGATCAGGCATTAAGCCCTGAGATGAAAGAGAAATTACTTGCATGTGATGTGGAAATCGTATTAGCAGGAGGAGAAGACCAACATGATTAAACTTATCGTAAGTGATTTGGACGGAACATTACTTGATCATAGTAAAAAAGTCAGTTCAAGAGAATTGGCTGCATTAAAGAAAGTCAAAGAAGCTGGTATTAGACTTTGTTTGGCATCGGGAAGAATGAATATTGAAATGCAGCAGGTTTTAGAGGAAATCGGCCATCGTGCCTATTCCGTATCACAAAATGGCGCGTTCATCCACTTAGAGGACGGTACGTTCATGAAATCTCAGCTTTTTCAACCTGAATTGGCTTATCAAGTGTACCAACTTCTTAAGGATTTTGATCTCGTCAAGCTCGTTTGCTCGGGCGAAGCGAATTATATCACGAATTTGACTCCTGCTTCTGATGAGGTGCAATCTCGAACATTCCAACCTTTTATTGTAAAAGAAGATATGGAGCAGTCTTTGAAAGGTGACTTTGCTGTTTGTAAGTTCTCGATGTTTGGAAAAATAGAAACGCTCTTAGAACTTAAGGCTCTTATGGAAGAAAAGCTTGGGGATCAGCTAGAAATGTTCATTTCCGACAAAGATTGTCTTGATATTATGCCTCTCGCTGTTTCAAAGGGTAGTTCTCTGCTTGTACTTATTGCAAAATTGGGCTTGCAGCCAGAAGAGATCGCCTGTTTTGGGGATTCTTTCAACGATGTATCGATGTTCGGCATCACACCTCATAGTTTTGCTATGAAAGGTGCTCATCCGGAGGTCAAACAAAAGGCATTGTACCATGTTGATTCTGTCGCAGAAGCCATTGGTCATGTATTTGCTTATAACGAGAAATATGCATTAGAACAAAAAGGTAGCACTGCATTATGAAAAGACTACTTATTATGGGGTGCTTGTCATATTTATTGACAGGTTGTACCCACGTTATTTTTGGCGCTGTTTTACCTGAATTACTTGCCCATTACGATCGGAGTTACAGTGATGGCGGAATGCTTGTCTTCCTAGAATTCGGCGGTTTCCTTCTAGGTGTCCTCTGTATGCCAATTCTTATTCGTCGCATCAGTCGCAGAAGTACCATTACAGCGGCTTTTGGTCTTCTCTTTATCGCCATGATCGCCATTGTCCTACTGCCTCCATGGCCTATTACGGTTTGTCTCTCATTCATAGCAGGGGTCGCTTTCGGACTTGTCGAATCCAGCATTAGCACCTTTGTATTAATGGCTGCGAAGGACAATCAAGCGATTGCCTTCAATAAGCTCGAGGTTTTCTTCGGTCTTGGGGCGTTATTTATGCCAATTATCTCAAGTATTCTTATTGCCGGCGGTTTATGGAAATATGGATTCCTGCTATTAGGTTTAAGTGCCCTCGCAACAGGTATCGTCTGGTCGAAGCTTTCCTTAGGCGAGCATGATGCGTTATTAGCTCATAAAGCGGATCGTACACAGCGGACAGAGAAACTCCCTGCACTTACGAAGAGCTCCTTGACGTTTCTTCTTCTACTCATGATCGTTTTCTTCTTATATGTAGGAATGGAAAATACCATCGTTAATTTCTTGCCATCCATCTTTACTGATCAATTACATGCTTCCAGCTCCGTTTCGTCCCTCGCCGTAACAGCCTTTTGGCTAGCGATGGTGATAGGACGTATATTCGCCGGTGTGGTAGCCGAGAAAATGACTTATTTCCGTTACTTAGCTGTCTCTTTTGCAGGCAGCTTGCTCACTGTACTTATCTGGGTGTTTAGCACGAATCTATGGAGCAGCTTCGCCGTTGTACTATTACTTGGATTATTCATGTCCGGTATGTTCGCAGTAGCTCTCATTTATGCGAATCAACTGCTTCCAGGACGTACGGAGCAAACAACGAGTACGCTTATCGCAGCAGGTGGATTAGGAGGTTCTATTCTTCCCTTAGGTGTCGGTTGGGGGATGGACCGTTTTCATGTGGGAGTGTCAATTTGGTTTGTACTGATTGGCATGTGTATCGTGTTAGGTATCATTTTATATTCTCGGAGATGGAACGTTCAGACCACAAAGTCTGTATAATGTAAAAAAAAGCTGAAATCCTTATTGGATTCAGCTTTTTCTATGTTATCGCAACGGCTTTAATTGGATGATGATGGCTTTTTCCTCGAACAGTACGTTCTTTACACCAATAAGTTTGGGCAAGTGATCTTCAATAGGGAGTTCAAAGGGAGCAAGTTGAACCCATTTACTTGGTACTTGCATACCTTTAACACTCGTACTTCTATGTTGAACGACTAAATTCGGCGGGTTCCAAGCAAGGGTGAACATCATTTGGCCACCGATGGGTATCTTCTCCCGCCACCTCACATTCACGTCAGCCACAAGGTTTGAACCTTCAAGTGTAAGTTTCGCCCCTTCAATACGAAAATCGTTAGGGAGAACTTGATGAGCAGCTAGCTGCTTCTTTACCACATCATTTAGATCTTGTTCCGTTAGCTGTACCTCAAGCTTCCGATTCTTGACGATGTCTGCGATCTTACTGCTGATCATAATTTCCTTATAATCTAGGTTTAAAGCTTCGGTTGGTTTAACATGCCGAACGGCGATCACCAGAGCAGCCGTAAGGATGAAGACCACAGCTATGGCGAAAATGAATAATTTTTTCAGCACGTTTCACACCCCGCAGATACAATTTGTTGTTGCCCTCGTAGATAGGGCTACTCTTTGTTCTGCTGCTTTTCTTTGAGCCAGCGAGGAGCGCCTTTGCTCTTGCGATCTCGCTCGCGTTGGGCCTTACTCACGGGCTTGCCACCGGCAGCCGTGTTCGTGTTCGCTTGCGCCGCCGGCTTCGCCGGGACAGCGCTGTTCTGACCGCGCGCGTCAGGCGCCGCGGCGCTAGTGCGCACCGCGCCCGCTGGTGCGGCAGCATCCCGTGCGCCGGCGGAGCTGCGCGAAGGTGCTGCGCCGCTCGGGCGCGCAGCTTCACGGCGGCTGCGCATCGTCGCCGCACTACGGTCCTGGGCCGGGTCGACGAGCCGGCCTTCGAACATCGCCTTCGGCGCGATCGTGATGCCAAGCTGCTTCTCGAATTTGTCGAGAATGAACTGCTCCTTCGGCGTCACGATAGAGATGGTCGTGCCCTCGCGGCCCATCCGACCGGTCCTGCCTACGCGGTGGAGATAATACTCCGCGTTGGTCGCAGGATCCAAGTGGAAGACGTGGGTCACGCCTTCAATATCAAGTCCTCTTGCGGCAACGTCCGTTGCCAGCAGCAATTGAAATTTCCCATCCCGGAAATTCCCCATCACTCTGGCCCGATCTTGTTTACTAGCTTCTCCGTACAAGGCTTCAACAGATAAACCAACGTATTGGAGTTTGCCCACCACTTGGGCAATATCGTCCGTGACGTTGATAAATACGATAGCTGATGTAGGCTTAATCAGACGCACAAGTCTTCTTAGCGTATCAATCTTTTCACGTTCCTGGCACACCACATACATGTGTTCCAATGTTTCGGCTGTGCGCTGATTCGGATTGATTTTAATAATCACAGGATCTTTGAGCCATCTCCCCGCAGCTTGTTCGGTGCTTTGCGGGATCGTCGCGGAAACAAACACCATCTGACTGGACTTAAGCATTCCTTTTAGGACTGCTTCAACGTCCTGCATGGAACCTAGCTCGAACACTTGGTCCACTTCATCAACAATACCCATTTTCACATGATGCAATGTTAGCTTCTTTATTTTCATAAGTTCAAGCAAACGACCTGGCGTACCAACAACAATATGAGGGTGTAGTCGAAGCTTTTCTACTTGTCTAACGATGGCCGCTCCACCAATAAGAGATTGAGAACGAATCGGTCCTCCGTCAGTGAACTTCTCAATTTCCTGCATGATTTGCATACCAAGCTCCCTGGTAGGAACTACTACAAGCACCTGCAATTGTTTTTGCGTAGGATCGATTCGTTCCAATGCTGGAAGTAAATAGGCTAATGTTTTACCCGTACCCGTTTGAGACTGAATGATGGCATCTTTCCCTTGCTTTAAAACAGGAATACCTTCGGCTTGAATCGGTGTTGGCTCACCAATCCCTAATTCTTGCAATTTATCTAAATAGGACTGCGCGATCTGCAGTTGTTCAAAGCTTGTACTCAATTTACGAAAACCCCTTTTCTCATCCAATCTAATCTCCTTATTATATGCCACGCCGTAAAACGATACAAATCGACAACCACGCAAGCAGAAATAAGAGTCCTTAAGGACTCTTATTCGCCAGATCCCCACTCTTCAAGCAGTCTCTGCTTAATCACATCACGCGCCCGGAACAAGCGTTGTCGAACGACTCCCTCCGTTACACCAAGCTCATTAGCCATATCTTTGTAAGATAAATTATGGATCCATTTCATCGCAATAATTTGTCTGTAGGAGGGACTAAGTTGATTGATGTAAGTGATAATAGCCTCGCGCATTAGCTTCAGCTCGACTTCTTGATCTAGTGGAACCAGATATTCAGATGTTGGTGCCGCTTCCTTGATACAGAGCTTGAGTTCAGCTTCCAGCTCATCCCGGTTGCGCTTGTGCTTACGAAGATGATTGAGTGTAACATTCCGAGTTAACTTCTTAACCCAGCTTTCATATTTATTAATTTCAGTCAATAAAGGCGCTTTACGAACAGCCCTAAGAAATGACTCCTGAATAATGTCCTCCACCGCCGCATGATCCCTTAATATGAAGTAAATCATGGGATAAACGAGGAGATAGAACTCCTGGTATACCTGCTCCTGCACACTCTTATCTAATGTATAAAAATCACTACTGAATATCAGTCTCAGAGACTTCGAATTAAACGCCCCCTAGCCTACCAGGTAGAACCTACGTGTTGTGTTCTTACCTTATTTTAGGTCATAAATGGGGAGTAAACAATAATAATAATTAATTTATGTGGAAAAGTCTTCCTGCTTCTCGTTTAAGCTTCTCATCAAGCCATGCAAATACGTCATCTAGAGCCTTTTCATCTTCTTTCCGAGGAAACCGATGTTCAAGTCCTGTATACAGAACCATAGTATAATCTTTGCCGGCTTGATCCAGAGAATTAGCCAGTTTTCTTGCATGCCCAATGTCCACTTGTGAATCATTCGTACCATGAATAATATAGATGGGCGAGTTGATTTCATTTACCCAACATGCTGGTGACCGATCGATGTAAGCCTCGATTTGTTTCTTCGGATGTCCGACAACCCGTTTGAGCATCCGCCGCAAATCTACACGCTGCTCATAGGTATCCAACATGTCACTTACACCTCCCCAAACGACAACAGGGCCAACCCCACTGCACTCTCGGGCTGCGCGCATGGCCATAACAGCACCTCTGGAAAATCCGATTAATGGTACGGGACCAGGCAATACTTCCTCTAAAGATTGCACCATTGGAATGGCATGAAACAAATCAAACCTATCTTCCCCGCCAAAATCCTCACGTCCTTCCCCGCCTTCATTCCCCCGATAATAAGGAGCAAAGACGACGTAGCCGCGTTTAGCCATCGATATAATTCTCCGTTTACGAACCATTCCAACACGTTTAATGCCGCCGCGGCAGTAGATGACAGCAGGACGTGGACTTGTTCCATCAGGAACCGCTAAAAGGCCTTTCACTTTTAGGCCTTGACTAACATAAGTAAGGATATAAAGCGATATATGCTTCACGAAGCAGCGAATTTGCTCTTTTCCTACTAGTTGACCATCTCGGATATCATCTAGTGCTATGGACATGGGTTCCCCCTATTTTGACAGCTGTCATATCTTCATATAAACTAAATGTACTCCACCTATTTTCCATCCGAAGGGATGAAATTATGAATACAGATTTTGAGAACGAATTTAATTCCTTAGTGTTCAAAACGGCTGAACTCATCACGGGTGATACTTCACCTGAAATGCTTGAGAAAATTAAGATTTGGGCATTTTTTAATCATGTTCATAAGTCGCTGCCGGCACTAACCTCCCACTGGAATCAAACGCATCCAGAAGGAAAAGCCGAAGTACGTCGCATTTTCGAAGAAATTCGAGATTTGAACCAGGCCTTACAAGCGAAAAAGCCGGAACAGACTTAATCGTCAATTAATGAAAGAAAAAAAGCGGAATCCCAATCTATAACTGGGAGCCGCTTATTTTTTATTTAAAATGCCTGAGGCCAAGCGATCGAACATTCGCGGGAATAGATGAAATAACTTGATCCCCATCCCAGCCACAAAAGGAAGATCTTTCTCAGGAATATTTCTTTCTATCGCATGTATGAGTTCTTTGACGACTTTCTCCGGTTTGAGCATAAACCAAGCCACATTTTTGACATAGTTACCGCTCGGGTCTGCTTTATCAAAGAAAGGTGTTGAGATGGGTCCCGGGTTAATCGCTGTTATTGAAATCCCAGATCTTGTAAGCTCCTGCCGCAAGCTGTTCGTGAAACCTAGCACTGCGTGCTTTGTCGCGGAATAACCCGTGGATTTGGCAGAACCGATCTTACCAGCCATAGAAGCTACATTCACTATATGACCGCTCCCGGCCTTCAACATATGAGGCAATACGGCCTGGGTACAACGGACTAAGCCCATGTAATTCACATTCATCATATCTTCAAAATGAGCAAGCGGCGCTTCCGCAAACGACTCAAATATCCCGTACCCCGCGTTATTAATCAAAATATCGATACGACCAAATTTGGCAATAATTTGTCCCACAACATCATGAACCTGCTCTGTATTCGTTACATCCATCTCGTAAACGGCATGCTGCCCTTGCAAGCCCGAAGCAATTTCTTTAAGTTTATTTGTACTGCGTGCAGTTAATATAGGAATGGCTCCTTTGGCTGCAAATTGCTGTGCCATAACGGCCCCAATGCCGCTCGAAGCTCCTGTAATCAAGACGATTTTGTTCGAAATGTTCAAGCTTACCTTCTCCTTATAAAAAAATGGAGATACCGCTTCAGCAGCACTCCAGTTCATTTTAACATATGTATCTAAAATAGGTCTCTTACGTGATTAATACTTGAATGTCCAGCTCGCCAATGTTATCCATGATCAAAGGTATGGTCAATGCTCTCTTCGGCACAAATCCTGCAGCCGTCGCAGATTGAACAATTTTCGGCGGTGTAATATCCACCCTAACCCCTTGATTGAAGAGCATCGTGCTTGCATTCCCACTAATCATATTCCCCAGCTCAGAGATGGCGCTTTTACCCATATCGTCCATTTCTGTAATAACAAATCCACCCATCATGGCAGAAACCATTTTCAAAGCAACATCCTCAGCTAAGCCGAAAACAATATCGCCTTCCATCTGCCCGGTCATCCCGATTTGGATCCAGATATACTTTTCCACAAATTTGACGTCTTTGACGCCGAGCTGCCCCGTTGTTGGGCGAATGTTAGCAACTTGCTCGATGACAATTCTAGCCGACTCCAAAAAGGGATTAATGTACTCAGCCTTCATAGCTCCGCTCCGATCTCATTTGTGAATAAGTTCCGCAGAAAAACGACCTTTTTCAACATTATACCTAAAAAATTAGGACAAGTATACTGTCTTTTTCTATAAAATAGTTCCTACTACTCAGATACACATTCTCATCCTGCCTTCATACTTATATTGTCGAACAACGATGCTATTGTCCAAGAACAAAGGAAAATGCAACATGAATATGGAAGATTATATATATTCATGTCGAATCCTGATAAGCATATGGGAAAAAATTCCTTAAAGGAGCGTTGAAAGTCTGTATGATAAAACAGCATATTACTGCTCGAAATTGGAGTTTATATCAACTTGCGCTTGTTTATCATATTATTGCCATATTTTTAATCGGGGCAAATTTCTACTTTATACATCCTCTTGCTTATGTGCAAGACAACCCATTGATAGGTCTATTTATCGATTTTATCTTATTTGGCTCCATTCTCGCATTAGCTTTATTTGGCATTAAAGTCCTTAAAAAAAGAGAATCTTCCATTAATGAGACCGCGAAGCGATATAAATCACTTTATGATAATCATCCTGATTCTATTATCTCGTTTAGCTTGGACGGCGAGGTATTGTCCGCTAATCATGGTTTGGAAAGCCTTCTTGGACTAGCTCGTGAGACCTCGATGCTAACTTCCTTCATTCCTATGATCAATCCGCCCGATCTGCTCAAAGCCTTGCATCATTTCCAAGTGGCTTCAGCCGGGATGTCGCAAAATTTCGAGGCTGCTTTTGTTCATCAGAAAGGATACCCTATCCAATCTAATGTAACGTTCGTCCCGACGATGGTAGATGGCAGTATTGTTGGGGTCTTCGCCATTCTTAAAGATTTGACTGAAGTCAAGGAACAGAAGAAGGTCATCGATAAGCTGTATAAGCAAAATCAACTCATTCTCAATTCCGTTTCGGAAGGTATTTACGGGATTGATATGAGTGGTCGCACAATTTTCTGGAATAAGGCCGCTGAGGCGATAACCGGATGGAAAGTAGATGAAATGCTGGGCCGACAAATTCATAATCTCATTCGACCCGTTAAGAGCGATGGTACTCTTTATCCACCTGAGGAAAGTCCTATTTTGAATACGATTTTGAATCATGAAGTTTCTGATATGCAAGAGGATAAGTTCTGGCGAAAAGATGAAACCACCTTCCCCGTTATGTACATGTCCAGTCCTATGCTGGAGGGCAAAGGTCAACTTCTAGGTACAGTTATTACTTTCAAAGATATTACCGAGTTGAAAAAGACGCAAGAGCTATTAATCAAATCAGACAAGCTATCTGCTGTTGGGCAATTGGCTGCTGGCGTTGCTCATGAAATCCGAAATCCGCTAACGGCTTTGAAGGGATTCTTACAGCTGCTTAAGACGAATAATGAGAAAGAGAAATATTACATAGAAATCATGCAAAATGAGCTGAAGCGCATCGAATTTATTGTGAATGAGTTCTTGTTTGTATCCAAACCGCAGGCGACACATTTCGTAACTCAAACCTTGGATTCCATTGTCACAAGCACAATTGAACTCCTTCAACCTCAAGCACTGCTTGATAATATTCAGATTGAAGCAGAACTTATGCCAGATCTGCCACCTGTCTCCTGTGATGAGCATCAGCTTAAGCAGGTTTTCATCAACATTATGAAAAATGCGTTGGAAGCTATGCCACTAGGTGGTACAATGCGTATTCAAGCTCTACTGGACAATAACAGAAACTACATAACTATACGTTTCATCGATCAGGGTTGCGGTATTGCACCCGAGCGGCTGCCCAAGCTGGGAGAACCATTTTATAGTACGAAGGAAAAAGGAACAGGACTAGGTCTTATGGTTTGTTTTCGAATTATCGAGGCACACGGCGGCTTTATGGAAATTCGCAGTAAATTAGAAGAAGGAACGACGGTAGAGATCAAACTTCCTTCCACGCAATCATCACATGAAAGGGAGTGTTAACAAGATGAAAGGTTTTCTCATTGATTTAGACGGTACGCTATACCGGGGGCATGAACCAATTCCCCATGCGGCGGCATTCATTCATTGGCTGAAGAAGCACCAACTGCCTTATTTGCTCGTGACGAACAATTCGTCTCGCACGCCAGAGCAGGTTGCCGAGCATCTGCAAGTGTTCGGCATAGAGGTTCCAGCGGCGGCCGTCTATACTTCCTCACAGGCGGCCGCTCAGTACTTAACCGAGCAGCGCGGAGGTAACCGCGTGCATATGGTCGGCGAAGCCGGACTACGGATCGCCTTGGAGGCGTCCGGCTTCGCCTTGGGTGCTGAGACGACGCCGGATTACGTCGTCCAAGGCATTGACCGCAGCTTCTCCTACGAGAAGCTGACCGAAGCGGTCCGCCATCTGAAGCATGGCGCGACCTATGTGTTAACCAATCCCGACCGCATGCTGCCGTCGGATGGTGGGCTTATGCCAGGAGCTGGCTCCCTGGCAGCTTCGATCACCGCCGCCTCGGGCGTGGAGCCCGTGGTGATCGGCAAGCCTTCGCCGATCATCATGGCTTACGCCATCGAGCGGCTCGGGTTGCCAGCCGCCGATGTCTGGGTCATCGGCGATAACGTGCATACCGACATCCGCGGAGGCAGGTTGGCGGGATGCCGCACGGCGCTCGTGTTGACCGGTGTCGCCACGGCGGACAACGTGCAAGAGCAGCTGGCGTCGGCGGGCTTGACGCCGGACTTGATCTGCGATGATTTGCAGCATTTCATCGAGCAGTTCAACGAATGGGACGGCTTATAATGTACACCTTCAAATTCAGAAACGGTAAATAGCAACTAACGTTGCTACTTTAAGGATGTTTTTTATAGCTACCGAGGTGGAATTACCCTTATCGAGTGAGCTTGGCCGGAGTTAAGGATGTTTTACATCGCTAAATTGGGATAAGCGCAAGAAGCAGCTACTTTAAGGATGTTTTATATCGCTACCGAGGTGGAGTTACTCTATCTGAGCGAGTTTAGCCGGAGTTAAGGATGTTTTACATCGCTAAATTGGGATAAGCGCAAGAAGCAGCTACTTTAAGGATGTTTTATATCGCTACCGAGGTGGAGTTACTCTATCTGAGTTTCAAACAAAAAAGCCGCAACTGCACTCAACAAGAGCAGTTGCGGCTTTCTTCTATTCAATACGGTCCCAGTCAACTTCCAGCGGGGAGTTCTTCTCTTGCAAGCGCCCCTCTCTGGCATCCTTCTGCAGTTGTTCCAGCCATTTTAGTTCACTAAATGCACGCTTGTAGGTGCCCACCAACATCTGAAGGACAACTCTTGGAACAATGGAGATGTGTTCTTCATATAAGCTTTTCATCTTGTTCATAATCATTTTTTGGGCCATAATCTTATTTTCAAGAATGTCGGCAATCTTCGCCTGATCCCCATGCACGGAGAAAGGCAGAGCGACATAAAGCGGATGATAGTGCTTGATTTCTTCATGCAATTGTTCCACTAATAGTTCTTGAAACTTTAATTTCCCGGCTGCGGTAATTTGATAGATCGTTTTCTCCGGACGATTCGTATCGCGTACAACCTCATGTGCTTCTACGAGTCCATCCTTGTGGAGTTGATCCATCGCATAATACAGCGAGCCGTCTTGCAGCTTCATGTAGTTGTTCATGCCTCTTTCTTTCATCGTCTGCCGAATTTCATAGGTATGCCGATTGGCTTCCATTAACAGTCCGAGAATGACGAGCTTCATCGACATGGATGTTAACCTCCTAGTGTCCTACTGGTGCGCTTTCTTTGACTGGAGCACTTCCCACTTCAAGTTTAGCGTTACCCATGAATAAGATAAACACAAGACCGATTACAGCCAAGACAATGGTCGTCTGGAAAACAACTGCAATGGAATCCGCCAATGCTGTTAGGAGCTTGTGTAGAACTTCAGCGGGAATGTTTGCTCGAACCTCTGGCTGAAGCAGAATTCGCGCATCATGAAACTTCTCAGCCATCGCTGGATCTTGAAGGGATGTTGTAATGTTTTCTCTTAACGAGTTGACTTGAATGCTGCCAAACACCGCTACCCCGATTGCCGAACCTACTGAACGGAAGAAACCAACGAGTGAAGTCACTGTGCCTCTGCGGCGAAAATCTATTTTATGCAGCGCAGACATCGATGTTATCGGGAAGCAAGCGCCAATCCCAAGACCTAAGAAAATCATATAAGTTGTAATTAGCCAGCGTTTGGAATCGATGGAGAGTCCGCCTAAAAGTGAAGTTGCAAGCAACAGTAAGACTATGGAAACTAACATGACGTTGCGATAAGAGAACTTACCGATGAAGCGCCCACCGAGTGCACTGCTGACCACAACACCAAGCATCATTGGGGTTAAAGTAGAGCCTGCACTTGTAGCTGAGCCTTCAAATACACCTTGAATGAATAAAGGTATGTATGTACCGGCTGAGATCAAAACCGCACCATAAGCAAAGCTGACACCCATGCTGGCGGTAAATAGGCGATTTTTGAACAAATCAAGTGGGATAATTGGTTCTGCTGCATATTTTTCAATCATAATAAATGTACCTAAGAGAACAGCAAAACCTACAAACAACCCGATGATTTGTAAGGAATCCCAAGCATATTCTTTACCGCCAAGTTCCAACGCGAACATAAGGGAGATAATCGATGCTGTTAGAAAAATAGTACCGCCCCAATCGATCTTCGCCTTACTGTGTTCCACGGATTCGTGATAAGAGAAAATGATTAACAATAAGGATACAATGCCGAGGGGGAGATTAATAAAGAAAATCCATTCCCAAGTCACATGGTCGGTGAAGTAAGCGCCAATGATCGGTCCCAGTACGCTGGATAGTCCGAAAACAGCCCCGAATAGCCCTTGCATTTTACCCCGTTTCTCTGGTGGGAAAATATCAAAAATGATTGCGAAAGTAATCGGCATAAGTGCACCGCCCCCGATACCTTGAATGGCGCGGTAGATGATGAGCTCGGTCATCGATCCTGCCGTACCACATAAGGCTGAGCCAATCATAAATACAACGATGCCGATAATAAAAAATAGTTTTCGACCATACATATCGGATAGTTTACCGAAAATAGGCATGGCAGCCACATTCGCAATTAAATACGCAGAAAAAACCCAGACGAATTGGCTGAAACCGCCTAGTTTGGACACGATTGTTGGCATCGCTGTTGAAACAATGGTCTGATCCAGCGATGCCAGTAAAAGTCCCAACATCAACGCCACAACGGTCCACGTTGTATTTGACTTACGGGATAACGACATAAATTGAATCTCCTTCATAGTTTATTTAATATATATAAAGTATTATAATCAAATTTGAGTAATTAGCAACGAAAATTGGCTATATTCGTCCAAATTTCCTCGCTAGATTGTGCTTGGTTGTCCAACTTTATTCTGAAATGTTGCCGATTCCGGTATTCCTATCATATAATGGGGTTACAAAAGGTTTTTATGTTCTTTACAATTCCGATAAATTTTATTTGTATCTTTACTATAAAAAGCAGGAGGTATGCTCATGAATATGAACCAGTTAGAAACATTGCTCACCATATCCAAAACAATGAGCTTTCGAAAAGCTGGCGAAATTCTTAACTTGACCCAACCTGCCGTTTCCGCACAAATAAAGAGCCTTGAAGACGAATTCGGCACAATTCTCATTGATCGCAATCAACCAGTTACTTTAACTGATAGTGGTAAGCTGTTCTTGGAGCATGCAGAAAAAATGCTGCGGATCGCCAGTGATCTCAAGCAGCGATTATCCGACTTACATCATACACCGCAAGGTCATATCCACATTGGCACGACAACGTCGATTGCCATGCAGATTTTGCCGAGGGTGCTGTCCTATTTCCAAGACCAATTCCCACTAATCAAGACGACCATTCACTCGATGACCTCTTCCCAAATCATGACTTCAGTGGAAAATAGCCAAATTGATATTGGCATTACGTATTTGTTCGAAAAAAACCAAGCCTTAGAAACTTCGGTTCTTTATTATGATACTTTCGAGCTGATTGTTTCCACGCACCATCCACTTAGTCGATTTGCCCATTTATCTATTGAGAAGCTGCGCAACATTCCATTCATTATGCTTTCTCCGGAAACAGCCGGGCGACGATTCGTCGATCAAATCTTCAAAGCCTATGATGTCTCCCCACACATTGTGATGGAGCTCTCCAGCAGCGAAGAAGTGAAGCGCATGGTGGAGTTAAATCTCGGGGTCGCGATCATCTCCAAGCTTTCTGTCTCAGATGAACTGCGACATGGAACTTTGAAAATGGTCAAAGTGAACGAATTGGATATTACGCATCCTGTAGGTGTAGTATATAAGTCAGGACGCTACTTAAATTCCGCCATGCAGCAGTTCCTTCGTGATCTAAAAGGAATGCCGGAAACCCAGTTTCTCGGCTCAGAATAAAAGTTCATGCTTACGATGCCAGTTTTGCTAAAGCAAAACTCTAAAGTTCATGCTTACGATGTCAGTTTTGCTAAAGCAAAACTCTGAGGAGGTTATTTTCGATGAAATTCGACCTACATACCCATCATGACCGATGTGGACACGCTAAGGATAAAATTCGCGATTATATCGAAGCCGCTATTGCCGGCGGATTGCAAGTCATTGGGATTTCTGACCATTCCCCTTATTTTGCGAGTCCAGAAGATCAGGCACAACCTTTAATCGCTATGGCTAAGAGCGAATTCCCCCGTTATATCGAGGAAGTTCTGCGTCTAAAACAAGAATATGAAGGAAAAATTGATGTGCTTCTAGGTGTTGAGTCCGACTATTTTCCTGATCATGTCGAAGTATACCGACAAGAATACGCGAAATATCCATTCGATTACATCATTGGCTCTGTTCATTTATCTGGTGGGGTCAGCATTTTCAATCGCAACAGGTGGAAACATTTAAATGAAGAGCAGAAAATTCAGCATAAGGAAGAGTATTATAACCTTATTGCAGAGTCCGCACGTTCCGGCATGTTTCATATTCTTGGGCATATCGATGCAATGAAAGGCTTCTATCCAGCCTTCTCTGATATCTCTACACCTAAGGTTAACGAAACGTTGAAGATCATCGGAGAAGCTGGCGTAGCGATTGAAATCAATACTTCAGGAAAAACGAAGGACGTTGGCGGCTGGTACCCTTCCAATGAAATATTGGAGCAAGCGCTGCATTATGGTGTTGAAGTAACCTTCGGCTCAGATGCTCATCTGCCAAGCCGAGTTGCTGATGATTGGGAAGAAGTTAGCAAAACGTTAAAAGAGATCGGCTTCAAACATTGGGTCTATTTCAAAAATAAACAAAAACAAATCGTTCAACTCTAAAACAAAAAAATCTCCTTCGCTCATCATTCAGCGGGGGGAGATTTTTTTGTTATTTATTCAATATGGCCAGATGGGTTTGATTCAAGAAAGGTAAGCTTAGGCTGTAAACATTCCTGTAATACAGGCATTGCTTGTTCGGCAGACATAGGCCGGAAGAAGTAATAGCCTTGAATTTGACTGCAGCCATTTGCGACTAAGAAGTCCGCCTGTTCTTCTGTTTCAACACCTTCCGCAATAATTTGCAGTTGAAACGAATTGGCTACGGAAATAATCGCTTTGATCATCGCTCGATCCTTGTCATCGGTTTGTACGCCGCGGACAAACGATTGGTCCAATTTGATTTTGGTGACAGGGAACCTTTTCAAATAACTTAGAGAGGAGTAGTGTGTACCGAAATCGTCGACGGATATCGCAATGCCCAGCCCGCGAAGCTTGCTAAGTGCGTCCAGTTGTTCATCCTGCATCGCGAAATTTTCGGTAATTTCCATCTCCAAATACTTAGCTTCCAGGCCTGTCTCCTCTAAAATTTGTATCACTTTATCAACAAAACGTTCATCATTCAGCTGTTTGACCGATAGATTGACCGAAATCGCTAAAGGTTCAATCGTCATGCTGTGCCAAGCCTTCATCTGCTTGCAAGCACCTCTCAGAACCCACTCACCAATACTAGCAATTGTACCTATTTCTTCTGCTAGAGGAATGAAGTCAGCTGGAGAAATATATCCTTTGGTCGTATGATTCCAGCGCAATAGTGCTTCAACGCCGATAATTTTGCCTAATAAACAATCTACCTGGGGTTGATATACAATTTCGAGTTCATTCCGGTCAAGTGACTGACGAAGATGATTTCCCATCTCCAGTTTTGATAGGGAATTCATTGCCATCTGCTGATTAAAGAAGCTGTATGAGCTGCCGCTCTCTTTTTTGGCTATGTACATGGCAATATCCGCATTCTTGAGCAATGCTTCCCAAGTCACACCCCCATAAGGATACTGCACGATACCAATGCTGGCACTAATGAAAAAAGAGCGATTCGATAACAAACAAGGCGGCTTTAAGATTTCTATTAGTTGTTCACAGAAGAACTGAATCTCCTTCTCACTTGTACAATCTTCTAACAGGATGGCAAACTCATCCCCACCAAATCTGGCAAACGTATGATAGGAAAGGTCTGATTGTCCAATACGATTAGCAACTTCCTGCAGCATAAGATCGCCCATATGATGACCATGCGAATCATTAACCATCTTGAAGTTATCCAGATCAAAGAAAAGCATTGCAAGGGATGTATGATTAATTTCGTTGTGTACAATTTGTTCTTTTAAGATCATTTGAAAATGGGCTCGGTTATGTATCCCTGTCAGAACATCATGATAAGCCATGTACGATAGCATTTGTTCGGATTCCAGCAAGCGTTTGGTTGAATCGTGCAGTTCCTGTTGTCCTGCCAGAAGCTCTTCATTCGCAGCAGTCAAATCCTCATTTGCAAACTGCAACTCTTGTGTGCGCTCATTTACCGCTCGATATAACTTATCCCGCTGTCTAACAATATACAGGATAAAAATGAGACCGATTAACAGAACAAGCATAAAAGAGCTGCGTATTAATATGATTTGCAGCTCAATACTCTGAACAGCACTCGCCTGCGGCAGCGCAGCAAGCTCCCATTTCGTATCCGTACGCTCAATAGTAGCTATCATCGGATTTTCATGAAAAATAGAATCGTCGCCATAGAACGCAGGCTCTCCAGGATTGCGGATGGAAATCTGTAAATCCCCTGTATCTCTATTCTTAATTCCTGCTTCGACAAGCAGTTGATCCAGATTTACACCTACAGATACGAAGCCCCAAAAAGCACCATCTTGATAGATTGGCTTCCGAGCGACTAAGCCATTAATGCCTTGCAGTAATTTAAATGGGCCATTCATTGTCATTTTTTTAGTTTGCAAAGCCTTTGAAATTTGCTGTTGAATATTGGCACGGGGATCCTGAAGCAAATCCCAATTATATATACTTTCGTTGCCCTGAATCGGATAAACGAACTTCATAACGCCATTAGGAGCAATAATTAAATTTAACGTCGATCCCTGAGCACCCAGATAAAGAGAGGCAATGTATTCCATGACTTCTTTATCGTCTTTGTTTTGCAAGTAACTCGCATCCACATAAGCTTCCAGGCTTGCCATCATATTAAAATTGCGATCAATAACGGATTGTAATGCCAATGCTCTTGAGGATAATTGGGACTGTTCCGTAATTTCAAGTTCATGGAGTAAGGAGTCCTTATACTTGGTAAGAACAAACTCTGACGATGAAACTAATATGACGAAAATAAGAGCTATTATCGTGTTTTGAAACATTTTCATGCTACTCTACTCCTAAGTCATATGAAAGTTTTATGTCACAATTCGACATCATCACCCTCTATTATTTCATCTATAAACCTTCCGATGCAATCTTTTTTATTGAATTTCGTTTTACTTTACAGAAATAGTTAATGAAATGACAAGAAGGACCTAGCCTAGATTGGCTGGGCCCTTCTTGTTTTCCGATTTTACAACGCTCTGGCTGCCGTTCCTGTACGTCGAATACGTATTGCCATAATGGCAGCAATCATACAGACGAAGCCCGCCATAAGAAAGGGTAGCGAGTAGCTGCCGAGCAAATCTCTCAGCAGACCTGCTTCATAGGCAGCAAAGGATGCCCCGAGCTGGTGAGCTACTACAATCCAACCAAAGACCATACCTGCCTTCTCCTTGCCGAAAATATCCGATGCGATCTTCACGGTTGGCGGAACGGTTGCAATCCAATCTAATCCGTAGAAAACGGCAAAAATAAGAAGCTCCGTATAGCCTAAACCGAGCGCTTGCGGCAGAAAAATAAGCGAAATTCCGCGAAGCCCATAGTACCAGAACAGCAGCCAACGCCCGTCAAATCGGTCGGTTAACCAACCGGACATCGTCGTCCCGACCAGATCAAAGATGCCCATGAGCGCCAGCAATCCAGCTGCGGTTACTTCAGGAATGCCAAAATCCCCACAGGCGGGAATAAGATGCGTACCAATTAACCCATTCGTGGAGAACCCGCAGAAAAAGAACGTCCCCGCAAGCAGCCAGAATGCCTTGTTCTTACTGGCATCTCGAAGGGTAAGCAGAGGGGTCATAAAGATGTTGCCTTTGAATTCGGCAGGCTTGACGACTTGATCTGACCCATAAGGAGCAGCGCCTATGTCATAAGGATGATTACGCATCCAGACCGCTACGACAGGGATTAAAACCGCAATTACAGCAATCGCTGTATAAATGGCATAGCGCCAACCGACGTCCACCGTTATTTTAGCTAGAAGAGGTAGAAATAGCAGTTGCCCTGTCGCCGCGCTGGCCGTCAGAATGCCAACCACCACGCCTTTGTTCTGAGTGAACCATCGATTCGCGATTGTTACACCGAGCACGTTGGCAAGTGAACCCGTTCCAAGCCCCACAACGACCCCCCAAAGTAAATGAAACTGCCACAAAGCCGTGATCATAGGCGTCAGCGAAAGGCTGGCCGCGATGCAAATGAGGGAGATCAGCACCACCCTGCGGGTACCAAAACGCTCCATCAATGCAGCAGAGAAAGGCCCCATCAGACCATACAAGAAAATATTAATAGAGACGACGGAGGATACATCCGCGCGGCCCCATCCGAACTCTTTTTCAAAGGGAAGCATGAAGATGCTAGGCACCGAGCGTATACCCGCCGATACAATCAAGGTAAAGAAGGTCACTAGGACAACAATCCAGCCATAGTGCAGTTTGGTGCGTTTTGCTAATGTTCCCACTCTTTTTACTCCCATTCCTCTGCCAAAATCCCATAAACCTCATGATCATGAAAGGTGTTATAACTGAACTCGGCCTGTCTAATTGTTCCTTCATGCTTGAATTTCAACCTCACTGGAACTGCGCGGCTCTTGAAGTTATCTGTCCGAGCTCTTATTTCGATCCGGTTTAATTTCAACTCTTTCAAGGAGTAGCTCACAATACATCTACAAGAATCGGTCATGATCCCTTTCCCCTGATACCCCTCTGCAAGCCAATATCCAATCGACGAATGCTTATTCCCCCAATTAATTTCATGGAGACCTATACATCCAACAATTTCATTTCGATAAAAAATGCCGCAAGAAAAGCCATTGTTCTTTGCAAAGCGGCTAAGCTCTGATTCAATATAAGCTCTTGTGTCTTCTACTTGTGTTGTTTTATCAACCCATGGAAGCCATTTCGCTAAATGAGCACGATTCTGATTGACCAAATCGAATAAGGCATCTGCATGCCTGACTTCTAGTAGCTTTAATTCGAGTTCATCACTTATTTTATATGAAAACATGACTACCTCCGATCTAGTACTATGATTGGCATTTCCACGATTTTGTTCCTTGTTATATAATAATCCAAGGACAACCTGAACGAATGGAGAAAATGAATATGAATATACATGAAATTCCCATGCATTTAATTGACGAGGATACAGATCAGCCCAGATATCAATTCGATGAAGAAGCGCTCCAAGAATTAATGAAAAGCATCGAGGAGATTGGCTTACTCTCTCCGATTAAAGTGAGAACAACGGCTGACAATCGGTACAAAATTATTTACGGGAACCGCAGATACAAAGCTAGCAAAATGCTGGGACGCCCCACCATGTCCTGTATCGTATCGACCGTAACGGATGAGTTGGAGATTTATTTAGAACAGATTGCGGAGAATCTGACAAGGGAAGGCTTTTCTCCCATTGAGGAAGCCGAGGCCTTCCACAAACTTATGAATGATTCCAAATTCAGTTCCTCTATTAAATACCTTTCTAGCAAACTTGGCAAGCCGGAAACTTACATCAAAAACAAATGTGATTTGTTAAAGTTTGGAAATTCAGTCAAGAAGCTGATCGTGAGCGGCACGGAAATTCGAAAGGACAAGTTGACCGAAGATCAGTTGCTGCCTATCAAAGATTTACCGATCGAGCACCGCGATCCGCTTGCTTTGATTATTGCCAGAGATGAAATGCCTGTCAGTGATGTCAAAAAGATTGCTCGCATGTTCAAAGATAAAGATATTTCAGAAAGCACCAAAGGAAAGCTTCTCTATAAAACAGGTCATGATCTGGTCGAAACTTGGTCCGTCTTTCAAAACAACCGAGCAGAACGAGCCAAGCCTGCAGCTGCAAAAGCCCCGACAAAAGTGGAGAAAGCGGAGAAATCCAAGGAAATAGTCCCGGACAATAAAATAGAAATGCCGATACAAAGCGGGCTGCCTGCAGCTTCAACTAGTACAACAATTAGCCCAATTCAAAGCAAACTTCTGCAAATGCTTAACGCATTTCCTGCAGCTAGTGATTTTCAAATTGAAGCCTTAGACGTCGATGCTCATGATAAAGAACAATTTCTGAATGATCTCAATACCTTAGTCGGTAATTTGGAAAAGCATTTGGATGCGTGGAAAAAAGTTAGAGAGCTTGCCGTTACCAAATAACATACTAGTCTAGTACTTCAAGCTTCTTCGCATAGCAATGCCTTAGAAGACCGCCATACATCGGGCGGGTGAATTGAAGTGTGAAGCCAGATGTTTCTAAGTTTTGCCGACTTATAGCATTGTCAGGATGTACGGTTGCGTAGAGATATAACATACCTTTTTCCCGCGCGCGCTGTTCCCTCAAGGCATGAAAATGCCGCTGCAGCCCTTTTCCCCTGACCGACTCATGGACAATGGATCCTTCTAGAGAAGCAACTCTAGGTAGATCTGCTTCCGGCACTCCAAACTCTCGTCCGAGATTATTGGCACTTAAACCGGGAAATGCGATAACGGTATAAGCAACAAGCTTTTCACCTTGAAAAGTGCCATACATCTCTCCCTTGTCTTGGACATATTCGTATAGAGCCTCCAAGCGGTCCATCGAATAAAGCGCATCAGACGGAAGACGTGACACCACGTCCATCATTAGTGCTTGTACTTGCGGTATATCTGGTTGCCATAAACGCCTTATTTCCAAGTTGTGATCCTCCTCATGTTCCGTTAATTAGTAGGTCACCATGGATTGCTGAAACCAAGTCTCATTTCGTCCGTCATTTTCATGAGCTTTAATTTCAATCCTGCATACCATGGTGGCGTATTTGATAGATCACTATCCTCCAAAGCTGTTAGGATCCTTGAAAAGCTATAGAGCTTAGAGAACCTTAGGAGCTTTGGAAAGTGTTCTATCATTTGCTTGTCTAATGGACAAATCGCTGTATAGCCTCTCAGAAAACATTCTACCTGACTGCTGGAATCCCTCTCTGTATTATCCAACACGTCAGCAAGAGCTGCAACAATATCCATCGCATACCAATGATACATAGCATCATCAAAATCAATAACATGAAATTGCGACGTACTTGCATGCCAGAAAATGTTATCCTGTTGAAAATCATAATGAATGAGACCATACTCATGCTTGGATTGCTTTAAAGAATAAAGCCAAAGCCTCAGGTTATCCAGCTCCATCAAGGCTTCTTTTTCATGTGGATGACGATCTAATGCCACTGCAATATGATCCAGTCCATCTCGCCAATCCTTACGCTTTATTTCTTTTGGTGGTTCATATTCCTGTGACCTTACATGCAAGCTGCCAAGTGATTTCCCCCACGCCTCCATCTGCGAATTGTTCATTTGATCATAATCTAAACTTTCCCCTTCCGCATCACTGAAAACAACACCAATATATGCCCCTTCAATTGTCGTTACTCTTTCAACTAGCTTACCCTCGCTAGAACGTATAGGCACAATTGTAGGATAATGAGATAAGGCTAAGTAATTTATGAAATCAAGTTCAGCTTCTATTTGCTCCAGGGTCTGTGCTCCTTCAAAAGAAAACCTCAAAAAGTATTTCTTACCTTTATTTTCAAATCGATATACGAAGTTGGAGCTTGCTCGCCAAACTTTTAATGTTCCATCCTTATGTTCCCATAACCGCATGAATGCCTTAGCCACATGATCGTCGGTTAATCCAACAACCATCGTTCTTAGATTCAACATTTTATTCTACCTCTATTTTCGCAGCAGTTGCTAACTCGGGTTGAATGCGATGTTTCGTCGCCTGCTCAAACCCATAAGCAATTTTTATCAAAGTGGGTTCGCTAAATGCCGTTCCTACAAAGGTAATCCCTTGTGGTCCCTTCGTTGTGTACCCGCCCGGTGCGATAATCCCCGTTGCAGCATACCCTCCCGGTATAGT
Organism: Paenibacillus sp. JT22N1; assembly: GCF_059692155.1. Lineage (NCBI taxonomy): Bacteria > Bacillati > Bacillota > Bacilli > Caryophanales > Paenibacillaceae > Paenibacillus > Paenibacillus sp. JT22N1. The sequence goes on from NZ_JCAUAW010000010.1 coordinate 27,096, forward strand.
AATGGACGGGTAACCTGCTCTTGCCGCAAGATCTGCCCCACCCTCAGCCCCTAAGAATAAGAGTGCATCCAGTTGATGCTCCTTTAATGCATGATCAATCCCCTGCTCACGCGACATCTCTTTATCCCTCTTTTTGCTGTCCAAATAGGCTTGTTCCGTTAGCGTCCCGCTCGTTTTCTCAGACCAGATTAAAGTTCCTTGCCCATATTTCAATGCTTGATCTGCATGCGCTTCATTATAGGCGATCACGTCTGCCAATGAATGGACGGGTATCTTGCCTAACAATTTGGATAAATAATCATTCAAGTCTTTCTTAAATTCATACCTCATGACATTGCCATCCCAAGGCGTCTGCTCACATGGAAGCACCACCGGATCAACAATTGTGGCACCCTTTTGTTTCAAAACGGCGATAGCCGCCTCTACAATATCAAGCCGAGCCTTGTCTAATTCATGATAATAAAATCTCGGGATCCCTATTCTAGCTTGCTGCAAATAATTGGCATCTAAGAATTGGGTGTAGTCTTGGAAAGAACGCCCTTTACTCACTAACGTCTCAACATCGCGCTCATCCATGTTGGTTAAAGCGCCGAGCAAAATCGCTGCATCGCTGACCGTTCTTGCTATAGGCCCCGCTGTGTCCTGACTATGAGCAATTGGGATGATGCCCGTTCGACTAACTAGTCCAATCGTTGGCTTAAGGCCAACTAAGCTATTCTGGCTGGAGGGGCTGATGATAGAGCCCGATGTTTCCGTTCCAATCGCTACTGCTGCTAGATTCGCTGCCGTGGCCGCTGCTGAGCCCGAGCTTGAACCGCCTACGAATAATTCGCCAGGGCCGTAAGGATTTAAGGTGAGACCACCTCTTGAGCTATAGCCCGCCCAAATATCCCCTGACATGTAGCCTGCCCATTCAGTCATATTCGTTTTACCAAGCAGCACAGCCCCCGCCGCTCGAAGCTGATCTGCAACGAAGGAATCGGCGGCTGCGAAGGATTCCGCTAATGCGATAGAACCGGCGCTTGTATGCATACGATCGTGTGTATCGATATTATCCTTCAGCAGAATAGGGATACCATGCAGGGATCCACGGCTGCCCTTCACTTTTCGTTCTTCATCTAAAGCTTTGGCTATGTCTATAGCGTCTGGATTTATTTCTAGAATAGTATTTAATATAGAATCATACTTTTCTATGCGGATTAGATATATGCGAACCAATTGTTCCGAAGTAACCCTACCTGCACTCATTGCATGCTGCATACTTGCTATATCTGCCTCGATGATCCATTTCTCCAACTCAATTTCCATTCATCTATCTCCTTCTAGTTCTTAGTCTTATTAACACTGTTCTCTGTAGGGTATGAAGTTCCTGTATGTGTAAGTTGGGGAGTTTAATTATAGTTATTTTTGAACGCTCATATATTTGTGTATGTGTAAATAAAATAAGCTAACCTTTTCCAGCCTTGGCTGTAAAAAGAGTTAGCTTTCTTCTTATCAACGTTCTTAGAACAACGGAAATTTTTCTCTCAAATCTTCCCTCTGAGTTACAAACGAATCCTCGCGAATGTAATGACATACATAGGAGCGTCGCCAACGGTCTTTGCTTCGATTCTTATTGGACGAATGGATGAGCAGCTCACTAAAGAATAGGATATCTCCTTTTTCCATCTCGACCGGGATTTGCTTACTAAGGTCAATGCCTTCTGTCTCGTCTGTCCATGATTCGTGCTCTTCTATATTTTTCACTGCACCATGAGGCAGCAGTCCAAGCTTATGTGTGCCAGGGATGACCCAGAGGCATCCATTTTCGATATCCACGACTTCTTCCAAAGCAATCCAAGCGGCGATCATCGTCATGGGATCATTCTTAATATAGTAATAGTCCTGATGCGAGGCCTGTCCCGGTGAACCTGGTTCCTTGTAGAAGTACATACTTTGCACACAGTTAGCCTCTCTGCCCATTAATTGAGCTAGCGCACCTCGAATGATGGGAAGCTTCATCATTTGGCGAGAAAAGCTGTCATGCTTATGTGGATTAAACAACCGCAGGGAGAACTTTTTGCTTTCTTCACAGGCTGCCCAATTGGGTATTTCTGTTTGGTTACGAATATCAAAGATGTGTCCATTAAAGGCATCAATGAGATCGCTGCTGCAGCCTTTCTTTATAAGCAAATACCCATCTCTTTCGAACTGCTCATATTGCTCTTCTGTGATAGGTGACATACGATCTTGTTTCCTAACAAACATGGCAGCTATCCCCTTCCTGTTTATGAAAGTAATAAGTCTTTCCTTACCTTCATCATACTGCCGGGGTCATCATTCAACAATGGCTGGAATTATCACATTTGTATCTGAAATTGATATAGGCAGTTCCACTCACTAAGAAGTTTCATTTGGGATAAATGTGATAATACGCTCTATTTCCTCTGCCACTTCGATGAGCTGATCATGGAAATCTTCTTTTTGCAAAACGGCAAGTTCCAGGTAACTTGCAGCATCATGTAAACGATTTGCGGAAATACTTCCGGCAACTCCGATTAGTGTATGTATAGCCCTTTTGACAGCCTTCCAATCCTCATCAAGGATATTTAGCGTTAGCTGCTCGACAAAAGTTTTATAATTTTTCTTGAACAACTGAAGCATGACGACTAAGATGCTTTCTTTTCCTTCTAGACGGGTAAGCGCAGCTTGCCAATCAATTGCTTCTATGTGCTTATAAAAATGGATTGTGTTCGTCTGACTAGCCCCTATTGAAGTAGATGGTTCTATCCATTTACTAATCACACTAAAGAGACGTTTTATATCCAAAGGCTTACTAATGACGTCATTCATTCCATAACGGATATAATCTTCATGATCCTGTTTAACTACGTTGGCCGTCAGTCCAATGATGGGGATATTCATATAGTTGGGGATTTGACGAATGTGCGCTGTCGCTTCAACACCGTCCATGATCGGCATGTGAATATCCATCAAAATCAAGTCGTATTCGTCGAGTTCCAGTTTTTCAATGGCTTCCCGGCCATTTTCCGCTATCGTGATCTCAAATCCATGCTCCTTTAGAAACTCCATGGCAACCTGCTGATTAATTTCGTTATCCTCCACGAGAAGAATTCGCCCTGACTTGCTAACTCTGGAGGATATGGCCTGCAAAGACCTGCTGCTTCTTGGAGATTGATTGTGTGGATTAAACAGGGATTCCAACGTTTGATAAAGCTCTAAACGGCAAATCGGTTTAACCATGACGGCATCAGGTCTTGCGCTATTCGGAAGTTTCAGCATTTCTTCTTTACCAAGCGGTGAAGTTAAGCAAACAACAAGCGTTTGATCTCTTGGGATCGACTCGATAAAAGTATGCCATATATCTATGCCATACATATCTTCAATTTCCATATCAAGCAGGATACAATCGTACCTGTCGTTATCGGTCCCAAACCTCTTCATCCGTTCAAACATATCTTTCCAGGAAGGCACCTCCGAAACGATTAAGGCAAAAGACTCCAAAGTGTCCCGTAAGCTGCTGCGCATCAGAGGATGATCTTCGACCAGCAAAACTTGATACGTCATATGCTCTTTCGTTAAGTCCCATTCATCTGGGTCAGCGAGTTCTATGACATGGAAAGGCAGTGTAAATTTAAATCTGCTTCCTTTACCCTCTACACTCTCAGCTGTTAAAGACCCGCCCATAAGCCCTATCAAATGCTGGCTGATCGTAAGTCCCAATCCAGTTCCCCCATATTCACGACTCGTAGATCCATCTGCCTGAGAAAAAGGATCAAAAATAAAGGCCAAGCGATCTGAAGATATACCTATTCCACTATCCTCTACGGTAAAGCTAAGCATAATTTCTTCTCTGGACGTTTGTGGTTCCAACTCAATTTGGAGCATCACATAGCCCTCTGAAGTAAATTTGATCGGATTGCCGCAAAGATTAAGCAGTACTTGCTTCAGTCTCAGCGGATCCCCAAGAATATGGTTGGGCAGTTCAGCGGCTGTATTAAAAATAAGCTCGATCTGGCGACTATCTGATAAGACACTTAGTATGCTGGAGAGATCCTTAAGAAGTTCATCTAACTGAAAGCCAGTACGTTCAACTTCGAGTTTTCCCGCTTCTACTTTGGAAAGGTCAAGAACATCGTTAATAATGCCTAGCAGCGTATGGGATGATGATGTTATTTTATGTAGATAATCCTTTTGATGGTCTGAGAGCGCGGTTTTCCCGAGAAGTTGAGAAAGACCAATGATACCGTTCAGGGGAGTTCTAATTTCATGACTCATTTTGGCAATAAATTGGCTTTTAGCTTCATTCGCTTGATCGGCGGCATGCCGCATGGTTACCTCTGTGAAATCATGAACCGTTCCAACAATACCTTCCAATTCGCCACTCGCATCATGGTAGACCGAAAGCGTGACACAATAATCTCGAAGAGCACCTGTAGAGGACGGAAGACTCATTTCAAACCGTACGTTACCACCATTCAGGATGACTTCTTGGAAATGGGAATCCCAACGAATTTGCTCCGCTTCCGGGAGAAACTCGGTAATTTTTTTGCCCAACATGTCCGCAGCTGTCGCATGGGTCATCAGAGAAACGATTTGATTAACAGAGGTAATATCGCCTTCCTTCGTGAATCCAAGAATTCCTTCCTGTGAATTCTCAACTAGGATACGATAACGTGCTTCACTCTCCTGAATACGCCGCTCTGCTGCTGTTCTCTCTGTAATATCTGTCGTAGAGCCGATGACTTCGACCACCTGCTCACCTTCAAATATAGGCTGTAAGGTTGTAAAGGCGATCTTTCCCTTTATTTGATACTCATAAGCAACTTTGTTCCCCTTCCATGCTTCTTCAAATTTCCCAACTATAAACGTTGTGAATTCGGTAGTAAAACTTTTGATTGATTGAATATTTCTACCTAATAAATCTCGTGGATGTAGTCCGAGATTTCGTAACAACCGGCCATCAATCATAGAATAAATGAATTCATTATGAATTTTCTTAAGTTTAAATGTAATGCCGGGCTGCAGCCGAAGAATATCCATCAACTCTTGTTGGATATGACTTACCTGACTCCTTAGCTCCTCTGCCCTTAAGAAATAGCGGATTAGCGCTGCTGCGAATAAGCCCCCTCCCAAATGCAGAAGTAAAGCTGGAATGACTAACTCGAAAACAGGAATATGATAGATGAGCACCATATCAACGAACAAAACGCTGATAGGACACATAATTAATAATGTCCATTTTCTCCAATAACCGTGAATGTAATGATTAGTTAGCGCGGTTACCGCAAATATGAGCAGTCCCAGTGTAGAGATTCGAAAGAAAACATTAGGATCTATCATCGTCCTGCCAATAATCATAATCATGGTGGCAATAAAACCAGAAATTCCTCCACCAATGAATGTTGCCATCAGAATGGCAATCGCTTTTAAATCCAATATATGTCTGGCAGTAACATGTACGCCAAGAAAAGTTAGAATGACACCATAGATCCCATGCATCAGCCCTGCTATTATGCGATATTTCCATCTTGATGTGGCTTTTAATCTAGGAGAATAGAAAATCTCGATAGACAAGAAAATAAAAACAGCCAGTATCGAGAAATTGTTCAGTAGATCTTTGAGCACTGCTACTCACCTCATCGCTTAGTTGCGCACCTTAAATAGCTGAAAGATGGACAAATTTATAACCAACACCCCAGACGGTTTTAATATACTGAGGTTCCTTTGGATTCTGCTCTATTTTTCTACGGAGATTCGTAATATGTACATCAATCGCTCGATCATTCACGATATCGCCCATCCGATATAAAGTATCTATAAGTTCATCGCGTCTAAACACTCTGCCAGGATAGTGAATAAAACGTTTCATAATTTCAAATTCCGAATTGGTGATATCAATTTTTTGATCTTTGATCACAATCAACCTGCGCTCTACATCCAGCGTAAAGTCAGGATATTGTGACTCTGTCCCTTCCGACACACCGGCAGCAGGAACCTGTATGTCCGCCATACGAAGCGAGGCTTTGATCCGTGCTTTTAACTCTTGCATGCTAAACGGCTTACAAAGATAGTCATCAGCCCCAATATTAAAGGCCTCCACCTTCTCCTTAATGTTTGTTTTCGTCGATATCACAATAATAGGAACGGAACTTAGTCCCCTAATGGCCCCGCATAGCTCTAACCCCTCATAATCTGGCAACACCAGATCCAATAAAATCACATCAGGCTTAAAATGAACGATTTCCCTCAATCCGTCATGTCCAGTTACGGATTGCTTCATTTCAAATTGATCTTCTGAAAGATACATGCTTATCATTTGTCCTATAATGATGTCGTCTTCGATAATAAGCACCTTAATCACTAAAATCCCTCCTTTATACCTATTTTTCTTCTATCATCTATTATAATATGTCGAATTATGGCAGGTCTACACTATTTTTTACCAGAATTATGAAATAACAAAAAAACGCCACAGAACCGATAGTCGCTGTCTTGGCGTTAGGATGATTCTTATGTATTCGCAATTCGATTGCATGAAAACCTATGAAATATCTCGGGTACTTCGCTTGCTTCTACCGGGCGGCTAAATAAATATCCCTGTACGGTGTCACAATTGAATTCCTGCAGAATCTTTAAATTGTCGTCGTTCTCTACCCCTTCTGCAATCACAACTAGCTTTAGGTTACGTGCTAGCGCAATGATCGTATTTACAATAGCTGCATTGGTAGGACTAACCGAGATATCCTTCACAAAGGATTGATCAATTTTCAAATGATGGATCGGGAATTCTTTCAAATAACTGAGCGAGCTGTAACCCGTTCCAAAGTCATCCATAGCTATCTTCAGACCCATGTTTCTAAAGCTATTTAAAGTTGTTAAGGCAACTTGAACATCCATCGTCATGCTTTCCGTTATCTCTAATTCTAGATATTGCGGTTCGAGTCCCGTCTCTTGAAGTATGCTGTTAATCTGTTCTTTGAGAGACTGATCATTTAAATCTTAGCTAAACATTATTTTTCCTAATAGTTCGCTAACGAATCTAACACTTTCACTCTGCAAAAAAAAGCGAAAAGACCAAGATCTGACCCCAATTGGGTCATAAACTCGGCCTTTATCTTATAGTTGTTACATATTCTGTCAGACATGCTTGCTGTTCATGGCAATCGTTACAGCGAGCGCCGCTAGATAAAAGGCTAGAGGCGATTTCCTGCGCCTTACAAGTCCTTTTTTCACGTCATATCCCTCCTTACAATTGGAAATATCTTGATGAAAATTATTAACCAATTGTAAGGAAATCGAAACAAAACTTCGTTTATCGTGTCGTCTGCAGTTTGACCCACATCGACTTATTTCGGAATTCTTCCTCCGCTCCTAACTCTCTCCCAAACCAAGAAGGTATTACAAAGAGCCGCGCAGCTTCAACATCTGGAAACTCGACTTCGACAACCAGGAGGTCTACTTGTTTATATTCATCAATTTCAAAATGGAGCCCCTGAACATCAACCGTGGTGCGAATCTTCTCCAATGGAATTAACCCCGTACGTTCAAGCAGCTGCTTATATATAGGCTCCGATATGTTGTATTCAATCTCTTCCCGAACCAAGCCATGCCCCGATTTGAACGTATGTGTAAAATGAGACAATCCAGAACTATCCACCAGCTGACGCACTCTGATTTCTTGATCTTCCGAGAAGGCCAAATATGTTTGATAGATGTACTGTTTTGAAACTAGCGTTATCTCATTATTGTCCAGTTCAGCCGCAGGGAACGCGGGTAATAGGAACTTTCTTTCGATTTCGGCACTCATTGGTGTGACCCCTCTCCAAACAAATCATTTTTTCTTCACCATTTTACCACGCAATCATGAAAAAGCCTCCCATAAAGGAAGCTCTCCCCCTTCTTATCGATTAGACTGGTTCAAAGATCGGAATCGAGCCGGTGATACCTCATTCACGCCCGAAACATTTTACCAAAATGAAATTCATCGGCACGCTTATCGATTGGTTAATGAGATTTATCGATCTAAGGTTAAATGAAAGAGACCTAGCCGACGGGGCTAGGTCTCTTTTTTGATTAGCGAGAGTCGCTTTCCAATATGGCAAACATCACGTGGTCCCGCCAAACGCCTTGAATCTTCACATTCTCCCTGGCTAGGCCCTCCTGACGAAAACCAACCTTCTCCAACACCCGGATAGATCCGGTGTTATGCGGCATTGCCCCAGCTTCGATCCGATGAAATCCCGCCTCCTGGAAGGCGTAATCCAGCACAAGGTGGATGGCCTCTGTCATATAACCTTTGCCATTGTAACCTTCATCCAAGCAATAACCTAGGATCGCTTTCTGCAGCGGTCCGCGAACGATTTCGAAAAGGGAAGCTTCCCCTATGAGTTCATCGGTGCCTTTAAGGAAGATACCGAATGAATAGCGCCGCCCCTCTTGATCGGCCTGCTTCCAGAGTTCAATACTGCTGGCTTGGTGATCCAGCGTGTAGAACGACTCCAGCCGTGTCGGCACCACCTGTTCAAACAATTGCCGGTTGCGCAGCATCAACGCCAGCAGAGCTTCCGAGTCTCCAATTTCAAAGGGGCGGATGTATAACCGTTCTCCTGTGCGAATCATTTTGTCATCATCCTTTCTCTATAACAAAAAAAGGGGACCTAGCCAACGGGGCCAGGTCCAAAGTTTATATTAAAAAAGGGGGGTCTTGTTTATTATAATACACCCAATATGTTAGAGAACTGTAACAGGAATGTTCCAATTGTGTTACAAAAAAGCGAATCCATTCGAATCGCTTTTTTTGTATGCACTTTTGTACATACTACAGAATGTAAATCTTTAGGAATAGGAGTCAAACAAGTGAAAGTTGAAGACGCCATTGTGGAACAGATTAGACAGCAAGCTGTGCAGCTGAGCACCTCCGAAGATTTGGATGTATTAGTAGAGGCAATCGGGGACAAGAAGTACGTTTTACTCGGTGAGGCAACGCATGGTACATCGGAATTTTATAAGCTGCGCATGGAGCTAAGTCGTAAATTGATTGAAACGAAAGGTTTTTCTTTTATTGCTGTCGAAGGCGACTGGCCATCATGTTATGAGATTAACCGCTATGTGAAACAGTACAAGGATGCAAAGCCGAGCTCCCGTGAGGTATTGGAAACTTTTAATCGCTGGCCGACTTGGATGTGGGCGAATGAAGAGGTTGGGGAGTTGATGGAGTGGCTCAACCAACACAACGCTGATAAGCCGATGGAAGAACGAGTCGGGTTTTACGGTTTAGATGTCTATAGTTTATGGGAGTCACTAGAAGAGATCGAACGTTATTTACAGGAAAAAGGCACACCTGAGCAGTTAGCTCTGGCGCGGAAGGCATTTGAGTGCTTCGACTCTTATGAGAAGGAGGGACAAAATTACGGGGTCTCCGCGGCTTTTTACGGCGAAAGCTGCAAGGATGAGGTTGTGAAGCTGCTTCAAACGCTTCACGCGAAACACGTGCGGTACGAAGAAGACAGCGAAGCAGCACTTAGCGCGGAATTGAACGCGCTTGTTGCTGTGAACGCTGAGGATTACTACCGCACCATGGTTCGTCATGACGCGGAATCGTGGAACGTCCGCGACCGACACATGGTCGAGGCGCTGCGCCGCCTCGTCGACCACCACGGCCCAGACGCCAAAGTCATCGTCTGGGAGCACAACACGCACGTCGGCGACGCGCGTGCCACAGATATGTTGGCCGACGGGATGGTGAACGTCGGCCAGCTCGTGCGCGAAGCGCACGGCGAAGCCGATGTGTTCGCCATCGGCTTCGGCACTTACCGCGGCACGGTCATCGCCGCGACATCCTGGGGCGCGCCGATGGCGACGATGCAAGTGCCACCTGCCCAGCTGGGCAGCTGGGAGGAGCTCTTGCATCGCGCCGGCGCGCACGATCAGATCCTCCTGCTGAGCAAGGAGGATCCCATTCTCGGGCACGAGGTGCTGGGGCACCGTGCCATCGGGGTCGTGTACCGCCCTGCTCATGAGAGAGGGAATTACGTTCCCTCTCTTATGGCTCGGCGGTACGACGCCTTCGTGCATGTGGATGAAAGCCATGCGCTTCATCCGCTAACCATAAATAAAGTGCTTGTGTGAATTCACACAAGCACTACCTATCCAAACTTCGATGCTTGCACACTCTACAGCGTACAACTTATGGCTTTCACTTGTCATTAATAAGACGTTTTAACCCGACACTCGGTTCCTCCAACGGAAGCTGCATGAAAATGGCCTATCCAAGCAATATTTTCACGAATATTCGTAATAAGATGACCTTCAGTAATTTGTTGGTGATAAATATCGAACAGCACTTTCACATGCTGGCTCCCTACCTGCTTCCTTCTTTCCACATACGTTATTTACAAGGGACCAAGCATTTCTGAACTTTCCCTATTGTATGGTAAAATTAAGCAGATGAAAATATGACCCAAGGAGTTTTAATGATGATTCGTTCCCTTGCTATTACCATGGACTTCAATGTGCTCCATAATGTCCCCTTCGAGGAGCTTCTTGGCCCGAACATTAAGTGGTATTGGGTCGACTTTCATAATCCGAGCGAAGAGGAAGCGCTGCATCTGAAAGAGCATTTCCATTTTCATCCGCTGGCCATAGAGGACTGCTTTTTCTTACTGCAACGACCGAAGATGGATCACTATGAGAACGTTCACTTTTTTGTGATGCATGGGATTAATGCTATGACACTGGATGCTGAAGAAGTGGACATGTTTCTGGGTAGTAATTACATTGTGACCTTTCATTTACATGAATCAAGGGAAATTGAGGATGCTTGGAGCCGAATTTCAGAACAAGAACATTTGCGGAATGAAGGTCATATTTATGCGGCTTATTTAATTCTTGATAATTTGGTTGATCAATATTTCCCAAGTGTTTACCAAATCGAAGATCAATTGGATGATATCGAGAACAATTTTGATGCCGAATCTATTGAAGCACTAATGAAACACATTTTTGGTATTCGTGCCAAATTGTTAAAATTACGTCGCACCATCGTGCCCATGCGTGACTTGCTGTACAGAGTCATCAATACAGATCGAATTGAGCATCTTCGCGAGCAGCTCGTCTTTTTCACGGACATTCATGATCATCTGCTCAAGTTGTCTGAAATGATTGATTCAAACCGCGACATGACGGCTGATATGAGGGATAGCTACATCTCCCTGAATTCAAACCGAATGAATGCCATCATGAAAACGTTGACCGTAATTACGACGATCTTCATGCCATTAACGTTCATTGCTGGTCTTTATGGGATGAACTTCGCTTATATGCCTGAACTGAAGTGGCACTGGGGTTATTTTGGAATTCTCTTGGTCATGTTTGGAATTGGATTCGGCATGTTCGCTTGGTTTTGGAAAAAGGGCTGGTTCAAATAGAAGACCTTACGGATTCTGAGCGATGCTCGTCACGGAATTCCTTCCTAAAGCCAGCAGGCGAAACCCCCACCTTCTTCTTAAAAGCTCGACTGAATGCATGAATACCGGAAAATCCTAATTGATCTGCGATTTCCTGAAGCGGCATTAAGGTATGCCTGATCATATTCTTGGCTCGCTCCAACCGGATTCTCTGGTGATATTGGATCGGGCTTACATCGAATACTTTATTAAACAAATGGATCAAATAGTATTTACTGATATGGAATCGCTCCGATAGCTCATCCAATTTCAACTCACGGTGAACGTGAGCCGCGATGTAACGCTCAATATCCAATAACAGCTCTTGATGAAGACTGTTTTCAAATAATCGTCCGTTCCATGCATGCTCCCTCACAACATGTGTAATTAATTCTAGCAGGTTGCCCTTTAAACGCCATTCGTACAATGGCAGCTTCGCTTCAAATTCCGCTATGATTCCAAAAAGCTGCTGCTCCACACGACTCGGCTCCCTTAATCGAATATGATTCGGGAGATCAACGAGCGCGCCCGACAGCTCATCCTTACGAAACCAGCTTCGCTCCCTCTCATCCATGTCTTGCAGCATTTTGAACGATACCTTTACGTCCCCGCTATCCTCCTGCTCAAACAAATCAAAATGCACGTGCGGCTGCCGAATCGGCTTATCACCTACGAGCTGGATGGAATGCCTCTGTCCAGGCTTAAGCAGAAACAAGTCTCCTGATTTGCCTTCATAGGTCTTTTCCTCAATCGTTATGTCTACCCTGCCCTCCATTAGATATAACAGCTCATAGTCCCAAAGCATTCTTTCTTTTAACATCCAAGGAGATTGTATGATACTATCCATCGCAATACGAACGTATGGGGAGACAGTTTGAAAGCTCAAAGTAAGAATCCTTCCTTTCAGCAATAATGGTTAACTTTTAACTAACTTTGGCTAAATGAACGCGCTTACCTTCATTATATAATGTTTTCAAGTTCGCATAACTATAATGATAAAGGTGGATGTTCCTATGTCGCAAAATCAAGGCTTTATTCCTGAACTCTCTGCAGCTCCATTCCTGACACAAGACCGAACTCGCTGGATCACGGCAGAGAATCCGACCGGTGAGAAGGGACAAGGAGGGAAAGCAGCAAGCAATTTAGGTATTGCCCGCAAAGGCAGGCCATGCATCACTTTACCTCAAGGAGAAACGGTCGTTCTGGCCGATATTCAAGGGACTGGCATCCTGCAGCACTTCTGGATCACTTGTACGAACGCTACCTCCAAGGGGAATTTTGTCCTTAGAGATTTAGTGCTCCGCATCTACTGGGATGATGAAGCCTCACCTTCTGTGGAAGTGCCGCTTGGCGATTTCTTTTGCAATGGGTTCGGCGAGCGCTGCAAGGTGAATTCACAGCCGATCATCGTGAATCCCACAGGCGGCATGAACTGCTACTTCCCCATGCCTTTCCGGCAATCAGCCAAAATTACTATCGAGAATCAGCACGCCGAGGATATTCACGGCTTCTTCTATCAGTTTCATTATACGCTAGTAGATGCGCTCCCGGAGAATACAGCATACTTTCACGCCCAATGGAGAAGAGAGAATATCACAACGGAAGGCAAAGATTACACGATTCTGGACGGAGTTAAGGGCAAGGGAAAATATGTTGGCACCTATTTGGCATGGGCGGCATTAGAACGTTATTGGTGGGGTGAGGGGGAAATTAAATTTTATTTGGACGGAGATGAAGAGTGGCCAACTCTCTGCGGGACAGGGACGGAAGATTATTTCGGTGGAGCCTGGTGCTTTTACGAAAAAGAAAACGGGATCCCCGTCGAGGTGCCATACAGCACTCCCTATCTTGGATACCCGTTCTATTCCAAATCTGATACGACCCTCAAAGAGAAGTTTGGCGAAGATTCCGTGCCTATGCATGGACTGTATCGTTGGCATCTTCCAGACCCTATCCATTTCGAGAGCGATGTGCGCGTCACGATTCAACAGATTGGACATAACAGCAGAGAGCTTTTCGAACGAACCGACGATGTTTCCTCCGTTGCCTATTGGTATCAGATGGAGCCTCATGCGGATTTCCCGATACTACTTCCTGTTCACCGGAGATGGCCGCGATAATGAACACACCAACCTGGGGTAAGATCTTATTCTAACAAATAGTTGGCTGAGAATTCATCGCCATAAACATGCTGGGCATAACTCCAACCGTAGCCTTGAAGGATCGGCTGAATAAATAAATGCTTGAAAAGCCCACCTGCTCAGCAATAGCGGTTAAGGTTTGATTCCCTTCTATCATTCTTATTTTCGATTGCTCGATTCGAATATGGGTCAAATATTTATGAATCGTAATGCCAAGCTGATCTTTAAATAAAAACGACAAATGATTGGTCGAAATTCCGACATGTTTACTTATCGTATGATTATCCAGTTCGGGGTCCCAATATCTTTCATTGATCAAATTGATGGTGTTTTCAATGAACACCCAACCCTTTGTCATTTTACCTTCTTTATCGTGATGGCTCACTTGCCCCTTCATAAAAAGGACTAATAATTCCAAACAAATCCCCTTAAGGATCAACGAATAACCCGATCTCTTATCCAGAAACTCCTTCTGCATGATCAGGAATCTTTTCTTTAACTCGATCCGGTCCGGCAGCTGCAGGTGGGAAATTGGGATGGTAGATGCTAGCTGCATCTCCTTGTTTGCAATTGCTTTACGCTCTTCACTAATCGCTTGGTCCTTCCAAGAACTTCGTTCTTCATCATAATACAAATCAAAATGAACGATATATTGGATCAAAGGCACCTCTGACGTAGAGCGAATAATATGCGCCATGAAGGGAGGCATGAGGAGAATGTCTCCTTCCTTCACATGATATTTGACCCCGTCCAAAAAAAACTCAGCTTCCCCTTGCTCGATGTAGGTATACACATGGTCGTAATCCATCCATTCACCCGCCAGAGAGAAGGATTTATGAATTTTGACCATTCTGACGAAAGGCGTTATGCTGTTCATCCAAGTCTCCATGTACTTCCCTCCTGCGGAATGATTGATGACCTACTGCATTATTTCCCAAGTATAACTGAAACGTATTCCTATTTTCCATATCTCAACATGATACGAATTTTTCTCTTAAGACTCATGTCTCGCTCCAGTCAAATAAAACACCGCTGTACTGATCCTTATTCACTCGGAGTCCTTCGTAAGCTTCCTTCGCTTCCTCCGGTTTCAACACATGACTGATTAAAGGTTCAACCTGCAGCCGTTTCTGCTTCATCAGCTCGAATACGATGTTTGAGTTTCTAACCAAGGAATGTTTGACAAACTCATTAGATTCGGTTGGATACCGCCATTCGTGCGCTCCCTTGAACGTAATACAGCCTCGTCCATACAGATGGCAGTAGTTCAAAATTTCAGTAATATCCGTATGATATTCACCTCGAGGACTGCCCAGGAAAATGATCTCACCTAATTTGGCGATCCACTCGAGACTTTGAACGGCTACTTGAGGTACCCCTGTAGCCTCGATATGGGTAGAAACTCCTTTTCCATGAGTGATTTCGGCAATCTGTTCCTTCACACTGCCTTTTCCACCACTAATGACATTGATAACACCGCATTGCTCGGCAATTCGAAGGCGTTCCCCCGATAAATCAATACCAATCACAGTAGCACCTTGTAAATGCGCCAGCTGAGCTGCCATATTTCCTATAAGTCCAAGTCCCGTAACGCTTACATAATCTCCGAACTCAATATTTGAAACACGAATCGCAGTCGTTGCTACGGTGGCCATGCGAGTAAACGGTATCCATTTCAAATCCAAGTTTCCCGGAACTTTAAGAAAAGTCCCTCTGATCGAAACAACCTCATATTTCGTGTGGTTCCCATAATGAAAAACAATATCACCGGTATTAAACTCCGTTACTCCTTCCCCCACTTCCACGATCTCACTTACAGCTGCATAGCCTGGAATACCCGGCATCGGGAACCAGGATTCGTTCCCTGACAGCATGGCCAATTCAGTTCCTGGGCTGATTAAAGTATAAATCTTCTTGACCAGAACTTCCTGATCACCAATCTGAGGGGAGAACTTCTCTTCTACCGTTTCAACCTGCCATGGACTGAGAAACATAACCTTCGTATTATTCATCGCAACGCACTCCTTTGTATTGAATTCATTTTCAATATAAACGTTTTCATAGGAGGCGTCTTTGACGTAAATAATGATTTTTTATCGAAAACAACGATGGAAGGGAACGTACAAAGTAAAGGGCCGACTTTCCAGTGTTATTCGCTGGATTGTCGGCCCATCTATTGATCATTCAAATCTACTTCTTCTTCGCATCATAGGCAGCTTGGTAAATTTCCAGATAACGCTTCAGGTTCATATTATCCAAATTTTTCAGGTAACCGTCCCATTCTTTCTCCAGATTGGCATCCCCGATGATGAAGCGTGCGGTCATCTCTTTAACGTGATCGGTAATCGTCTTCTCGAGATCAGCTAGCTCCATCGCCTGCTCGTTCGTGAAGAACAGCTGTGGTAGAACAGTTTCAAGCTTCTGCTTATAAGGCTCGTATTTGGTTTTCGTTTCATTGTACAAAATAACTTCCAATGGGTTTTTCGGATCGGCGACCAAGCCTAGGCGGAAATCATTCGTTCTAAGCGATGGTCCGGTTTGAGACCATTTCACATTTTGCACATTTGCCAGCTTGGCTTCGGTATATTTCCAAATGGCTTGCTTGCCATTGATACCGAGCTCGCCTTGAGCCGCATATTTCCATTCCACATCTGGACGCCCTTCTGCGTTACGCAGCGTCATCTCCTGCGTATACATCAGATCCGCTAGGCGAAAGGCGGCTTCTGGATTTTTACTCGCTTTCGTAATCACGTAACGCCCTTGAGAGACACTATTGGTATACGGCGCAACTTGCAAGCCTTTCGGCCCTTTGAGCACTGGAACAGCGGTAACCTCAAGCCATCTTCCGCTCGGTCCATTGAAGGCTGTAAACGTCCCGTTATGCTGAGCTATCGCCGCGCCCAATATATTAATGTTGGGATTTTCCCCCATTTGCTTCGCTTGATCCCGATCCTGTGTGAAGGACTGCGGCGCGATCAAACCTTCGGCATACAGCTTGTGCAGGTACTTCAGGCCCTCTTGCCATTCCGGCTTGTTATAGGGCACATCGACCTTGCCGTTATTAAGGTACAAACGATTGGTATTGTTAGGGTTTAGTATAAAAGCATTCATAAGGAACGAATCGATATTAACTGCTGGTCCCACCGCTGCACCTGCAAGCGGAATCTCATCCGCTTTTCCGTTGCCGTTCGGATCCTTTGTTTTAAACTCCTTTAACACCTTGTACAGCTCATCCGTCGTTGTTGGCACAGCTAGCCCCAATTTATCCAGCCATGGCTTGTAAATCCACATTTTTTGCCCCATTGAACAGTGGAAACACTCGTTCACTAGCGGCAGCCCATATATTTTACCGCCTGGCGCCGTAATAGCATCTTTCACTCCATCAACCTGCTCAAACATCTTCTTGGTCTCGACGCCATACTTAGCGATATAGGGCGTTAGATCGAGGAAATCCCCTTGGCTGCCATAGATTAGCTGCTGCGTAGGGCTAACGTCAAAGCCCATGATCACATCAGGCAAATCTCCGCTTCCGAGCACCAAATTAAGCTTTTCTACCGCTGATTTCTCCGGGGCAACATCCCATTCAATATGAATGTTCGTCTTCTCCTCCAGGTACTTCGTATATTCATTCGTTGCAAAGTCTTCAACAAATGCGCTTCCCTTTACAAGAACCTTTAAGGTCGTTTTTTCCTTCGTGATAGGTAATTCCCCTGCTGCAGTCACCCGATCCTCTGACACTTTAGGAGTGGCATTTGATTGTGCTGCTTCCTTATCTGAACAACCGCTTAATATCGAGACTGTACACAAGGCTAAACCTAAGCTTACTACCATCCATTTTTTCATCTAAAAGAACCCTCCCTAGCATTTATCATTAGAAAAATTTTCAATGAATGACTAACCTTTCAACGAACCGATCATGACCCCTTTAACAAAATGCTTCTGTACAAAAGGATAAATCATCATGAGCGGCAGCGATGAGATGACAATGAGAGAGTATTTAAGCAGTGCCCGCAGGCCCTCCCGATTCGCTTCCTGTCCCAGATCGGACAGCATGGCGGGATCCACTTCATTCTGAACGAGTATTTCCCTAAGTACAAGCTGCAATGGATATAGGCTTGGCTGCTTCAAATAGATCAGCGCATTGAAATATTGATTCCAATAGCCTACCGCCGAATACAGGGTAATGACAGCAATGATCGGACCAGACAACGGAATAACGACATTCCATACAAACTTGAAATCGTTACAGCCGTCCAGCTGAGCGGCTTCCAGCAGCTCTTCCGGTATCGTCGTTTTGAAATAGGTTCTCGTAATAATGACATTGAAGACACTCATCGCCCCGGGCAAAATCATCGACCAGATCGTATTAAGCATGCCAAGATCTTTGACCAGCAGGTAGCTTGGAATGAGCCCGCCAGAAAACATGGTGGTGAACACCAGCAAGAGCATGACGGCATTTTTCCCATACAAGTCTCTACGTGCGAGCGGATAAGCGGCCATAATCGTTAGTGCGACATTGATGACTGTACCCAGAACCGTGTAAATGACGGAATTGCGAAATGAGCTCCAAATCAGCTTATGTTTAAATACAGCCTCATAACCATCGAGTGTAGGTTGAACCGGCCATAGCCACACCTTCCCTGAGATAACCGCGTCTGGGCTGCTGAAGGATGCGCTTACAATAAAAACTAACGGATACATCACTATAATGAGAAATAAGGTAAGCACCGTGTAATTGATCACGTTAAACCAACGGTCATTGCTGGCTTCCCGAATGTTAGCTTGCTCCATGATGACTTCCTCCCTCTATCTGCCTTACCATAGGCTTTCCTGCTTAGCTTTCTTCGCCATTTGGTTAACCGATATCAGTAAAATCAAACCAATGACCGATTTGAATAAATTGATGGCCGTGGAATAAGAGTAATTCATCGCCTGAGAGGCAAGGCCGACCTTATACACGAACGTATCAATGACTTCTGAGGTTCGCGCATTCAGCGGATTCTGCAATAGCAGCACCTTTTCAAAGCCCAGATCCAGAATATGACCGGTGTTCAAAATAAGCAGAATAATCATAACCGGAACGATGCTCGGCAGATCGATATGCAGCATGCGCTGAAATTTACTTGCTCCATCAATGACTGCCGCTTCATGCTGCGCGGGATCAACACCCGCTAAAGCAGCTAAATAAATGATGCAGGAAAAGCCTACATTTTGCCAAATACCTGACCAGACATAGATCGAGCTGAAATATTCCGGCTTGGCCATAAAATTGATCGGTTCGAAGCCCAATTGACCGAGCAGCATGTTCACTAATCCATTGCGGGGGTCGAGCAACTCCATTACGATCCCTACCATCACGACGACGGATATAAAATGGGGTGCGTAAGTGATCATCTGTACGGATTTTTTGAACAACTGGTTTTTCACATAATTCAATGATAGGGCCAGAATAATCGGAAACGGAATTCCGGCAAGCAAGCTGTACAAGCTGATGATCAACGTGTTTTTCATCAATTTCACAAATTCATAAGAGTTGAAAAAACGGATGAAGTGCTTCATGCCGACCCACTCGCTCCCAGCGACTCCCTTGGATGCAATATAATCCTTGAAGGCAATCTGCGCCCCGTACATCGGATAATATTTAAACACAAGGACATAGATGACTGGAAGCGCAAGCAGGGCATACAATTGCCAGCTTTTCTTCATTTGCTTCCTTATTGCAACAAATAGCAGATTGCTTGCTCGCGTGCCTGTCTTGGTTAATACAGCCTCTTTCATTTTGCGCTCTTCCCCCTTTCAATTGATACCTTAACGATACAAGAAATCGCCTCAAGCCGTAAATTAGAAAGCGCTTTCTTTATGTGCAAATATTAAGATTCGGCCATGTGCACTTTCTAAATGGATGTGCAAAAGTAAAGAATACGGCACCTAAGTGCCGCATTCTATCCGTGTAATTTCTTATAGGAGGTCGCACTGACGCCATGCAGCCGCTTGAAAGCCCGACAAAACGTATTAGAGGAGCTATAGCCAACCTTATCGGAAATTTCAAGAATGGTTAGCTCCGTTGTCTGCAGTAGATCTTTGGCCCGATCCATGCGCAGATTTTCCAAATAGTCGGAGAAATTAATACCCGTTTGCTCTTTGAAGAATTGGTACAGATACACTTTCGAGATGCGAAACTGATCAGCCACTACATCCAGACAAAGTTCACTGTCCATATATGCGTTTTGCAGCATGCCAAGAACACTTTGGATCAGCTGCACATTTTGGCTTTTCTTATGCTCGTTCACGCTTTCGCATATCCATTGATAGGTTGCGCGGATCGACTTATAATTTTTGCGCATATTTTCATAGGAGTCTATCTCACTACTGAGTGACTGGATCCGTTTGTAAACCTCCTGCTGATCGAGCTCCATCTGCGGAAGCAGCTTCACCAGACTTCCCCACATTTCGAACAAGAACAACTGCATAACCGCGAAGGAAAGGTGCCTTAGCTCGAAATTTTCATGGTATATCTCATTAAGCGTATGCTGAACCTCAGCATGGTCCCCCGCTTTCGCCAAATTGATTAAGCGGATCTCCACATCCTGCGGAAAATAATAGTTGTTCATATCCGTTGGGAGCTCGTCATACCACACGATTTCATTCTCATTTTTCCATAACTGCACGTTTAATGCTTCTCTGGCCTGTTCATACGATCTGGAGATGCTAGTGAGGCTATCACATATGCCGCCAACACCATACACGGACACCAGCTTTAACTGGCTTTTCATCTCCTCATTGGCTTCCTTCAGCTTCTGCTCAATGGGCTCCTTATAGGACTCCGTCTGCTCAGCTCTATAACAGAAAAGCACCCCGAATTGATCCTCCGCTATATCGTAAACAAAGCCTTCCTGATCGATCGTTCTTCTCAGCATTTCTTTGGCCAGCAAACGCTTCATATCCAGTTCTTCCAACAGGTCATCGTTATAGCCGTTATCGAAGCCTCGTAAATGAACAACAGCGACCCGATAAGACATCCCTTGCAAATCCATACCGACATGCTTTAACAGTGCATCTGCATCACGTGCCGAAATAAATTGTCCGTTCAACAGCCGCTGAAAATACGCTGCCCGCAGCAAAGGAACCTGCTGCTCTATCTCGGACTTCATCCTATGGTTATTGTGGAACAAACCATACCGTTTCTCCGATTAATCCAAAGGCATCCCTCTGGTGCGAGATTACGTCCGCTTTTTCCAAAATCATGTTTACGATATTCCTTAACGGTTTACTGTTGCGATAAGCTAGCACATATGCGATGAAAACACCCACCACAAGAAAGACGAACGTCAAAGAGAAGATGATTTTCTGAATATAACGAACCTTCTCCAGTACAACAAAGGTCGGCTGTCCCACCAGATACGTCCAACCGTTATAGGAGGATTTCGTATAGGTAATCATCATCTGCTTCGATTGCAGCGATTGCTCGATTACGCCCTTATCACCAATAAGATTGCCGATCTCGATCGGTAAGGGGGTTTTACTCGCTGACAGCTCACTGATGATCTTCCCCTCGCCATCCACAATATAGGCCCATCCCCCTTCGGAAATGTTCAGCCCTTGAAACAGCTTCTGGATCTCCTTCTGATCAATCATGACAGCAATGGCGCCCTGGGGATTGCCAGGGTACCCAAGCGATTGCATATACGTCAGCATGGAATAGGGCACACCCTGTGCGATGACTTCCTCAGACGCAAAGGTTTTGCGGGTATGAAATTGCTTGGCGACAAAGTCATACCATGAATCATAATCATGCTTGCTGTAATGAGCTACCCGATCAAAAAAATGCTGAAAAGAGTAACTAGCTCCCGGAGTTAACACCATTTCACTATTTTTGAACATGACATAATAATTAAATATGAAATTGTTAGACATCCTGTAATCGTACAAGCTTTTATTCGTATCCAAGACCCGGTACGTATTCGTCCCCTCAAAAGGATCAGTGACAGGCAGAAACCTCATAATTCTTGTATCGGCCGATAACTGCTGAGTAATCGAGGCGATTTCCTCCAATCTTCGATCGAGGATATCTTTACTCTGCTCCAACAGGTTCATATGGCTCGCGGTTGCTTCGCTTTCGATCAACGCAGTCGTCTTCTGATAAATGACCCAGCCAATAATCATCGGCAGCATCAGAAAAACAAGATAAGGAACGAGAATTTGCGCAAACACGCGATGCCTTCCTTTGTTAACGTTAACATTAACGCTTCTCTCTCTCTTGAACAGCATAGTAAATGTCCCCATTTCCTTTACGATTCCGTGTAGCGATCATATCGAGAGTAATCACTGTGAATGATTTACATTTTATGTATGCGCTTGCAACTTGTTTTGGCGTTCATCCCAAAAGGATAAGCTGTTACCTTTAGTATACCTTGCTGTGCTGGTAATCGGAAGCTTGAAATACATCGCTAAATATGCAATGAGACTTTTTTGTGCTGAATAAAAAAAGGGACCTAGCCAATGGGGCGTAGGTTCACCTTTAGACACAAAAAAAAGGAACCCAGCCAACGGGGCCAGGCTCCTGCTCTTTTGGTTGTTTACCGCGGGTATCCTATAATGATCTAAAAGTTCCTAAAGCCTTGATTTATAATACTTTGGGTACTTCCCCATTTATTATATTTAACTTGTTGTTACCCTTAGTTTCCTTGCATTATTTTTGGTTGCCGACCAAAAACCGACCAAAACTTCTAATCCTTCACCTCCTCTTTTCCCGCCAAGCTTATGCAAGCGTCTAAGGCATGCAATCAGCCCTTTAATAAAATTGGAAGCAACATATCTCCTACTACAACAAAACGCTTATAGCGCATCTCATATCGTGTCTGATGGGCATATATGAAACCTTCATCAAAGAAAGGGGCGTATAATTACGCCCCCCAAAAAAAGTCTACAACAATTATTTCAATTGATCTAGTATGGTCTTAATCTCAGGATTTAACATTAATGCTCTCAAAATGATTGTTAAAGACTCTGCTCTTGTAGAAGAATCATTAGGAGCGAAAGTAGAAGAATCCCTACCTTCAATTATTCCAGCTTCACCAGCTTCTTTGATTTGCTGAACATTCCAGCCCTGCCCAATGTCACTAAAAGAAACATTGTTTGTTTTTTCAGCAGAACCTAAGTTAACTAAACGAGCAAGTATTGCGACTATTTCTGCACGAGTAATGTTATTGTCTGGCTTAAAGCTACCATCTTCATAACCATTTATTATTTCATGGGAAGCAAGTTTAAGAACATCGTCTTTAGCCCAGTGACCATTTATATCAGAAGGACTATGAGTAGCTGTACTTGTTTCAAAACTAAATATCTTAGAAATCATAGTTGCAAACTCTGCCCGCGTTATCTTAGCATCGGGATGGAAACTACCATCTTCGTAGCCTGATACAACCCCAAGTTTCATAAAAATATTTATGTTTTGACTTCCCCAATGTGTTTTAGTATCAGCAAAAAATACAGGTGGAGATAATAATATTGAAGCAACCTTTTCTTTTAATACTTCTTCGATCTTTTTCACATCAACGTTTTTACCAAAGAAATCTTTACTTGCTGGTTTTTCAATTGGCGTTTCTATTACTGGAATTAATCCACCTCCACCAAATGGTGGAATGTTTATCGATGGAGGTGCTATTATCGTTGTATCTTCTGCGACAGCAACATTAGTAACACCATTCAATTTCACGTTCGAGTCTAGTATATTTATGCTTAGTTTAGTTCCAATAGATTGTTTGTTGATTTCAATCGAAAATTCCCCTATTCCATCTGCTTTTCCTGATGCAATAAGTGTAGAACCCACTAAAATTTTCACATCAGCGTTAGGAATAGTTATTCCTTTAACTTTGGTATCCGTATTCTTAACACCAAAAACTACAGGAAAGTTAATATCTATTTTAATTGGATTAGGAGTGATGTTTATTGTACCTATTCCTAAATTATTAGAATCGTTTGATCCCCATGCCCAGAGGGTTCCATCATTTTTTAAAGCAAACGAACTATCCTTACCCACGGAAATACTTTTCCAGCTATTTTCATCACCAATTCTTACCGCGGTGCGTTTTGTTTCTCTATTACCTATACCTAATTGTCCAGAATCATTAGAACCATAAGACCAGATACTTCCATCCTTCTTTTTTAGCAAAACAAAAGAATCCCCAGCAGAAGCAGAACTCCAATCTGTACTCATACCAATACGTAAAGGAGTTTCGTAAGCATTTCCCGCACTATCTCCCCACAAATTATTACCCCAGAACCATGCACTTCCATCTATTTTTGTTGCCACTGCGAAATTATTACCACCAAGAGAGATTGCCCCCCAGTCATTGTCCTCTCCAATTTGAATAAATCCGTCTGACTTAATAGTATTATCACCTGCCACATCAGGATTGCTTGGAAATTTAGACGCAAATGACCAGAGAGTACCGTTATTCTTAATAGCAACAATTCGAGACATATTTACTGAAACCGAATTCCAATCATTATCATTACCCAACTGAATTGGTATTGCTTTTATGACAGGGTCCCATTGATTACTTGGATTTTCACTATTGAAAAAATTGTGATTGAAATCAGTCCCCCAAAACCACAGTGTACCATTTGTTTTTATACCAATTGAAAAAGTAGCATAAGATACAATCATTCTCCATCCATCCAAATTACTATTTAAAGTTGGAGTATACAAGTTGTTATTGGTTCCACTACCAAGTTGATAATGGGAGTTATCTCCCCATGTATATAAGAGATTATCTTTATTAATTGCAAAATTTGAGTACCATCCAGCCTCGATGTATGTAACGTTTGAAACTGTATCTAGCTTTTCTGGTGAATTTTTTGTGTTCCCTGTACCATCACCAAGGTATCCAAAATTTTGCCCCCATGCCCATAAATCCCCGTAAGTGTCAGTTGCAACAGTGTGTTCTCCAGATGAAGAAACCTGTGTCCAGTTATCTTTATCTCCTATTTTTACTGGAACTAATTTATCAGTTTGTGTACCGTCACCTAATTGACCGTACTTATTATATCCCCAAGACCACACTGTACCGTCATTTTTTAAACCTACTGTATAACTATCACCTGTTTTTACTTCAGACCAGTCTGTCCCATTACCAATTTGTTGAAACTGGGTAGCCACGTCATGAATTTGTCCTGATCCATTATCTCCACCTAATGTCCATAATGTACCATCGGATTTTACTACTGTAGAATGCCAGAAAGAGGAACTAATAATTTTGGCATTTACGTTTTCATCTATCATTTTTGGAGAAAGTACATTTATGTTGTTATTGTTAGCTCCCCACTTCCAAACACTTCCGTCTTTTTTTTGGGCAATTGAGAATCCATTCCCCGCTGATATTATAACCCAATCGTGATCTTGCCCAATTAGTTGGATTGCATCAAAATCATTGCTAGCGGTATGTCCATCAGTACCTAGTCCTAATTCTCCATTTCCGTTATTACCCCAAGACCACAGAGAACCATCTGACTTTAATGCAAGTAAATGACCGACACCAACAGAAATGTCATTCCAAGAGCCATCGATAAACTTTTTGAAATAATATCCTTTCCCATCTCTACATACCCAAATACTCCCGTCCTTTTTTAATCCAACTGTAAATGTGTTACCTGTTACTACTTTAACCCAGTCATTATTTGTTCCAATTTTTACAGGAATATTTAATTCACTAGTATCACCAGTCCCTAATTGTCCATAAGAGTTACTCCCCCATGCCCATAAGGTACCATCCTTTTTTATTGCTAACGTATTATTTCTTCCAGCATAAACTTTAGACCAGTCTGTATCTGTTCCTACTTGCACAGGTCTTAACTTATTTGTATAAGTACCATCACCTATTTCTCCATGACTATTACTTCCCCAAGCTAGCAACATACCAGTCTCTGTAATTGCCATCACATGGGAACTTCCTGCGGATAACTCAACAATTTTATTACTGGGTTGTTGGACAATCTCTCCTGCAAAACTAAATTTAGGTGCAGAAAAAAGTGTTAATAAAACAATTAGAATAATAGCTACATTTCTTTTCATGTTAAATTCCCCTTAGATGTTTAATCAGTGTTAATTAATAAATATTACTTATTCCATGCTGCTTTTTCAAACAATTATTTCACCTTGAATCTGTCTTAAATATACTTACCTAATTGAACCTTCATAAATAACTTCATTATTCTCTCCTAACAATACTTGCTACTTTTATTGTAATTGAAGGGTTTCATTAGGAACAACGTTTAATATTTCCCACATCAACGCTCTACAATTTCTATACGCTTTGATGGGCATAAAAAAGCACCATCGAACGAGCTATCATTCATATTCTTCTTTATAAAGCCACTTAAATCCATATGCTGTCTTGTTTTTCTTTGATAGAACTTTAGATATATTTTTACTATTAGTTGTTCCAACTGATATTGATGCACTTTTTACACTGTCAAATGATTCGACAAACTCATTATCTAGTGACAACTTGACAACTTGTCTAACTTTAGGATATTTATCTTCTTTCGTTAATATCTCTCCATTTAAATATCTTTCGTAGTCTGACTTGTACATCCATTTATATCCATATGCTGTTTCTTGAATTCTCTTTAAAGCAGAACTTATATTTGACGAAGTAGACTTTCCACGAAAAGTCATAGTTGCACTTTTAATGCTGTCATATTCAGCGATATATTTACCTTCCACAGACAGTTGAACAACTGACTTGAATCTTGGATCAGTATCTTCTTTTAATTCCAGTTCGCCATTTAAATATTTATCATAATCTTCTTTATACATCCACTTATATCCAAATGCAGTATTTTGTCTTCCTACACAAGCAGACGAAATTGCAGAAACGCTAGTTTTAGTGGTTTTTCCCAAAGAATATATTGCTTCTGATATGCTGTCAAACTCTCCGATATACTCCATACTTGAAGATAATTGTACAATTTTTCTTATGTTTAGTTCAGCTTCATAATCGCACATATTAACTTCAGTACCTTGCTTAAGGTATTTACGAACAGTTTCTTTGTTAATATTTAATTTAATAGCTATTTTGTTTAAATCGGTTATTCCGCCTTGAAACATCTTCCAACTTTCATGTGCTAATGATGAGCAAGCTGCCTTATGTGTTAATTCCCAATTTACAATCGATAAGTTGTATATAATCGCAAGTCCGCTGTCTAATATACTATTCTTAATATGTTGTAATTCTGACTTTCTACAATCAATTACAATGTATTTTTTTACTCCGTTTTCAATAGCTTTTTTCAATTTAAATTCATCGTTATCTTGCTCTTCTTTTAAACTGTTGCCTCCAAATACCTCGAAACCCCCATCGTAATGTTGTTGACCATGAGTTTCTATGATGATGTTGTATTCACCAATATAAAAATCATATCTCTTACCTTCAGACCACTCGAATGTCTTTTCCGTTTCAAAGTCTATTCCGAGTTGCGTTAATGTATTTTTCATAAACTTTTCGGGATATTTAAATCCATCATCACAAATATTACAACTTAAACCATAATAATATACATCTCCAACAGACTTCAGCATTTTATTTTCACAGTTAGGACATTTGAAAAAAGTTTTCTTGCCAGAACTTCTAGAATATTTAAATGCATCTTCTTTATCATAAAACAGTTCTGTTAAATAGGGATCTGTTTCATTTATACTATTACCCTTATTCATATAATTAGATGACTTTATCGATGCTCCGTATTTCCATCCACAACCCTTGCATCTGTCTTTCCCGTCGCCTTTTTCTCTTGATTCAATCACATAACGATAGTAAATATTATTACTAACTGATCCACATTCGTCACATATCTTTGTCACCTTTAAGTGGCTATTTTTGGACAAGTGTTCTATTTTCACATTTATTTTTGCATACTGATCGACTGTTAGTTCTCCCTTGGCGTTAAGCTTTCTTGGAATATCATACCCTAATTCTTGGTAGTGTTTTACGCTTTTACCCCTCATTTTTATTTCTACTTCTCTTTCTAAGATTGCCATGATGAAAAATCTCCCCAAATGTTCTTTCGAACTATTTATGTTGCGCTAGATACACAGATAGTATCACAAACAAACTCGAACTGTATCCTTATTATGCTGAATCGCACTTCGCTTTGGACAATTGTCTTCTGTTTCATCTTCTGTTTCATTCTAATTTGACGTCAGTGTTTTCATAATGATTCCTATATCGGATTTATTCTCGATAATTTAAACTATTCTGCCCCGTTAGGTTAATGAAATCCATGTTTTATGTAATGTCTTTAAGCAATTCTGTTAAGCCATTAGGATATAAAATCTTACGTCCATGTTCAAAATCATCAATTGGTATCCATTTAGCGTATGAAATCTTATTACCTTCAATAACTTTGAAGTGTTCTTCCTCATATAAATTGGGGTCATTAAATTCAACGAGATATATTTGAGTTATTTCATGTCCTATGTTCTCTTCGACCTTAAAAATGTTCTCAATACATTTGATATAACATTTAATTGTTATTTCAACACCTAGTTCCTCGTGAAATTCTCTTACAAGTGTCTCTTGCGAGTGTTCCCCAAGTTCGATTGTTCCACCTATTGGTCTATAGTAAAAGCCATTTCCTTTTGAATGGTTTCCTGATTGTTCTTCAACAAGGATTTGATTATTACGAGTAACTATTCCCAAAGTATTAGCACGTGGATCCAAATCTCTTTCACTCCTTCAAGATAAAGCTTCTCCATTAGCTGAACATAAGACTATTCTTATCAAAATACTTCTTAACTACTTCGGTAAAACCGTTATCTTCAATCCATTCAAAAACTTCATCCTCTAATGTTTGTATTTCTTCATTTTCTTTCCTCTAGTTCAGAATAAAGGTGCAACTCGTTAATCTGTGTGATTGCACCAAATAGATTGTGTCTCTTTTCCATTGCTTCTTTTTTTCTTCATCGGTTTCTCGTTCCATAAATTCACCGTGTAAACGACTTAAATGATGCGAGCCCTTATGTAGAAAATACATCGCAATAAGTAATCTGCGTTTTTCTTCGTCTGTCATTTGATTGAATTTCACATAGTTCACCTCATTATCTGCATTTCCATATAGACTTTTTCTAAACTAAACTGACCACGTTACTTCAATAAAATCATTCTATTATCAACAAACAAAAGCCGCGTACAAGATGCAGCGGCGGCGACATTGAATAACACTTTTGATTTTTTAAGGTAATCAGTAAAAACTTAACTCCCTACACGCTCTAGTGTCAAATGGGTCGATGCTGACCACAATTCCTATCTATGTAAACAACACATCGATTATTCAATGTCATCAATGAGTCCTTTATCGCAACCATTTCTACCATCTACTCTAAAATGTTTTACAACAAATTGTTGCAATGTTTGCTCCACTTTATCAGGAAGGTCATTATCGACTAATATAATCTGGAATTGATCACTATATTTCTTATGGAGATCGAGAAAATACTTATACATGTTGTTGTATTTTTGAGGATCGCTTATGCCTTCCTCTAGATCCTCTGCCATGTCAGTTTCATCTGAAACAATTCTAGATGTTTTACCAAGATACTTCCCTACTGTATCAATCATTAGAAAACGAGGTAAGTATGTATCACCAAACAAAGAATTTTTCAATAAGCTTATGAAAAACCCAATACTTACAAGCGTTCTTAAACCGCCAGAAGTAAGCTTAACATAATCACGATTTCTCACAACAGGCAGAAATGTTGTTTCACTCATATAAATGTTATCTGGATTCCTAATGGGGATAAAATTCAAATAAGCATCAAGAATATCTGAAATATTTTGCAAAACGGCACTTATTGAGGGAACATTTTGCTTCAGCGATTCAATTTGAGCTTTTAGTGCAGTAATCTGCACGCTCAACAATTCAGCTTCTGTATGTAGCTCACTTAGTTGAGTACGAATTTTCTTCAAATGCTCAATTTGTTTCTTCTTTTCGATTAAAGAAGCCTTTTGCGCCATAAGGGCATCACGTTGCTGTATATAGGGAGAGATATATGTATGTGTTTCTATATCCAGAAAATCTTTGTAGTTATTAAGATTTAATTTCAAACCTTCAATACGTTTATCTAACTTTATTATCTCTAAACGTTCTTCCTCAATCAGGTTATCTACCGATTTAATATGTCCTTTTAAATGCTTTATTTCCGAATTAACGGAATCAATCGAATTTGCCCCTAACTTGTTTTTAAGATTATCCAAATCCATCTCACGTTCACAAATTGGACAGTTAACATGTGAGTTTCTATGCATCGGCAATTTTTTGGAAATCTCTTTTGATGTTTCAAGTTTTTCAATATCTCTTTTATAATCTTTCTTTAATCGCGCCTTTTGTTCTAACAGTATTTCCTTAGAATTTTTTTCTCGTTCCTTTTGTAAAATTTGATTCTCAAAAGAACGAATTATATCCCTGATTTCTTCAAAATGCTTTGTATCGGAAGTGATGTCTGAGGTAATTTTCTGAATAGCGACTTCCGACCGATTCAACTCATCCGAAGCTGCGTTGAACTCTTCATTTAGGCTTTCGATTGTACCCATTTTTGTTTCACGAAAAAATGAGGATATATTATTGAAACTTTCCTCTTTACTTTTCTTCAATGATGATTTCTCTTTAATTTCACTTTCCAGATCAGTAATTTGTGTATCAAGTAACTTGTGTAAAAACTTGAAGGTTTGTTTTACCTTCACATATTGGGAAAAGTTTTTATTTTCCAAGATCCCTTTGTTTCCGACATCATCTTGATCTAAATAACAATATTTAAATATTTCTCTAAAACTTATACGAGCTAAATCAGAATCATCTTTTGTAGGGGCAGTCTTTACTTTAATAAGTGGAATGTTTAAAGCTTGAAGTAAAAAATCAGAAAAATATCCATCTATTCCTGGTTTTCTCGAATAGTTAGGTCCATACTCTCTTGGAAATACCTGTTCCAAATTATCTATTGCCGCTGGGTAAACTTCAATAAAAGCTGAACTATCAAATAAATCACGCTTAATTGTGAAGACCTTTTCATTGAGTTGTACTTGTAAAAGACAGTAAATGCCATTCATCTCTAATTCGCTGTACATATCTACTCCAGATGCACCTAATAAATAATTAATAAGATTGAGAATGCTTGATTTTCCTGTATCTGAATCACCATAAATAATATTAAGTCCTTTTGAAAACGGAACAATGTAGTCTTTGCTTCTGCCATGGATGAGCAGTTTTTCAACGAATAAAAAAGGGGAACTTGAATCCACCATTTCCACCTATTTATACCCCCTTAATAAACGGTTTAATTTTTTTAATTAATTGAGTTAGAGAAAATGAGCGAATTGGTGTAATCGCTTTGCTAAGTTCCTTGATTCTCAAAGAGTATTCTGTGCTGGTTTCCTCTATTAATTGTGTTCCTTCATTGGAACAAATGTAATAGTATACATCATCGTCGATTATCACCTTAATAAGTTTAAGCGAGACTAGTAACTGAATGTATCCTTTGATTGTTCCATAATCAAATAGAGATAAAATATTGGGGTATTGGGATTCAATTGTACCAAATTCATTTTCATCTAATTCTATGCCCTTTTTGCCCTCAGCCTTCAATACTTCACTCAAAACAAAAGGATTTTTAACTAAAAAATCAAATATCGCTACCTTCTCATAGGTAAGCGTAGGCTTATCATTTTTATTAACCCCAAGCTCACTAATTAGTATTAATATTCGAGCCAAACGTACTCCTAAATCCTGTTCTGGTATTATAAATGGTATCTTATTCATCTGATTTTTTCCCTTTAAACTCTTCTATATGTTCAATTGAATGATCAATTGCCCACCATATATCTTCATCTAACTTATTAGCAAGTTGATGAAGCATACCATTTTTTTGAAATGCATTGATTATTTGATGTGTCGTTGTGCTGGATAGTACTGTTCCATTCTTCTCGTTAATTCGGTTTCTAACCTCTGCAATTAACTCTTCACTATCCTTTAATTTTTTTCGCCGTAAATCCATAAATGTATCTACATATATGTCTTTAATTAATATATACAGACTGTCTAACTTTTCTTGGCTTATACCTTGAGCTAACAACGCTCTCGTAGCATATTCAGCATTAAAAAACGATTCCTTGGCACTCTTTACCAAAACATTGTGTATATCAGCTACGAGTAATTTAATTACAAAAAGCTCATTATCAAGCTGCCCTTTATCAACAAACTTTTTTAATTCCAAGTTAGTTCTTAATGATACTTCTCGCCCCAGTTGAAGTAAGTGTTTCTTTATTCCGACTATACAATTCTTATTTAATCTATCTGGTTTGGATATTGAAAAATGATCATCCTCACTAGCAACTGTATTAGTTTTTTCCGTACCCAGCGCTATAGCACTATTCTCTTTAACAATTACATCGTCTTTCCCGTAAAAACAAACAGTTTTTGGTAATATGTCTTTCTTATCTATCCATTCACGATTTAGATCATCTAAAGTATCGCTTAAAGGCGCTAAGTCAATAATTTGTTCATTTGAAAATAATAGTTTCCCCATGTTTGCCCAGTTCGATCCTTGATGCGGAGTTGCCAGTGATAAAAACAATTTTATTTTTTCTTCTGACCCCAACTCTAAGTTCCGTAAAATACAGTACTTAGAAATAAGTCCTCCCATACTATGAGCGATCAAAATGATATTTTCGTAATGATCTAAGTTCAGATTAATGCTCGAATGGACTATATCAGCTAATGAGATAATTCCTTTATTTATTGGTACATAGTTGGTTTGCCGTTTGATAATTAGCTTTAAAAAATTAATACCTACCCTTGTTTTTCTAAAATCGGATAATTTGGTATAGTATGATAAATATGCCATATCGAAATAGTCTTTAATATCATCATCTTCAAGTAAGATCTCTGGTAGTGAACGACCATCGTGCATCCACGTTTCATTCCCACTCGTAAAGCCATGAATAAATACTACAACGCTGTTTTTTCCATTATTTGAAATATAGTCAAGCACTTCTAATCCTCCCACGGATACCGAAAGTTAATTTCCTGCTTTAAACTTCTTGCATTTTTCTACAAGCCATCAACAATCCCCTTTATTGGAAATCCCTTATAATCCCATTAATATACATTATATCATTAATACCATTGTAAAAAGCTATCTCTTTATTACTTGCTACCAACGCGTCACATGCTAATTTGAATGCGTCCGTAGAAGCGCTCCCCCTATGTTCCAGATGTAGATTGCCGAGAAATGGTAAATACCGTATCCCCTCCCCTTCCAACTTGGATACAAAGGAAGGCAAGGTAACAGCACTCATCATCAGACCGCTTAAATTAGCTTGTAACAGCCGTTACGCTCTTTGGGGCACTTCTCTTTATACAAGCAAAAAAAGCCATCTCACGGATGACTTGTAAGCAGCTATAAACGATCCTCTACTCGAAGATGAGATGCGATCAGCAACAGGTAAATATACAGATGAAGGATTTTTAATTTGTACGAAATACGGACGACCACTTCCAAAGCATGACTGTCATAAACTCTGGAATAGATTACTCGTTAAAACTGGAATGAGAAAAATAAGATTTCACGATCTAAGGCATACAACAGCTTCTCTGTTGCTCTCACTAGGAGTACATCCTAAGATAGTTCAAGAACTGCTTGGACATTCATCATTTAAAATAACCATGGATTTGTACTCTCACCTAATGCCTAGCATGCAATCTGATGCCTCTAATGCATTAGAAAACCTCTTGAAATAACCCGTAGTTCCCCTTCATTTCCTATAATTGCCGACCAAAAACCGACCAAAACACGGTTTTTCGGTATTTCAGTCCCTTCTGTTCATCAACAAACCCTTATGTATCAAGGCTTTCATCCCCAGACAAAAAAAAAGGAACCCAGCCAACGGGGCCAGGTTCAAAAGTTTATATTAAAAAGGGGGTCTTGGTTATTATAATACCTCGCCAACATTATGAAACCATAACAGGAACATTTCAATTATGTTACAAATTAGAAAGCGCTTTATTTCCATGCCTTCTCCAATAATTACACCTCTAAGATTCGATCCCGCAAAGCCGGGGTAATGACCTAATAAATGTATCCTAATCATTTAGGAGGTTTTTTCCAATGACCATACAAGAACAAAACCATCCACAATCATACGATATTTCGAAGAAAGTCGCCATTGTCACGGGCGCATCGTCCGGGATTGGCTTGGCATCCGCTATACGTTTGGCTGAAAAAGGATTCAAAATCGGGCTGCTCAACCGCCCGGGCGGTGAGCTTGAAGCAGCAGTGGCCAAAGTGCAAGCTGCTGGAGGAGATGCGATCTCCTTAGAAGCGGATATTGCCGTCGAAGAAGAAGTGAAACAGGCTGTTCAAACCGTCATGGATCAATGGGGCAGGCTTGACGTACTGGTAGCCAACGCAGGGATTAACGGCGTTCTCTCTCCTATCGAACATATGGGAATAGAGGATTGGAACCAAACGATCAATATCAATTTGACTGGCACATTTTTGTGCGTCAAACATGCTATCAAGCCTCTCAAAAAGCAGGGTGGCAGCATCATCATTACTAGCTCGATTAACGGCAACCGGGTTTTCTCGAATTTTGGAATGAGCGCTTACAGCACTTCCAAAGCCGGACAAGTGACTTTCATGAAAATGGCTGCGCTTGAATTGGCGCGTTATAAGATTCGTGTAAACGCGATCTGTCCTGGAGCGATCGAAACGAATATTGATGAGAATACGGACCGCAGACCCGAGCTGGAAGAAATCACGATCCCTATCGAATTTCCCGAAGGAGATCATCCGCTCCGACATAAATCTGGAACCGCAGGTCAAGTCGCGAATCTGGTGCTTTTTCTCGCCTCGGATCAATCCGACCATATTACCGGAACATCCGTCTTTATCGACGGCGCCGAATCTTTAATCCATGGATGATAAAGGAGAACTTCCCATGCAGATCGAGAGCTTGTACCATTCCCCCCATACCAAATGGGCTTATTCCTATAACAGGGATACGTTTCATCTCCGTATTCGTACCAAAAAGAATGACGTAGACCAAGTAACCGCGGTGACGGGCGATAAATATGATTGGGAGAAATACCACAATGATTATGATATGAAAAAAATAGCAACGGATCGCTATTTTGACTACTGGGCAACGGAATTGTCGCCGGTACAGAAAAGGTTCTCTTACGCGTTTCGGCTGCAATCTGGTGATGAAACGTTATGGATGAGCGAATCTGGTATTTTCGAAGAGCAGCCCAACCCTCCCGCAGGCTATTATGAAATGCCCTATATGCATGAAATCGATGGATTTAAGGCGCCGGAATGGGCCAAATCGGCTGTGTTTTATCAAATTATGCCGGATCGATTTGCCAATGGCGACAAAAGCATTGATCCCGATGGGGTACTCGAATGGGGCGAACAGCCAACGCATAATTCTCATTTCGGAGGCGATCTGCAGGGCGTTATGGACCATCTCGATTACTTGACTGAATTAGGTGTAACGGCCATCTATCTCACTCCTATCTTTGAAGCACCGAGCAATCATAAATACGATACGATCGATTATAAAAAGGTGGACCCTCATTTCGGAGACACCGCATTGTTAAAAAAGCTGGTTGAAGCTTGCCACGCAAGCAATGTGAAAGTCGTTCTAGATGCCGTCTTTAATCATTCGAGTGTGGACTTCCCTCCCTTCAAAGATGTGCTAGCTAAGGGTGCAAAATCCGCCTACGTCGATTGGTTTCACATTCGTGATTTCCCGGTTGAAGTGAAGGAGGGTCCGCTCAACTACGTTACGTTCGGATTTTTCGCTTCGATGCCTAAACTCAACACCACGAATCCGGAAGTAAAGCAATATTTGCTGGATGTGGCTGAGTATTGGTTAAAGGAAGTGAATATTGACGGTTGGCGTCTCGATGTTGCCAATGAAATTGACCACTCCTTCTGGAGAGATTTCCGTAAAGTGGTCAAATCGGTCAATCCTGAAGCCTACATCATCGGTGAAGCATGGAGCGATTCGCTGCGCTGGCTTCTTGGTGACCAATTCGATTCCGTCATGAATTACCCATTCTCTGAACGGGTTCTGGCATTTTTTCAGTCAGATGAACCGAACGGTCTCTCTTTTGCCGAAAATATGAACCATATTCTTATGCGCTATCCGCTGCAAACGAATGAAGTTTTGTTTAATCTGCTTGGCAGTCATGACACGCCGCGTGTATTGACTATGTTTAAGGAGAATAAGGACAGACTCAAGCTCGCCGTTACTTTCCTACTCACTTATATTGGAACTCCTTGTATCTTCTACGGTGACGAAATCGGCTTGAAGGGCGCCCAGGACCCGGACTGCCGCCAATGCATGGAATGGGACGAAGCCAAACAGGACTGGAATTTATTTGAATTCTACAAGCAACTTATCCAGCTGCGCAAAACACATGATGTGCTTCGTTTCGGCCGATTCTCTTTTCTTCGGGCGGACGCCGAGGATGGCAGGATCATTTATGAACGTAAGAATGAACAGGAACATTTTACAATCTGGATGAATAATTCGGAAAATACGGCTATTCTTGCCCATCCCGTGGACGCGGAAATGGAAGTTTGGCAGGATGCGTTCAGCAGCGAGCCCGTGAAATCTGTTGATGGATTTATTCGGATGGAAATCGAGCCGTTTGGCTTTCGGATTTTATGCAGATCCCAACCGGAAACATAGTTAAACATAAGCCTGAGAAATCAGGCTTTTGCTATGCCCGACACTTGCCTCTCACGCTCTTCATACACTCTTTACACAAAATCAGTTGCACCTTTCGAAGGTCTGGCATATAATAAACTTAATTAGAATTATTATAAATAAGGAGGGACCGTATGAGTATCGAATACGACTATCACCATCTCCATCATGTTAAGGAACAGAGCAAATCCAGAAAAACGTTATGGGTGACTCTCATACTGACCGCCTTTTTCACTATTGTAGAAATTGTTGGTGGGGTGCTCTCGAATTCCCTTGCTTTGCTATCCGACTCTGCTCATATGATCTCCGACGTCATCGCATTGGGACTTAGTATGGTTGCTCTAAAGCTGGCTACTCGTCAGCCTAATGCGCGATTCACGTTTGGTTTCCTACGGTTTGAGATTATCGCTTCTTTTCTGAATGGATTAGCCCTCTGTATCATTGCTTTGGGAATTTTCATCGAGGGGATTCAACGTATCATTGACCCGCAGCCTATTCGCCTGGCTCTTATGCTTGGAATTGCCTCCATCGGTTTCGTTGTCAATCTTGTGCTTACATTGGTTCTCCATAACAGTGTGAAAGAAGAGGACAATCTGAATGTGAAAAGCGCGCTGTGGCACTTTTTCGGCGATTTACTCAGCTCGGTAGGTGTCATTATCTCTTCGATTATCATTTATTACACAGGTCTTCTCTTGTTCGATCCTCTGATTTCGATGGTTATTGGCGGCATTATTTTTACTGGTGGGAGCAAAATTATTCGAGAATCTTATCTGATTCTGATGGAATCCGTGCCCGAACGCTTCAACTTAGATGAAATTCGCAGCGAGATCGCGCGTGTTGAAGGTGTCGAAGATGTGCATGAGATGCATCTGTGGGCGGTTTCGACCGATCACTACTCTTTAACCGCGCATGTGTTCATCAATCCCAACATTCAACCTTTCTGTGTTATTCTTGCGATTAATGAAACGCTCAAAAGTAAATATGGTATCGAGCACTCCACCATCCAAATTGAACACGCCGACATTAATCCGCATGGGGATTATGGCAAAGAGTTTTTGAAACATCAAAGACAAACGAATAAAAATGGGCTTCAAATCTAATAAGCGATATGCCAAAAAGACCGCTATACTTCTCATCTTAACGAGAGTATAACGGTCTTTTCATGTTGTTGTAGACTTCCGTACAATCATCTCCAAATCAATCATCAGCTCGTGTCCGTGAATATGCGGCAGGTGCTCTTCCAGCATCTGTGTATTCTCCTCATCCAAGTCCTCACCAATCTGCTGCATCAGAAAAGCGGCTACTAAGCTCGTTTGCAAATCGACAGGCATGTCGAAGCTTGTGATAGAGGGAAAGCTGGCCTTAGAAAACAGTTCATTGTCCATTCCAATCAACTGTACATCCTCTGGCACGCGAATACCTCGCTCATGACACACAGCTAGAAGCTCCAACGCCAATGCATCATTGAAGGTGTAAATGCCGATAGGTCGCTGCTCGCCGCTTATACGCAGAGCTTCCTCCAGTGTACCCTCGATACCGAGCTCTCCCGCATCCAGAAGCGCATGAACCGTCAACTCGGCCTTATCGCCTAGCCCTGCCATAAACCCTTGAATACGCTGCTCATTCGCCCCCATCCCTTTACGCCTGCCGGCATAAATAATGGAGCGACAGCCGTTCGCCAGGAAATGCTGGACAGCTTCCGTCGAAGCCTTCGCGAAATCCAAATTAACCGCCAGTTTGACGATGTCGCTAGGCCAGCCCCAGCCATTAAAGATAACCAGCGGCGTGCCCTCACCGACTAACTGCTGGGTCGATTGCATACTCATCGCTAAACCATGGCTTACTAAACCGTCTACTCTTCGCTGCAGCAAGTGCTCCAGGTGACGCTTCTCGATCACTGGATCCATACCCGCTGCTGAAAATACGGATAAATGATAGCCGAAACTATGTACCTTCTGCTCCAGCTTCTCTGCAAATCGGCCATAATAACCGCCGAAATGCGGTATGATAAGGCCCAGCTCATAGGATCGACGCCGACTAAGGTTCGTTGCCATCACATTGCGACGATAACCCAGCTGTACAACGGCTTCCTCCACTTTGCGTATCGTCTCCAGCGACATCGGCACCTTTCTCCGATTCAAAACATTGGAAACCGTCGCAATGGAAACGCCCGCTTCGGAAGCAACATCGACTATGGTGGGCTGTTTACTTCTCTTCATAGGAAATCCCTCATTCTTGAAATACTATAACTCATTTTATCGATAAGCAAATCGCTCGTCAAATTTCGATAATCTGTGCATTCCTACTGCAATTCGCTATAATGAATAGATTCGTGTATTCGAAAAATCAATTGCTTGGGGATGCATGCAGCCCTATGAAAAGAAAACGTAAGGAGTTCACACATCATGTGGTTTATTGCTGCAGTCGGCAGTGCCGTACTATTTGGTCTAACCGGCTTTTTTATGAAAGTGAGTCAAATGCGCCAAGGTTCCACACCGCATCTATTGCTCGGACTCTATCTCACAGGAACACTTGGCTTCGCTGTTAACAGTCTATGGGAAGGCTCCCTCTTCTTAGACGATTGGCGTGTTTGGTTAGCTGGCATCATCATTGGCGTGGGGTCAGGCTGGGGGAATGTCGTGTTCATGAAGGCGCTCAAGAACGGTCCGGCTAGTTTGACAGCGCCGCTAATGAACTTAAATATTTTGCTAGTCATACTCATGTCCGTCACCATCTACGGTGAACACATACATAGCACGGAAGCCAG
This sequence comes from Paenibacillus sp. JT22N1, assembly GCF_059692155.1. Lineage (NCBI taxonomy): Bacteria > Bacillati > Bacillota > Bacilli > Caryophanales > Paenibacillaceae > Paenibacillus > Paenibacillus sp. JT22N1. The sequence continues at coordinate 66,223 of NZ_JCAUAW010000010.1, forward strand.
CGGCATCGTCCTGCTCATTGCTTCAGCGGTACTTGTATCCATAAAGCTCAAAGAGCCTCTCACAATCAAAGAGAAGAAATGGTTCGCACTCGTTGCGCTCGGCGGACTTCTGTTCTTCTTCCGCAACGGCGGCTTGAAAGTTACTGCCGAACTAGAGTTAGCAAATACGCCTATTCTATTCATCAGTTATCTGCTCTCCGTTATTTGGTTCGCCATAGCCGCAGCCAGCCACACCAAGAAGCAGCAAAAGCCTGTCCAACAAGGTCTCATAGCTACATACGATACATTACCAAGTCGCACAGGACTTCTATGGGGACTGCTTTCTGGCTGCTTCTCTTACGGTGGCCTTCAGCTTTACTCCATCGCGCTGCAAACGGGACCGGGATCCATCGTCGCGCCCATTTTCTCTACCTATGGACTTGTCGTCGTTGTCGGCTCTGTTCTGGTTTACAAAGAACGTCTTACCCTCTTGCAAACCATTGCCCTATTCCTTCTTTTTGCCGGTCTTATCCTGGTCAAACTATAGCGTCTAGCTTGTTTTTTGTACGTAGATCCGTCTGTAGTCTGTGGTCTGCTCCTGCTGCTCCAGGATTCACAATTAACTGCAATTTGTACATCTATATTTCAGGTTGAGCGTACTCAGGATGGATTACTTGCAAAAAGTGCAGCTAATTTGCCCCATAAGGTTTAAAACCCTCATTTCCCGGGGTTTTAGATGTAGGAAATGCAGCTATTCCACATAATATGGTGATTTGAGCACAATTAGCTGATCTTTTTACATCTAAGTCTGGTAGCGGAACTGTGGTTGGGGATTCTCCGAGGGTCTGCCGTCTGCACTTGCCGTCCTCTAGGGAAACCACACTCCCCACCCCAAACGCAAAAAAACTCGGCCATTAAAGGCCAAGTCTCTTTCAATTCCTTACTCCTCATGATCCCCGATAAGCGAAATAATTTGCTTCTTCAGCTTAATAAATGACTCCGTATCTTTACACTCCAGTGTCTCACGAAGTCCTTGCGGAATCACGATTTCTTGGCGAATCCTTCCTGGGTGCGCCTGCATCACATACACGCGCTGCGATAAGAAAATCGCTTCTTCGATGTCATGAGTAATGAAAACGACGGTGGTTTTTTCCTTTTCCCAAATACGCAATAACAGCTCCTGCATCGAATTCTTCGTCTGCGGATCGAGTGCGCCGAATGGCTCATCCATCAGCAGAACTTCCGGATTGTTCGCCAAGGCCCGAGCGATAGCGACCCGCTGCTTCATACCGCCCGAAAGCTCCTTCGGCAGCGATCTGGCGAACTTCGTCAACCCGACAAGCTCCATAAAGTGATCGGAAATAGCCCTCTTTTCGAATAAAGGAACGCCTTTGAGCGTCAGTCCGAACTCGATATTCTCCCGCACAGAAAGCCATGGGAATAAGGTGTACGACTGGAATACCATCCCACGGTCAGCGCCAGGACCATCAATCTCATGTCCAGAAATGCTCAGCGATCCAGTCGTCATCGATTCTAATCCCGCAAGGATCCTCAATAAAGAGGACTTACCACAGCCTGACGGACCTACAAAACTGACAAACTCATGCGCATCCACATGGAAAGAAACGCGATCCAGCGCAACAAACTGGGATTTCTTTGTGCTATACACCTTCGTTACATCCGTCGCCATAATTTTACTCACAGCTACAGCTCTGTCATCATAGGGCTCCATATTCAAAGCATGCATGATTTAACGCCCTCCTTCCAACCACGGGAAAAATCTGCGGTGACAATAAGCGAATGTGCGATCCGTTATTAATCCAAGCAAGCCAATGGCGATAATTCCTACGAAAATCAAATCCGTATTGAGGAACCGCTGCGCTTTCATAATGGAGAACCCTAGTCCACTGCTAGCCGCAACCAGCTCAGCTACAACGAGATATGTCCAAGCCCAACCGATAATTAATCGCATGGTGTTCATTAAATCCGGCAGTAGAGCAGGAATAAGCACCCTCTCGATTACTTGCCAGCGGTTCGCACCAAGAGTATAGGAGGTTTGAAGCAAATCATTGGATACCGAACGTGTATTATCGGCAACCATCAGCATGAGCTGGAAGAAGCATCCGATGAAGATGACGATCACCTTCGCCCATTCACCAATCCCTACCCAAACCATAATGAGTGGGATGAAAGCCGTCGCAGGCATATACCGGATAAACTCTGTCGGAGGAACAAGCAGCGCTTCAGCGAAGCGAAACGTACCAGCCAGAATGCCAAGCGGAATACCCAGTAAACAAGCAAGCAGAAAGCCCGCCCCTACTCGAAAAATACTTATGCCAACATGGTTCCAGAAGACAGAACTCTGAAGTTGAATGGCAAACTGACGAAGTACTTGATCCGGTGTAGGTAAGAATGTACGATTTACAAAGCCGCCATAGCTGAGCACACTCCAGAAGAGCAAAGCTATCACAACAATGAGAACGACACCGGATGTGTAGGTTCTACGGCTAATATCGCCCCGTATGGCAAACAAAGTTGATTTGCGCTTTTTTTTCACCATGGTGTCCATTTAGAGCCCCGCTCTCCAGTTGTTATTTCTTACGTTCCTTCAGCACTTCTTCTACAAAGTGTCCATCTAAGAAGCTTTCCGCCTTCGGAATGGAAGTCAGCATATCTAATCCCTTCAAGAACTCGGCCGTCTTCTGCGAAGTGAAATGTAGAGATTCTAAGTTATCACCCCTTTGGAAAGCTTTCACATTATCTTCAAGTTGGAAAATTTTCACGCTATCCACACCAGCTTTATATTCATCAACCGGCGTCTCAGCCGCTTTGGCCATAATTTTCAATGACTCTTCAGGATTGGCTTTCCAGTAATCCAAAGCATCGAACCAAGCGTTAATGATTTTTTTCACATCTTCCGGGCGGTTCTTCGTTATTTCTTCTTTGAAAACTAGCAGATCAGGGATAAGTCCTGGTGTATCTTTGGATGAAAATAATAGCTTTCCTTTGCCCTCTTGAATCGCCTTGCTTAGGAATGGCTCCCAAAGTATTGCGGCATCCAAATTGCCTGAAATGAAAGCAGGTCCTGCATCGTTAACCGTCATATTCGTATAAGCAACATCTTTCTCGGCAAGCCCTGCCTTTTCAAGTGCGGTTAGCATCAGAAGGTGATCCACCGTCCCCAGCTCAGTAGCTACTTTCTTACCCTTCAAATCCTTCAATGAATTAATGTTCGGCTTCACAACAACACCGTCTCCGCCATTGGAGTTATCGTTCACCAGCACAGCCTTGAGTTTAATCCCTTTACTTGCTGGAGCAAGCGTATCACTTAAAGTTTGGCTGTTCGCATCGACTTTTCCAGACGCCAATGCCGATAAGGAATCGCTATAAACCGGGAACCAAACGAGATCAACATTAACCCCGTTTTTCTCAAAGAGCCCCTTTTCCTTCACTAAATACCACACAAACCAACCCGGCCATGGACTGAGTGCCAATTTAATCGGTTCTCCGCTTTTTCCTGTTGTCGTGCTGGTTGCCCCTTTGCTCATACACCCGCTAACTACTGTAAAAACCAATAGCAACGCCATCATCAGAAATATCACTCTTTGTCTCATTCCGATCTCCCTCTCCATTTGTACTGGTAAAAAGAAAAACCCGGAACGATATCATATTCTGATATCCTCCCGGGCTTTTATCCCTCCGTGTGCACGATGAAGCTCACCGTGTGTCTTCTCTTGGACCTGACCAACAGCCTTCATTCTGTCGCGGAACCCTAGAAAACAAGTTTGCTATGAGGTTGGTACTTCGATGTCCTACATTTGTCTTAATCATACTTACATCCGACTTATATGTCAATATATATAACACAAATAAATAAAATGGTTGTCAAAATAGCTATATGTGTAATAATATATAACATATAGATCGAAAAATGGAGGTGTATACGATGTACTCGATTCATTTCCACATCACGATGTTAGATAATCAGCCTGTTCTACCTAAACCTGTTGCATTAACGGGGGTTCCTGCTTCAGTGATTCAAGAAGGACACCCCCTATCCGAGCATCCTCTCCTGATTTCCCCTATAGATAATCAAGCAGCCACCCAAGCTGATAGCCTGCCCGCTGACTAGCCTCATAATTCTACGAAGACCATCATGGCGATTCTCCTGATGGTCTTTTTCTGTGCATCGGGAATACCATAACCTCACATGAGCATTTGTGGTTACAGATGTTGTATTTACTGCAACAATTCCCACTCCAGAAGGTTATTTGGTGGGTTGAAGTTGTATTTTGTACAACATTTTGAGCCTATTTGTTGCGAAACGGTCTATTTCAGGCCCATATTGTTGTACATTATGCAACAACGAAGGGAGCGAGGCGCAATATAGGCAGCAATTGTTGCACTTTATACAACATCATCCATCGATAGTCTGTATGCATACTTCTGGCGTAAAAAAAAGCCCGACACCCTGCAGATCAGGGTATCGAGCTTTATCCATATTAGGCGAAGTTTACACGCCTAACCATTTTTTGAACATATGTTTCGTTGTATCTGCATTCAGTGCTGCGATTGAAGTCGTCAGCGGGATGCCTTTCGGACAAGAGCGTACACAGTTCTGCGAGTTACCGCAGCCTTCGATACCGCCATCTGTCATCAACGTATCCAGACGCTCGTCTTTGTTCATTTCACCCGTTGGATGAGCATTGAACAGACGAACTTGAGAAAGCGCGGATGGTCCGATAAAGGAGTTCTTGTCATTCACGTTCGGACAAGCTTCAAGACAAACGCCGCATGTCATACATTTGGAAAGCTCGTAAGCCCATTGACGCTTCGACTCTGCCATACGAGGTCCAGGTCCAAGATCATACGTACCGTCAATCGGAACCCATGCTTTGACTTTCTTCAAAGCCGTAAACATGCGTCCACGATCGATAACAAGGTCACGCATAACAGGGAAAGTGCTCATTGGAGCTACGCGAATCGGCTGCTCCAACTTATCAACAAGAGCCGAACAAGCTTGACGCGGCTTACCGTTGATAACCATGGAACAAGCTCCGCATACTTCCTCGAGACAGTTGGATTCCCAGCATACAGGAGTCGTCTTGTCACCTTTGGCATTCTTCGGATTACGCTGTACCTCCATCAAACCGCTGATGACATTCATATTGGAGCGATAAGGAATTTCAAATTCCTCGGTATAAGGTTTGGAATCTGGACTCTCTTGACGAGTCACGATAAACTTCACTGTCTTTTGTGCGCTTAGTGTCTCAGCCATGATTAATGTCCTCCCTTTTTCTTCTCCGTGGAGTAGTCACGTTTCCGCGGTGCAATCAAAGATACATCGATTTCTTCATAGCTGATTTTCGGGCCATCTGGCGTCCAATCGGCAATTGTTGTTTTCATGAAGTTCTCATCATCACGCTCAGTGAATTCTGGCTTGTAATGCGCACCGCGGCTCTCGTTACGCAGCAAAGCGCCAAGTGTCATCGCTTCAGCCAACTCGAACATGTTCCAGAGCTGACGAGTGAACGCAACCCCTTGATTGTTCCAACGAGCTGTATCTGTGATGTTGATGTTGTTGTATCTTTCTTTCAAATCCTTGATCTTACCAATCGTATCTTCGAGACGATCATTGTAACGAACAACCGTCATGTTGGCATTCATCATGTCGCCAAGCTCTTTATGCAGAACGTAGGCATTCTCTGTACCGTTGTTCATTTTGAGCAAGTTCTCGTAACGGTCTGTATGACGTTTCTTCTCGCGATCATATACGATTGAGGAAGTATCGTCAGCGTGCTTCTCTAAGCCGCGGATATACTCAACCGCTTTAGGACCGGAAACCATTCCATCATAGATAGCTGAAACGAGTGAGTTCGCTCCGAGACGGTTCGCACCGTGATGTTGATACTCACACTCACCAGCAGCGAATAAACCGGGAATGTTCGTCATCATGTTGTAATCAACCCAGATTCCGCCCATGGAATAGTGAACCGCTGGGAAAATCTTCATCGGAATTTTACGCGGATCGTCGCCCATGAATTTCTCGTAGATTTCCATAATACCGCCAAGCTTAATATCAAGCTCCTTCGGATCTTTATGAGAAAGATCGAGGTAAACCATGTTCTCACCGTTAATACCAAGCTTCTGGTCTACGCACACCGAGAAGATCTCGCGAGTTGCAATATCACGTGGCACCAAGTTACCGTATGCCGGATATTTCTCTTCGAGGAAGTACCAAGGCTTCCCGTCTTTATATGTCCAAATACGTCCGCCTTCACCACGCGCAGATTCAGACATCAAGCGAAGCTTGTCATCTCCGGGAATCGCCGTTGGGTGAATTTGAATCATTTCGCCATTCGCATATTTAACGCCTTGTTGGTAAACAGCACTTGCAGCCGTACCTGTATTAATAACCGAGTTCGTTGTTTTGCCGAAAATGATACCAGGACCGCCTGTAGCCAAGATGACCGCGTCGGATGGGAACGTTTGAATTTCCATGCTCCGCAAATCTTGAGCTGCAATACCACGGCACACGCCATCATCATCGAGAACGGAACCTAGGAACTCCCAATGCTCGAATTTTGTTACAAGACCAGCTGTTTCCCAGCGGCGTACTTGCTCGTCAAGTGCGTACAAGAGCTGCTGCCCTGTAGTAGCGCCTGCGAATGCCGTACGATGATATTTGGTACCGCCGAAACGACGGAAATCCAGAAGACCCTCTGGTGTACGGTTGAACATAACGCCCATACGGTCCATTAAATGGATAATACCTGGAGCCGCGTCGCACAAAGCCTTAACAGGTGGTTGATTTGCTAAGAAATCTCCACCGTAAACTGTATCATCAAAGTGCTCCCACGTGGAGTCACCTTCACCCTTCGTATTCACCGCTCCGTTAATGCCGCCTTGCGCACATACGGAATGGGAACGTTTAACAGGAACCAAGGAGAACAATTGCACATGTACCCCGGCCTCTGCTGCCTTAATTGTCGCCATGAGTCCCGCAAGGCCTCCACCGACGACGATAATTTTTGAATTAGCCACTTCTGTTCACCCTCCCTTAATGCCCCGTATGCGCTTCTACCGGAAGCTGAAATTGCGTATCTGTAAATGCAGTCAAAGACATAATAAACATCACGGACATGACAACGAATACGACCATCCAAATAATGGAAGAAATACGTTGCGCACGCGGCCCAATTGTAATCCCCCAGCTAACCAGGAACGACCAAAGTCCATTACAGAAATGGAACGTAGCGGAAACGATACCTACTACATAGATCGTGAACATAACCGGATTCGTCGCAATATCATGCATCGTTCGACCAAGCTCTTCATGCGCAACATTACCTAAGGCAACCTGCAAACGAGTCTCGAACAAATGCCAAGCAATGAACAAGAAGGTAATGACACCAGTAACCCGTTGAAGCATGAACATTTGATTGCGGAAATAACTGTAATTCGACACGTTATTTCGTGCTTGATACGCAACGTAAAGTCCATAAACTGCATGGTAAAGAAGCGGAAGCCAAATCCCCACGATTTCCATGAGCAGCACCAATGGCAAGCCATTTAACCAGTTAATTTGATCCACGAACGCGCCTGGTCCCTTAGTTGCTTCATAGTTCGTGAGCAAATGCTCAATAAGAAAGAAGCCCACAGGAATTACGCCAAGCAAAGAGTGGATCTTTCGAAAGTAATACGAATTACCCATAATTGAACCAATTCCCCCCTCATAAAAATTCATTCATCATTTATCCGACATGATCAGACAAGACAAGCCACATATCATTCTACTCTCGCCGCAAACGAGCGTCAACCCATAATCATCCAAGCCTATTTTGCCAAATCAGTGAATGATTATACACCTTCGTCCAAGAAATGTGAATAAAAAGTGACATGTACATCGTACCTCTTTCACGCTTATAATGGAAGTGCCGTTTTTTTATATACACTTATAACTTAAACACATATGCTAAGCGAAAAAGGAGTCGATAGAAGCATGGAACTTTTGGATGTTTTCGCTGTTGTTGTCGAACAGGTAAGCCTCAATAAAGCATCTCAGTTATTAAACATTTCCCAACCGGCTCTCTCTCGTAAAATAATGAAGTTAGAGGAAGAGCTAGGCGTTGAACTCTTTATCCGCAAAGGGAAAAGGCTGGAGCTGACCAAAGTCGGTCAAATTTGTTATGACCATGCCTTAGAACTGCGTCATCTAGAGCGCAAGTTCAAGCAAGCGATCCAAACCTACAAAGCAGCGGGCAGCCATACTTCGATTACCATAGGGGCAAGCCTGACAACGCTTCAAACAACGCTCCCAGATCTTATCACAGATTACTTGCAGGATTACCCTCTGACAGAAATTAAGCTGCTTACAGGGAAGACGCATGAGATCGTTACCATGGCGAAAGAAAACAAAGTGGATATCGGCATCGTTGCTTCCCAGATTAATGCTTCCAGCCTTCATTGTGAGCCTTTATTCGATGATCACTTATGTCTGGTGCTTCCTCTAGGACATCCTCTTATCGATCGCACCACCATCACAATGAACGATTTAAATGAACTGCCGATGATCCTCTTCTCCAAAGGTACTTGGTATCGCATTTTGATGGATGAGCTGTTCAACCGTTATACCATATTACCCAATGTACAAATGGAGATCGACTCCTTCGAAGCCATCATCCGGCTCGTTTCAACCTGTAAAACGGCAACCTTACTTCCAAGATCCTATTTACGTGAAGATTTAATTCGTAATAATGAATTGATTTTGCGCAATCTAGTCGAGTTAGAACAGACGAAACGAACGACTTCCCTCATTTACTCCGACCATACAGCGGATAATATGGCGTCTATGAAGTTTATAACTCAAGCGATCAATTACTTCGCCAATCAAAAATAAAACCTCTATGCCACGCATCCTAGAAGGTGCTGAGGCTAGAGGTTCTTTTTCTAATAAACAAATTTATAGCCTACACCCCAAACCGTCCGAATCCACTTAGGTTCTTTGGGATTGTCCTCGATCTTTTTACGAAGGTTAGCAATATGTACATCAATGGCCCGATCCGTAACTAAACAGTCAAATCCGCGAACCGTTTGCAGTAAATCTTCTCGGCTATATACACGACCTGGATGATTCACGAAGCATTTCATAATTTCGAATTCCGAATAAGTCGTTTCCACTAAAACACCATGAACACGCATTGAGCGCGTATTCGGATTGAGCGTAATCTTCTTATTGATATCCAAGACTGCTTCTAAAACCGCAGTCGTAGATCCTCCAGCTGCTTCCGTCACTTGACGAGTTTTCACACTCGATTTCAAATACAAGTTGGAGCGCCGAATGAGAGCGTGAACTCTCGCACTCATCTCGTGCATACTGAACGGTTTACACATATAGTCATCCGCACCTGCCCCGAGCGCGTTAACTCGTTCAACAACTTTACTTTTCATCGAGACGATCATAATAGGTATTTTCGAGGTTTCCCGAACTTGTCTGCATAATGCAAGACCGTCCATATCAGGCAGCATCAGATCAAGCAAAATGACATCTGGATCAAACTGCGAGACGGCTGCAATACCTTCTGCCCCATTTGCCTTTCTTATGACATGAAATCCTTCTTCACTTAAATACATAGTAACCATATCGCCGATCATGGCATCGTCTTCAATTATTAATACCTTATACATGGGGGGCCACCTTCAGTTAGAAATTCTCTTGTTGTATATGTACTCGCAAATTTATTAATTGAATAGTCGATTGGTGATCAAAGAAACTTATTTTATTCATGGTTCTCGGGATCGTCGGGCTTTATTTCAAGACCCAGTTTACGCGCAACATAAGCAGTTGTACTTGCTTGAAACAAAATGGTTATAAGCACGGCCATGAACGTAACGCTCGCAATAAGATCACTATGCTGAACGCCCATCCCAGCTACCATTCCGGATAACGCCGCGGGTATAACACCTGTCTCTCGAACCCAGAACATGAACAGAATTTCATTTCGCTTCCACTTCGCTTTACGATCCGGCCATGTACAGATCAGTACCGTGAGTGGGCGAGCGATAAACATAAATACAAAGATAACACCTAAGCTTGTCCAGAAATGCTCAAGGATTAATGGAAAATTCACTTGACTGCCTAGCAAGATGAATATGAGCATGCGCATGATGACCGTAATATTTTCTGAAAAATGCTCCATTTCAAGCTGTTTATCATTCATTTCCAGCTTAAAAGTACCTGCGTTCCCCCAGATCAATCCCGCTGTAAAGGTCGCCATAAAACCGCTTACACCTATTGCTTCTCCCGCGATATAAGCACCAAGTGAAGTCACAACCATCGCTATCGTTGCGTAGTCTCTTAGATGACCCAGCTTCAAATGAGCCGTCAGGAACGTCATCACATAACCAATTACCGCACCAACTAGAAGCCCACCCAGTGCTGTCTTCACAAAATCAATGACACCCGAAGCAACAGAAACCTCTTGAGTGCCAAGAATAATGGCTAATAAAGAAAAAGTTAGAATCGAAGCCGTCGCGTCATTAAAAGCAGATTCACTTTCAACCGTTTCACGCACTTTCGTACGAATCTTCACTTGTTTAAACACTGGGATCAGGGTTGCAGGGTCCGTTGAAGCGATAATCGCCCCCAGTAATAGAGCATAAAGCCAAGGTAAATCCAGCAGCAAATGAGCGACTACTGCCACTGCACCGCATGTGATAAGAACGCCAGGAACACTGAGTAAACTTACAGTAAGCCATACCTTGCGAAGACCAGAAAGTCTAATATTGCGTCCTCCATCGAAGAGGATTAAGGTAGAGCCAATGACAAGGATGAATTGATTCGTAAAAGATGTGCTGGACTCGGTAATCCAATGAAAGGCTTGTCCCACCAGCATACCCGCTATGAGAAATAGAGCAACATCAGGAAGCTTCAACCATTGCGCCGCTTTCCCAGATATCATACCCAATCCAAAAATAAGCACAAGTAAAATGATAACATGATCAATTAGGATCGAGGTTGTATTTTCCATTATCCGATAACTTCACTTTCAAATTTATCAATTTGATTGTTGGTTCCGATGATGACCATCACATCATTCTCATTCACGACATCACCCGCCGTTGGTGCAATGATAATCCCATTTTGTTTATTGATAGCTACAATACTGCAGCCATACTTAGCACGAGGATCTAGTTCCCTGAGAGCATAGCCACATAGATTCTTAGGGACAGATAATTCCACGATCGTATACTCTTTGGAAATCTCAATATAGTCCAGAAGATTAGGTGATACGAGTTGATGTGCAACACGAATCCCCATATCTCGCTCCGGATAAATCACACGGTCGACACCTAGCTTATTCAGTACTTTGCCATGGAGTTCGGACAATGCTTTAGCGACAACCTTTTTGATCCCCAAATCTTTAAGTACAATAGCCGCTAGGATACTCGATTGAATATCATCCCCAATGGCTACAACAGCGCAGTCGAAATTTCGTACGCCCAATGATTTCAATACCTCTTCATCCGTCGCATCTGCAACTACCGTATGGGTAAGCACAGAACTCAGCTCATCAACGACTTCTTCATCTTTATCAATACCCAACACTTCATAACCAAGCTTTATGAGTTCTTTGGAAATACTGGCCCCAAAACGACCCAGCCCGATTACGACATATTGATTTTTTTTCATGTTCGTAGTTCCCCTTATCCAATCGTGATTTTACCCTCTGGGTATCTATATAGTTCTTTCTCTTGCTTCGGCTGCAGTGCATAGGCTAATGTGATAGGCCCTAGACGCCCAGCAAACATCGTTAAACTTATGAGGATTTTCCCAAATGTTGTTAATTCAGGAGTCAAACCCATAGTCAGACCTACAGTACCGAAGGCGGATGTCACCTCAAACAAAATTTTCAAAAACTGTGAATCCTCCGTCGTCGATAACAGCATAGTGACAATGATAACTAAAAACAGAGCCATCATGGTTAAGGTAATAGCCTTGAGAATACGATCCTTAGCCAAACGATAACGGAAAATGACAATATCCTCTTTCCCACGGATCATCGTCACTATAGCACTAATTAGAATCGTAAATGTAGTTGTTTTAATACCTCCACCTGTAGAGCCGGGTGAAGCACCGATAAACATAAGAATGACAATGAAAAATTGGGACGCTTGGCGAAGAGCCCCAATATCAACCGTATTTGGCCCAGCTGTACGAGGGGCAACGGATTGGAAGAAGGAGGCTAATATTTTCCCGCCTAAATCCAGCGAACCCATGGTTCTGATATTTGTATATTCGAATATAAAGATGATAATAGCTCCAAACACAATAAGAAAGCCTGTCATGCTAAGTACCACTTTGGAATGCAGGGAAAGCTTCTTCTTAGTCTTATAGTCCATCAAATCAGACATAACAATGAAACCAATACCGCCAAGAACAATAAGCGCCATTACAACAAAGTTCACCACGAAATCGTTAGCATAGGCTGTAAAGGAAACAAATGGTGCATCAACTGTTCCAAATAAATCGAAACCTGCGTTATTAAACATGGATATGGCATGCCAAATCCCGAAGTAAAGGGCTTGAGCAAAATCCATATCAAATGACCAACGAATTGTGAAAATGACTGCTGCAATGGCTTCAATCGATAACGAATAGATAATAACTTTACGAATAAGTCGGACGATACCTTCCATACTGCCTTGGTTAAATGCCTCTTGCAGAACTAGTCTTTCTTTTAATGTAATTTTTTTACGGAAGGCAAACGCGATTAAAGTCGACATCGTCATGAAACCCAATCCGCCAATTTGAATCAAGCTCACAATGACGATCTGCCCAAACATCGTGTAGACACTTCCTGTATCTACTACGACCAAACCTGTCACACATGTTGCCGAAGTCGCTGTAAACAACGCATCAATAAAAGCAATTGAATGTCCCGTTGCCGATGCAAAGGGAAGTGTCAAAAGCCCTGCTCCTAAGAATATAATAGCAGCAAATCCGAGAACGAGAATTTGTGGAGGCGTTAGTCGCCAAATATTCATTTTCTTAATCATAGTGCCTCCTGTATTTGCAAAAAAGACATAAGGATTTTCCAATACGTTAACGGTAGGGTTCCCCCGTTATTATTTAGAAATTCCGAACGTACCCAATTGATAGGTATTATATAATTGTTTTTAATTCTTTACCACTAAATTGGCTTTCTTTTTAAACTATGATAACGTGAAAGATGTGATTTCAGAATCGAGAATGTAGAAGGGAACTCACTATGATAAGGCCAAAATTAAATCGTTTTCTCCTCTTCCTTGCATGCATTGGAGTAGCCCTTTACATGGGAATATCCGCATTGTACGGTCTTCAGGCCGAAGAACCGTCGGCAGCAGAAAATCCTACTATCACGAAGCAGCAGGCTGCGGATCGCGCAGCGCAATTTGTAAGTGAGCGTTACGATGTGCATAACCCCCAAACCTTTGTTGTTTATCAGTCCAAGAAGGATCGCAGCGGTTATTTGCAAAAGGAGCATTTGTTAGAAGCTTATATGAAGGACTATGGGGAGCGTTACCCCATTGATTACTATCAAGTAAGCGTAGAAGATACCAAGACCAACCGTCAGTTTGAAGTTGAGATTAATTACACGAATGCATCGGTTATTGGATGGCGTGAAGCGCAAAATCCTTCCGATCAGGCAATCATCAGTAAGCAGAAAGCAGACATTTTGGCCAAGCAGGAAATTCGGAAGCAAGGATTTGAGCCGGATGACTTCGCACCCATAGATAAACGGACTGCCGAAAACGATCAAGCACATGGAACAACCTTATTTTATGAAAAGCAATCGAAACCGCTTGGTGAAGCTAAGTTACAGGTTCGAGTTGATTTCGATGATAAAAATCTGACCGGTTACAACGTGCTGTTCAGCTTACCTGCGTCGCATCAAATCTGGATCGATCAGCAGGATCGATCAGCATCTATCATGACTTGGATTTCCATGGGCTTCACACTCATCATGACCATTGCCGCGATTGTATTCGCCATCATCTATAGAAAACATATGAAATTCAGTAGAGGCCTACTACTGACAGCCATTTTCTTAGCTATTTATATCACCAACAATTTTAATATGTACCCTGCTTTTAGGTCTATGAGTGGAGCTCTGAACGATGAATTCGCAACATGGGCAACTATTATTTTCATGAATGTAGTGACTGTGCTGCTCGGCATATCTCTCTACCTGGCTTTAGTTGCAGGTAATGGATTGTGGAATTCAATCGGAAAGCGGAAATGGCCGTCTTGGAAGGAATCATCATTTGGGACTGAGGTTTATAGCGGCATGGGGCGCGGCTATTTGCTTGCTCTCTTCATCTTAGGCGTTCAGCAGGTGCTCTTTTACACAGGTGAAGTAAATTTTGATGTTTGGGCTGTGAACGATCCGTCCGATTCAGTTCTTAATATGGTAGAACCTCGCTTCTTCCCTCTTATGGCCTGGGTTGCTGCCATATCTGAAGAGGCGACCTACCGACTGCTCGGCATCATTCTATTTAAGAAGCTGTTTCGCTCAAACTTTATTGCGATTGTCATTCCCAGCGTAATCTGGGCGGCTAGTCATACCCAATATCCCATTTATCCAGTGTATACTCGGCTAATTGAGGTCACCATCATTGGCATTATTCTTGGTTATGTCTTCCTTAAGTACGGTTTCATTACCGCCGTATTCGCTCATGCCTGCATGGACAGCATCCTCATGGGGATGTCCCTCTTCTACCTCGGACATGTAAGCGATGTGCTTGCTGGCATTTTCTATATCGTTCTGCCTGGTTTGATTGGCTTGCTGCTAGCCTGGCTGCATGGAAAAAGGCGGGGTCCCCTTATTCCTGGGGAGCCACCGCCTCGCCTTGAAGCGCTTTGAGAATTTCGTTAGCTAATTTCTCACCAATACCCAGAGGCTTGAAGTCTTGGACTTCAGCCTCTTTTATTTTGCGTACGGAGCCAAAGTGCTTAAGCAATGCCTTCCGGCGTTTCTCCCCGATGCCGGGAATCGCGTCCAGTTGTGAAACAACCATTGACTTCGCCCTTGTCTCGCGGTGGAACGTAATCGCGAAACGGTGAACCTCGTCTTGAATCCGCTGCAGCAGGTAAAACTCTTGGCTGTCACGCGGAAGTGGCACAACTTCTGCGGGATCTCCGATCATAAGCTGCGCTGTTTTGTGCTTGGCATCTTTCACTAGTCCACAAATAGGTATGAATAGGCCTAATTCGTTCTCCAGCACGTCGATTGCGGCTGAGATCTGCCCTTTCCCTCCATCCACGACAATCAGGTCAGGCATCGTGAGATTGTCCTTAAGCACACGCTCGTATCTTCGACGAATGACTTCGCGCATTGTTTCGTAGTCATCCGGGCCAACGACCGTTTTGACTTTGTACTTGCGGTACTCCTTACGATCGGGCCTGCCGTCCACGAAAACGACCATCGCAGAAACCGGGTTCGTCCCTTGTATGTTCGAGTTATCGAAAGCTTCGATACGACGAATCGTTCCCGTGCCGAGCCACTCTCCAAGATTCTCAACCGCTTTGGTCGTGCGGCGCTCATCGCGCTCCACCAAGCGGAATTTCTCATCCAGCGCATTGCGGGCATTGTCTTTGGCCATATCGACCATTTGCTTCTTCAGCCCTCGCTGTGGGATATGCACCTTGACCTTGAGCCAGGATTCCAGTGCTTCGCGGACATCCTTCTCTTCAGCCTCTACTTGAGCAACAACTTCCGCAGGGATTTCCGCAAGGGTGTCAATTGTGGCTTCAACGGGAGCTTCAGCAATGACATCCGAAGGAGCAGCTGTAGGTATATCGACTTCCCCTTCCGCCCCCGTCACGGGAGCAACAGCCGCCTGTACGGGTATCGACGGCAGGAAGATCTCCTTCGGCAGCGCTGGATTGTCGCTGTAGACCTGAGTAACGTAGGTGATGAAGTCATTGTACTCATCACCGTAATACGGAAACAGCGAGACGTGCCGCTCGATGAGCTTGCCCTGACGCATGTACTGGATGTGCACAGCCATCCAGCCTTTGTCGACCGCGTATCCGAAGACATCTCGGTCTAGCGCATCAGCCGTCGTGATCTTCTGTTTCTCCATCACGGCGTCGATATTCATGATATGATCGCGCAGTTCCTTGGCGCGTTCGAAGTTCAGTTCCTCCGCTGCGGCCAGCATTTTGGTCGTCAGCTCTTCCTTAATAACGTCGTGTCCTCCGTTCAGGAAACGGCTGATCTCTTGCACCATCCGCTCGTTCGTCTCGGCGGATACTTCGAATTCGCAAGGCGCCAGACACTGCCCGATATGATAGTATAGGCATACTTTCTCGGGCATCGTCTTGCACTTGCGTAGTGGATAAAGCCGGTCCAGCAGCTTCTTCGTCTGCTGGGCCGCAAAGGCATTCGGATAAGGGCCAAAGTACTTGCCCTTATCTTTAAACACCCGCCGCGTGACTTCTAGGCGCGGCTGCTCTTCATGTGTAATCTTGATGTACGGGAACGTCTTATCATCCTTCAAGAGTACGTTGTACCGCGGATGATGCTGCTTAATCAGATTACACTCAAGAATCAAAGCCTCCATGTTAGAGGAGGTAATTATATATTCAAAGTCGCGGATTTCGCTGACTAATTTTTGCGTCTTTGCACTGTGGCTCCCCGTGAAATAGGAGCGCACACGATTCTTCAGAACTTTCGCTTTTCCCACATAAATGATGGTACCTTCGCGGTTTTTCATGATATAACAGCCTGGCTTATCCGGTAATAAGCTCAGCTTGTCTTTGATTACTTCAAGACTCTGTTCACGGACTCCAGCGTCCTCATGCTCATGTTCGGTCATGCATCCAATCTCCTCTCACACAAAAACTTACACATATTTCCCCACTAAGTTCATAAGCTCTTAAGCTCTTAAGCTTCTAAGTTCCTAAGTTCCAAAGCAGCTACATGTTGCACTGCGTACAACATTTTCACCTCAGGGCATGCCATTTCGCTGTTAATCTTACATTTCATACAACAATTTAACCTCAATATAGGCATATAAGAGGAATAAGGCCATTTTTGTTGTACAAAATACAACATTCGTCCATAAATGCTCATCTACTCGAACAATTGTTGTATTTCGTACAACATTATCGTCGCAGTAGCTACCAATTATAAACGCTTCCCTGATATCGGAAAACAAAAAAAGCTCTTTTTCAGCATAGCAGAAAAAGAGCTTTTTCTCACGAACAATTGTTTCTAGTTTGTAACAAATTATTGATGACGAGAAACAACATTTTTCAGCGCTTCTTTGGATTGGAAGCCAACTACTTTATCAACTGGCTGTCCATCTTTGAACACGATCAATGTTGGGATACTCATTACACCAAAGCGAGCAGCAGACTCTGGATTGTCATCCACATTTACTTTTGCTATTTTCAAGGACTCAATTTCTTTATCAAGCTCTTCCAAAACGGGAGCGATCATTTTACAAGGTCCGCACCAAGGTGCCCAGAAGTCTACAAGTACTGTACCTTCTCCTTCAACTTCGGCTTTAAAACTGTTATCAGAAACATTCACGATTGACATGATAGTTCCTCCTTCTAAGAATGGATTTGATTTATAACATCAAGTAGTACCTAGCTACCGATGAACGTCAACATGTAAAGTATACCACACCAGTGGGTCATTTCAACCAAGCCATAAGTTAGCAAAAAGGTTGAAATTGGATCTACTTAGCAGGTAAACCTACAGGCAGCCCCTGAACTCTTTGCTGCTCGATATAAGCAATACGATCCTTCAAATTAGCTTGCAGCAGCTGCAGCATCTTCATCTGTTGTTCGATTTCTTCGAGCTTCTCTGTGTAGAGTGGCAGCAAATCATCGCACATCGACTCCTGATTTTTCATGACGCAGTTCAGAAAGCTTTCAATTTGTTCGGTCGTAAAACCTAAGCTCAAATAAAACTGAATGGTCTTCACGCGCTCAACAGCCATCTGGTTGAACACCCGATATCCATTTTCTTCACGCTGTGTCGCGATTAGCCCTTTCGCCTCATAATACCGTAAAGAACGAATACTGGCTCCGGTAAGCTTGGATAACTCACTAATCCGCATGGCCTTCACCTTTTTCCTTTTCCTTGATCAAGTAAGGATGATTTCATTGTAAACCATGACACTAATGTTAGAGTCAAGTCTTATTTTATACTTTCCGCTGCTATCCGTTATTGTTTGCACAATTGTCACTTTGATAAGCTTTACAACTTTCGACGAATTTGGGTATACTAAACTTAAACATACGAATGTCGGACGTAGGGGGTAACCACATGAGCGATCCTAAACACCCTGAGCTTCACGTGTACGAAGAACCGCGTAATGATTTCATGGATGTAGGCATTGGCTTTGGCGCTTTCTTTGGCTTTTTGTTTCTAATTGCAGCCATTGCAACCGTGATTCAAGTTATGAAATAGGAATGTCCAATCCTGAAAGAGAACCGCTTTGCACTCAGTGTGAAGTGGTTTTTTCATGTCGTTTTTTATAATTTAAAAAAGCTGTACAGATGAACTCATCTGCACAGCTTTTTACTATTTCCCACGCTTGTTCGTACCTGTTACCACAACCACATCGACAAAGGGTCGAATACGGTCCATAATCCGTTGTCCCTTGTACTCCTCGTCACCATCTTTATTCGTGAAGCTGAAATGCTTCTCCAAATCAGAGAGTGCGTAATTGGATGTGAAAAAGGTCGGCTTACGATTCATGCGATGATTTACGATAGCGCCAATAACATGATCTCGCAGCCACGGATTCAAATTCTCCGCGCCAATATCATCGAAAACTAATAGATCCGTTTCCTTCAGAAGATCAATCGTTTCCTTCAGCTTGTAGGGCTCTTGGAACATTCCCTTCAAGTCCTCAGCAAAATCCGGCATATAGACGATTGCACCTGTCATACCAACTTTGGCCAGCTGATGCAGCATATAGCCCATCAGGAACGTCTTCCCCGTTCCAAATGATCCAGATAAATAGAGTCCTCTAGTCTGAAGTCCCTCTTCCATCGTAAGGCTGACATAGTCGTTAATTTGCATAACGGCTTTCGCCCGGTCCAGATCCGTTTCAAGGATATCTCCAAAAGAGTAGCTGCGCGAAATCATCCGCGGATCCACGTGAAAAGTGCGGATTCGGCTGCTTATGGCATCCTGCAGCTGCTTCGCGTTGAACTTCTTACAAGCTACCTTTTCCTCATGAACAAACGACTTTTCATTGACGGAATCGGCTGTTAACATCGTATAATGCCCTGACATATCATTCGGACAGTTTTCTAAACCTGGACAGTTCGAACAGTTTTTGAACTCTGTCACATATTGATACAGCTTGTTCATATTAATCTTAATGGTATAGTCATCGACAAATGGATACTTTTGGCGAAATTTATGAACTAAGGCGTCATCCATGACAACTTTAATTTTCGCTTCTGCCTTCCGTCTCCATTCGGATTGCGGCATTGATTTGAGTAAGTGAGAAAGGGAATCCATGCTTCCTGCACCTCCTTATAATTCTCTTGTAACGTTATTCCATCGGCGCTAACCGTCAGCTCTTCCGATTAAAGCGCTCGTCCAGCTTCTGCGCCATCCGTCTCGCGGCTTCCAGCTCTTCATCTGTCAGCCTCGAAGCCGCCGCTGTGCCGGCATCTGGCACAACGATCGGAATATGAGGCTTCTGCGTCTTGCCTTGTCGGCCTCTAGTTACAGAGCCACCGCTAGCCTTAGCGGCCTCTACCTTGGAAGCAGCCTTCTGTTTGTAGCTGATTTTCTCACGCACATATTCCACTGCTTGTTCGTAAGTGACAATTTGCTTGCCCAGCATATCCGATGCGACCGCCTCAATGGAAGACTTGGCCCACGAGCGGCGGTCAATATGTAGGAAGTGGATCAAGACATTAATGACTTCCTCTTTCAATCTATAATTCAAATCAATCTTCTCAAATATATTAAGTACACCGTCCGGAATGGAGCCCTGAGTAAAGAACATTTTCAGAACTGCCGTGTACGGCTCATTTCGCATAATGTAATTGTATTGATGATCTGTACATTCCCCGCGCAGCTGCTGCGGCACTTCTAGGTAATAAGCCATCTCGACTGACTTGTCTCCAGACGTGTCTAGCATATCCTCATTGGCATCGCCTTGAGACTTCTCTTCCGACCTAGACAACGTGCGCTCTCGTTCCTCATCCCGCTTCTTGCTCTGTCTGTAGAACAGATTCGCATTATACTGCATAAGATCCATCTGCAGCTCGCCCTCTTCGGTGAATGCGCCATCCTCATCCAGCAAACGGCATGTTTCCTGAAGCGATAGGTTGTACTTCTTCGCCACGATATTAATTGCAGCCATCTGATCCGGTTTATGCTTGAGAGCTTCAACGAAAACACGATTACTCGCTCCTCGCGGGAACCTCATAATGATATCCGCATACTGGAAGCCTTTGGTTGTCACGTCCATTCGAGCATCTCCCTGTTTACTGGCTGAGGCCTCATACAGGGCTTGCTCCAGTTCGTAATCAACCACCTGAGTATTGAGGCGGAATAGATCATAGAACGGAACAGACAGGTTCTCTTCACTCGCGTCACGGCACTCTTCCGGCTCCGGCGAGAGCAGCTCTTCCCGAAGGGACAGGAGCATGAACTTACCGACCTTATCGCGGAGCAGCAGCGTCAAATGCTGATTGCGGAAAAACTCATTGGGCCCTAGCGGAGGGAACAAGGTGTATACGAAGACATAGTCTTCTTCACCCGGAAGAAACTTGCGAGTTGTCTGCAGGAGCCCTATGGCTTCAAGCTTCGAAGATTGCTCTATTAAATATTTGCGTCCTCGCTCCCCCTGCTCAAGCTCGAGCAGTAGAAACAGCTTTCGCTGTTGTTCCAGAGGCGAATATCCGACTTTTTCTGCACTCATCTGCAGATAAAGTGCTTGATAGAGACTAATAGCCAAACCGCCGATCATAGGCTGATACATAATTGCTAACATTTTATAATCCAGACTGCTCAAAGAAAACTCACGGTTCACACAAAACCTGTGGTTCTCGGTGAAATGCAGCATATTCGTCATTCTCATTCCGTTACAGCACCATCCTGCCTCAACCGATTGCAGCTATGTAAGCATCTCGGTTTCTCTCTATTAGTCTACCACAAAAATCGACACGCTTGGTATCTACGAGAGAAAGATAATATTACCTAATATGAAAAAACCAACCTTTCGGATGGCAAAATTCCGACAACTTAGCCGTTAGACGCGACACTCCGACTTGTTTTTGTAAGCATTGCCCCAATCTTTCATAAGTAAAATAATAGGAACCAATGTTTGTCCGAAGTCAGTCAACGAATATTCAACCTTTGGAGGAACTTGATGATACACCTCGCGGTGGACAATGCCGTCCTCTTCCAGTTCTCTTAATTGTAGAGTCAGCATTCTCTGCGTAATGGATGGACAGATTCTTCTGAATTCATTAAATCTTTTGGTCCCTCCAATCAGGTGATATAAAATAACGCCTTTCCATTTGCCTCCAATAACATCCAATGTATATTCAACTGGACAGCCTTCATCATTATGAAGGTTGCCGTACCCGCTTTTACGATCACGCATTACGATTCAGCTCCTTAACAGTATACAAATTGATACTACATAACATCATTGTGCGTACTTACTATTTTAAAACGAATCGATTAAACTAACAACATAGAACAATTATTTAAATGAGGAGATGGGAAATATGATTGCAAAAGAGACTATGAAAGCAGTAGGTCTATATAAGTATTTAAATGTGGAGCATTCGGAAAGCTTGATTGATGTGGAAATTGAGAAGCCGGTTCCTATAGGTAAAGATCTCCTTGTCAAAGTTAAGGCTATTTCTGTAAATCCAGTCGATACCAAAGTAAGGGCTCCAAAAGATAAGATTGAAGTATCACCAAGAATCCTGGGTTGGGATGTCGCGGGTGTAGTGGAACAAACAGGACCGGAATGCACATTATTTCAACCAGGCGATGAGGTTTATTATGCAGGCAGCATTACACGCCCGGGCGGAAACAGCGAGTTTCATCTTGTCGATGAACGTATCGTCGGAACGAAACCGTCATCGCTTGATTTCGCTCAATCGGCAGCACTGCCGTTAACAGCTATCACAGCTTGGGAGGCACTGTTTGACCGACTAGGTGTGTCCCACAATAAAGACATTAACACAGGCAAGGTTATTTTGATCATAGGTGCTGCTGGAGGTGTAGGATCCATTGCAACGCAACTGGCTAAGTATGCCGGCCTGATGGTGATAGGTACGGCTTCCCGTCCCGAATCGATCGATTGGGTGAAAACAATGGGAGCAGATCATATCATCAATCACTACAGTTCTTTCGTTCCTCAATTAAACGCTCTCGGCATACAGCATACCGACTATATCTTGTGTTTAAATAGTACGGAGCAGCACTGGCAGAACATGGCCGAAGCGATTGCGCCGCAAGGCAAAATTTGCTCCATCGTTGAAACGGATCAGCCACTCAATTTGACTTTGCTTAAAAATAAAAGCGTAACGTTTGTATGGGAATTAATGTTCACCCGCTCGATGTTCCAAACAGCCGATATGGTTGAACAACATAAACTGCTGAATGAAGTAGCCCAACTAATCGATTCTGGCACCATCCGTACCACTTTGACTGTAAAGTTGGAGCCTATCGATGCAACAAATATGCGGAAGGCCCACGCCATGATTGAAGCAGGCAACACAGTTGGAAAGGTTGTTTTGGAGCATTTTTAATTTCGGACTTTTTATATAAAATAGAGCCTGTTGAGTTTTCTCAACAGGCTCTTCAATCTATCAGCTGGGTTAATGAAGTGGCAGCTGACTTTCCTGGATGTCCTCGCCATACATGTCTGGATTCAGCTTTTTTGCAATCGCTAAGTCTAACAGTACACGCTGTGTCTGAATATCCTCCAGGCTGTCCACCCAGAGGCGGATCAAGTCATTCATTTTTGAAGGGTTTTTAATCGGAATTTGATGCTTAGCATCCTTTATGAAATAGAGGGAGCTATACGGCAGCTCTTCATGGAGTATGTTTGCATACCGATGAAATGTGCGGTCCTTTTGACCATAAATCAATAGAATCGGATGCCGGATCCCCCGAAGACGGCGCGAACAGGTGTAGGTAAGGGCCTGTTCATAATACGGCTTCACACTTTTTGCATCATCGCTAACGGAGCTTTGGTACAATTCGTGATAAGTAGAAGCATTATCCGCATTCCCGAAGGTGATCGCTTTTTTCAACACATTCATAAAGAGACCAGAACCGGCCATCCGCGCGGCGAGCCATACCCTGCTTTTGTTATAAAGATCTGTTAATTCGGACATCCCGCTAACCACGATTCCCCCAAGGAAACGTTTAGGGTACGTAAGCATTGCTTCCAGCACTAACGCGCCACCTGTCGAATAACCGCACAGGAATACTTTATCAATACCCAGGTAATCCAGCAACTGCCTTATATCTTCAACAACAAGCGCATAACTAAATGCACGTTCTGACGATTTGCTCGCGCCATGACCTCTTATATCAAAAGTAATGACTTGGAAATGGTCCGAAAGCTGCTCTCTTTGATAAGCAAAAGTCTGTAAGGTTAATAAAGGTGGATGAATAAAGACAATTGGGGTACCAGTCCCCGTAATCTCATAATTCAAATTGGTTCCGTTCACATGGGCCAAAGGCAAAATAGTCTCCTCCGAAAGGTCAATTTAGGCAACTCAACCTTAGAATGACCAGTTCCGCCTATTTCTATGAGAACCTTAAAACATTTTGAAGCCTCTAATCCGCAGCGCTTTAATGGCCGATCCACTTAAAATAGCGCCAACTAAACCACCGATAGCCGGAACAATATCAACAATTGTGAAGCTCTCTCCGCTGGAAAGAAAAGACGCCTCTCCTATTGAACCATAAATAACAACACCGA
Source organism: Paenibacillus sp. JT22N1 (assembly GCF_059692155.1). Classification (NCBI taxonomy): domain Bacteria; kingdom Bacillati; phylum Bacillota; class Bacilli; order Caryophanales; family Paenibacillaceae; genus Paenibacillus; species Paenibacillus sp. JT22N1. The sequence goes on from NZ_JCAUAW010000010.1 coordinate 90,187, forward strand.
TAACCAGAGCAATAAAAGCATAAAGTGGAAACCATGTTGTTTTCATTAGCATATTCAAAATAAACCCGATCCCAAAAAATAACACTATCATTAAGACAGTGGCAATGACCATTTGTAACAATGTATGTTCCCCCTTAACAATGTAAGAAGCCGTTCATCTATTTGACTTCCTTATAATTGTAATCCACGAAATGTCACAGGTAAAGTGTACACAAATTGAACATTTCCCTCTTCACCCTTTGTTCATTTGCCCTTTCCCCATGAATTGGATACAATGTAGGGGATATTAGCCCTTGAATGGAGGAAAACCAATGAGTGAAGCCGTACAAACGCTGGAAGGCTGGTATGCGCTCCATGATTTCCGTCTGATCGACTGGAACGCATGGCATGCCGCAACCCCGCAGGAGCGTAAGCACGCAACGGACGAGTTGAATACATTTCTGTCCCAGTGGCAGCAATTCGAGAACGATAAACTAGGCAGTACTGCCGTTTATAGCATCGTTGGTCAGAAAGCCGACTTTGTATTCATGCAAATGCGTGAAACGCTTGAAGAACTGAATGAATTGGAAAATACGTTTAATAAATCAAGCTTCGCCGCTTTTACAATCCCGGTCTATTCCTACGTATCCATTGTAGAATTAAGCAGTTATCTTGCTAAGCCAGGCGTGGATCCTTCGGAAGATCCGGAAATTCAAGCCCGCTTGAAGCCTATCCTGCCTAAATCGAAGCACATCTGCTTCTATCCGATGAATAAGCGTCGCGATGGCAATGACAACTGGTACATGCTCCCTGCGGAAGATCGCAAAACAATGATGCGCAGCCATGGCATGATTGGACGCACATACGCGGGTAAAGTCAAACAAATCATTACAGGTTCCGTAGGACTGGATGATTGGGAGTGGGGCGTAACCCTGTTCTCAGATGATCCTCTTCATTTCAAAAAGCTTGTTTATGAAATGCGTTTCGATGAAGTGAGCGCACGTTTCGGTGAGTTCGGCGACTTTTACGTCGGTAACCTGCTGACACCTGATAAATTTGTTAAATTAATTCAAATTTAAGAGATAACTCAAGAGTGAAGGACTACGTGTCCTTCACTCTTTTTGCATCCCTGTACAATCAACATTGTGCACATTATTGGAAGAGGGTAAACAGCCATTGAGATGGATGAAGCAAAAAAAGAAAGCTTGCTCGATGTAGAGCGAAGCTTTCTTATCAATGAATTATTCCTCATCCTCGTCGTCACGCAGGGCAGCCTCTAATTCAGCTTCCATCTGCGCTTTACGAGCCAGATACACTTCCGTATCACGGTCACGCTGGCGACCTTTTTCCTTCAAGCGTTCAATCGCAGGAAGAATGAGGATATCAATTTCCTTTTGCACAACGGCTACATGATCATAACGTTTCTCAGTCTCTAAAAAGTGACCGACCTCGATCAAGGCATTGTAACGATCCAGTTCATCCCGGGTAAGAAGTCCTCTTACTTGGACACTGCAGTGCCGCATGGCGATCCCCCCGTCTACTAATGATGACTAGAAACGTCCCTTACGTATAACAAGTGGAATACCGCCGATAATGTAGAGGTATCTCATATCAACCACTTTTTTCATCATGGCTGCAACGTTACCTTTAAGCTTACGGGAACCAACGATACCAATGGCTTGACCTTTACCTAAGGAAGCAACTGTACCTTTGTTGGAATATTTGAAAGTTTTCATTTGCGAACCGCGAATGGAAGCAATCAGGTTGTGTGCAACAGCTTCACCTTGCTGCATAGCGATTTGAGCTGTTGGAGGGTATGGTCTGCCTTCATCGTTCATCACGATGGAACAGTCACCAACAACATAGATGTTATCGAAACCAGGTGCATGCAGGTGCTCATCAACTTTAATTCTGCCGCGCATCGTTTCGAAGCCAGCTTCATCAAGCATATGGTTACCGCGGATACCGCCTGTCCAAACAACTGTAGCAGCTTTGATGAACTCATCTCCAGCGATCAGAACACCTTCAGGTGTACATTCTTTAATGGCTGTACCGATTTTGAAAGTAATGCCTTTGTCAGTCAAAACTTTCATCGCATACTCAACAAGCTCAGGATCGAACCCTGGCAGTGCCGTTGGAGCTGCTTCAATATTATAAATCTTCACAAGGGAAGGATCCACGTCGAATTCTTTGCAAAGCTGTGGAATACGGTCAGCAAGCTCACCAATGAACTCGATGCCAGTAAACCCTGCTCCACCGATAACGAATGTCAGGTAATCTTTGCGATCTGGCTCACGCTTGTACTTCGCAAATTGATACTCAATATGTTCACGAATGAAACGAACGCTGTTGATACTGCGAATGTTCAATGCGTTTTCTTTAAGACCTGGAATACCGAAAGTTTCAGCTTCGCCACCAAGACCAATAACCAGGTAGTCATAGGAAAGCGTTCCATCTTCGAGAATAACCTTTTTCTCATGCGGACGGATTTGTGTAACCGTCGATTTCACGAAATCAACTTTAAATTCATCAATCAATTTCAAAATGTTCACGCGTGCATTTTCAGGATTATCTGTCCCTGCAGCAGGCATGTGAAGATGGGTAGTAATGTAATGGTAGTCATGCTTGTTTACAAGTGTTACATCAGCTTCATTGTAATTTAATTCTTTTTGCAAACGAATTGCGGATAGGATCCCGCCATAGCCTGCTCCCAAAATAACGATTCTTGGTATTCTACTCATTTCTCTCTCACTTCCATATCCGTATTTATAGTCCTATGGTTTCTCTATCTTGTGAAAAATTACACAAACGGCTTCAAAAGTAGTATACTGCCTCTAGTTTGCACCCAGCCGCAGCGAATTATGATGAAACAGGATGAAATTAGTCACAACATGCGTAAACCGATTCTCATGATATAATATAATTTTCATAAGTAAATATCAAGTGCTATTTTGCTTTAAAATAAGGCGTACAGGCCCTTCTAGCCTTACCATCCTGTGTAAGCATTATTTATCATATATATAAGCGATTTATATAAAGAAATCGCACTTTTCTGTTTCCTTCAATAGAAGAGACGTTTATAATGAAATAATGAATTAATGAATTAATGAATTATGGCAATACCAAATATTTACCACATCAAAAGAACTGAATCGGAGGAGTCTAAGAATGAACGAGAGAGAAACAAATCAAGATATCGTAGATATCATAGTAATTGGTGGAGGCCCTGCTGGAATGTTCGCATCTTTCTATGCGGGTATGCGCCAAGCATCAGTAAAAATTATCGAAAGTATGCCGCAGCTCGGTGGTCAGCTTGCAGCTTTATATCCGGAGAAATACATTTATGATGTAGCTGGGTTCCCAAAAGTAACGGCACAAGAATTAGTGGACAACTTGTTAGCTCAAATGAAACACTTTCAAATCAACACTTGCTTAGAAGAGAAAGTACACCAAGTTATCAAAAAAGAAGAGCGTCTCTTCGAAATAACAACAGATAAAGGCACACACTACAGCCGTGCCGTTATTATTTCGGGTGGAGTTGGCGCATTCGAACCGCGTCGTCTTGAATTACCGGAAGCCGCGCAATTCGAGAAGAAAAATTTGCATTACTTCGTTAGCGATTTGAATGCTTTCGCTGGCCAAAAAGTGTTAATCAGCGGTGGCGGCGATTCGGCTGTTGACTGGGCCTTAATGCTTGAGCCTATCGCGGAGAAAGTCACGCTTATCCACCGTAGAGATAAATTCCGTGCACATGAGCACAGCGTAGAAAACTTGATGAACTCCAAAGTAAATGTTGTAACTCCTACGGAAATCACTAAACTTCACGGTAGTGACCGGATTGAGCAAGTAACGCTTAAAGATATCAAATCCGGCGAAGAAACCGTACATGATGTCGACGCTGTTATCATTAACTTCGGCTTCGTTTCTTCCCTTGGACCGATCTCCGAATGGGGCCTTGAAATTGAAAACGGCTCAATCGTTGTTGACTCCAGAATGGAAACAAACATTCCAGGCATCTTCGCTGCCGGAGATATCACAACTTATCCTGGGAAATTGAAACTGATTGCTGTTGGCTTTGGTGAAGCACCTACTGCCATTAATAACGCTAAAGTCTATATTGACCCTAGTGCCAAGCTTTCACCAGGACACAGCAGTAACTTAAAATTTTAATCTTCTCAAATAAAATGGGGTATTCTAAACCTAATCTACCGATTAGGAGGAATACCCCTTTGTCATATATATGTCCAGTTTGCAACGGCCTACAGGAGCTGAATACCGAGTGTCCTGTTTGTTCACAACAGATGAATGATTGCGGGAAATGGAGTGACTATCTAGGCCCCTACTCTCCTTATCGAGAGATTGATGATATCTCCATGTCAGATGGGACACCAGCATCACAGAATAATCAATGCCTTCATCTGGTAAACTGTGCCGACTGCCACCAGAATTTTACCATCCAAATAACTTCATGATGAAACTCTCTAGTTTAGCGGGGTTTCATCCTTGATGTAGACGTGCAGTTTTAAATTACGTCTCTGTATTTCTGCGAGCAACAGGTCAACAAAATCTGATTCCAATCTCAAATCCAATGCTTTGTAATAAGAGTCGATCAATGTTTCGTCACTAATTTGTCTCACTGAAATCACCTTTATTCTATAATTTGTAATTATATTATCATGGGGGGAAAATTAGAACAAGCGTTCCGTTATCCACAGATACCTGTGCATATCCTGTGGGTAGATTGTTAATATGTCCCATAAACGCACTGTATTTATAGGGGATACTGTGCATAAAGTTATGCACACGATAAACTGTCAGTCTGCCGATAAAAAAAATTGATCGAAATAACGGAAATATTTTACGTTCACTTAACAAATCCTTAAGCTTGTTCACACAATTGAAAAGAAATTTTAATCGTCATTTAATATTCATAGCCTACAATGATAATAGAAAGACAAAAACAAAGGAGCGAAAGATATGATCGTCTACGATATTGTACTAAATGGTGAAATTAAAGAAACGATTAAGCCTCGTAAGAACCGTTTGAAAGAAATTTACGCATTTATGCTAGAGCAAAGTAAGCTCATGAAAGCCAAGTATGGTGATAATGTTAAAATTAAAGGCCGCATGGTGTATTAGGGATAAACAACCCGTTATACACTTGCGGCCTTTTTCTTTTCCATAACGTGGGGATCTAAAAAGTAATTCTCACTGAAGGATAGATCGTTGAGTTCTCTAAGCGTAGCTTCACTGCAAGAGGTGTAATCATCTCAATAAATTCCTGTCTAGTAGCCATCGACACACCCCCTTCTTATATCACTAGTAAAACTAAACCTTTCAATCTATTCACAATGCTTAAAAGGGTTCTTTTTTGCAAATAATGTAAAAAAGGCTCCCACAAGTGCAACTATGCTGCACTCGGGGAGCTAATGAATCCAAGAACCAATCAACATCATAAGTAATCCAAATATAGCCGAATATCGCTTTATCGTTCGGTTCGTCTTCGGATAAAACAGCAGCAGCCAAATAATAAATCCAATAGGAATTAAAATACCAATTTTTAAATTGAATGTTCCTAAAATGTAATATCCAACTAATTTCAACCCTAAATATCCTTCGTCCTCTTCCCTATTTCTGTAAAACAACATTAATACGAAAATGACAACAATTGTAGAGATGATTGAAACATTAAAATTCCAATTCACTTATAGGATTCAACTCCTCTCACCAATTGTAGGAATTCCTTTTTATGTATATTGTATCACTTGAAATTACATGCATAAGACCTAATCCTTGATCTCTATCCTGTTTCCTTCTGGATCAATGATTACGCCAATTTTCCCCCAATTAAATGAATGTACATCAACATTCACTCCGCGATTCAATAGCTCCAATATGGTATCTTCAAAATCATTTACGTTGAACCTTATCACTGTTGGATTTTGCGCTCTAGTCTTTGGTGTTGTTGATGCAGTACCGTTATCCTCAATCATTAAATAACTGCCACCAAAATCAAGTACAGCTAAATTACTTTTTTGTTCACGAATAGGAAGACCAATCTTCTCCATGTAAAAATTTAAGACTCGTTCGTAATCTTCGCAAAATAAAATGATACCTGATTCGCGTAGTTGCATGATTTACTCCTCCAGTTCCCTATTTATCCCTATTGTACCATTTGGCACTCTTCCTTCTTTATTCTTTAACATAAAAAAACCTCCAAGCTTCTGTGTATTAACATCAACACATAAGCTTGGAGGTGTAATCACGTATTAAGCTTCGACTTTATCGTCGCACTTCTCGACTAAGCCCTCTTCATCCTTCACTTTGAAGGAAGAGCCGCATCCACAGGAAGCTACTGCGTTCGGGTTGTTAATGGAGAACCCGCCGCCCATGCCTGCGTCTGTGTAGTCAATTTCAACACCGTATAAATATTTGGAGCTATCTTCGTCCACAACGACCTTGAGGCCATGAATGGTAAATACTTTATCGTCATCCTTCTGCTCATCATCGAAGCCCATGCCGTAAGAGAAACCGCTGCAGCCTCCAGCTTTGACACCTAGACGCAAGAACAGGTTCGGTGATTCTTCAGAAGTTAAAAGCTCTTTAATCTTATCTGACGCTGATTCACTAATGTTAATCATAACGGAAATCCCTCCCTAAAGTTCTCCTTATGGAAAACTGGCATTATACTAAGTTTTCGTAATGCTTACTATCAAGTATACTCCTATTCAAAGCATTGCTCAAGGGCAGCTGCGCAGTCATTCTTAGCCATTTCAGCCATAAACTTTACGGTTATGTCTTATCGCATAATATTGTAACAGCAATTGGTCGAGCTCTCGACTGCACTGCTGTACTTCTGGATGAAGGAAGCCGTATGCCGTACCCAAGGAAACCATTTGGCCTCTAAGCTGTTCTATTTCTATATTTAATCGTTCCTGCGGTTCGGTCACGAATACTGGTATCACGATATAATCACCTTTAGCCCTACGTAATCACATTGCAATAGTATACAGGAATTTGTTAATATTGGGAATAACATTTCCCATTATTGTAGGAAAAATCATGCCATTTTTGTATATTGTCAATTTATCTCCATCTAAATGATATTGCCCCTCCCAACACGTAGGTTTATAATGGGATGGATGGATTGCACGTTATAGATGAAACAAAGCTCAAAGATACACAGAGCAGAGAGACTTTGAGCTACGCCCAAAGATCCCTATATTAGGTGTGAATTCCTGAACCGAACTGGATGAACAGGTACGCGAGCGTCTCACACCGTTTAACGCATTTGGTCCTTATCTAGCTGAATGCGTCGATTCAGTATGGACTTTATTTACTATTCAGAGGAGGAATAATGATGAGTGTTGTGACTACAGACCCGGTCAAACGGATGGCCGAAATTGCTGACAAGGTTGAGAACAATCAACGTCTATCTATGGAAGATGGGCTATTTTTGTATGAATCGGACGATTTACTAACCATCGGTCAATTAGCGAACAAAGTTAATACACGAATGAACGGAAACAAGGTTTATTTTGTCCAAAATATGAGTTTGTACTTTACGAATGTGTGCGAGGAGCATTGTGCTTTTTGTCATTTCCGCCGCGACGAAGGTGAAGAAGGCTCTTATACACTGACACCTAGTCAAATGTTAGATTATGTAGCTGAACATTTTAATCCAGAAATTAAAGAATTTCATATTAGCCAAGGGCATAACCCGCATTTACCTTTTGAATATTACGTGGATTGTATCCGTCAACTAAAGCAAGCCTACCCTGACGTTACGATCAAAGCTCATACGGCGGCTGAAATTGAATTTTTCTCCCGTATCAGTGGTCTTAGTTTCCGAGATGTCCTCAAAACGCTAATGGATGCAGGATTGTCCACTCTTCCAGGAGGAGGAGCCGAAATTCTAACTGAGCGCTATCGGACTAAAATGAAAGTTGAAAAAGCGTCCTCTGAGGAATGGATTGACGTGCATCGTAACGCTCATTTGCTCGGAATGAAAACTCACGCAACAATGCTGTACGGCTCAATTGAAACGAAAGAGGAACGCATTCGTCATATGATGCTGTTGCGTGAGCTTCAAGATGAAACAGGCGGATTCTTAGTTTTCATTCCTAATTCCATTCAACCGGCAAGCAAAAATGCAGGCCTAAAGCAACGGGTACCAGCTTGGGATGAACTGAAAACCATTGCGATTAGTCGTTTGATGCTAGATAATTTCCCACATATTAAGGCTTATTTCATCAACATTGGTACGAAATTGACCCAGCTATCCTTCGCTTTCGGTGCTTCGGACGCACATGGTACGATCGTGAAAGAGAAGATTTCCCATGCTGCTGGTGCATTATCACCAGAAGGTCTTACACGTGATGAGCTCGTTTATCTCATTAAAGGCGCAGGACGCGTTCCTGTTGAACGTGACACCTTTTATAATGAAATCAGGGTATATTAGTCATACTAGAGAAGAGATATTGTTCAGAAGGGATATTGGATGGGATGAAAAAGTTTGTGATTCTCGGAGGAGGTTATGGCGGTTTGACCATAGCCTTAAACATGCTGGAGAAGGATTTACCAGAAGATACACTATTAGTACTTATTGACCGAAGCCCTTTTCAAGGATTAAAAACTGAATATTATGCACTGGCTTCAGGTACGATTGCTGAAACACATATTCGTGTTGCCTATCCGAATGACCCACGGTTGCTTCTAACATTCGGTGAGGTTTCTAGCGTCGATTTGAACAACAAACAAATTCTTTTTGAAGACCAAGAACCGCTATCGTACGATTGGTTAGTTATCGGTCTGGGCTGTGTGGATAGTTATCACGGAATTGTCGGTGCTAAAGAGTACTCTTCCAGCATCCAGACTCTTTGCCAGACACGTGCCACTTACCAGCGCATTAACGACATTGCGCCATATGGACAAGTCTCCATTATTGGAGGAGGTCTAAGCGGTGTTGAAATGGCAGCTGAGCTCCGTGAAAGCCGGGCTGATTTGAACATTCGATTGATTGATCGTGGTCCAAGCTTACTTTCGGCTTTCCCGAGCAATCTGCAGCAGTACGTCCGCGAATGGATGACGGAACATCATATTGAGCTCCGTCCTCAAGTATCCTTAGTCCGCCTAGATGGTGGAGATTTGTACAATGGGGATGAAATTATTAAAACCGATGCTACGATCTGGACTGCTGGCATTCAGCCCAATCCAATCGTAGAGGCTTTGAACGTGCCCAAAGACCGCCAAGGCCGGATTCTGCTTAACGAGTATCATCAAATACCAGAGTATCAAGAAGTGTTCGTCGTAGGGGACTGCGCTTCCCTGCCGTTCTCTCCAAGTGCGCAAGCAGCGCAAGCCCAAGGCAAGCAGATTGCCGAAGCCATGCTGTCGATTTGGAAAGGTGATACACCTCGTCTTGGTAAAATCAAACTTAGAGGTACCCTGGGTTCACTGGGTAAAAAGGCCGGCTTCGGCATCATGGGTAAACGTACGTTAATGACGGGTAAAATCGCTCGTGTTCTCAAAAGCGGTGTACTCTGGAAGTCGAAACGCCACTTCGGGTAAGATTAGTCTCCAAGAAGTTCGTACATTGCTTCTATTTCTTTAATACGGTCTAAAATGCGCTCGTGGAGAGCATCGGCGCTTTCAGCTGCTATGATTTCGCCATTCACAAGCGCATAAGGTTCCATATAGCACTGTCCGCAATTGCCTAGACAGCCGTATTCCATGACGTCGAAGTCAGGATTTTGTTCCAAAGCTTTCATGACTTTATCCGTTCCATGGTGCATATTACTGGCACAAAACTCAATGATTGGTCTCATTATATAAATTCCACCTTATGTTGATATTCAAGTTGAAAACCATTTTCATTTAAACATTATTGTAATATAATAATAGAAGAAAGGAGATGAATCAAATGACTGAAAAAACAAAAGAAGTAATTTATGATGAAGTCCTTGAGGTTTTAGATAAACTCCGTCCTTTTCTACAACGCGATGGCGGTGACGTAGATCTCGTTGATGTAGAAGACGGTATTGTGAAGCTGAAACTTATGGGTGCCTGCGGCAGTTGCCCAAGCTCAACAATCACGTTGAAAGCTGGTATTGAACGCGCATTGGTTGAAGAGGTTGAAGGCATAACAGAAGTCGTACAGGTATTCTAATTACGACTATATCATAAGAAAGAGCTTACCTCTATGGTAAGCTCTTTTTGCATATATGATAAGGACTAGTTTTTACGCTGGTTAAGCACTGGTAATGGCTGGATCGGATCGAGCCCTCCAGAAATATCCATAATATTCCCAGTAATGAAATCGGATGCAGGTAAACAAAGGAAATCAATGACTCTAGCTACATCTTCGCCCGTCCCGGGTCTTCCTACCGGTGTTTCCCCATCAACCTCCAGACGCGCTTCTTGCATCGTCCGTTCTTTGTTCTTACCTCGAATATCGCCAGGGCATATCATATTAACGGTAATCCCATGACTCGCTTCTTCTTCGGCCAATGTCTTCGTGAAGGAAACTAAACCTACCTTAGCCGCCGCGTATACGGCACGATGCGTCCAGCCCCTAGCTTCGGCCGCCTTTCCGAATCCAAAATGGACAATTCGTCCCCAGCGTCTCTCCCTCATCATAGGCAGAACCAGATGATCAAGCTCCATAACGCCGAGCAAATTGCCGCGCATCAGATATTCAATCTCATCGACGTTATAATCAGCGAAAAAGCGCCGCTCTCTAAAGAAAGGTCCGGCATTATTCACGAGAATATCAATCGGACCGAGCGCAGATGTTGTTTGTTCCACCATACGTATAATATCTTCGCGTTTGGCGACATCGCCTTGGACGGCCACGCTGCGAACACCTAGATCTTCCAATCGAAGGACAAGCTCAGCAGCTTCTTTTTCACTATTTACATAATTGACAGCTACCTGACAACCCCGCCTTGCTAGGGTAATCGCGGTCATTTTGCCCAAGCCCTTGGCGCTGCCAGTAATAAGAACCGTTCGGCCTCTTAATTCCATGGTCCTCTTACCCCTTTGCAATACTTGCCGTAATATATGAGAAAGCTATTGTTAAGGTTCGGCACACCATTTCAAATCCCTGCTGCAGATCAGCGACATTTGATTTCACATTTTCAACATGAATTCGTTCTCCCGGAATTGGTTCTTTTTGCATGAGATCATCCAGCATTTCAGCATTAATATAATGAATCTCCATATTACGTTGATTGCGCAGTCGATCTAATGCCGATTTATAATCCATTTTGAGATTATAAAGCTGGAGCTCCAGTGAACCGTGAATATGCTTTTCATGCATACGGCGCAGTACGGTAAAGTACGAGAAACGAGACTTAAGCGTCTCTGTTTTCAGCTCGAATAGATCATTCATAAACGTGCCCAATTTGTCCAAGATCGAAAACAAGCGAATGAAGGCATTTTTATAAAAATAAACAAATCGATGATATTCTTCGATCTCTTGCGAATTCATTTCCTCCAAGAATGCCTTACTGATATGCTCAGCGTAACGCTCACAGCAATATTTGCTCTGTTCCAGCTCATCCAGGGCATCGATAAACCCCTTGCTCCAGATCGCCCGTCTATGGTACTTGGGATACTCTGAGGCTAGGTGGCTATGCTCCTTAGATTCCAACAGTTCAATATACGTTCTCACCGCGTTGCCAGCGTCTAAAAGAAGTCCGCTATCGATTCGTTTCGGTTCATTGAACAATACTCGCAGCACGGGCACACCCCTTTTTCATCCTAGCAAATTTGTTCGGTTATAGCTTTGCTGTTTGTTCGCTTAGCAGGGTCTGTTTCACCTTCTGTGAATGATCCCGTTGCACTAAATACATAGCTGCCAAGACCCCAACACCACCCAAACACTGATACAGAGAGATAGACTCATGTAAAAAAATGAAGCCTGCAATAGCTGCTGTTACAGGAAGTAAGTATCCATAAGCAGAAGATTTGAACGGCCCTAGCTTAGCTAAGCTCCAGTTGTGTATAGAAAAACCTAAGGCAGTAGCCAACAAGGAAGTGTAAATTAAGCTGATCCAACCTGTTGAAGAGATGGCCGCATAATAGGCAGCGTCAGCACGCAAGAGTACGAAGGGCAATAACGAAAGCGCCCCCGCTGTCATTTCAAGCGAAATCAACAGCGGCAGCGGATAACGTAATACAAGTCGATTCATACCGATGAGATAAATGGCTCCCATAACACTGCGCATCAGTAACAGGATATCTCCTTTAAACGTTTCTCCTCCAAGATGGAATCCATCAACCCCACCTGAGACTATGATGATTACACTGCATAAAGCTAATGGAATCCCTATAAGGATGCGCCATGTGAGCCTCACTTGACCAGCTATTAAAGCGAAAAGAACCGTTATGACGGGCATGAAGCCGCGTCCTAGTACAGCGCCATTCGCGGAGTTAGAAAACTGCAAGGCATACTGCAGAAGGGCTTCCATGCCAATAGCATTGAGAATGCCTAATCCACATATAAGGAGAATATCTCTACCGGCAATCTGTATCTTCAGCGAACGCGATCGATAATAAAAGTAAGTATAGACCCACAGCATCGGAATCATACTCGCGAAGCGCAACCCGTTAAAAACGAAGGAATCCCACTCTCTTCCCCCAATCTTCAGCGAAGCTAAATTAATGCCCCAAAGGATATACACCAGTACAAATCCTGCATGTGGATAAAAGGAACGGAACCGATCCGCATTCATGCGAAATATTCCTTCCAGCGGCGATCCACGAGTTCCACGATATCTTCCCGCGGGAACAGCTCATCGGGGTATCCCGGTTTCATACGAGCATCAATCACAATCGGAACTTCATAAGCGATATGATGACGATTTACGCTGGACTGCGCGTACATATCGCTTGCCGGATTGAAACGAGTGAACACAGTCCATAAGAACTTGGTTTGGTCCTTCGCGATGCCGCTGGCATCATCCACTAAGATGACTAGCGGCCACTCGGTTAAGCGGCTGGCTGCATTCGCCAGCAGACGCTGTGGCAGCTCCGGCTCCGCCGCGTAAGATGCCCCTGAGACAAGCAGACATCCGCCGCAGTAAACGGCGATATCATGGATCTCAGGCAGCTCTCCGGCGGTGTAGGCTCTTGGCAGCTCGCGTACAGGGTCGCCTGTGCCGAGAAGGACTGCTTTGCTGCCGTGATTAAGCTGGCCACCTGTATAATCAAGCGTATCATGCGATGTTTTGTTGAAGATGAATAGGTCACGTCCTGGATCAAAACGCTCCAGCACAGTTTCAAGCAGCTCTGTGAAGTTAGCCAAGACAGTCGGCTTGTCAGTGACAATCAAGAACTTGGTGAGTGACAGCTGACCCTCACCTAGAATGCGGAATGCCGTGCCAAGCGCCTCACGGCTATAACTCTCACGGACGACGGCAGCTGCGAGCGGGTGGAACCCGGTCTCTGCATACGTCCAGAGGTCTTTAACACCCGGCATCGCCATTGGAAACGCGGGCTCAAGAAGTCTTTGCAGGAATTCGCCAAGGAAGTAATCTTCTTGGCGCGGTTTACCCACGATCGTTGCTGGATAGATCGCGTCTTTGCGGTGCCATACATGATTCACGTTGAAAACCGGGAAATCATGGATGAGTGAGTAATACCCGAAGTGGTCGCCGAACGGCCCTTCGGCACGTCTCGTATGCGGCGGAACGACACCGCATATCGCGAACTCCGCCTCGGCCACGAGGCGGTGCCCCCCATGGGGGTTCTCCACCATGGGGAGCTTCTGCCCGAGGATGAGCGAAGCGAGCATCAGCTCGGGCAGGTGCTCGGGCACTGGCGCAATCGCTGAGGCGATGAGCGCAGGCGGGCCGCCCAGGAACACGGTGACGGGCAGCGGCTTGTTGCGTTTCTCGGCTTCATGGTAATGGAAGCCGCCGCCTTTATGTATTTGCCAGTGCATCCCGGTGGTGAAATCATCATAAACCTGCATGCGATACATGCCGAGGTTATGATGACCGCCGTCCGGATGCTCAGTGTAGACAAGCGGCAGCGTGACGAACGGACCGCCATCTTCTTGCCAGCTCGTCAGGACAGGCAGTCCTGCGAGTGGGTTGTCCTGCTTCAAGCCGCCGAGAATCGGCGCTTGATTCGGCTGTACTTTCTTCGTTCCAACCTTCAACAGATCCATAATGAGAGCACGTTCGCCCCAGAGCGCTTGCGGCGTTGGAGGCATTAACGTGCTTGTAGCGTTAATAACCGCTTTCATGAATTGCTCCGGCTTGGGGCCGAAGGCAAGATCAACGCGTCTTGTTGTCCCGAACAGATTGGAGACGACAGGGAATGAACTTCCTTTGACATTCGTGAACAGCAAGGCTGGGCCTTGCTCATCAATGACTCTACGATGAATCTCGGCGAGTTCTAAATTTGGGTCTACTGGAGCGGAGATTTCAATCAGTTGATTTTCGCGGCGCAAAATGTCTAGAAAAGCTCGTAAATTCGTTGGTACCATGTATGTTCCACCTTTGACTGTGAGATTGTAGATGAGTAATTGTAAGTAAAAAGGAAATAGCCTTCCGCGTCAGAAGGCCTCCTCTACCGCAAAGGTAGCCCTGCCGTGCTTCCAAGGAGCTCGTCCGTCAGGTATTAAGCTTTGCGGTCATATAGCGTAAGTACGCATAAGTAACATAAGAATCCAAACATGCAAGAAACAATAACCGCGTGAATCATGCCGGTAAATAAATAAGCGACTTCATTCCCCATTGACCAGGTCACAACGGCACCGCTAATCACTTGAAGAGACACTAAAATTAGCGCCCATTTGCTGCCAAATCTTAGCTTGTCTGAGCCATGATAATAACGTTTGGCTTGTAAGTAAAGAAACAAAATACATATAAAAAGCAGTAATGCCGCTACACGGTGGGTAAAGACAATACCCGTTGCCCCGCTAAGTTCAGGGACTACTTCCCCATTGCATAAAGGCCAGCCCGAACATCCACCAGATGAAACCGTGTGACGAACGAATGCACCCAGATAAACAACGACATAGCTGTAAATCGTCGTTATCCATATAAGGGCTTTAAAACTGCTGCGAATGGCCGTATCACGCTGGAATTGCCCCCAAGGCGTAAAAACAATGGCTAATAGCAAAGAAAAAGCAAAGGCCAATAAGGATAATCCAAAATGTAATGCCAAGACGAGTGAAGATTGCGGCCATACGACAGCCATAGCACCCATTGCTGCCTGAATGAGCGTCATCAATACCGTAGCAGAGATGAAAAATTTGGCATCTCTACGTTTCACATAACGAAATACAAGGATGAATGTAGCAACCAGGATTAACGTCACAATGCCGACAACCAATCGATGGCTGTACTCAATAAGCGATGAAATCGTATGTGCCGGGACGAATTTCCCATGACACAGGGGCCACTCATCTCCGCAGCCTCTACCTGCGTCAGCCTTCGTAACTAAGGCACCCATTGCAAGAATAAGAAACATGCCAATGGCGGAAAGATTCGCTAATCTTTGAATCAATTTTTGCATGATTGCACCTACTTTTATGTCGTGACTTCTGTTAATCATGTCGAATGATGTTGTTCCGCTTTCAATTATAGCTGTAATAAGTAGGCAAATCCATTCGCAATTGTTACAAAGCTCCGAAACCACGCGGTAGGCCGTCATGAAGTTCATAAGGCATTCAATGTTTCAACTTTTTGGACAAGGGTAAATAAAAGATGAGCAACAAATTATTGCTGTTCAACCAAAATCGATCGCAGGAGGTTTTATCTATGGGTAAGCACATTATTGGAGTATTCAATTCGGAAGAAGAAGCCATTCGCGTGATTAACCAACTCAAAGCAGAAGGCTACAGAGCAGATGATATCTCGGTTATTGGTCGGAATAACGAAGACTTAAGTCATATTGAGAATGAAACTGAAACCAAAGCGGAAGAAGGACTTGCTACAGGCGCTGCTGCTGGCGGTGTATTGGGTGGCGTTACGGGATTACTGCTGGGTATTGGTGCACTCGCCATTCCAGGTATAGGCCCCATCATAGCAGCTGGACCAATTGTCGCGACTTTGACCGGAGCAGCCGTTGGCGCGGGTGCAGGCGGCCTTGTCGGTGGTTTGATCGGCTTAGGTATTCCCGAGAACGAGGCCAAGGATTATGACAATTACGTTAAGGATGGTAAAATCCTTATCCTTGTCGAATCTGACTCGAACCGTGATCCTAAAGCTTATGAAACATTTCGCAAAAACCAATCGCTGAATGCTAACACCTATACCCCTGAGTATGGGTATCGATCCTAGATATATGATGTAAATTTGGTTAAAAAAATCTCTCTTTGGCTAAATGGGGTCATACTTGACCCCATTTACTCAAAAGAGAGATTTTTTTGTGCTTATGACTTTAGGGCATCGGACACTTCGATAGCACGGTTAAGGAACTCCTCAATTTCTTCGCGTGTTTTACGTAGTTTACTGACGAAACGAACCAGTTCTTGGCCTCCACGGAAGGCGATAAAGCTCGGTATACCAAGGATGTTCAACTGCTCACAAAGATCAGGTACTTCGTCGCGGTCTAACTCGATGAATGTGATACGCCCAGCATAAGCTTCTTCCACTGCCGGCATGAAGGGTTCGATATAATGGCAGTCTTTGCACCAACTTGCTTTGAATACAGCAATGGTCAACGTAGGCTGCGAGATTTGTTCTTGAAAAGCTTGTTCATTGGATACTTTAATCATGACGAGCACCTCACTGCTTAGAATTTATTAACTTATAGCATGCCCTAGCAATTGTGTCAAGTTTAAAAAATAGGCTGCGTTCTGCTTGAAATACATTTACAATAAAAGTAAAAAGTGATATCATATAAATATCAAAAAGATATTCTTCTAAGGGGAGCTGCAGGAATGAAAGAAACGAATGCTTGGTCATTGAACGGTTTTCTCGGTTTACTGTTATTTATTATCGGCGGTGGGGTTGGCGTTTTCCTTCTTACACAAGAACGAATTGCGCCGGGCATCATCCTTATTATTCTGGGGCTGATATTCGTCTCGACGATCACTGCTGTTAATCCGAATGAAGCTTCTGTCATCACTTTCTTCGGCAGCTACTTAGGTACAATTCGAAAGAGCGGCCTATGGCTCATTGTCCCTTTTTCAAACAGAAAGAAAATTTCATTGCGGGTGCGCAATTTTAACAGTGTGAAGCTGAAAGTAAACGATATTGAAGGAAATCCTATCGAGATTGCGGCCGTCATCGTGTTTAAAGTAGTCGATACCTACAAGGCCCTCTTTGATGTGGACAGCTACGAAAAGTTCGTTGAAATTCAAAGTGAAACGGCGCTGCGTCATGTCGCCAGCAAATATCCTTATGACCGTTTTGAAAGCGAAGGCTACTCACTTAGGGGCAATGCAGATGAAGTTGCCGCTGAGCTTAGCCTTGAACTGCAGCAGCGTCTGTCTGTAGCAGGTGTAGAGGTCATCGAGTCCCGCCTGACCCACCTTGCTTATTCGACTGAAATTGCCAGTGCCATGCTTCAACGCCAGCAGGCTTCTGCTATTTTATCCGCTCGCCAAATTATTGTTGATGGCGCTGTGGGTATGGTTCAGATGGCTATTGCTCGTTTGGAATCCGAAGGTCTCCACCTGGATGAAGAGAGGAAAGCGGCCATGATTAACAATCTTCTTGTTGCGATTGTATCGGACCGCTCAGCGAGTCCGGTAATTAATACCGGTTCGTTGTACTAACGGGACCAGGGCTATGGCTCCTAAGAAAAATTTCCCGCTCCGACTTGATCCTAAGCTGTACGAGGCTTTGGAACGTTGGGCGGAGGATGAATTCCGCAGTGTGAACGGTCATATCGAGTATTTGCTGCGTGAAGCGCTCCATCGAACCGGACGTGTGATTAAACCCGGAACAGAGCAAACCAATTCGGAAAAGACGGATGAGTGATTTCTGCCATGGGGGCTGTCCGCAGTAGACTTATGAACAGAGACCCGAAAGATGGACACTTTGAAAAAAGTGACCTCTCTCGGGTCTTTTTACATTTATAATTACACGTGGGATATAAGGTTTGAATGATCCGTCTTCTCTATTGAATGATGTTGTATATAGTGCAACAATTCTGCCTAGATCCCGCCGATTTCCCTTCGTTGTTGCATAATGTACAACAATTTGGCCCAATAAAGGCCAATTCGCAACAAATGGGTTCGAAATGTTGTACAAACTACAACTTCTACTTACAAAATAGCCTTTTGACGTGTGAATTGTTGTATCAATTACAACATTGGTAACCACTATAGTCGATCTACCTTCACAAAGCTGCTAAACGACTCTAAAATCGAATTTTGGAGTTATATTTATAAGTTTCTAAGCATCGACTTCGGGGTAAATAGTAATAAAGATGAGATAAGGAGTGATACAGCATGCCAAAAACAACATACTGGGTTAGCGTCGGAAGGCAAGAAGTCGTGCCAGCCAGTGACGTGCTCATTCGAGACCATTATGAGTTCGAGATCCGCGCTGATGAAGCTGAGCTTCTCCTGCTCGTTGAACAATTCCGGGAAATCAATCTGGTAGATAAACAATTGGTGAAACGGGCAAGTACTCCGTACGAGGCGTTCCCAGAAAAAGATCAGGACATGAAAAATCGCGCTTATGATGAGCGGCTTAAGGATATTTATTTTCTTGTGTACCAGTTGGGGACGACTGAAACAAAAAGGCATATTGAAGCTATGAATCTGGGGGATTTACCGGAGTACCAGAATATCAACAGCAAACCGGAGTAGTTATTACAATCATTCCAATATATCTTTTTTACGATGAAAAAGGGGCCATGTGGCCCCCTTTTCCATTTTCCCGCAACGGCCTTGATCTGATCACTTGCCCACACATTCGTTGTGCTCGTCCTAAGGAACCTTTGACTTTTTCGATGATGGAAGCCATAGCCATAATTGGCCGCGTTTCCACATACCTGTAAGTGAATAAGTAAACACTAGAGGTAAAGATTCGGAGAAGGCTGGGGAGGTATTAGGTGTTGGGAGGAACAGTCAAACCAAGAGGTAAGGACGTTAAAGGCGTTCTCAATAAAATGAGAGGACTGCCGAACGCAGTCGCACAGCTGTTCAAACAGCAAGCATCGCTGCTTTTGCATTCCTCCGATAAAATAGTTGACCCTTTGGAGGAAATTCCTGTCACAACAGCATTCATAGGACGGCTGGAAAAGGACTTAAAACATCAATTAGATCTGCAGCAAAGTGGTGTCGTAAGTTCTCCTCTCTCGACAGATGAGAGGGCGATTTTGCATCGAATCAAGGATCGCACCCAGCAAGAAAACAGAAATAATGTGACACGAACTAACGCCTATTGGTCTTGTTATCAGGACAATCCTGAACTTCACTGGGCACTGCTTGCCCATATGGTTTCACGCAACGGGGGTTGGTGCATGACCGATCTTCGTGGGGAGCTTCTGCCGCTTTTGATAAGCAATGAATTGGCCCAGCATCTATTTGCTTTTCTGGAACGAGCAAACGGTCTTATTTTTCAAGATGCTTATCCACAACTACTGCTCTACGGCGAAAGTAAGAGACGAAAGATGAGTTTGTTTCATCTCCTGCCTCATATGGACATCTCGTCCTGGATGGTTCCTGTTTGGAAGGACTTTTGGATGTATCAAGAATCTGCCGCGCTAACGATTGCACTTATTGTTAATGAGCAAAACTATATCGATAAACGAATCGTAAAGAATAAACAGATTCAGCAAAACGTGTTAAATACGCCTTTGTTCAAAACACAAGCATGGCTGCAATTGAATCAAATCGGGTTTCCCTTTTTTCCCGCATCGATTGAAACACAAGCACTTCAGCCGAATCTGGCTGGACTTATACTTGAGAATTTCGCTAGCTTAACAGAACGCATCGAATTCGGAAAAAGCTTGTATGCGATACTTTTCGGAGCACCTGATGTACTTCAAGAAGTGCTTAGATTTGCGGCCACAACTCCCCACACTGGATCACGGTCTGATTACTGGCCTCACCTGTTTGCCCAAATAAGAAAAACCCCTCCCGAAGTAAAATATCAGGAGAGGCTGGATGGCTGCGCCCTTAAGAAAGGAACACAGCCGTTTTATAGTCCTAAGCTTACATCGGTATGGCCTGACAGGAACTTGGCCCCTGTAGAGCCTGGTGACTGGTTCACGAGTGTGAAGGAGCCGCTGGTGCATATGCGATCCATTCCTGTACCGATTCCTTATGATTTAACGAAAGAAGTGTACTTTGGTTTAAGTAAGATTGAGTTAGGCATTGTAGCTGCCCAAGCAATTAAGAAAGTGATTCGGTGACTCAGTTGGCTTGGCTAGGAACGTTTGGTAAGACGACTCACTTTGCCGATTAGCTTTTGCACTGGCGATGGGAAGTTTTTCACATCATCCTTCGTTACAACACGTGTTACCATCAGCATCAATGGATACAAGGCAGCCGAGAAGCCACAAACAAGTACAGCATTTATTCCTTCATTCAGTCGATACCAGCTAGTTGGATGCACATACGTATGTGTTAGCCATTCTGCTCCTAGACCAAGGATAACTATGACAACAATGGAAAACAGTAATCCGATGAAACGACGTCCGAGGATCGTAAAGTCGACTTCTTTACGAAGCGATCGTAAATTGAGCCAAGACATGACAATAAAACAAAGACCCGTTGAGCCAATGATTCCATAGATGCCAAACCACTGCGCAAGTAAGAAGCTACCAGCTAGCTTGACTGCAATACCAACAGCAACATGCAGCATCAGCGGTTTCATTCGGCCCATGCCCATAAGGACAGCGCCCGATGTTTGCATCACAATTTGAAACATAGCTCCTAATGTGAGCAGTGAAATCATGTGAGGTCCATGACTCATACCGAAAGCGGTATCCTCATGCCCGAACATGAAGAAGTCTAATGGACGGGCAGCAATGGCGATTACCAATACAGCCGGTAACCCAGAAAGAATCGAGAGTTGAAGCACCCTTGTAGTATGGTGGCCAACCTGTTTCAAATCTTTGCGGGAATAGGCCGCTGAGATGATGGGAACGACAGATTGACTAAGCGCGATGGCCAAAATAATTGGAATCCCCGCCAATGACTGGGCACGTCCTCCTATGATACCAACAAGCCCTAGCGCTTCACTTCTGCCAATTGTCCCTTCTAAGAGCGGGATAATGATAGAAGTATCGATCGCATACACAAGTGTAACCGTCACTGAGAAAATAACGATCGGAATCGACAGCTTCAATAAGCTGCGATAGATTTCACTATAACGAACTGGCGTATGTGATTGTGGCGATTGCGTGCTTCCCGCAGCTATCTGTTCGGCCGCTATGTTCGACTGCGCATCTCTACGCTTCAGCTTCAAGGCATAGTAAAGCATAACGGCAAGTGCCGCAATCCCTCCCATGACCCCTCCGAAAGATGCGCCTGCAACTCCCCAACCTAAGCTAATATTCAATAAAATATATGCCAGTCCAATTGAGGTTACGAGTCTGAATACTTGTTCCACAACCTGTGAAATCCCGTTAGGCATCATGTTTTGTCTACCTTGGAAATAGCCCCGCATAATGGCAATAAGCGGGAAGAACAGCATAGCTGGCGCTATAGCGCGAGTAGCTAGTGTGGCATCCGGTCCACCATGCGAAATGTGCTCGGCATAGATCGGTGCAAAGACATATAGCAGTACCGTCATCACGACTCCCGCTACGATTGCGAACCATATTGCCGCGCGATAAATCCGCTGCGCTTCTGCAGGTCTTCCGATCGCATATTTCTCGGACACCATTTTGCTTAGTGCGCTGGGGATACCGGCTGTTGCTACAACAAGTAAGATCGAATATAGATTAAAAGCAATGGAATAACTGCCCATTCCTTCTTCATGAAGCAAGTGTACCAGCGGAATTCGCTGGAAAACGCCGAGAAACCGCGCTATTAGCGCGGCCACGGTGAGAATGAGCGTCCCTTTTACTAGAGAATCTTTGGTTTCCTTCGTCAAGTCCGTTCCTACTCTCTTACAGTATTCATTCCATTAAAAAACCCAGATTAAAAAGATAATAATCATCGCTAGCTGAAGCGCAATTTTCACCGCACTGCTTGCAAAGAAACCGAGCACAGAGCCGACACCGGCACTTATCGCCTTTTTCCACGACGTACCGATGATGATTTCACCAATCACTGCACCTAAGAAGGGGCCAATGAGTAAGCCGAAAGCTGGAATAACAAAAGGCCCAATGATAAGACCAATTGTACTTCCGATGATAGCCGCCTTAGAGCCTCCAAACTTTTTAACCCCTAACGCCCCTACCGCGTAATCGGCCACCATAATGATGATGACAATCAAGGATTGGATAATCCAGAACCATACGCCGAACGGTTCGAAGCTAATCAACCAACCATAGATGAAGAAAGCTCCATAAATCGCTAACACACCGGGCAGCACCGGATAAACAGCACCAATCATACCCACTACAAATAAAAGGATAACTAATGTCCAGCCTAAGGTGATCATAGATCGCATCTCCTCCAATCTAAGCGGTTTATCACTTCTACTTTACAGCATATAAGTGCGAATCACTTTAGCAATGGCATGTTCATTGTTGGTAACGGTCGTAACATCGGCAATACGTTTTACTTCATCCTGTGCATTGCCCATAGCTACACCAAGACCTACTTCGCGAATCATCGCGATGTCGTTTTCACTATCCCCCATCGCAATGACTTCGGACATGCTAATGCCTAGAAGCTGACATACTGTCTCCACGCCGCTCGCCTTACTAATGCCTAATGGGTTAAGTTCAATATTAGATGGATGGGAATTCGTTATTTCAAGTGTTCCCCATCCCTCAACGATGTCCCGAATTTGCTGCAGTTTCTCCATATTTTCGGTGAAATAACCGAACTTTAGCCATTCTTGGCTGTCAATGTCCATGGCTTCGCTCTCGCGATTGAACACACCTTCCACTGAATAAGCCCACCACCAACAATCATACGTTTGAGCTACACTATGCAAATTACGTACCGTCTCAGCAGGAAGCAGGGTCCGCTTAAGTAATTTAGTCGGAGACTCCCATACCTCACTCCCATTTACCACGACAAGCGGTGAGGTAAGCCCTAGCTCCTGAATATAAGGCATGGCGCTTACAGCTCCGCGTCCTGTAGACATAATAACGATCTTACCCGCTTTAGTGGCTTCCTGAATCGCTTCTCGGTTTTCAACTGATATTTTTTTGTCATCGTCCAGCAAGGTGCCGTCCATATCGAGGGCAAGTAATTTATAAGATCCCACGTTTTCCCATCCCCTGTCTCTACGTCATTAGTAGACCTAGTAAGCAGCGAGCACTTTCTTAGGCAGTTCCTCCATGAATGTCACATGCCAGAGGGCAAATATATAGATAGTCCAAATGCGGCGAGCATAGTCGCCCTGATTATTACGATGCTTATGCAGCATGCGCTCCACAGCGTTGATGTCAATATAATCCTCAATCCCGCTGGACTTAATTTGCTCTAGGACCATATCGCCCATCGAACCTTTCATCCAATCGCGCAGCGGTACCGGGAAGCCCAGCTTCGGACGGTTCAGGATGGGATCAGGGATAATACCTTCCATCGCCTTGCGGAAAATGTATTTCGTCGTTCCATTCGCGATTCGGTACTTTGCTGGAATGCGGCGTGCCACTTCGAACAGCTCCTTATCGAGGAAAGGGACACGCAGCTCGAGTGAGTGTGCCATCGTCATCTTGTCAGCCTTCATCAGAATATCGCCAGGCATCCATAGATTCATGTCGATATACTGCATCCGGCTCACTGGATCAAGATGCTTCGTCTTGCTGTAATAATCGCCAGCAATTTGCACTGGATTCTTATAGTTGCGCAGCATCTCACTATCAAGGCGCAGCACCTCCGCTTTCATATCCTCGGAGAAAATCTTGGCGTTGCCGAGGAAACGCTCCTCAAGCGGTGTCGTGCCTCGCAGTAAGTAGTTGCGGCCCTTCACACTGCTTGGCAGCATCCGGGCAAAGCGGTTCAACA
This sequence comes from Paenibacillus sp. JT22N1, assembly GCF_059692155.1. Classification (NCBI taxonomy): domain Bacteria; kingdom Bacillati; phylum Bacillota; class Bacilli; order Caryophanales; family Paenibacillaceae; genus Paenibacillus; species Paenibacillus sp. JT22N1. The sequence goes on from NZ_JCAUAW010000010.1 coordinate 114,218, forward strand.
TGCGCTTCACCGATGGCGGCAGCTGGTCGATCGGACGCAATGATTGCGGCTCGCGATAAATGCGGTAGCCGCCGAACAGCTCGTCCGCGCCTTCGCCGGACAGAACAACCGTCACTTGCTCGCGCGCAAGCTTCGCCACGTGATAAAGGGCAATGGCCGATGGATCGGCGACAGGCTCGTCCTGGTGCCAGATCGCCTTCGGCATCGTGCCGAAGAAATCATCCTGCGTGATGATTTTGTCGTAATGCTCTGTGCCGAGTGTCGCAGCCGTTTGGGCGGCAATCGGCGTTTCATTGTTGGCACCTTCGAAGCCAACGGAGAACGTGCGGATCGGTTCGATATTCCGCATATGTGTAGCAATCGCCGTCGAGTCAATCCCGCTCGACAAGAAACAGCCGCGATCCACATCACTCACCATGTGGAGCTTGACCGAATCCTTCAATGTTTCACGAATTTGTTCCACGTACTCGTCAAACGGGCGCTCCTCCGGCTCAAACATAGGATCCCAATATTTATGTATCGACATTTCTCCGTCGAACGTTATTTTGACCGTATGCCCTGGAGGAAGCTTATGTATGCCATGGAACATAGTGTTAGGCTCCGGCACGTATTGAAAGGTCAGATAGTTCAGCAAGCTGTCCGTATGGATCAACCGGTTCATGCCGTCCGCAGCCAGCAAGCTCTTAATTTCGGAGCCAAACAAGAACTGACGGTCATTGACATGATAGTAAAACGGCTTAATGCCGAAGTGGTCTCTCGCACCGAACAGCTGCTTCTTTTTCTTGTCCCAGATAACGAAGCCAAACATGCCGCGCATGTATTTGACGCATTCCTCTCCATACTCCTCATAGAGGTGAACGATAACCTCCGTATCACTTTGCGTGCGGAATTGATGTCCACGCTCCTGCAGCATGCTGCGCAGGGCTTTATAATTATAAATTTCCCCGTTGAAAATGATCCACACAGAATCATCCTCATTAGCCAAAGGCTGATGTCCTTCTTTCAGGTCAATAACAGACAAGCGGCGAAAGCCAAGACCAATTCGATTATCCGTCCAAAAACCTGAATCGTTCGGACCCCGATGAACAATAACATCTGTCATTTGCTGCAACATTGCAGTGGTTGGTTCTCTATCTTCAAAATACATTACACCCGTAATACCACACATTGTGAAACTCACTCCTCCGTACCATTCATCATCAATCTTTCTATTCGACAACCGATATATTAGTATACCATATCTGTCCGTCATACTGGAAATGCGATGAAAGTACGTGAAAGCGCTGTATCCTATAGAAAAATGATGGAAATCAGAAGTCGCTTTAATGAAGCTGATAACCTGGTTTTTTTCATACATTCCTCCACCTTTCCTCTATGCATAAAAGTTTGCCTCGTGCAACTTTTAGGGTGGAAAATGTCCTTTCCCCTACACTAGGATATGCTCAAGGATGGGAAACGGTTCCTGCACTTGTGTACGGCTTGATTAAGCATAGAAAAAGGACCTGCTTCCGCAGATCCCCATTACTAATCATCATTAATGATTACTGTTTGATAATTTCAATTTTACGGATTCGATTGGCGTCTCTTTCACGTACAATGAATGTCAATGAACCGTACTGCCATTCTTCACCTATTTGCTGCTCCGGTTGCTTGCCATACAACCAACCACCGATCGAGTCCACATTCTCATCAACAATGTCAATTCCTAATACATGATTGACCTCATTTAACAAGGCGGTACCTTCCACAGCATAGTGATTTTCTCCTAAAGACTCTATTTCTTTTTTTTCATCTTTATCAAATTCATCACGAATTTCACCAACAATTTCCTCCAGAATATCCTCAATCGTTATCAGACCTGAAGTTCCCCCATACTCATCCAAAAGCAGCGCAATATGAACATTTTCTTGCTGCATTTTCTTAAGAAGGGCTTTGACTGGCATAACTTCCGGAACAGTCATCATCGGTTGAAGCAAAGATTTAAAATTAAAATCCGGGTTACTGAGGTAACTCAAGAAAAACTGCTTGGTATTAACGAACCCAATAATATCATCTTTGTTTTCTTTAGCAACTGGAAAACGAGTGTATTGTTCTTTCGTAATAATACTCATATTTTCTTCCAGCGATTTATTAGCATAAAGGCAAATCATATCCGTACGCGGCACCATAATTTCCCGAGCCAGCAGTTCATCAAACGAGAAGACTCGATTCACATAACGAAACTCAGTCTTATTTATTTTACCGCTCTGATAACTATCCGATAAAATAATACGAATCTCCTCTTCCGAGTGTGCTTCTTCATGCTCACCTGCAGATTTAATGCCGAAAATCCTTACCAGCTTGTTCGCCGACCCATTTAACATCCAAATGAAAGGATACATGATTTTATAAAACAAAATAATGATAGGAGCTGTTAGTAAAGAAATGGCTTCTGCCTTTTGGATCGCTAACGTTTTAGGCGCTAGTTCACCGAGTACAACATGGAGATACGTGATGGATAAAAACGCGATACTAAATGACAAAATGTGAGACAAGCTTTCTCCAACTCCGATGAAGTGGAACAATGGGTTGAGAAGCTTTTCCACTGTTGGTTCACCGAGCCAACCAAGTCCCAAGGCCGTAATCGTGATGCCAAGCTGACAAGCAGACAAGTACCCATCTAAATTAGAGGTAACCGTTTGTACAGCAAGGGCATTTTTCTTACCTTCCAATACCATTTGATCCACTCTACTGGGGCGAATTCGAATAACAGCGAATTCAGTAGCGACAAAAAAAGCGGTGAGTAGGATAAGAATTGCAATTAAGAACAAATTGATAAGCATAGTTACCGTCCTTTAGCTTGTTTTCATGACTTCGCGGGTTAGTTTAACCTTGCCGCGGCAAGCTATTTTCAGTAATCCTAGTCAATTACCACGGCCTTTTCCCGCCGCCTAGCTTCGTCAGAATGCCGTCGTTCGCTGCGTCATAAGCCTCAAAGATTTTGGCTGCTATCGGGGATGCGCCGTAGCGTCCGAATCCACCTTCAGGTACAACAACTGCAACGGCAAGTTTTGGATTCTCTACGGGAGCAAAGGCGATGAATACGGCGTTTTCTACCGTGCCTCCCGATACTGCTTGCGTCGATGTACCTGTTTTGCGTGCTACATTATACGGTAATTCCTCAATGCCCTCGGCGCCACTTTTCATCCCATGAATAATGACATTCCAATCTTCTTTAGCAAATTCAGAGGAAAAATCCTCAATAACCTCCGGCTCAACCTTTTTAACTAATTCACCCTGGTAGTCCCGAATTTCATCTACAAAAAGAGGCTTCATACGTTTCCCGCGACTGGCCAGTGTAGCTGTGTATTGAGCAAGTTGCAGTGTTGTCGTTTTTTCATTCTGTCCCCATGAGGCGTAGACCATTGCGGATTGGTAACTATCTTTTTGAGCATTTTTAATAAAATCGTTGGAACCTGCAAATTCACCAGGAAGACCGCTTCCTGTTTTCACGCCCATACCGAATTTCGCAAGGTACTCTGCCCATTTCGCTGTAACCTTTGGAGTTTCTCCCCCATATTTCAAATAAAAGGGAATGCCCACTTTTGCTGACATATACGTGTTAGAAGAGTGTTCAATAGCAGACGAAGCATTAATCGGTCCATAAGCAGCTTTACCAGAGTTAGAGATTGTGCTGGTGCCACCCTTACCAAAGCTAAAAGATCCTGTATCGTAATAGTCCTCATAAGCGCCGAATAATTTCTCCTTAAGACCTATTAATACAGACAAAGGCTTAATGGTTGAACCCATAAATACAATGGAAGAAGGATGCTTCGCATTTTCTTTCTCATCTGGATATTTGGATTTGGCCGTCATAATTGAGCCATTAGAAATATACGTACCAATTTCTTTGTAAATATTTGGCGAAATACCTCCGGTCCAAGCATTAGCATCGTAATCTGGATAGTTTGCCATAGTGACAACCCGCCCCGTATCCACTTCCATCGCAACGGCAAAACCAGAAGAGGCCTTCATCCCGGTTTTCATATACAGATCATTGGCATGAGTGGGACTGCGTAAATATTTGATATGTTCCTCCAGCATTCTCTCTGTTGCCTTCTGGATATCTTTATTAATCGAAAGATATAGATTATTCCCTTTGATAGGTGCTGTCACTTCAGCTCTTCCGATAATTTTCATAGCCGCATTTACTGGATATTTCCTACTCCCGTTTTTACCGCGCAGCTCATCCTGATACATACGTTCAATGCCGTCAAATCCTACATTTTCTGTGTTCAGGTATTCTTCGCTATTTGGGCTATCTTTATAGATATCTTTGGCCGTTTGCGTAGAAAATGATTTTAAATATCCAACTAAATGCGTAGCAATCGTGGTCTTGTTGTTGTCATCATCCAATTCATAAGTACGGATACTCTCCTCCGTCACTTCAAGCCACTTAAATTCATCTCGGTGCTCTAGTAAATAGGCCATTTCCTCTTTGGACAAATCTGCTTTAATCCGCCGCGGTACCCAGTAATAACTAGGGTCTTTCACCTTATTTTTATTAATATCGTAACCTAAATCCATCGCTAGAACGATCTCTTCTGGTGTTGGGCTGACCGAATTCGGTTTGGCATATTTATCAAAAACATCAACCTTTAACCGCTGAGCTAGTGCAATCACTTCATCTTTGTTTTGTTGACCTGGTTCAATACGGAAAAACAAGGACTGAACAGGAATCGTATAAGCCAGAGGAGATTTTGTAGAGTCGTAGATATTGCCTCGAATGGGAGCGATACTCGTGGTCTGATTCGTATTCGTATTTTCTGCCGCTTTGAGATCTTTGGCTTGAACGAATTGTAAGATAGCCAATCGTACGATTAATATCGAAAATAATAAAAATGTTATAAAGAAAAATATATTGATCCGAAACGAAAAGTGCCGCTTTTTGGTAATCTCTTTTTTCTTCGGATCATCCATAATGGATGACTTCATCGCCTCTCAGATCCTTTCTTACGCTATGGCTTGTTCATGAAACAGCTCAAGCAGGGAATGAATACCCTCCCCTGTATGATAGGAATAACGGATAATTCGCACAGCATCGATACCGACTTGATTGGGCGCCCAGATATCATTCGTTTCATGGTCGCCGATATAAAGAATATCCTTAGCCTCTAACCCTGCCCTTTCCAGGGCAAGCTGGAAAATCGCTGGATCTGGCTTCTCTAGACCAACTTCTGTTGAAACAATGACGGGGTCGAAATCATGCAAAATTCCCTTATCCTCCAATATGGCTTTCAAGGTAGGAGCAAAATTGCTGATAATCCCAATTCGAAAACCTTGGGCCTTCAAACCATCTAAAAAGGGCTTAACATCATCAAACAATTCATAATACTCAGGTGCCGTGTAAATGTCGTAGAGCTCGTGGCAGCAGGCATAAATCTCTTCCTCTGTCCACTCCTCGTGAATGCCCAATTTATGAAGCACGTATTTATATAGATTGACCCAGAACTCACGATCTGACTCTGGACTGCAAACCACGAAATTATCTTGCTTATTCACATAATAAAAAAGACGAAAAGCTTCCGTAAATAGTTCACTAATATGAGCTTCATCACGATCCACAGATCGCAATTGTAAATACTGTTTGAGTATCGTCTGGGCTGCTGGAATCGTAAGTAAAGTGTCCCCAGCATCTAAGTAAATCATCTTATATTCTTGAAGTGGTTTCCGCATACAATCTCCCTCATTCTTATAAACAATCCTATCTTATTAGTGTACCACATTTAATCATCATATGAGAAAACCCTCCAGATCTATCCATGATTTCCCTTAAAAGATCGGTCGCCTTAAACAAAAAGAAGCCCATCTTTGATCTCCAAAGGAAAGGCTTCTTACTAATACTTTTTTAAGCGTCCTTGATATGAGTCTGATCAAAGTTAGGCGGATTGAACCAGTTGCCACCGCTTGCCACCCAGGTGGAATCTAGCGGAACCCAGTGCTCAGACTCCTTCAGGTAAACCTCATTCCAAGCGTGAGGCCCATAACTGCCCTGCCCGTCATAGCCTAGCCCCGTCACAACTTTCACATCAAGGCCGATGGATCTGGCCATCTGTGCATACAACCTAGAGTAGTCTATACAAACCCCTTCCTTGGTGTTGAAGGTATCCTCCGGCGTCTGTTCCTTCCAGATTCGTTTCTCTTCATAAAGAGTTACCTTATCCCAATCATATTGGATGCGGCTGCCTACCCATTTATACAACAGCTTGGCCTTCTCTTCATCCGTCTTCCCACTGGCGGTTACTTCTTTTGCCGCATCTGCAATATTGCCTGGAATTTTCGCGTCTAGAACCTCATACTTACGCTGAAGGATATTCGTAAATTCCTGTTCCACAGCACGTGTGAACACAGGCACCTTGTCGGCAATGAAGTCAACTGTGAAGGGTGAAATTACTTCTTTTGCACCTTTCTGATACATCTGTGAGGATTCAATGTAAGGTGTGACCAAAGAGTGCGGGAATAGCGTTACATAAATGAAAAGCACGGCAATAAGAATGAGCGCCCTAGCGAATCCTGCGACAGAACCAATGGCTCCACCAGAGACAGAACTAATAAAAGAATTGCTTCGCTCCCTGTCAGGATCACGATTAGCCAACCAACTTCCTAAAAAGGGATCAACCAATAGGTTCAGCAATTGCTTCACGATCATATAGCCAAGTAAAAACAATACACCGAAACGAAGCAGCGGGAAATCGCGGATACTCGTCATGGCTGTATAATAGATTTGTTTAAGCATGCTTATCTCTACGAATGGAATTTGCAAATCCTGCCCTTTCAACCAGGTTTGAATCACAGGCGATACCCACTGGACCCCTTTCCACGCGATAAACATGGACAGAATGACGATAACCGCCTCCACGAGCATAGACAGAAGATGCTTGGCTGAACCTGACCCTCCCCGGAAAAACCCTTGAACGACAGAGCCTACAAATGTGAGAACGATCACGATGGATATTAAATTTATCGAAGTTGATTGTAACCACGTCATATCCGCCATGATTTCTCACCATCCTATTTTTTATAATCTTCTTACTGCTTTGCGTTTTTCTTTGCTTGCTCGATGAAAGCATTAACGGCTGCGTTCGCGTTCATCTTAAATGTTTTACCAAGGAAGGTGACTTGTACTTCATCCGTCCCTGCTTTGCCTTCCACCTTTAAGCTCTTCGTCGTAATGAGAAAGGAACCGTCAGGATTCGCTTTAAATTGGGCATCTTTAGCTTCCGAGGTTAACGTACTGACAGCCTTATCTTTGATTTCATCACCGACTTGCGTGATCACGCTTGCCCCAATATCCTTTATTTTATCCTTATAGCTCGCTCCATAAACGACAAGAGCCCCAACAATCGCGATGACCAGAATCCATTTCACCACAGTTTTCACAATACCGATCACGATAAAAAGCACAATAATAGCAGCTACAATTAAGTACCAACGATCCTGCGCGAAGGAAATCCACTGATCCAAACTAACCCCTCCTAATAATCCAAAAGTCCCTTCCTATCATACTACAGGGAATCCTTAATCTTCATCTCTTTTTTTCCTTAACAGGGCTAACTTTCGTTCTATCTCCTCTGTTTTATCGACTCTACTTCTTGTCTTTCGAAAAGACTGCCTCAAGCGAAAAATCAGGAAAATAGCCGCGCCAGCGAGTAAAACAATCACATATGCGTCCATAAAGCCTCCTAAAAACAGAATTGTGTCATTTGTATGGAAAGGTCATATCTATGGGACGAGCGGCGTACATCTTAAGAAGAGACAAGTCTAAATGATTGAGGTGGTGAGAACATGCGAACAGCTATTTGGTTGTACTTATTTATGTTTGTTGCTTTTTTTGATTTACACGCGCAGTACCCGATTCTTTCTCCCTTCGCCTTATCTTTAGGAGCAGCTCCTTCATTTATAGGGCTAATTATGGGCGTATACTCAATTACACACTTGCCTGGGAATCTAATCGCTGGCTATGGCGTAGACAAATACGGAAGTAAAATCTTTATTGTCTTAAGCCTGATTGTAGCAGGGATCATCTTACTTTTTCAATCCAACGTGAAAGATCCTTGGCACTTGCTATACATTCGTTCGATTAGCGGATTCGTACTCGCCTTCTTATCCCCTGCTTGCTTATCGCTGCTTGCACGCATAGCCAAGGATCGCATCCATCAAAGTAAACTGATGGCTGGCAATGGTCTCATACATACCCTTGCTTCCGTGGTATCTCCAGCAGCAGGCGCTGTGTTAGTTGCCAAAATCGGGTTTACAACAGCCTTCTCCGTGTTAGGTTGGATTCTTATTATCACAGGCATACTTGCCATCTTCGGTGTGAAAGAAAAGCAGCTCCTAGCGCAAACAGGGAGCAAATCCCCCATCTTAGATCACCATGGTCATGGCATGCTGAGTGATGAATCAGATCTACCCGCCAGCGTAACGATACCGTGGTTATTCTTTCTCATTCCGATGGCACTCTCCTGCTCGCAAGGCATTCTTTTCTTTGAGCTTCCACTAATGCAGTCGGCCAGAGACTCTATCCTAACGTCTGGCGTTTTTTTCACTTTAATCAGTTTAGGTGCCCTGTTAAGCATCAGCTTCTGGTTCTTAAATAAGATCCCTCCGTTTATCCGAACGGTCTGTGGTAGTATATCGCTTGCGATCGTTTTCTTCGGTTTAGCCATTCAGTGGCCGATACCGCTCACCGTTTCCCTTTTCCTAATCGGAATGGCGAAAGGTGTCATTTATCCCGCTCTCGCTGCCCTTCTTGCCGGTATAACAAGCAGCAATCGATATGGACGCGTCTTTTCCCTTCTTTCCATCTCCTATTCCGTTGGTGCCTTTATCGGTCCCATGATGGCCGGACAGCTTCGCGACCACATTTCCTCTTACTTCATCGCGTTTTTCGTCTTAATGTTAGCACTTTCCCTCTTACCGCTGCGCACATTTAAAACGCCTATCACGACTTAATTCCCCTATAATATGGCGGCTTGAGCTTATCAAGCCGTCTTTTGCGCTGTCAATCCCTGTCATTTCCCGGGAAATTACACAATCATATTCGCCAAATCGTCGAATGAAATCCTTGGATCACTTGCGAAAACGGGTTATACTACAAAAAAACCTAAAGCGAGGAAATCCCATGTCGATTGTCATCATTGTAGAAGGTAAAAATGATAAAAGCCGGTTAAAACGTGTGGTTGATGAAAGTGTCATGATCCTCTGTACATTCGGTACCCCCAGCTCATTAACTCTGGAAGAACTGAGAAAAAAAGCGGAAGACAATCCTGTTTTCATATTTACGGATAATGACTCTTCCGGCAAAAAAATACGTTTTCTATTGCGAGAAACGTTTCCAGACGCAGAACAAATATATACGCGTAGAGGGTATGCTGGCGTGGAAGGAACACCTGAGGAATACATCATTCAGCAATTAGAAAAAGCAGGGCTGGATGAGTATATCAAATACCCTGCTCCAGACCCTGCTTTTGAATAGTTAATACCATGAAGGATTGACTTACTTTCCTTTAGATAAGGTCACGACATCTTTGACAATATGGTCAACATCCAACTCTGGGTTGCTCGCATCATAATAATTCCGGAGTTTTCCTTTTGGGTCAACCAGCAAAATTGCATTCGAATGCGAGAAATTACCATCTTTCTCTTTGATCACCATAATGCCGAAATCTTCAGCAAGCTTGTGAATTTTCGATTCCTCACCACGCAGGAATGTCCACCCACCCGGAACTGGCTTCGATTCAAATCGGTTACCGAATTCTTTAAGCACTTCCGGTGTATCTCGTTTTGGATCGACTGTTATCGAAACAATTTCCGCTTTAGTACCCAGCAAATCTTTTTTCTTCAAAGATTCCTGAACCTGAGAAAGCAAGAAAGTCGTCGGCATGCAAACATCGGGGCAAAAGGAATAAAAGAAGTATACAAGTCTAACCTTACCATCCATATCCTGAGAGGCAACTGGTTTACCATCTAAGTCCTGCAGTTGAAAAGAAGGAGCTTGTTTCATTGCTGTTAAGCGTTGGTCAGGTTCACTGCCGTTAGCCCATAATTTATATGCAAATGATGCAATCATGGCAATTAAAATAGCGCCCAGCGCTAGCTTAAACCAATTTTTCCCGATAAACGTATTCATTACTTCAGCCCTCAATTCTAACTAATTTTCACAGTATCAATGACCATGAGGAACGATAAGAGAGTTAAATACAACAGAGAGAAAAGGAACATACGCTTTGCCCATACAACTTCTGCCTCACCTGTTGCTTTAAAGCCTTTGATACTCATGAAAGCCCAAATCAATCCTAAGATGGTTGATGCGAATAAAAATAAATAACCCAGGTATCCATAAGCCGTTAACATCACGGTTACAGGAACAAGTAAAACCACATAACGCACCATACTGATCTTGGTCACGTAAGTCCCCTTCACGACGGGTAAAAGCGGGAATCCTGCAGCGCGATATTCTTCCATACGGCGAATCCCAAGAGCCCAGAAATGCGGAGGCTGCCAGAGGAATAAGAAAGCAAAAAGGAGAATAGCACCTAGATCAACCGTACCACTTACAGCACAGTACCCAATAACGGGAGGTGTTGCACCAGAGAATGCCCCTACGAATGTACTCCATACCGAAGTTCTCTTAAACCATGCTGTATAGAGCCAAACATATAAGAACAGTCCAATCAGTCCGATCAACGTTGCAAGAGGCGATTGTGCTCCAAAATATAGGACTCCCAGACCGATCGTTCCTAAAATAATACCGTACCATAGAACGACATTAGCACTCATTCTCCCGCTTGGAAGAGCTCTATTCTGCGTCCGCTCCATCTTCGCATCCATTTCACGGTCCAAATAATTGTTGAGCACCGTTCCTCCTGCCATTACAAGAGCTGTTCCTAGCATGGTCATAATAAGGTGTACCCAGCTTACATCCCAATGGGCCGCCATCCAATAGCCAGCAAAAGCTGTCATTAGATTGGAATAAATAATGCCTGGCTTAACCAAGCGATAAAAATCTTTCAAGGTCACCGGCTCAGCCGATGCTTGTATATTGCTAGCTTCTATGGATTCTGTCCCAATGGTCCCTTGTGACGAACCGTTCGAAACGCTTTCGTAGCTAACTTGATTTTCCACGTAAACGTCCTCCTCTATGTCGAATTTCCGAGCAAACTGAATAATGAACATTCTCATCATACCAACCCTTACATCGTTTGACAATGAAGTGCAGTCAGTTGTCATCATATTGTCGATTCTCCTTCCAGTATGCGTGGAAATTGATCGGAACATTCGATTCCATGGAAAAAGGAGCCATCAGGGCTCCCTTCAATAAGTTAATCCTATTATTTATTAACCATAAGTGGCGTTAATGCTAATAAGCTGCGGCGAATATCATGCCATGCCTTCGTCAAAGCCAGCTGTAATTCCCAAGCATGTCTTCCCATGACTGTGACGATTAAACCGTATTTATTCGTAAGACTAGCTCCGATGCGGACCTCTACACCTTCAAGCTTCTCAAGACTCTCCAATACTTTCTCGAGATGCAGCTGTTTAAGACGGTCCGAGAAAATGTACAGACTACCGAGATGTGTCTCCCGCTCCCAGCAACCTGGCGCTGATAGCTGCATGGTCTGTGGTTCAATTCTTTGATTCTGATAAAAAATCAATTCATTGCCGTACCAGACTTTCATACGATTCATATAACGAGAATACTGAAATACTTCGCCTCGCTGCGTTCGTCCCGGACAGCATACATCCGAGAAAATCAATGCAGACCCCGGTGATAAATGAACATCCATTTCTGCTGCTAGACTTGCATCCTTATAGAGCATTAAGGGCTCTGGTATGTATTCCAGCAGCGAGTTAGCTTCCAAATGCAGCCTCTGGCGCTGTGTGCTTCCTTGACCAACCTCAGACGGATGCACCTTCGTGAACGATTGGTTCGTTAGAAAAACACGTGCGCCCTCTCCAAGGCGCACGTTGATTTCATAATGATCCCCCGACATGAGTCCTGGGGAGCAGTCCATCATATAGACGCCCAATTGATCCGCAGGATGGGCATCCTGGATGAGCGTTTCGTTCTCGTAACGAAACGTTTTGGCGATTTTGAGCGGGGAGGCGTGGTATTTGTGGACGAGCTGCGTCAAGCCGCTGCGTACCGCAAATTCCGCCTTAATCTCCCCGGTCACGCTAGGCATGGCTGAACTCCTGTTCCACCCATGTGACAATATCGTCCAACCCTGTACCGCCCATAAGGTTTGAGAAAATATACGGACGGTCGCCGCGCATCTTCTTCGTATCCGAATCCATTACTTCCAGGCTGGCACCTACATACGGAGCTAGATCGATTTTGTTGATAATGAGCATATCGGAACGCATAATGCCAGGACCGCCTTTTCGCGGTATTTTCTCCCCTTGGGCGACATCTATAATGTAGATGAAACGATCTACCAGCTCTGGGCTGAACGCAGCAGCCAAGTTGTCGCCACCGCTCTCGATGAAAATAATATCGAGATTCTCGAATCGATTCTCCAGCTCTTCGATGGCTTCGAAATTCATCGAAGCATCCTCACGGATTGCTGTATGCGGGCATCCGCCTGTTTCTACCCCAATAATGCGATCCTCGGGCAGTGCCTCGGAGCTAATCAAAATACGGGCATCTTCCTTCGTATAGATATCATTCGTAATCACCGCAATACTGTAGCGGTTGTTGAGTTTCCGAGCCAGACGTTCCACTAGCGCTGTTTTACCAGAGCCAACAGGTCCGCCGATTCCAATGCGCATTGGGCGACTCCGATCCACAGCAGGTTTTTCCCATTGGTGGTGATGATGACCTTGACCTTGACACATAGTCATTCCTCCTAAAATGATGATTAGGGCATTATCGCCTCATTAAGACATGAATAATCGCGAATACAGCGTTTCGTGCTGCATCATGGCCAGATCTGCGGCTGGTGAATTCGTATACGCATCCAAGGGATCCAAATGCGCTACACGCTGCCACTCGCTTCCGGTCAAAGGAAGCAGCTTCGCAAGAAGAATTTGTCCTTGGGTTTGCCCCATGGACATGAGTCTGAGCGCACTGTTGATGCAGGTCATGATACAGCTGTAAAGATAACCTTCCGCCGCTTGATGTAAGGGCACACCGAGGTGATAGCTGACCCAGCCGTGGACAATCGGATGATTGGAGCTGCAGCGGCCAGCTTTCACAGCTTCATCGAGAGGCATCCAGTTCAGATCTGGATACATCGAGCGCGATAGTTGGAGCAGCCTGCGGCCCATCTTTTGAACGCCGCTCCTCGCTTCACTCGATACACGCTGCACATGCAGCATGTGGTCGATTTCCCAAAGCTGCTCCCATTCCTGTCTTGGAATATGGATATAGGCTGCTTTTATTACCATTGCATCCGATGTTGCCCAGCTATTGGCGAGCATCGTGCGAATATAAGCTTCGAGCTCTTCAATCGTTGTTAATCGCTCCTGCTGAACGAGCGTTTCCAAACCAAAGGAATGAGAGAATCCGCCTATGGGCAATGCTGAATCCAGAAGCTGCTGATATGCGAGCCAGTGAAACCTTGGAGTTATCTCTTCAATGAAAGGCGTTGTCTTTGTTGTCATCGCTTTTATATCGTCACCTCGATCAGGGACTTCCCGCTCTATTAAAATAAGAAATATAACTGCGCCATCGGCAGCTCGGTCGCCGGCTCACACGTAATGGCTTCCCCATCAACTTTCACTTCGTAGGTCTCTGGGTTTACTTCTATTGAAGGCGTTCCATTATTATGAATCATGTCTTTCTTCGATATATGACGACACCCTTTCACAGGCTCGACACGCTTTTGCAGCCCTAATTTCTGAGCGATGCCACGATCATATGCTGCTTGAGAGACGAAAGTAATAGAGCTTTGCGTCAGAGCTTTACCAAAAGCAGCAAACATCGGTCGCCCAAAGACAGGCTGCGGCGTTGGAATTGAAGCGTTCGGATCTCCCATCTGCGCATAAGCAATGCTGCCGCCTTTGAGTACCAGATCCGGCTTAACCCCGAAGAACATCGGGCTCCAAATGACAAGATCCGCGAATTTGCCTGGCTCAATGGAACCGACAAGGTGCGAAACACCATGCGTTATCGCCGGATTTATCGTATATTTGGCAATGTAACGTTTAATTCGAAAATTGTCGCCAGCTTCCGTATCGGGAGCCAGCGGTCCACGCTGCTTCTTCATCTTATCGGCGGTTTGCCATGTACGAATAATGACCTCGCCAACCCGCCCCATTGCCTGGGAATCCGAGCTTAGCATACTGAACACACCTAGATCATGAAGAATATCTTCCGCAGCAATCGTTTCCGGGCGAATCCGGGAATCCGCGAAAGCAACATCCTCGGGAATACGGCTGTCCAAGTGATGACACACCATGAGCATATCCAAATGCTCTTCAATGGTATTGATCGTATACGGACGTGTCGGGTTTGTCGAAGACGGCAGTACGTTAAGCTCAGCAGCCGCACGGATAATATCCGGCGCATGCCCCCCGCCTGCTCCTTCGGTATGATACGTATGAATCGTACGGCCCTTGATGGCAGCCAGTGTATCCTCGAGAAATCCCGCTTCATTTAATGTATCCGTATGAATGGCTACTTGAACGTCATATTGATCTGCTGCTTCGAGACAAGTGTCAATTGCTGCCGGCGTCGTTCCCCAATCTTCATGAAGCTTCAAACCAATAGCTCCCGCTTCGATTTGTTCCGTCAACGGAGCTAGAAAGGAAGCATTACCTTTACCCGTAAAGCCCAAGTTCATGGGAAAAGCTTCAGCTGCCTCCAGCATACGCTGCATGTGCCATGCACCTGGTGTACAAGTTGTAGCATTCGTACCTGTGGCAGGCCCCGTCCCTCCACCTATCATTGTCGTCACCCCAGAGGAAAGTGCCGTTTCAATTTGCTGGGGACAAATAAAATGAATGTGAGCATCGATCCCGCCCGCGGTTACAATTTTACCTTCACCCGCAATGACTTCTGTGCTTGCGCCTACGATCATATTGGGATGCACGCCATCCATAATGTCTGGGTTCCCCGCTTTACCGATACCCACGATATGACCATCCTTGATGCCGATGTCACCTTTGACAATACCCCAGTGGTCAATAATGACAGCATTCGTAATCAGAGTATCTAGAACACCTTGATCCCGGGTAGCGCCGCTGGATTGCCCCATCCCGTCGCGAATGACCTTGCCGCCGCCAAATTTACATTCATCACCGTATACGGTGTAATCATGCTCGATTTGTGCCCAAAGCTCGGTATCAGCCAAACGAATGGCATCTCCCGTTGTAGGCCCGAACATTAGCGCATAACTTCTACGATCTATTCGATTCACCAGTCTTCCCCTCCCATGCTTGCCATCTTTCTCTCGCAGCACTTGACATATTTCCATTAGCTGCTAAGCCTTTACTCAAGTTATTTAGTCCATAAGAAAGTTTGGCTCCGCCAAGTTCAACTAACTGAATAGGTTTCTGTTCTCCCGGCTCAAAACGGACAGCCGTTCCCGCTGGAATGTCCAATCTCATGCCATAGGCTTGTTCTCTCGTGAATTCCAACGCTCTGTTCACTTCAAAAAAATGAAAATGCGAGCCGACCTGAATGGGACGATCACCTGTATTCGTAACGATAAGATCAATCGTTTGTCTTCCTATATTCATTTCAATATATCCCTTGACTGTTCGATATTCTCCTGGAACCATTCTTCTCGCCCCTTTCGATTATTCATTTGTATAGTTAGGTTATTGGTTCGTGTACGGTTACTAATTTGGTCCCATCGGGAAACGTAGCCTCTACTTGCACCTCATGAATCATTTGAGGTACACCTTCCATAACTTGCTCCGCTCTGAGAATCGTTGTACCGAATGTCATCAATTGAGCAACGGTCAAACCATCCCTGGCTCCTTCCATAATCTCGGATGTTAGCAGTGCTATGCTTTCGGGATAATTCAGTTTCAAGCCTCTGGCAAGTCTTCGGCGTGCTAGATCAGCAGCCACAGTAATGAGCAGCTTTTCTTTTTCTCTCTCCGTTAAATGCACATCTTCACCTCATTAAAATCCGAATAATGGTAATCCTTTATCCTTATTATATTCGTGTATTCTAGGATTGTAAATCTTTAATGTTATATATAATTACATGAAAACAACGATTTCTGGAGTCTTTTTTCGTATTTTATGTGATTTTCACAAAAAAAAGCTAGTTCTTGTGCATTTTTAACAAAAAAGTTTTAATTGATGTCATCTATATTGACACTAACTTGTTTTGCACTTTATCATAAGCCTTGTAATCCAAATCTTGTAAGCAAAGGGAGTGGGACGTGAATGAGAGAGATACGAAACAAAGGAAAGCTCACAGTCGCTTTGAGTATGGCTTTGATGATGGTCATGGCTGGCTGTGCAAAGACAGAGCCAACTACATCCACGACAACTACACCTATGGCGACCAAAGCCGCTGAAGCTAAGGCGGAGACGAAGGATGAAACGGTACCTGTTGGGATTCTTCACTCACTAACAGGCACGATGTCCATTAGCGAGGTGTCTGTAAGAGATGCTGAACTTATGGCAATTGACGAAATTAATGCAGCTGGGGGGCTCTTAGGTAAAAAAATCAAGCCCGTGATTGAAGACGGCGCATCGGATTGGCCGACTTTTGCAGAGAAAACTAAGAAGTTACTGCAAAAAGACAGCGTCGTAACCATCTTTGGCTGCTGGACATCTGCTAGCCGCAAAGCCGTGCTTCCGGTCGTCGAACAAAACAAAGGATTACTGTGGTATCCGGTGCAGTATGAAGGCGTGGAATCATCACCTAATATCTTCTACATTGGCGCAACAACGAACCAACAAATCATCCCCGCGGTAACTTGGCTTCTTCAAAACAAAGGCAAGAAATTCTACCTTCTTGGTTCCGATTATGTATTTCCAAGAACAGCCAACAAAATTATTAAAGAGCAGTTGAAAGCTGAAGGCGGATCGCTTGTTGCCGAAGAATATACGCCACTTGGACACACGGACTACAATACAATCATTAGCAAAATCAAAAAAGAGAAACCAGATGTCATTTTCAATACGCTGAACGGCGACAGTAACGTAGCCTTCTTCAAGCAATTGAAAGATGCAGGCATTTCATCCAAAGATCTTACAACAATGTCCGTAAGTATCGCTGAAGAAGAGGTTCGCGGTATTGGAGCATCTGTCCTAGATGGACACTATACAGCTTGGAATTACTACCAAACAACAGATACACCTGAGAATAAAAAATTCGTTGAAGCTTACAAAGCTAAATACGGTAAAGACCGTGTTACGGATGATCCCATCGAAGCTGGTTACACGGCTGTTTACTTATGGGCTGCTGCTGTTAAGAAAGCAGGATCCTTTGATGTAGAGAAAGTGAAAGCTGCTGCCAAAGGTATCGAGTTCAACGCACCTGAAGGTAAAGTGGTTATTGATGGAGAGAATCAACATATTTCCAAAACGGCACGTATCGGTCAAATTACGGCTGATGGCCAAATCAAAGAAATATGGAACTCCGGCCAACCACTCAAACCAGATCCTTTCCTCAAAACATATCCTTGGGGTGGAGAAGTAACCAAAAAATAAAGTTAGTTATTGGAGCCAGGATTGCCTAACGGCAGTCCTGGATTTCACCAAAATATAAGAATTTATATGTTTCACACGATAAGTCGGCATATTTCAGGATAAACGCCCCCGTCCGAGAAGGACGGGGTAGACGTTTATTTTGTTTACTTGGGGTTTACTGGGAGGGATTGTCATGAGTCTGCTGCTTCTTCAATTATTTAACGGTCTAAGCCTTAGCTCCATTCTGCTGTTGATCGCCATCGGTCTTGCGATTACATTCGGCTTGATGAATGTTATGAATATGGCACATGGCGAGTTCATCATGATCGGCGCCTACATGGCTTATCTAGTCCAGCAGTGGTTCCAGAAGTTTCTACCTACCTCCGCTTTCGGATGGTATTTCATCGTGTCGTTAGGCGTTGCCTTTGCAGTAGCCTTCTTCGTCGGCTGGCTGCTCGAAGTTTTTCTCATTCGATTCATGTACGGCAGACCGTTAGACAGCCTGCTGGCTACATGGGGAGTAAGCCTTGCCTTGCAGCAGCTTGCACGCACCATCTTCGGTGCTCCTAATGTGGCTGTTAAGGCTCCCGAATGGTTGGAAGGCGGACTACATCTATCGGCCGACCTCATTCTCCCCTACAAGCGCCTCTTTATTATTGCTTTGGTTGCGCTATGTATCTTTGTGATTTATATGTACCTGTACCACTCAGCCGGAGGAAGACGCATGAGAGCTGTTATGCAAAATCGTGAAATGGCTGCTTGTCTTGGTATTTCCACTCGTAGAGTAGATGCTCAGTCCTTCGCTTTTGGCTCCGCAATGGCAGGAATTGCCGGATGCGCCTTAACACTGCTTGGACCTATTGGACCAACCATAGGCACTTATTATATTGTGGATGCGTTCATGGTTGTTGTACTTGGTGGAATTGGCAAGCTGATTGGAACCGTAGCAGGAGCATTAGGCATTGGGGTTTTCAATACAGCTTTGGAATACACAACAAGTGCTACGCTCGGTAAAGTGCTTGTCTTTACGCTTATAATCGCCTTCTTGCAATGGAAACCGATGGGACTTGTGACGATCCGTTCAAGATCCTTAGATTGAAGAAAGGATGTGGCATCTTCCATGCTCTTAACGGGACAATTCAAGTTTAAATTGATCGTCTATTCCGTTTTTTTGATCGCTATCGCTCTGGCTCCTCTGTTCATGTCAGACTTCCGACTTTCCCTTCTTGGCAAGTTTCTCGCTTATGCCATCATTGCCATGGGAATTGATCTAATTTGGGGCTATACCGGGATTCTTAGCCTAGGCCATGGCGTCTACTTTGGACTTGGCGCTTATTGTATGGCCATGCATCTTAAGCTCGCCGCGACGCCAGACCAGCTGCCGGATTTCATGTCATGGAGCGGTGTTGAGAGATTACCCTGGTTCTGGGTTCCTTTCCAACATGCAGGCGCAGCATTCCTTCTTGCCCTCATCGTTCCAATGATCGTCGCATTCATCTTAGGATATTTTACATTCCGCAACCGCATTAAAGGTGCTTTCTTCTCCATTTTGTCTCAGGCGTTGGTCATTATTACCGTAACGTTATTCGTTGGCCAACAAGGCTATACAGGTGGAACTAACGGACTAACCAATTTCACCACCTTTCTTGGATTAAACCTGCAATCACAATCTACGAAATTATTATTTTTCTATCTCACTTTAGCTGTTGTAGTTGTCGTTCTTATCCTATGCAGTCTACTCGTCACCAGTCGTATGGGGAACATTCTCACAGCCATTCGTGATGGTGAAAATCGGGTTCGCTTTATTGGCTACAATCCAGTCACTTATAAAGTATTCATTTACTGCGTTTCAGCAGGATTAGCCGGACTTGCCGGTGTGCTCTTCGTCCTTCAGGAAGGCATTATCTCACCCGCACAAATGGGCATTGTCCCTTCTATTGAGATGGTTCTTTGGGTGGCTATCGGAGGGCGCGCAACGATCGGTGGCGCCGTTCTTGGAGCGTTAATCACCAACGCTGCCAAAACAACGTTTAGCGAAGCTTACCCGGCTTGGTGGCCTATTATGCTAGGAGCCATGTTCATTATTGTTGTACTGCTGCTGCCTAAAGGTATCGTCGGTACGATTACACACTACACCTCCAATTGGAAAAAACCCGTGCTTCCTAAGCCGATTTCTTCATCGCAAGAAGCAAGCTGACCATACACCTAATCCTTAATGTTATGAAATTTGAAGGGGGAACATCCCAATGCTAGGACAATTAGCGAAACAACAACCTGTAGCCGGCGAGAAAATCCTTAGCGTTAAAGGGCTTGAAGTGAGCTTTGATGGATTCAAAGCCTTGCGCAACCTGAACTTTTCCTTGCAATATGGAGAGCTTCGGTTTCTCATTGGGCCGAACGGAGCAGGTAAAACAACGCTCTTGGATGTCATTTGCGGGAAAGTGAAGCCTTCGCAAGGTCACGTTTATTTCAAAGAATCAATTGATCTCTCCAAGCACCAAGAACACCAAATTGCACAGCTTGGCATTGGACGTAAATTCCAAGCACCTTCTGTCTTCTCAACTTTAACCGTTTTTGAAAATTTGGCTCTTTCTATGAAACAACAGCGCGGCCTTCTTAGCGCACTATGGACCAAGACGACGAGTGAACAACGGGAACGCCTGTATCTCCGACTCGAGATGATTGGCTTGCAAAGCAAAGTCAAAGAACGCGCAGGGTCACTCTCTCACGGCGAGAAACAGTGGCTTGAAATCGGGATGCTGCTCATGCAGGAACCCGATCTACTGCTGCTGGACGAACCTGCTGCTGGCATGACAGATAGCGAAACCGAGAAAACAGGTGAGCTGCTGCACGAAATTGCGGCTAATCAGACAATCATCGTTGTTGAACACGATATGGAGTTTGTTCGCCAATTCGCTAGAACCGTCACGGTACTTCATGAAGGCACCGTGCTTCGGGAAGGCACGATGCAGGATATTCAGAATGATGATAAAGTCGCTGAAGTTTATCTCGGAAGGAGAGTGGAGCGAGGTGCTTAACCTTCAAAAGATTGAAGCCGGTTACGGCGAGAGTATGGTTGTACGCCATGTCAACCTTCAGGTGAAACCTGGCCAAATCGTTTGTCTAATGGGCCGCAACGGTGTAGGGAAATCCACACTCATGAAAAGCATTATGGGACTCATTCAGCCGAAGTCCGGCACGATCCACTATAACGAACGGAACATAACGTCATTCCCGCCGGATCGACGAGCCAAATTAGGGATCGGCTACGTACCGCAAGGCCGTGAGATTTTCCCACAGCTTACTGTCGAGGAAAACCTGCTGCTTGGGCTTGAAGCTGCAGTAGATGGCAGAAAAAAACTCCCTGATTCTCTGTTCGACACCTTCCCCGTGCTTCGTCAAATGCTTCACCGCAAAGGAGGCGACCTCAGCGGCGGGCAGCAGCAGCAATTAGCGATAGCCCGTGCCTTAGCCCCAGGCCCCAAGCTGCTGCTGCTAGATGAGCCGATGGAGGGTATCCAGCCTTCTATTGTCATGGAGATTGAAGCCATCATAGAATCAATCAAGCGCAGTCGAGAAATTGCCGTATTGCTGGTCGAACAAAGCTTAGAGTTCGCTACAAGCATTGCCGATTACTATTATGTATTGGACCGGGGGACAATAGCCGCCGAAGGTTATGCCGAGCATTTGAGCGAAGATCAAGTCCGAAAGCATTTAACGGTATGATTCTCCTTACATGGTCTCACATTATTAAAGGAAGCTGGATTACTTGACCTATGAAATTAGGCGTCAAGTACAGTCCAGCTTCTTTTTTTTCATACGAAGGAACTAATTATGAAGTTAAACTGGACGTCACAAAATGGATAATGATAACATGCATATATAGGATCGAATGTTGCGTCCGGCATACCGAGCACCGAATCTTTGGAAGGAAAAGGAGGGGGGGAACGTTTATGTCTAAGATTTTAATTATTGAAGATGATTTAAGCATTGGTGAAATGATGTCGATTTATTTGTACGAAGAAGGCTACCAAGTTATGCGTGCGGAAACTGGCCGTCAAGGAGAAATGTTATTCCGAGATTTCGAACCTGATGTCATCGTGCTTGATATTATGCTTCCTGATGTTGACGGGATTCAGCTATGCACAGACTTCCGAAATTCGTCAACCATCCCCATTCTTATGGTATCCGCCAAAAATGAGGTCTCCGATCGCGTCAAAGGCCTGCAGACTGGCGCTGATGATTACCTATGCAAACCATTCTCAATGAGGGAACTGTCCGCAAGAATACAAGCTTTATTGCGACGTTCGCATGCTTTTCCTCCGCCAGTTCAATCTACCGATACGACCGAACAAGTCGTTCATCTGGATCTAGAGAAGCGCTGTCTTTTTGTACATAACAAACTAATAGAGACCACTTTCTCTGAATTTGAAATTATGAAACTTTTTTGGCAGAATCAAGGACGAGTATACAGCCGGGAGGAGCTTTTAAACCGGGTCCGTGGTTTCGATTCCTATGTAACTGAACGTGCAATCGATGTACATATCGCAAACCTTCGCAAAAAAATAGAAGCTGATCCCAAAGAACCGAAATATATTAAGACGGTTTGGGGTGTCGGTTATAAATTTCTACTTACGTGAGCTCCCATTGGGGCTCTTTTTTGTTTGGGATAATTCAGCAAAAACCAGTCACCAAATGGGCAGATGCACAATATGATGATTATGGATAATGACACGCACTAAGAATTTGTTTCACATTTCAATTATGAAGAAAGCTTTCTCAAGGAAAGCTCAAGGAGGAAATACGATCATGTTGAATAACCCTTACAAAATTGGTAACCTAGGAATCCAAGAAAACCGAAGCATGGCCCCGCAAGTCCCTTACGGATATCCTTTTCCGGCTTATCCCGTTCCAACAACGGGTATGAATAAACCTACAACACCAAGTGGAACTGCATTTCCACCAGCTGGCGGCCTGCAAACCGGTGTAAATGTACCTAGTCAACTCCCAATGGAACAATCCTATATCGAGAATATTCTCCGTTTGAACCTTGGTAAAATGGCTACAATCTACATGACATACGAAAATAATTCGCAATGGAATGCCAAAATCTTCAAAGGCAAACTGGAGGCAGCTGGCCGCGATCATATTATCATCAGTGATCCAGCTACCGGTATGCGTTTCTTATTACTCATGGTGAATCTAGACTACATTACATTTGACGAAGAGCTCCAGTACATGTATCCATACGCGGGCGGAGTTGGCCCACAGAGATAATGGTTAGTTCACGTATAAAGCCGCTTGCTCTTTGATAGAGCAGCGGCTTTTTTTGTCATGAAGAAGTCACTTCTGTGAAATGCCACATATGCAGTTTGCGCAGGCCGCCTTCAATCCACTCTTCCCATATCGCTTGCTGTGAAGCATTTTCGGTTCCATGCAAACGTTCTTGTTTCAAAGTGAGATACTCCTCATAGGTAACTCCCTTCCAAATTTCTACAAAAAGCGCTCCCTGATCCGTTCCCTCCAGCAGCTCAAATCGCCCTTCCCCCCGCTGCCATTCCTGCATATAGATGAGAAAAGACTCCCGAAAAGCGGGTTTTATGGCATACTCTACAAAAACTTTAGACATTTTTAGATCTCCCTCTGATTTATTTTTTGTTCCAAAATGGTAAACTAATAAAAAGGCGGAAAAATGACCATGCTTACAAGGATAAATGATTTTGTCGTCTTATAAGGACGAGCGCGCTTATCAAGGTTGATGCGAAGCAAAAGTATAAAACTTATACTTTCTTATCAACTGAAGTAAGTTTTCCTATGGAAAACTCAGCCCATGCTTACGAAGAAAATTTTCTACGGAAAATTCTTAGGAGGAAACCCATTTGGACACAGGCACTCATCTCGTAATTGGTTTAGGGTTAGCGGGACTGTCTCAAATTGACCCTAGCGTTTCTGCGGACACAGCGGCAACCACGGCGGTCTTCATAGGAACTGTTATTGGCTCACAGATTCCGGATGTGGACGGGCTGCTCCGTTTTAAAGGGAACGCCACTTACATTCGAAATCATCGCGGTCGTTCTCACTCTTTGCCAGCTTTACTTTTATGGACGCTGCTGATCACTGGAGCTCTTGCTCTTTTCTTCCATGGAATCCCCTTATTGCACCTTGGTATGTGGGTAGGAATCGCCGTTTGCTTTCACGTCTTCACAGATTGTTTCAACACATATGGTACACAAGCGTTCCGACCATTCTCTGAAAAGTGGGTGTCATGGAACATTATACACATCTTTGATCCCTTTATCTTTTCAAGCCACATCGCAGCTATTTTCATGTGGTCTTTCCATGTCGCTAGTCCAAAGTTGGTATTCCCGACTTTGTACGGGGTTATCGCCCTATATTACATCTGGCGCTCACTTGACCATTACATTGTAGAAAAAGGGCTTTATCGCAAAGACCCCACCCATATGCCCGGGGATAAATACACACTTATTGTAACATTCAACCTCTATGTGTGGAACGTAGTGAAACGCAGAACTGACGGTACCTTCCAGCTGGGTGAACTGAAGAATTCGAAGCTTAGGTGGATCGACACCGTCAAATGTGAAGACCATCCAGCCATCGAGGTGTCCAAGAGTCACGAAGACATCCAAGCCTTACTCTACTTCTCATCCTTCACATGTGCTGAAGTGAAAGAACATCGTTGGGGTTACGAAGTAAGATGGGCTGATGTACGTTATCGTCACCGCAAGCAGTATCCTTTCGTAGGTGTTATCCGGATGGATCACAATTTCCAAACACTCGATTCTTATGTGGGCTGGGTAAGTGACACTAGGCTTGAAAAAAAGCTAAAAGTGGATCTTTATTAGAAAAGAGGCGCGTTAACCAAACGCGTCTTTTTTATTTTAAAAAAAGACAGACAAAAAGCCCAGAGGGTTTTTAGGCCTCTGGGCTTTATTGTTACGTAATCGGGAAAGCTATTAACGAGTCAGGTTACCTAGCTGCGAAAGCCAGATTGTCCTGCCAGCGTTTGCTCAGCAATTTGCACCAAGCGACGAGTAATGTTACCCCCGATTGCACCAGCATCGCGAGTAGCCATATAACCCATGTAACCATCTTGAGGAATTTGGATGCCCAGTTCTTGAGCTACCTCATATTTCAATTGATCTAAAGCTTGAGTGGCTTGTGGAACTACCAATGTGTTGCTGCTACGATTTTGCGCCATAAGGATTCAGACTCCTTTCAGTCAGCTATAATCTTTGATGTATTTGCAAGCTTGCAAAGATAGTATGTGGAGGAAATGAATTTATATGCACAGCGATCAAAAAAGTTTAAAATAAGAAGACACTGTTCAATCTTCTAGAAAGTAGGTCACGTTCATGAGCAAACCACTCGCTCTTCTTTTCGCTGTTATTGGCACCCTGCTGCTCGCCTCCATCAGCTTATTTATTGCCCTCAGGCAGCCTTGGATGATCCTTGCCTGTTCCATCATCTCGTTAGGCTTTATCGGATATGGATTTGCGGTTAAAGCTAAGATTCGCAAGAAAAATACGCGGTCTTAACGAAGCAATCTACAACTATCGTTAAAAAGAGAAAGAGCCCAAACAGCTATTTTAGCTGTTCGAGCTCTTTTTTGCTTTTTATAGAACTACGAAGCCCATCCGTTTCTTCACTTCGAGCAAGGTTTGATCAGCCACTTCAGCTGCTTCCTGCGCACCTTTTTTCAAGATGTCGAAAATTTCGCCTGAGCTGCGAATTTCACGATAGCGTTGTTGAATCGGCTCGAGAACAGCCACGATGTGTTCAGCTAGATCCTTTTTGAAAGGACCATAGCCTTGCCCATCGTATTTGGCTTCAATCTCAGCTAAACTCATCTCAGCAAAGTGTGAGTAAATGGACATCAAATTACTAACCTCAGGTTTGTTTTGTAGATCATATTTTACCTCACGGCCTGAATCAGTGACCGCACGGCTCAGCTTCTTACGGATCACATCCGGCTCATCCAGCATGGCGATGTAACTACCTGCATTCGGACTGCTTTTGCTCATCTTTTTGGATGCATCATCCAAAGACATAATTCTCGCACCAATCTCAGGCATATAAGGCTGCGGCATGACGAACATTTCACCAAAACGGTTATTGAAACGGTTCGCCAAATCGCGCGTCAGCTCCAAATGCTGCTTCTGATCATCTCCAACTGGAATAAGGTCCGCATTGTATAATAGGATGTCTGCTGCCATCAGGGATGGATACGTAAATAGGCCAGCACCGACAGAATCCTTGCCTTCGGATTTGTCTTTGAACTGTGTCATACGCTCCAGCTCTCCCATATGTGTCAGCGTCGTCATGATCCAGCCGAGCTCTGCGTGCGCATGAACATGGGATTGTAGGAAAATGGATGCTTTGCTAGGATCTAGTCCCGCAGCAATATAAAGCGAAGCTATAGATTCTGTTTGCTCCTTCAGAGCTGCCGGATCCTGAGGAACCGTTATGGCGTGCATATCGACGACCATAAAATAACAGCGATGCAAATGCTGCAGCTTCACATAATTGCGAAGTGCGCCAATATAGTTGCCAATCGTCAGCTGTCCGCTGGATTGCATACCGGATAATACTCGTTTCATTGGATAATCCCTCCAGAATTTTTAATTTCATATGGTGTAAAAAAACAACAAAAAGGCCTCTCCCCGCAAGGGACGAGAGACCGTGGTACCACCCTAATTTGTCCGTGAACAATTGTTCAATAAGACCTTCAGGCTCTGATAACGGGGAGCTGCCGTTTGGCATACTTGGACAGATGAGGATGTTCTCCGGCCTAGGTTCCGGCAACCTGCATACTGTGTTCAGCCTCATGCTCAAGGATCCATTCGGTTTGCTTGTTTCACCGGTTCACACCAACCACCGGCTCTCTGAGAAACGGAAGACAAACTTACTTGTTCCTATCATCGCGAATTGATTTTATATAATTATACACCCTTACAATCCATTGTCAATCAAGGACATTGTCCTATCTGAACCTGCATGTACATAGGATAGATCATACTAGCCTTTCTATGGATAAAAATAACTCCGCGTCCTTCGGGGACGCATCAACGGACAAAGGGGTGTCAACGAATTGCCATCGACTCTATACCGCTGGAGCCTTCCTATCTCCACCGTGATTTGCGCGTTTCTCCTTATCTTAATCGTGACAACGAGAGAGCTCCCTCCTATGGGTTTGGTCCTTTATGAAATCAAGCACGTCTTTACAGCCTTCATGGATATCTTTCTCGACGCTTTGCCTTTTATGTTACTGGGTGTCCTTCTATCCACGGTTGTTGAAAACTTCATTCCTGAAGCGTTCATTAGACGCATGACGCCGCGGCACCCGCTAGGTGGTATCTTATTTGCCTGCGTTCTTGGCATCATGTTCCCGCTCTGTGAATGCGGAATGATTCCTTTCGTTCGCCGGCTCATGCGAAAAGGAATGCCTGTATACATAGCCGTCATCTTCATTCTAGTCGGTCCAATTCTGAATCCCATCGTCTTCGCCTCGACGTTCATGGCTTTCCGTGGCGAGCCTTCGATGGCATATTCACGAATGGGGCTTACATTTGGCGTTGCGCTCATCGTTGGACTGCTGCTGACACGTTTCCTGAAAGGCAATCCTTTGCGTCATCCTATCGAAAATGAGGCAAATACGCTGCACCACCGCGGGGGTTCCAGCCCTGGACATCACGCCGATCACATTCACACACACGACCACGGCCATGATCATCACCATGGCCATAACCATAATCATCATCATGAACATGAACATGAACATGAACACAATCATGATCATCACCACGGTCACAATCACTCGCACGACGGTGGTCGAATGATGATTATGTTCAGCCACGGTACGACCGAGCTGTTCGAAATGAGTAAGTACTTAATGCTGGGCGCTTTTCTGACCGCTCTTATCCAAACATTCGTTGCCCAAGACAGCTTATCCGCGATCGGTCAGGGACCTTTCATTTCACATGTGTTCATGATGGGCTTTGCCTACCTGCTCTCCCTATGCTCAACAACAGATGCGTTCGTAGCTGCCTCCTTCGCCAAATCCTTCTCTCCAGGCTCCTTATTGGCATTCCTTGTGTTCGGCCCTATGATCGACGTCAAAAGCACGCTGATGATGCTCTCCATCTTTAAAGCCCGATTCGTGCTGACTCTCTCCATCGTCGTAGCGGTTACGGTACTGGCGGGTTCATTGCTTATTATGCATTTCTTTATAGCTTAAAAGAAGATTTTGAAGCCCCTCGATAGGATTAGGATTTGGGTTGATGTAAAAAGTGCAGCTAATTCCTGTCAAATCGACGTTTTCAGGCGAGATCATGTAAAGAGTGCTGTAAAATCTGCCAATACTAGCCTTTTTGAGCTAAAATACAGAAATTTGATGTACGAAATGCATCTCCACTACTCAATAAGGCAAACAAACCCAAATTTAGCTGCACAATTTACATCTGGTATATTACGAATTGGTCATACACTAAGGCTCAACCAATTAATCAATCAACAGCATAAACCTCAAACAAGTAAACGCAGAAAACGCGCCTATTCAGAAATCCCCGAACAAATAAGCGCGAAAACCGCGCTTACAGCGAGAGCTCGCAGAGCTCACTGTGTCTGAGTAGCTTTGCTACCCTAAACCCAAAACATATAAAAAAGGAGCTCGCATCAATCGCGAGACTCCTTTTTTATATAAACAATTAAAACTTCAGAATGGCGCCTGCACTAGCATTTGTCACCATTTTCGTATAACGTGCCAAATATCCGGTTTGGATTTTCGGTTGGAACTCTGTCCAGCTCTCGCGGCGTTTCGCGAATTCTTCATCGCTGATTTGCAATTCGATTTTACGGCCGTCCATGTCCACATCAATGATGTCACCGTCATGTACGAAAGCTAGTGGTCCGCCCTCAGCCGCTTCCGGTGAGATATGACCGATCGAGATACCGCGGGATGCGCCTGAGAAACGTCCGTCAGTAATTAACGCAACCTTCGCGCCAAGACCCATACCTACGATTTGGGAAGTAGGAGCCAGCATTTCCGGCATACCAGGTCCACCCTTCGGTCCTTCGTAGCGGATAACAACGACATGGCCTTCTTTAACATGACCGTTCGCAATACCGTACAATGCTTCGTCTTGCGAGTTGAAGCAAATCGCTGGACCAACGTGACGTCCGCCAACGGATTTATCAACGGCACCGACTTTAACGATACTACCCTCAGGAGCAAGGTTACCGAACAGCACAGCTAGTCCGCCTCTTTCGCTGTGCGGGTTCGTAATTGGGCGAAGCACCTCATGGTTCACAATTTCACAGCCCGCCACATTTTCACGCAGCGTTTTGGCAGTTACAGTCATGCGGTCACCGTCAAATGCACCCGGCTTTTTAAGCAGCTCGTTAATAATTGCACTCACACCACCAGCCAGATGCACATCTTCAATGTGATAATCGGAAGCTGGAGCGATTTTTGCTAAATGAGGTACACGTTCTGCTACTTCGTTAATGCGTGAAATCGGGTACTCGATGCCCGCTTCTGCCGCGATAGCCAATGTGTGAAGAACTGTGTTCGTCGAACCACCCATCGCCATATCAAGAGCGAATGCATTATCGATTGCTTCGATCGTAACAATATCACGAGGCTTGATGTCTTTTTCAATCAGGACCATCAATTGTTTCGCACAATCTTTCACGAATTGCTTACGCTCTTCCGCAACAGCCAAAATTGTACCGTTACCAGGCATTGCCAGACCAAGACCCTCAGCCAAGCAGTTCATGGAGTTCGCTGTAAACATACCGGAACAAGATCCGCATGTCGGACAGCCGTATTGCTCTAATTCTTCAAGATCAGCTGCATCAATATTACCAGCTTGGAAAGCGCCCACACCTTCGAAGACAGAGGATAATGAAATGGATTTTCCGTTTTTATCTTTACCGGCTTTCATCGGACCGCCGCTTACTAACATCGTAGGGATGTTAACGCGGAGAGCACCCATGATCATACCCGGTGTAATTTTATCACAGTTAGGAATACAGATAAGGCCATCGAACCAGTGGGCATTAACTACTGTTTCCAAGGAATCCGCAATAATCTCACGGCTTGGCAAGGAATAACGCATACCAATATGCCCCATAGCAATACCATCGTCAACACCAATTGTATTGAATTCGAAAGGAACACCGCCAGCTTCACGGATCGCTTCCTTCACGAGTTTACCGAATTCTTGCAAATGAACATGTCCAGGAATAATGTCTATATAAGAGTTACAAACCGCAATAAACGGCTTGCCGAAATCTTCCTCTTTAACGCCGGCTGCACGCAGCAAACTGCGATGCGGAGCGCGGTCGAATCCTTTTTTAATCATATCGCTGCGCTGTTTTGGATGAGCCATTCTCAATTCCTCCTAGATTTCATTTCTTTTAAGAAAATAATGAATCTATCATACCACACTTCTCGTAAAATTTCTGCCTTTAGTGTGATAACGCGTCAATGTAACACCAAACATTCCATTTTAGGCTTTGCGTCGATTCAAATGGACGAAAGTAATGGCCAATGCCAGCACCAGCACCCCGCCTTTGACAATATCAAATCCGAAATAAGGTACATTCAGCATCGTAAGTCCATTAAGCAATACGCCAATCAATACAGCACCAAAGAATGTCCCTATGACATTAGGCTTCCCTGCTCCAAGTACGGAATACCCGACAAACACCGAGGCAACAGCTTCCATCAGAAGCGGAGCACCAGCATCAATCTGTCCTGAACCGACACGAGAAGCATACAGAATACCTCCGAACGCTGCGAAAATACCGGACAGCACATAGGCCGCTAAGCGGATTTTGTTAACAGAAATCCCAGAGAGACGTGCTGCCTCCCGATTGCCTCCCGTAATGTAGAGTTGGCGCCCCCAGCGAGTGTACGTCAGAAAGACATGCACAGCAATAACAGCCACAATCATAAGAATAACAGGCACAGGTACGCCAAGAAGCTTGCCTTTTCCGATCCAGAGAAACTCTGGCGTAAACTTCCCTTTGGCCACCGTGCCGTCTTGGAATCTCATATTATTATAGATGGAAAAGCCTTTCGTATACGTTTTTTGCACGCCACCGATGATGTACATTACTGCTAAAGTAGCAAGTAAATCCGGAATGCGAATTTTTACGATGAGCCATGAATTTATGAGACCGATGATAGCTCCTATAACAAGAGGAACGATGATGACCAGAATGAGTGGCTGTTGGTACCAAACCATCAAAGCCGCCGCAGCCACCGTGGATAATGAAACGGTTGACCCCACGGATAAATCAAAGCCGTCTACAATCTGCGATAACGTGACACCAATAGCGACAAACATCACAATCGATATCGACCTTAAAATGTCCGCGATATTGTCATAAGTCATAAAATTCTCATTGATGATCGAAAAGAAGATAACCACCAACGCTATGATGAACAAAGCACCGTATTTAAATGTAAAATCCAAACTTCTTTCCTTCATGCTATTCAGCCTCCCCCGCACTCGCATACGTTAAAATGAGATCCTGTGTCGCTTCCGCGCGGGAGAGCTCCTTCACTACAGAACCATAGCTCATTACTAAAATGCGATCCGCAATTCCTATAATTTCATTCAGCTCGCAGGATAAATAAATAATGCCTTTGCCTTCCAACGCCAATTGACCTATTAAGCGGAAAATATCGCTTTTCGCGCCAACATCGACCCCTTTGGTCGGCTCGTCAAACATATAGACATCGGCATTCGTCGGCAGCCATTTGCCTACGGCCACCTTCTGTTGGTTGCCGCCGCTTAGATGCTTCACAACGCGATTCGGATCGCTAGGCTGCACGCCGAGCTGCTCCACCATTTTCGCCGCGTGCACACTCTCTGCACCGCGCTGCACGAAACCGAGCGAGCTCAGCTTGCGCAATATCGGAAGCGACAGATTGCGCTTCACGGTCTCCTCCACGAGGACGCCCTGCTTGCGGCGCTCCTCGGGCACGAGCGCGATGCCGGCGCGCACGGCATCCTCCGGCTGGCGCAGCGCGAGCTTGCGCCCAGCGAGCCACACCTCGCCGCCGTCCGCGGCGTCGGCGCCGAAGATCAGCCGGCTCAGCTCCGTCTTGCCGGCGCCGACCAACCCCACGACGCCGAGGATTTCACCTCGGCGGAGGGCAAAGCTAACGCCACGCACCTTGGTGCCGCGGCGCAGCCCTTTCACCTCGAGGAGGGTATCGCCGATAGGAACATCGGCTTTGGGGAACTCCTCGGTGAAGGTCTTGCCCAGCATCGCCTCAATGACCCCGGCGATGTCCATGTCTACGGCCGCCTGCGTGAGCACGTGGCGGCCGTCGCGCATGATCGTGATCCGGTCAGCGACACGGAACACTTCCTGCAAGCGGTGGGAGATGAAGATAATCCCCACCCCTTCACGTTTCAGGCTGTCCATGATCTTGAACAGCCGCTCTGACTCCTCCAGACTAAGCGGTGCTGTTGGCTCGTCGAAGATGATGATCTTGGCCTTGTGCGCCATCGCTCTAGCGATAAGAACGAGCTGCTTCTGTGAGATACTCAGCTCGTCCACCTTGCTGCGAACAGAGAACGCAGCCCCGATCTTTGCTAGAATCGTTTCGGCTTCCCGATGCAGCTTTCTCCAACTGACCCAGGCCCCGCCTTGAACCATTTTATCCATCATGACATTTTCGGTTACCGTAAGCCCAGCTACTAAGGCAGTGTCAACTTCTTGATAGACGCAATAGATGCCTTGGTTCATTGCTTCCTTAGGTGTCTGTATGTTGAGAGACTGGCCGTTTATAGAAATTTGCCCCGTATCATGGGTATATGCGCCTGATAAAATCTTCATCAAGGTACTCTTTCCAGCACCGTTAGCCCCGAGCAAGGCATGAATTTCTCTGTTTTGTAGGTCAAAATCAACCTCCTGCAGCGCCTTCACGCCGGGGAACGATTTGGTGATGCCTCTCATATGCAGCAAAGATCCATTGTTTACCGACATTATCATTCACCTCTCATCTCAATCTGAAAGTCCCATCGCATAATGACGATGGGACCGCATTGGATTACATTATTTTTTTTCAGCAGCTTTCAACCAGTCCGTATAGCCTTGTTGGCTTCCGCCCCAGCCTTTGACGTATTCGCTAAGCTGTGTTGTATTTACTTGCTTGTCCTTCGGCAGTTGGTCTCTGGATACATAAACAGGCTCCAATACCACTTTCTCAGGTGTTTGATCACCATGCAGCTTTTGATACAAGTAACGCACTTGCACGCGACCGATATCCTTCGGATCTACCGCTGCAGATGCCACCCATGGGCTTTTCGGATCTTGCAACAATTGCAAGTCTTCATCACTGAGGTCAATCCCATATACTTTAATTTCTGTACGACCTGCTTGTTGAATCGCACGGGAAGCGCCTTTTGCGAACTCATCCCAAGCTGTCCATACCGCCGTGATATCACCTTTGTTCGGGTATTTCTTCAGAATCGCTTCCATTTGCGTTTGTGTATCTAACGCAGGATCTTTAGCTGTACCGAATGCAGCCACTTCTTTAATGTCTGGATATTTCTTTTGGAAAGCTTGGTAGGCCAATTGTCTGCGTTCCATCGGTGCAAAGCCGGCTACCCATACTTTCACGATGTTCCCTTTACCGCCTGCATCCTTCGCAAGCTGCTCTAGCGTAGCTTCAGCCATCTTCTGATCGCCTTGCTCTAAGGACGTAACGCCTGGAACAGTAAGAATCGAATCGAAACTTACAACTGGAATTTTCTTTTCTAGTGCTTTCTTCACGCCTGCTTCCAACGCTTCAGCTGTTCCGTGATCGATGAGAATACCATCGAATTTCTGATTAATCGCTGCATCCAGATTGGATGACATTTTCGCCAGATCCGTATCAGCAACGAATACCGTTACCTTACCGCCAAGCTTTTCTACTTGTTCCTTCACACCTTCTACATACTGAGATGAGAATGTACCTGTATTGAATTGCATCACGAGTGCAATTTTCTTTCCACTTAAATCTGCTGCTTTAGCTGCGTCAGTCGCTTTCGCGCTTGCTTCAGGTGTTGTCGTTGCGCTGCTGCTCTCTTTTTGTCCGCAGGCCGCAAGCAAGCTTCCTACTAAAGCCAAGATGATGAATAAACCGCCTAATTTCGTTCTTTTCATGAGTTACCCTCCCGATCTAATGCTCTTCTCTATTTCCTATCAACTCTATCGATTCATTATGCCGAGTAATTTAATAGGAATTACTGTATATTAGCATTGGGAGGATTTCCCGTCAATACATTTGAAGATATTTTCTCTTATATTTCGACTTTTTTTATTTCCTTCCGAAATCAGCCTTAATTTCTCCCCATTTCCGCGTATCCCACTTCATAATTTTATTGCTATAGGTGTTCGTTTTGAGCCATTTTAACGCCCGATCAACTAATGTCCAAATTTCTTCTGTAGAAGCATCCCTAACTAGATTTGTGGAAACTTCCTTTTTACGTATCCAGCTCAAAGCTGTGACTGAGTCCGTATAAATGGTTTTATTACTGCCTTGCTTCTGCAAATAAGCGAGCCCGTGAACGATAGCAAGAAACTCACCTAAATTATTCGTCCCTTTGGAAATAGGGCCTTGATAGAAAATAATCTCACCCGTCTTCGTGTCCACACCTTTGTATTCAACAATTCCTGGATTCCCAGAACAGCCAACATCGACAGAGATACTGTTATAGTCGACTTCAGGAGCCGTCTCAGGGGTAGCAGACTTACCCTTAGCAGTCGCAGCTGTCCCCCCATTCCCAGAGAAATTCAGTGACTTCTGCCACCCCTTCTCTAGGGCCTGACGTGCTTCCAGCTCCGATTCATACGATTTAAATCTAGCTTGCGGATAACCTTTGGTCTGAGCCTGACAATCAGCCCACGTACGGTAGATCCCTGGTTGATGTCCCACCCAAACAACATAATATTTCACTGCTGCCATCTTATTCACTCCGTAATTGTTGATGTATTTGATGTACAAGATCTTCGACAACTTTCACTGTATCACCGAAATATGGCCGATAGTCCAAGTCTTTAATAAACGCAAGATAAGTTTCCCCTACCGCCAATACCTTTTTGCTGTACTCCAAGCTGTGGATCATATGCGTTTCAAGCTCTCGGTACGTTCCATTAGAGCGCTCCTCAACGGATGCGAGTTCCACTTGTTCATCCGCCAAATGACGGACAACGAACGAGAAACCTCTGCATTCCGGATCTCCGCAGCCGCATACAAAGAACGGCATTCGCTCCCATTGATCCGCTGGCGCAAAACGATTCGGCGCGGTATCATGCAGGGCACTATACAAAAACGCAGGAAGCCCCACATCTACACACAGTGGCTCTTCAATAATGATACTATCGTCCACCGACATGAGGACATCTGCCTGAATAATTTGTAAATCCTTATCTAGGGACCAACCCTTTATGGATATATCAAACATAAATCCTGCCTCCGCTCTCCCATTTATTCGGTTTTTTCATTATAGCAAAGACTGTGCATTCCTGCTTTTAAGGTTTTTTGTTGTGGTGAAAATTTCCAGTTTAGGTTAAGAGTATAATTCCTGAAAATGATTATACTACCATTACTGGAGGTGATATCAGATGGCATCAGGACAATCTCGTAGCAGCAACCAACTAGTTGTTCCACAAGCTACACAAGCTCTAGACCAATTGAAGTATGAAGTTGCTCAAGAATTGGGCATTCAAATTCCTCAAGACGGCTACTATGGCTACATGGCTTCTCGTGATACAGGAGCAATCGGTGGTAACATCACTCGTCGTCTCGTACAAATTGCTGAGCAGCAACTTGCTGGCGGCGCAGCCGGTAAATTCAGCAGATAACAGTTTCCCCTATACTTACGTTTAATAAGGGCTTTCTTTTAAGTAGCAACCTACTTGCAAGAAAGCCCTTCTATTTTTATGCTAACGAATATATAAAGAAGGCCCATGCACAAGTGCATAGGCCTCTTACAGATCCGTTATGCGAGTTGTCGCATACGGTTCTTCCGAGCTTATCCCCTCGGGGGATGATGTTCATAGTAAAATAGCCGCAGCCGCATCGTCTATATCCCGAATCAGATCCTGTGGATCCACAAGGCCCACGTAAAGGCGGACAATGTGCCGCTCGGTATTTCCGCTCCGCAACACATTTACATTGACTAGACTTTCAAATCCGCCCCAGCTAACACCAATTTTGAAATACTGAAGCTTTGTCGCCCATGCCTTCAGCTTCTTACGACCACCACCATGCCCACTTTGTGCTTGTTGCAGTCTGCCTGCTACTTCCATTGGAATTAATCCAGTGGAAGTAGCCATTTGGCGACCTAAAAGTCAATTCCTGATTATTTCCAATAGAAGCACGAATTTCGAAGCCTGAGAGCAGATTCCATTGGAAAAATCCAATGAAAGTATGCATTTCGTTCTGTTAATATTACTTAAGGGACTGTCCTCAAGTATTATCTACTTTTAGGACAGCCCCTTATGTTTAAGGCTTCACTTGATATAGGTTATACAAATCATCCAGCATAATGTTAGCCGCTTTGACACCGCCGGCTGTATTCCAAGTCGCATCATTCACTTTGATTAGCTTATTTTCTTTTACCACTTTAAGATTTTTCCAGAGCGGGTCATTCATCCATTCCTGCTCTTGCTTAGTCCCTTTGCCATCACCGGTCTCATAGGTAAAATAAAACACTTTATCCGCAGCATCAAGCTCCGTTAGACGCTCCTTGGTAATGTCTTCGAACGATTTCTCATCACTCTTAGCATCCGAACGAACCATACCGATTTGTTTAAAAATAACACCTGTGAACATATTGCCGTAATAGTATCTGGTTTTGCCACCCATAAAACGAACGACAGCCACTTTTTCTTTTAGCTTATCGCCTGCTTTGCTTTTGAAATCCTCAATGCGTTTATCAAAAGCTGCGATGATTTTATCGCCTTCGGCTTTCTTATTTAACGTATCGGCATATAAGCTGAAGTTACTTTTCCACTCACCGCGCAGTGTCTCCGAGTAGACCGTTGGAGCAATGGCTTTTAATTGATCATAGACTTTCTCATGACGCATCTTATTGCCAATAATTAAATCGGGTTTAAGCGATGCAATCAACTCCAAATTCGGCTGTGATTCACCACCGACTGTCGTCACACCCTGCATATCAGCTTTAATATGATCAAACCATGGGTTTCCATAATACGACTCAACCGCACCAACCGGTTTAATGCCTAACGCGAGAAGTGCTTCCGTTCCTTCATTGGTCAAAATGACAACACGCTTAGGATTCGCCGGTACAGCCGTTTCTCCCATGGCATGTTTAATGGTTCGAGGACTATCCGCCTTCGCTGATTCTTGAGGTGCTGCAGATGCCGTAGGCTGTGAACTTGGCTTATCTCCACAAGCCGTCAAAACAACGGACAAAACAAACATAAGTGCAATAAGAGCCCAAGCTCTTCCTTGTTGACGATTTCTTTTTCCAAACATATAAATGAGTTCCCTCCATGCAGTCAATTGATGATAACGATTATCATTATCTATCACATAGTACTAAATGTATCACCTGCCTGTCAATGTATATTGATAATGATTATCATATTCGTTGACTTCGCTAGTCAGACTCATTAAAATAAATGAAGCAGCATTTAAGGAAGCAGGCACTCATTCATGAACCATTCAAGCTATTCAAGCAAAGAACGTCTCCACCATTTCTATAAAAGTATTGGATTGCTCGCAGCTTGCTGCTTGCTGGCTGCAATGATGCTCAGCAGCGTCATGTTCGGACTACATACGTATTCATGGGATCAAATTATGACCTCCTTTGCGCAAGCAGCCAAACCAACAAACGAGGCTATCATCATCCAAACCGTACGCATCCCAAGAGCCTTAATTGCCGCACTAGTAGGAGGAAGCTTGGCTGTTGCAGGCGCTCTTATGCAAGCTATTACACGGAATCCGCTGGCTTCTCCAAGTATGTTCGGCATTAATTCAGGCGCTGCCTTTGCCATTGTGTTATCCGTTGGATTTTTTAATGTTTCCAGCCTTACACAGTTTACATGGATTGCATTTCTCGGTGCTGCATTCAGCTCTGCTCTTGTCTATGGACTGGGTTCCTTAGGACGCGATGGCTTAACACCTATGAAAATTACACTCGCGGGCTCAGCAATGACGGCATTTTTCGCTTCGCTAACCCAAGGCATTTTGCTAGGAAACGGTAAAGCGTTTGATCAGGTCTTATACTGGCTTGTCGGATCTGTCGAAGGACGGACTATGGCCATGCTCCAATCCGTTTACCCTTATATCCTAATCGCTTGGATTGGCGCTATATTCTTATCTCCGCACATCAACATATTATCCATGGGGAATGATGTAGCCAAAGGGCTTGGACAACGCACTGTATACGTGAAATTCATTGCCGCTGTTATGATTGTCATTCTTGCCGGAGGCTCTGTCGCTGTTGCGGGTCCAATTGTTTTCGTAGGGATTATCATTCCACATATCGTTCGCTTTCTTGTTGGAATCGATTATCGCTGGGTCATTCCGTATTGTGCGGTTCTAGGCGGTATTCTTTTAGTTGGAGCTGACATTATAGCTCGTTTCATTGTTATGCCTAAGGAAGTTCATGTCGGTGTAGCGACAGCCATTCTCGGAGTACCCTTTTTCATCTATATCGCTCGTAAAGGGGGACTTCTGAAATGAGTGATTCCCATCGTTATGTCACCATACGAAACAAAGGCTTCTCTTATCTAATCAGTAAGAAATCTCTGATTGTTTCTCTTTTCCTGCTCCTTGCCGTCACCATCGTGATGATTCTGAGTACAGGAATAGGAAGCATTTATATCAAACCTGCTGAAGTCGTTCGCGCTGTCTTTGGTTACGGGACTGATCCAAACACGATGATCGTCAGGACTTTGCGTCTACCTAGAGTCATTGTTGCTGTCTTAATTGGTTCATCGCTTGGTGTAGCTGGAGCCATTCTGCAAGGCATTGTACGAAATCCGCTAACCTCACCGGATACGATTGGCACAACGGGTGGAGCTACGCTAGGAGCTGTTTCATTTTTCTTTTTTTTCTCGGATAAAATCAGTATTCACTGGCTGCCAGTTGCAGCTATTATTGGCGCTTTCGCCGCTACCTTACTGGTCTATTCACTCTCATGGAAAAATGGGATCACGCCTCTGCGGCTTGTCCTCATTGGTACGGGATTTACAGCTGCGATGAGCGCACTCTCCTATCTCATGCTGCTTTCCGGACCGATTATTCTGGCTAATCAATCTTTGACTTTTATGACTGGCAGTATTTACGGAGTTTCCTGGAAAAAAGCGGTTTACCCGCTCTTACCATGGGTCTCACTCTTAATTCCCATCATCTTCTTGTATGCGCGGCACATTACCATACAGTCTTTAGGTGAAGATATCGCCCGTAGTGTTGGAAGCAACGTCCAACGTCAGCGCTTCCTATTGATCATACTTAGCGTTGCACTATCAGGGGCTGCAGTCGCCTTCGGTGGTGCGATCAATTTCATTGGTCTCATGGCTCCGCACATTTCCCGTAAGCTAGTAGGTCCAAGCTTCGGCGCGCTTATCCCTGTGTCAGCGTTGACAGGTTCCCTGCTTTTGCTGTTAGCTGATTTAGCAGGACGCTTCTTATTCAAACCGCTCGATATTCCGGCAGGTGTTTTCACAGCAGCTATCGGCGCCCCTATCTTCATCTATGTGCTATATCGCAGTAGAAATCGCGGTTAACAACAGCGGTTTTACTTAAAGGAGAATAGACCTATGCCCACCCTGGAAAAAGCACTAGAAGCACAATCGCTTCAGTTAACATATGGAGAGACGACGATCTTCCACAGCTTGAATTTACAAATACCTAAAGGCAAAATTACCGTATTTATTGGCAGCAATGGCTGTGGGAAATCAACACTTCTACGTTCCCTTGCTAGACTGCTGAAGCCGAAATCAGGCGCAATCCTACTGGATAGCACGGAAATCGCCAAACTCTCCACAAAAGAGGTAGCCCGGAAAATGGCTATCCTCCCACAAGGACCCTCCGCGCCCGAAGGGCTCACTGTACGACAGCTCGTGAAGCAAGGACGCTACCCTTATCAAAGTTGGCTGCAGCAGTGGTCGTCGGAAGATGAGAGCAAAGTGATGCATGCCCTCCAGCTTACGAATATGCTTACCTACGCGGATCGCAGTGTGGATTCCTTATCTGGCGGGCAGCGCCAAAGAGCTTGGATCGCCATGACACTGGCTCAGGACACCCCTACACTGCTCCTCGATGAGCCCACTACCTATCTGGACTTAACCCATCAGATTGAGGTGCTGGATTTACTCTTCGAGCTGAATGAGAACGAACAACGCACGATCGTGATGGTGCTGCATGACATCAATCTGGCCTGCCGATATGCCCATCACATCGTAGCCATTAAAGATAGTTCTGTGTATGCAGAGGGTAAACCAGAAGACATCGTGAACGAGCAACTGCTACTAGATGTGTTCGATATGAAATGCAGCGTTGCGCCTGACCCTATCTTCCGCACACCCATGTGTATCCCTTACGGAAAGGGCCGCATTCTTCCCCATAAATAATGAACAACCCCGGTCATCTACGTGACCGGGGTTGTTTGCGATAAAAGGTATAAGTGCTAAATCGTTCTTGCAAAATTAGCCATATTGTAATTACTTTCGAACATTATACTTGCAGACACCAGGTTTTGCCTAATTGTGAAATCGAACAAAATTTCACCATGGGTCCAGCTTTTCTTCCGTTTCAAGGATTCAATAGCCATCTGCCGAAAGGATTGATACTGCTGCTCCGTCAAACCTTTGGTCGTGGTTGCAGGCAATACACCGTCTTTACTCTCAAATGGAAGGTGCTTAATGCCAAATTTACCAATTTCATTGTTGCGAATGTGAACAAAAACAGTACCGGAATTCACATGAGATAATTCTTCTTTGATCTTTCTAAACACCAAATCGATTTGTCTAGCGAGTGGCATTTGATCCAAATTCATTACTTTCCTCCTTAAGTTTTATTTTTTTACTTATTATGTAATTTATGCGACTGTAGACCCATTATACTCACACCATTTACATAATTCAACAGTTTATTTACATTATTCACACAATTCTTACTATTTTTTATGTAACGTTAATATTATTCCCATTTCAGTTGTAAGAAACGAACGATATTTGTCGAAATGATGTAGAATATTTCCAGATTCAATGTTATAATTTGCAAACACACATCATGGATTCCAACACAAATAAACAAATTTCGCAGAGGAGTCGGTCGGATTGGATAAAGTATCATCCTTATCGTTCAGAAAGAAACTACAACTTGGTTGTTATGCACTTATTGGTTTGAATTCACTCTTCATGCTGATTGTTACATTTGCTTCAGATTGGAATCGCTTACTTGGCATCATATTCCTACTTATTATTCTTGGAGGCAGCTACCCGTTCATTCGATGGTTCGAGAATCAGCTAACGGAACCGATTGCCGATTTATCCCGAATAGCGCTCAACATTTCCAAAGGGGACTTCTCTCAAAAAGTAACCGTAACTTCAGATGATACACTTGGACAGCTTGGCCAATCTTTTAACAAAATGATAGATAAACTACGCGAAATTCTTCGCGATACAGGAACAATTTCGAAGCAGGTTTTTCAGACAAGCCGCGATATTTATGTTAAAAATGAAAGCTTCCGTACAGTCCTAGAACAAGTGAGTATTTCGGCCCATGAGCTGGCCTCGGGTGCCGGGCAAATTTCAGAAGAAGTTTCTGGTGTTTCGATCACCTCCAAAGACATTGAAGTCAGAATCGTCAATTATGCCGGTTCTGCGAAAGAAATGAAAGATCGCTCGGATCAGATGATGACCCTTGTAGAAAAAGGACGCACGTCCGTTGAAAGTCAAGGCATCGGTATGAAACGAAATGTAGAAGTTACACAGCAGGTGTCTGATACAATCGACATGCTGGCTCGTCAAGCCGAAGGCATCAGCAGCGTAACTCGTTCCATTTCCGAGATTGCTGAGCAAACGAACCTCTTGTCCCTCAACGCTTCCATCGAAGCTGCTAGGGCTGGCGAACATGGTCGTGGCTTTGCAGTCGTCGCTCAGGAAGTACGCAAGCTTGCTGAAGAGTCAACCTCTCTTACACGTGAAGTATTCGGTTTCGTGAAAAGCATCGAGCAAGGCATTCAAGAAGCCATTCGCAGCATTCAAGTGAACGAAGATGTCGTAAAGAAACAAACCGTGTTAATCGAGCAAACCGAAATTGTTTTCGCTGAGATCGTCGGAAGCGTAGGCTTTATTTCGGAAGAAATTACCCGCTTCGCGGAAGAAAGCGAGCAAATGCTGACAAGCTCCGAACAGATCGCTGCAGCGATGGAGAACATATCGGCGATCACGGAGGAATCAGCGGCTGGTACGCAAGAAGTTTCTGCTTCTATGAATGAGCAGATCGCTACGGTACAAGGGATCGTGACACAAGCCGAAGAGATGACGCGTGTAGTCACACAATTACAACAGACGATTCAGATTTTCAAACTATAAGCTTTATTGCACAAAAAAGGCTTTCCCACTTCGATCGCGGGAAAGCCTTTTTAACTTAAACTTGTACTTTAGTTTCTGTCAGTTCCATGAACTGCTTCACATCTTGAGCCGCCATATCGACTGCACTTTGCCAGAAATCCGGCTCTGTCAGATCAACGCCGAGATGCTTCTGAGCAAGCTCCTCCACGTTCATGCTGCCCGTGTCTCTAAGCAAAGAGATATACTTATCTTCGAAGGCTGCACCTTCCTGCACCGCTCTCGCATAAATACCTGCACTAAACAGGTAACCGAACGTGTAAGGGAAATTATAGAAGGGCACATCCGTCGCATAGAAATGCAGCTTAGCCGCCCAGAAATGCGGGTGATAGCTGCTTAAAGCATCTTTGTAAGCAAGCTTCTGAGCATCCACCATGAGCTCATTCAAACGCTCAACGCTAACTAAACCTTGACTTCGTGCTTCGTAAAAGTTCGTCTCGAAGATAAATCTCGCATGGATATTCATGAAGAAAGCGATCGCGCGCTGGATTTTATCCTCGAGTAAAATGATGCGTTCTTCATCTGTAGAGGCACTCTTCACAACTGCGTCCGCTACAATCATTTCAGCGAAGGTAGAGGCTGTCTCAGCGACGTTCATCGCGTACTCCTGTGCTAACGCAGGCATATCCGTCATGACATGCTGATGGTAGCCATGACCTAGCTCATGAGCTAGTGTAGAAACATTGTTTAGCGTTCCGCCATAGGTCATGAAGATACGCGTCTCGCCCGCTATCGGGAAAGAAGTACAGAAGCCCCCAGGTCGCTTCCCTGCTCGATCCTCAGCTTCGATCCAGCGCTTCTCAAAGGCTTCTTCCGAGAAGGCTGCCAGCTTCGGACTGAACTGTTTAAATTGGTCGATAATTAGACTAGCACCATCGTCATAAGA
The DNA here is from genome assembly GCF_059692155.1 of Paenibacillus sp. JT22N1. Lineage (NCBI taxonomy): Bacteria > Bacillati > Bacillota > Bacilli > Caryophanales > Paenibacillaceae > Paenibacillus > Paenibacillus sp. JT22N1. The sequence continues at coordinate 157,384 of NZ_JCAUAW010000010.1, forward strand.
AATTTTCTTCGAGGAATCGCCCAGTGGCGCATCCACGTCAACCCAAGCCAACTTATCAACGCCAAGCAGTTTCGCTTTACGGTTCAAATACGCAACGAAAATATCTTTGTTCCGGTCGATCACTTCCCACATGACATTCAACGTTTTCTCTTCCATACGATTGATAGCAAGCGGCTCTTTATGTATGTTTTTCCAACCTCTGTATTTATAAACCTGAAGACGGAAACCTGCCAGATGGTTTAATGCTTCGGCACAATATTCCTCTTTATCCGTCCATGCTTGTTCCCATTTTTCAAACAGATCCAGTCGTTCTTCACGATTCTCTGTATGCAGTTTATTAAACGCTTGACCAGCGGATAGCTCCACCTGTTCACCGTCAACTTCCACAGGCATACGGAATTGACCAACGGTCGTATTGTACAGATCTCCCCACCCATGATAGCCATCTACGGCCAAATCATTAATTAAGGCTTCCTGCTCAGGCGGCAACTTCTCTTGGGCTAAGGCACGTCGCTCATGGAGCGGAAAAGCAATGGCTTTGAACGGCTCTTTCTGCAGTAGAGCTGACCATACATCATCTGGGATCCCCGTCAGAACTTGATCAAAATGTGTGAGCGAAGACAAATGCTCTGCAAACAAGCTTTTGACTTGTCCGCTAAGTACAGGCGCTTTCTTATCCTTCTGATTATCCGCTAACAAGCAGCCAACAAAAGAATCCGCCTCATGGATATGCTTCAAATTATGCTGAAACAGTTCTATCAGTCTTTCTAGCGAAGCTGTATCTTCTGCCTGTTGTGGTGAAGGGGTATTTCGAACTTGTTCTTGAAAAGCAGCAATCGATGCTTGAAGCTCTTTCAGATGAGCTGCGAATGCAGGAGACTCACTTCCCCCAGGAAAAAAATTTTCTAAATTCCATGTTTGATTAAGAGGTAAATTAAGCAAAGCTATCACCTTCCCTTTCCATCTTTTATTAAATCATAAACACCACCTGATCGCCAATAATACTCATCTTGCTCATTGCTTCTAGGTAAAAAGTATGATTCAATTATAGGTAGTTCCCACACCATATATTCGGAACAGGATGGGTGATTTCAAATTATGAAACCGTTACAAATTTCTCCAGAAACGGCCGTTAAGCTAGCTGAACAACTTAAGGTGCCTTTAGAACATCTCATGCATATGCCACAACATATTTTACTGCAAAAATTAGCGGAGCTCGCTAAAGCTTCCTCTACGGAAAATAGCGATCCAGAATCGAAGTAAGCTTTGATCCCTTTCGCTAATACTTGGCCTTATGACATTATTATGAAGGACATTTATGTGGCCCAATGTCCCTTTTGCCATAGCCCCAATGTGCTGCTGCCGTTGAAAGTACACGAACTGACATCCATTCACGAAGGTAAAAAAAAGCTGCTTGTGTTTCCTTGCTGCCATAATAAGTTGACGCTCGTCGACACAGATCGCGATTATTTATTGGCGGACACCGCAATACGCAAATGAATCGTAGCTTCCAAGCGCAAGGAGTAGAAAGAGTCCGTAGGAATGAGTACCTCGTTCCTTTGACAAGCGCATGTACGTTAGTTACGTTAAATTACATGGCAATGAAAGTTCGCAGCAAGATGCTTATCGATTCTTACGAGCACTTGCTTGCACCATTGCTCGCGTTTAGATGTAGGTTTTATCGCCAATACGAAAGCGGTTTTCGGGAACCGAAAACTTATACTTTCTTATGTGGTCAAAAAATGAACGCTTAACTTTTCAAGGGATTGAAATCAACCCCAAGATTAGATAAGCGTTCATTTGATTAATACGGCAATATTCATTATGTAGCTTGTTTCATTTCATCTGGCAGCTCCATACGAATAGCAAGCATATCTTCGCGGGTTGCTATCCATTGTTCACGACTTGCTCTAATCATACCAGCATCCATAATCTTACGGTCATTAATAATGCGTGAAAACCATTTGACTGCCTCATTGAAGCGGCTTAATCTGCGATTGAGCTCTCCTATTAAGTACATGAGTCGTGCATTATTGAGATCCAAACCTTCTGTTTCATACACACTGACATATGCGTCCAAGGCAAACGTTAGGAAACGCTCCTCCTGTTCCCAATCTCCTTTGGAACGATACAACCAAGCCAAATGGTGTAGAAGACCTGCTATAACACGCGATTTCTCATCTCTAATCTGCGCACTAAGAAGGGCCAACTTGTAACTCAGAAGCGTATCTTCCCAGGTTCTTTCTCCGCAATAATTGCGCATTGACCAGTTTTGAGCCACTCTCTCGTAAAAGACTTCCCTCTGCGCCGGTTTCCATTTATCCGAAAAATTTTCCGTATGGGCATATCCGCAAAACGGACAGACCCTCACGACATAAAAGTCGGGGTTGATGTCTTTATAATGAACACAGAAATCCGTATCAGTTTTGCTAGCTTTCTTGAAGCTCGGGCGAACCTTCATCGTTTTGTAAGAATTCTCGCAATATGTACACTTCACTGAAATTTCATATAAAGGTTCGACCATCATTGAAACCCCGCCTTCACTAATGTTGTATGTAGGAAAGAAGAACTACTCTTCTTCAGATGTGTTTATAAAATGATAGGCAGAGCCTTTAAGACGTTCAAATAAAAAATCCCGCAAATCAGCCGGTAGTCCCACTTCCACCATTGCTTCCGACATACAGCTTAACCAGGCATCTGCACGTTCTACTGTAATCGGAAATGCCATATGTCTACCTCTCATCATCGGATGTCCATGTGTATCTGAATACAAAGTTGGACCACCAAAAAACTGACTTAAAAACATGAACTGTTTATCTATAACTGGTCCTATATCGGAAGGGAACAGAGGCGATAGTAGTGGATTCTGCTGAACTTTTGGATAAAAGGCTTCCACGAGTCGGCGTACCGTCTCCGCTCCCCCCATCAATTCGTACAACGTGCTGCGATCACTTTCTGACATTAGGGTAAACCTCGCTATTCATAATCACTTTTAATAGTTTTCTAAATCCTCATCCCCTGCATGCATGAGCGTTTCTCGAATGACAAATACGAACATACATACAACCAAACCAGCAATGACACCTGTCATTTGAATCACTCCCGCTGCCTAGGATATAAGACTTTACTAGTTCTATTTTACCATAAAACCAGGCCATGAACAGTACCAAAGCCTAAGTATTTTGGGACGGCATGTATGTCCCATCCTGTTCATATAGTTGAGTAGGAGGAGGTATCCAATCTCATGCGGAAACGAAATTTCACGGCTGCGTTACTCATGGCTTTTGTTGTTGTTGCCATTATTCTATGCTTACTTGCGTTCCCTCATGACGGTCTTCAAGCAGCCTTGCGCGGCGTTTCCATTTGGTGGGATGTGCTCTTTCCCGCACTTTTCCCTTTCTTCGTCATATCCGAAATTATGCTTGGCTTCGGTATCGTTCATTTCTTCGGAATGCTGCTCGATCCGATGATGCGTCCCGTCTTCCGTATCCCTGGCATCGGTGGCTTCGTAATGGCCATGGGCTTCGCTGCAGGTTACCCAGTCGGAGCTAAGTTAACCTCCCAGCTGTGGGAGCAGAAGCTTGTCAACCGGGAGGAAGGTGAACGACTCGTTGCGTTCACAACAAGCTCCGATCCGATTTTCTTAATCGGAGCCGTTTCGATAGGCTTCTTTCACGATGCTTCTTTGGCAATGATCTTGGCTGTTGCTCATTACGGAGGCTCCGTGTTTATAGGTTTAATGATGCGATTTCACGGCAGGAAGAGCCTGCCTACAGTGCAGGAGACTAAGAGCAAAGGCGGGGTCTGGAAGCGTGCTTTTGAAGCGATGCACAGCGCTCGAATCAACGACGGCAGATCCATAGGCACACTACTGAGTCAATCCATCCTACAGTCGCTCAGCTTGATTTTCGTAGTAGGTGGATTAGTTGTCTTCTTCTCTGTTGTTTTAGAAGTCTTAACAGCAGCTAAAGTCATGAATGTGATCTACCTGCTCATAACCTCCATCCTGCAAATCACAGGACTCCCCCATGAGTTATCACAAGCAGTAATGAATGGTTTGTTTGAGGTGACACTCGGGGCAAAGGCTGCTGGGAATGCTCCCGCGTCACTCGCGCTCTCGAGCAAAGTAGCTATCGGCGCTTTCATTTTGTCATGGGGCGGCATGTCCGTTCATGCTCAAATTGTTAGCCTATTAAGCCATACGAATCTGCGTTATTTGCCATTTGTCACCGCTCGCTTCATCCATGCCTTGCTCTCAGCTGCTATTGTTCTCGTTTTTTGGGAGCCTATGCAAATTTTTCGTGAAACCAAATCCGTTTTCTTACCTCAATATGATTCGACTTCTCCTGTTCTTAGCTATTTAAGGCTTATGCTGCCAATTAGCGGAACGGTCTTCCTTGGTGCTTTTTCTGTCATTGTTGGACTCTTTGCTGCATATTCCTTACTTAAACTGGTGTATGAAAAGGTTGGTGGAACAAGATAATATGGGTAACCACGATCATGATGATAAAGGGAGAGAACATCCAGATATGCAAGCAGCCTTCCCCCAAGGAGCGAAACATTTGCCTACAACGATTGAGCGTTTAACTGAGCTATCATTTAACTTATGGTTCAGTTGGAACCATGACGCCTTGCAGCTTTTTGCACAAATGGATCCTGCAAAATGGGATCAATGCGGCCATAATCCTGTTCGTTTACTTCACCTGTTAGACAATTCACAGATCGAGGCCCTTAGCGGAAATCAAGATTTTGTAGCAAATTATCAACAAGTAATTGCTAAATTCGATGCTTATATGAACGGCACCACTTGGTTTCAGGAGAAGCATCCGGACCAGGGTCATGTACAAATTGCTTACTTCTCCGCGGAGTTCGGCTTTCATGAATCATTGCCGATTTATTCAGGAGGACTGGGAATCTTAGCTGGTGACCATGCGAAATCTGCAAGTGATTTGGGTATCCCTTTGATCGGTGTTGGACTTCTTTATAAAAAAGGCTATTTCACGCAGAAAATTGATGCCTCCGGTGGTCAACAAAGTGAACTATATCCGTATGACTTCACCAAGCTTCCAATCGAACCTGTCCTTCAAAATGGCCAGCAGCTAGTCGTTTCCATTGATATGCCTGGTCGCGCCATCACCCTACAGGTTTGGCGTGTACGTGTCGGTCGTAATTCGATCTTTTTGCTGGATGCCGATCATGAAGCCAACAATTCAGCGGACAAAGAACTGACCGCTCAGCTGTATGGGGGCAATCAAGATACGCGGATTGCTCAGGAAATGGTTCTTGGCATTGGAGGCGTTAAGGCGCTTCGGCTGCTTAACATCTACCCTAACGTGTATCATATCAACGAAGGGCATGCGGCTTTCCTCACGCTGGAGCGACTGAAGGAGCTTCTGCATCTAGGTCTTCCCTTTCATGTGGCGGTTGAAACCGTTCGCTCAGCCACTGTATTTACTACCCATACGCCTGTACCTGCGGGGCATGACACATTCTCCATCGAGATGGTGGAACACTATCTCGGGCCTCTCCTGAGTGAGCTGTCACGGCACAAACAGGACATTGTAGCACTAGGGCTCGATCACCATACGGGTCAATTCAATATGACCCATTTGGCTATGAATACAGCCGGACTGCGCAATGGGGTCAGTAAGCTGCACGGTCAAGTATCCCGAGAAATGTTCAAAGAATTTCACGGTCACATCGATGCGAGCGAAGTTCCCATTAGCTCTATTACGAATGGTGTCCATCTGGATACATGGACAGCGCCGCAATGGAAAGAACTGCTTGATCGTTTCCTACCCGGTTCATGGCGGGAAGAACAAGCCAATAAGCATCAGTGGGCGCAAATCGAGGTCATTCCAGACGAATCCATCTGGAAAGTACATCAACAACTGAAAGAAGATTTAGTTCGTTACGCCAGACGAAATTTGTTCGAGCAGCGCAAGCGCAACGGAGAATCAGAAGAGCGGATCGAGGAAGTCAGACAGTATTTGAATCCCAAGGCATTAACCATTGGATTTGCCAGAAGGTTTGCGACCTACAAGCGAGCAAATCTCATTTTTAATGATTTGTACCGGCTTAAGAAGATAATCAACGATCCCGAGAGACCCGTACAATTTATTTTTGCTGGTAAGGCTCACCCTGCAGATTACCCAGGTCAAGAGCTTATCCGTGAAATTTACCGCGTTTCGCAAATGAAAGAATTCGTCGGAAAAATCGTTATTCTCGAAAACTATGACATGAATATGGCCCGTTACCTCGTACAAGGGGTAGACGTATGGTTAAATAACCCCCGTAGACCTCTTGAGGCCAGTGGAACGAGCGGTCAAAAGGCCGCCATGAACGGGGTACTTAATTTTAGTGTACTCGATGGCTGGTGGGAGGAAGGTTACAACGGTGCGAACGGCTGGGCTATCGGTTCCACAGGAGCGGCTGACTGGGCTGCACAAGAGAAAGAAAATACACAAGCCATCTATCACATTCTAGAGAAAGAAATTATTCCACTGTACTACAATCAAGGAGCACTCCCGCATCAATGGATCAGCCGCATGAAGCGTTCTATTCAATCGCTAAGCCCGGTCTATAACACGCATCGCATGGTGCAAGACTACACAGAGCTCACCTATTTGCCGACGGCTCAGCGAGCCCGACTCTTTGTTTCTAATCACTATGATGTTGCAACTAAGGTTGCCGATTACAAACAGTTCATCCGTTCAAACTGGTATCACGTCAAAATCATTGGCATCGATGACCGCTCAGCCAAATTATCGACGGAAGTGCCGTTAAATGAGATAAAACCATCAACGAAGGAAATTACGACACAAGTTCACTTCGGCCCCATTTGGCCGCAAGATACGGCAGTAGAAGTCATTTATTACGAGGAAAATGGCGAAACATGGGAGCAAAAAATTATTCCAATGGAACCTATTGGCGAACTAATTGAACAGATGCAGAGCTATAAAGCGACCATTCCATCCCATCTCATTCATGGGCCTCACTTCTCTATTCGCGTGCGCCCCATCTCATCTAACTTCGCTCATTCCTTTGAACTTTCCTTAGTCACCAGTACATTATCATGGCAGTAAATACGTGAATTCCTGGATAAAGCCCCGTTTGGGGCTTTTCTTATTTTCTTTTATAAATTATTATGAATAGAGAACTTACGGTATGTGCATGCGTTCATGAATGCAAATCTAACCACTTGGTGATGCTATGGATTGGAATAAGGCACTGGAATTGGCATATATCGCACCGAATACGGATTGTCATTTGATCATTGTCGGAGAATGTAAAGATGGGCAGCCTTTTTGCTATGAAGAAAATTTCTCCATTGATAAAATAGGTGAAGCTTCATTCACCGTTTGTTTAGAGCTATCCGGAATTTTTCCATTCGACAAATTAGAGCATATTTCTTTCATTGAGTTTTCTTTTAAAGACCGTGGAATTTTATATTACGCCTATGTCGATTTAATTCAACTTGAATTAAAGAAGACGATATGTTACCTTTCGCTATCCATTCCCGAAGAGATTCATCATCATCAGAACAGAAGGTATAGCCGAGCTAAGCTCTCCCTTCGAACACCGATCACTCTGCGCATTGTTGGCATTCGCGGCTTATCCGCAAGCAAGGGAGTCGCCTTTTCCGGACAACTGCTTGATATTAGCGCGAGCGGTCTTTCTTTCGTTACGACGAATCGGCTTTTCTTTCCCTTATTTCTGGAATTCAGTTTCATTCTCCCCGGGTATCCCCATCCTATTACCGCCTATGGTGAAGTTATTAGGGTGACGAATTTCAGTAATGATTCTTATCGGGTTGCCGCCGAATTCCGACATACACCTGAATCAATGCTTCAGGACATTGATAAATATTGCTCGATAACTTCTTAGGAGGAAACTAATTGAAATACAACGTCATTGAACGAGGCGATGACATTTCCAAGGGGCTGACAGAGCGGTTCCACAAACTCGCCGCACAGCAAGGCATGCCGAGGGATGAAGAAAATCCGGACATTGTCCTTTCTATTGGCGGAGATGGCACGATGCTGCAAGCTTTTCATAAATATGTGCAGCAGCTTGATCACATCGCTTTCGTTGGTATCCATACAGGTCACTTAGGTTTCTTCGCAGATTGGAAACCAGATGAGCTGGATCATCTAGCTTCATTGATGTTCAGCGTATCCACCCCTGAGGAGCTGCGTGTTGTGCAGTACCCCGTCGTAGAGATTGAAATTACGACAGAAAAGGGCTCAGAGACTCATCTAGCGCTCAACGAATTTACAATACGAGGAATCGAAGTATCACTAGTCGCTCGACTTCACGTTAACGACGAAATGTTCGAAATGTTCCGCGGTGACGGAATCTGCATCTCCTCGCCTGCCGGCAGCACTGCTTACAACAAAAGCTTAGGCGGAGCAATGGTCCACCCTTCGCTCGAAGCGATTCAAATTGCAGAGATTGCTTCGATTAACAATAGGGTCTACCGAACACTCGGTTCCTCCATGATTTTACCGAAGCATCATCACTGTGACATTTATCCCAAGGCGCAGCAAAATATGCTTTTATCACTTGATCACTTATACTTGCAGCGAGACGACGTTGTTTCTATCCGCTGCCGTGTAGCAGCCAACGTGAAAGTTAAGTTTGCTAGGTTCCGTCCATTTCCTTTCTGGAATAGAGTTCGGGAAGCTTTTGTTGGGTTAGAAGTGAAATAAGCAGTAAAAAGACGCCCCTCACTCCATTGGAGAATGAGAGGCGTCTTTTGGTTTAACTACATTAAGGAGTAGTTGTAATCACTTCAGAAGGCACTTGCTGCTTTGTTCCATTCACTTTTTCGATAATGAAATACGCGCAGCCGAAGTTGCAGTACTCATTCAAGTAATCTTGAAGAGCGGCGATGGATGATTCCTTTGTCGCTTTAGGGTGGATTTCTTTAAAAAATCCTCTCAGCCTTAACTGGCTGTAACCCCAATCGCCGACAATATAATCGTATCGCTCCAACACTTCGCTAAAACGTTCTTTAAAAACTTCAAAATTCCAGCCATTCTTATGGTCTGTGACGAGCTCGTATGTTTTATTTGCAATATGAATCATGATGGTAGGAAGCTCTCCTTTCTATGATCCGTTCGTTAATTTAAACGTTTGATGCGGCTTGAACCTGTTCATGGGCATGGTACGAGCTGCGTACCAATGGTCCCGACTCAACGTGCTTAAAGCCACGCTTCATGCCCTCTTCTTTGAGCATAGCAAACTGCTCAGGCGTATAATACTTGGCTACAGCCAAATGCGTTGTAGACGGCTGCAGGTACTGCCCAATCGTCATAATGTCGCAGCCAACTGTGCGTAAATCCTCCATCGTTTGAAGCAGCTCGTCCCACTCCTCGCCTACGCCAATCATGACGCTGGATTTGGTTGGGATGTTCGGAGCAATACGCTTCGAACGCTCCAGCAGTTCTAGAGAACGGCGATATTTCGCCTTCGAGCGAACACGGTCTGACATGCGCTCAACAGTCTCCATATTATGGTTCAAGATATCAGGCTTAGCCTCAAGAACCGTAGCCAGCGACTCTTCCCGGCCCAAGAAATCAGGGATCAGCACTTCGACTGTGCACATTGGCAATTTGCGGCGTATCGCTTTGATGGTCTCAGCAAATATCATCGCGCCGCCATCTGCTAAATCATCTCGCGCTACGGAAGTGACGACACAGTGACGCAGTCCCATTTGTAAAGCGGCATCAGCTACACGTTCTGGCTCTTCAAGATCCAGCTCGGTAGGCAGCCCTGTTTTGACTGCACAGAATCGGCATGCTCGGGTACAAATATCGCCCAGAATCATAAAAGTGGCTGTACGATTGGCCCAGCACTCATGAATGTTTGGGCATTTGGCTTCTTCGCAAACCGTATGCAGCGTCTTGGAACGCATCATTGACTTTATTTCTTTAAAATTCTCATCTGTCTTGAGATTGATTTTTAACCAGTCTGGTTTTCTCTCTAATGGCTTTGGAGGCACTATAAATCCCGCCTTTTATTTGGTTTCTCGTTCTTGTTATTATAACATGAATGACTGACAAAACAATCCACTTTGCCAGTCAGTTGTGATACACTTATCAAGATGGCCAAAACAGCTTAACCTATCACGTAAAGGCTGTATGGGAGGGAAGAAACATGAGCATACAAGAAGTAACACGAGAGAAAGACCGCAAGCTTGGAGAAATTTTAAGAGGTATGGGCCGAGTATTAATCGCCTTCTCCGGAGGGGTTGACAGTACATTCGTCCTCAAACGTGCGCAGCAGGAGCTCGGTGATCAAGTCTTAGCCGTCACTGCAGCATCCGAAACATTCCCTTCTCGGGAATTTGATGCCGCCGTTGAACTAGCAGAACAAATCGGTGTCCCACTGTACAAAACAGAGGTCAAAGAATTGGAAAATGCGAATTTCGTCGCTAACAATCCAGATCGCTGTTACCATTGCAAAACGGGACTTTATTCACATTTGCAGCAACTTGCCAAAGAGTTAGGGTACCCCTACATTCTTGATGGCTCAAACATGGACGATCTCGGTGATTATAGACCGGGTCTACAAGCCAAGAACGAGCAAGGCGTCCGTAGTACTTTACAGGAGTCCGGCATGACCAAAGACGAGATCAGACAGCTTTCCAAAGAGCTAGGACTGCGTACTTGGAATAAACCGTCTTTTGCTTGCTTATCTTCTCGTATCCCTTACGGGACGCAAATTGAGAAATGGAAAATCGACCAACTGGACGAAGGCGAATACTTCTTGTCCCAGCTTGGATTGTATCAGGTGCGCGTACGTCACCATGAGAAGATTGCCCGGATCGAGGTTATGCCGGATGAGATTCATAAAGTCGTTGAACACCGTGATGCGATCTATGAAAAGTTCAGCAAGCTCGGCTTCACTTACGTGACGCTCGATTTACAAGGTTACCGCACGGGCAGCATGAACGAAGTACTGTCCAAGGAGACGAAAGACAAGGTGAAAGAAGCATCCTTATGATGGACTTAGAGAAAATCCTAAAGCTCGTCCAAGCGGGTGATCTGGACGTAGAAGAAGCCAAAAAGCAAATCATCAAGGAAGGCAGTGCCGCAGGCCCAGCTAACCTTGATCTTGGATTTGCTCAGCTCGACATCGATCGCGAAAAGCGTACGGGCTTCCCCGAAGTCATTTTCGGGGAAGGCAAGACTGCAGAGCAGATCGAGACGATTTTCAGGCGGCTGATGGAGCACACCGACCGCGTGCTCGCTACGCGCGTAGACGCGGCCAAAGCCGCCCATGTTACCGCTGCCGTGGAAGGTGTCACCTACCACGAAACTGCGAGGTCGCTGACCTGGTTTAAGCGACCCATGCTTAAAGTCCACGACGGCTATATCGCCGTCGTATGCGCAGGCACCTCCGACCTCCCCGTGGCGGAGGAAGCGGCTCTTACGGCAGAATGCCTAGGCAGCCACGTTGAACGTATATTCGACGTAGGTGTAGCAGGCATTCACCGGCTCTTCCGCCGGCTGGAGCTCATTCGCGGTGCAAACGCGATTGTGGTCGTTGCCGGCATGGAAGGCGCGCTCGCCAGCGTCGTCGGCGGGCTTGTAGCCAAACCGATCGTGGCTGTGCCGACAAGCATCGGTTATGGCGCGAATCTTGCAGGTATCGCCCCCTTGTTGTCGATGCTAAATAGCTGCTCACCAGGAATCTCAGTAGTGAACATCGACAACGGCTTTGGAGCCGGCTACTATGCAGGGCTCATCAACAAAAATATGTCGAAACGAGCGTGAGATCCTACAATGCGCATTTTATATTTAGACTGCTTCTCCGGAATCAGCGGTGATATGACCCTTGGTGCTTTAGTAGATGCAGGAGCAGATCGAACTTACATTGAAGAAGAGCTTACCAAAATCAAGCTAGAGCCGTACATGTTGGAATGGAAGCGCGTTGTTAAGCGCGGTATTTCCGCCTTAAAGCTAGATGTCATTCTAGACCCACAGCATCCGCCGAAACATCATCGTCATTACTCAGAAATTGTAAAAGTCATTCAACAGGCAGGTTTCAATGAGCGTGTAACAGCTCTCAGTTTAGCCATCTTTGAGAAGATCGGTATTGCTGAAGCCAAAATCCATGGCATTCCCGTTGAAAAAGTACACTTTCACGAAGTCGGAGCCATAGACTCCATTGTCGATATCGTAGGTGTGGCCTTAGCCATTGACTCCCTACAAGTCGAGCGCATCTTTGCCTCTCCAGTACCACTAGGTTCAGGAACGATACATATCGATCATGGTATTTATCCCGTACCCGCTCCGGCAACACTGGAAATGATGCGAGGGTTACCCATTGCTTCAACTAACTATAACCTAGAGATGACCACGCCAACTGGTGCCGGAATTATTTCCGGAATCGTGGACGAGTTCTCCAAAAGCTTTCCTCCAATGATCGTTGACACCATCGGTTACGGTGCAGGTACAAGAGATTTACCTAATCAACCTAATGTGCTTCGCGTCGTAGTCGGTAAAGTAGATCCTTATATTGGAAAATGGCAAGTAAGCCACGAGCACCTTGCACATGAGCATAGTCATGGTCATGGACATACACATGATGACCATCATCACCACCAACATGAATATTCACATACACACCCACACCATACATGAGTCTTCACGGAGACCATTTATAAAATGCCAAAAACGCCTCTTCCTTCGATTCAGGAGGAGACGTTTTTTGTTTTTTGCTGCACAAACTGCATCCTAACTTCCTCGTATACCTGCTTCAAAGGAACTTGATACTCCTTAGCAATTTGTTCGCATTCTTTGAACTCTGGTGCATATTGTACCATTTTCCCCTGATGATAACCGACTTTTACCGTTAAAGGTCCCCATCGAGTTAACACTTGCTCGAATTCTCTAGCCAATCTATGACAGGAAGCGTGCATATACCGGATGCCAAGTGTCGTTGTCTCGCTAAAAATAACTTCCTCTACAACAGAGAGTCGTTCATCTTCAACCAGCACATTCAGCATAATCCCTGGTCTGCCTTTCTTCATAATAATAGGTACTACAAATACATCGTTCGCACCTACTTCAAAAAGCTTATCCATTATATAAGAAACCCACTCCGGGTTCATATCATCCAAATTAGCCTGAATTAACAACATACTATCGTCCACATGCTCATCCCTATGATTAAAACTCACTATCCTCACCTCTTACAGGCATCATAGCAAAAATCAGATAACAACGAAAGATGCAGGGATAAACATTCGTAGAAGAGTACATCCTAAGAACTAACATTTCAGGAAGGATGATAGAGATGAAAAGCAGACCGTTTTGGTCGCGGGTTCTTGTTCTTAGCCTCCTCCTATCAGCAACCGAATCCGGGACTCTTTCAGGCAGTGCTGAATCCCATGCCGCTGCATCTGACCAATTATTTACCGCAGCTCCGTCAAAAGTTAACCCGAACTTAAACACTGAGCGCAAAGAGCTATTCGAAAAAGCAAGCATCTTGTCGGGCATTCCATGGGCATACCTTGCCGCAGTTGATCAGTACGAAAGAACGATGAATATCGCAAAAAAAAGGCCCGTGCATCAAGGGATTACCAGCATTTACTTCCCTGAAGCAGATTGGGTCGGCTTATTGAATCCAGACCAGCAAGATACAAATCCAAGAAGCATCTCCTTCTTTCATGGTTTCGGGCGAGATGGTTCAGGTGACGGCATCGCAGATCGAAACAGCGATTTAGACGTACTGGCAGCTATGGCCACACTAATGAGCAATAATGGCAACAAAGAAGAAAATTTACAAATTAACTTGTGGAATTATTATCAAAACTCGCGCAGTGTTGAACGTATCAAGCAATTCGCTACAATCTATGCCACACTAGGTACCCTCGATGTTGGAGAGCATGCTTTTCCACTGCCGGTGACCGCGGATTACTCCTACCGCAGCACATGGGGGGACAGTCGCGGGTGGGGCGGGCATCGTTCCCATGAAGGAACAGACTTATTTGCGGGTTATGGTGTTCCTGTACGAAGCACTTGCTATGGCATTGTGGAGATTAAGGGCTGGAATCCATACGGAGGCTGGCGGATTGGTATTCGAGATGTGAACAATATTTATCATTACTACGCCCATCTGTCTGGTTTTCAAAAAGGAATCAAAGAAAATGATATTGTAAAACCTGGACAAACCATCGGCTGGGTGGGTAGTTCTGGTTATGGTAAGCCGGGAACATCAGGTAAATTCCCACCGCATCTTCATTTTGGGCTTTATCGTGATAATGGGTTAACCGAGTGGAGCTTTGATCCTTACCCCTCCCTTCGCAAATGGGAACGTGAAGATCGGATGAAAAAGAAAAAATAAAACCGCTCCATTATTGGGGCGGTTCTTTTTGTGTATTGCTTTCTTGCGTTGAAACTCCCTCAGCCTTTGGTGTTGTTGTAGTTCCCGCATTCGGAATGCTAGGCAGCGATAAACTCGGTGGACTCGCATCCTTATTACTGCCCACAGGTTTACCCTTGTTATCATAATAATACGTAGGGACATCCCCAACCACGAGTGAATAGGAAATAGGAATTTCTGTTTCCACAATTTCAGTATCGGAATCAAAGGGAATAATCACAGATACTTCAGCAATAATACGAACATATACTTCAAACATAACCATATTGATTCCCGCGTTTTGAGAACGTGTATTCAGATCAACCTTCACATTACCAACTGGCAGAAGCCGAATCGGAATATCCGGGCCAAATGAGGAGAGAATAGCACTATTCATCGCTTGCCCAACCGGAATATGCTCTGATATACTTTGCAAATCCTTCAGTTCACCTTGCACAGTTTTAATCGTATCTGCAGTTATACGCATATGTTCATTATAATTAAGCATGAATCCTGTTATTTTACCGTTTTTATCCATCTTCCAATCAATTAATTGCTCCGCACTCGTACTTCCAGCCACATGATCCGCAATAGCACTATTAATCGCCTGTGTTGCTATCTGCTTGATGCGTACTTTTGCCAAATTCATTAGTGGAGGTCTAAGATTACGTTCCACAAAAATAAAAAACTGCACGCCAAATAAGACAAAGATGAGAAGACCGATCAACAGCACCTTCTTGCGGTTTGTTTTCCCTGTAGGTCTGCTTCTCCAGCGTCGCCTTAGCAGCATCCCATTCCCTCCCCTAGCCACTCAAATCAATTAGTACTACCTTATGCGGACATGGAGTGAAAAAGAAGACACGTTGCCCACAGCAAGTCCACACCGCGGTCATACGTTCATCTCCTATGTTAATCTATCTCTTCTCCATCCACACTCCATTTGTGTCCCGTCCCCTGCGCGTCCATATCGTTATCGTGACTGAACCCAATGGGTCTAACCTACTTACGCCTGCTCAGTTATCCCCATCATTAGTATCCGCTCACATCTGGGCCCATCGTCTCCTGCGTCTTCGCTTCTGTGACCCATCATCACAGCTTCTTCCCACGTGCATCTCATCCATTCCGTATCTTCTCAAGCCTGCGTTCCATCATCGTAGCATCTTTCCACGTACGCCCCATTCATTCCATATCCTCTCACGCCTGCGACCCATCATCGTAGCATCTTTCCACGTACGCCCCATTCATTCCATATCCTCTCACGCCTGCGACCC
Organism: Paenibacillus sp. JT22N1; assembly: GCF_059692155.1. Lineage (NCBI taxonomy): Bacteria > Bacillati > Bacillota > Bacilli > Caryophanales > Paenibacillaceae > Paenibacillus > Paenibacillus sp. JT22N1. Next base: position 173,031 of record NZ_JCAUAW010000010.1, read on the forward strand.
ATCACCATAGCAACTTCCCACGTACATCCCATTCATTCCAAATCTTCTCACGCCTGCGACCCATCACCATAGCATCTTTCCAGTTGCGCCTCATCCATTCCATATTTACTCATCTCTACACCCCATCGACTCCGCATCTACCTTTCCCACCACATCCTTCAGCCGGCACAATTTGTCCCTTCCTATCCTGTCCTGTCTGCGTACTTGTATCTCATCTCATTGTTATCTTCCCTACCACGTCACCTCACTTGTCTCCAACCCAACTTTTCACCACATCTATGGACACTATCCCCAATACTCAGAAACCAGAAAATCATTCATTTCCAAATAAAATATTTCCATTTTCTCTTGAAATAAGATCATATGTTTGGTATATTATTAGTAGAACACATATTCCCATTTTGATATAACTGGAGAGATGCTTATGAATTTTGCAAGTATGTCACTTGATCAATTTCAAAATCATTTTTCCACTGTTAGTGATTGCATCGAGTATATCTTTCATACTAAGTGGCCTGAAGGTTTTAGCTGCCCGCGTTGTAAACATAGTCATGCTTATGTGACAACTACCCGTCGTCTTCCGCTTTACGAATGCTGTCACTGCCGCCATCAAACGTCTCTTATATCGGGGACAATTATGGAGGGAAGCCGAACTGAACTAACTAAATGGATGCTGGCTCTTTTTCTTTTCTCCCGTACAAATAAAGGTACGACCGCAATCGAACTTTCTAAACTTATTAAGGTTACTTATAAAACTGCCTGGCTAATCTTATATAAAATCCGTTCTATGATTCATAGCTCCGATAATCAAACTCCGCTTTCGGGCTCAGTTTGTATTAATTCGGCTATCTATGGACGTCCTTATAATCCTTCTGTTCGCAAACACCCGCAAGAGCACCTTCTTCTCATAGGCTCATCAGTTAATGAATGGAATGAATCTACCTACCTCAAAATAAAGCATGTACTTCTTACGAATCCAAAAGAAAGACATATTCCTCGTTTTGAAACAACAGCCTTCCAACAACAGCACATAGAATCCGATACCCAAAATATTAAGATTGTTACAGGTTTTTATACCCCCACACGACTTCGCCCATTGCTCATATTCGCTAAACAAGCTAGTAAATGGATAAATAAAACCTTCCATGGCCTCGGACCCAAACATTTGCAAAAGTACTTAGACGAATTTAGTTATCGGCAAAACCTTTCTTCAAAAAACATACCTATTTTTGCCCATTTAGTTCAACTATGCTTCAAACCCGCTTGCTACTAATTAGACAAAGAGTAGTATTCTATTTGGCTATTCAATTTTTTGAAATTATAGAAATAAAACTTAGTTTCAATTGAACGACAACTTGATAATGCGTTCATACATACATACATACATACATACATACATACTTACTTACTTACTTACTTACTTACTTGCATGCATACATTCATTCCTACATTCATGTCTGCTTTGCTTTCATTCTGAGTTAAGGGGATAGTGAGCATAGTGGACTGGAAGCGAAAGTCCACCTTTGTTGAAAGGTGGTCAAGTTTGGATTTATGGTATGGGAGTTGGATGCTTGGTTTCCTGGTTTTGGGTTTTGGGTTCTGAGTTCTCGGTTCTCGGTCTTGGTTCTTGGTTCTTGGCTCTTGGCTCTTGGCTCTTGGCTCTTGGCTCTTGGTTCTTGGCTCTTGGCTCTTGGCTCTTGGTTCTTGGTTCTGGTTCTTGGCTCTTGGCTCTTGGCTCTTGGCTCTTGGCTCTTGGCTCTTGGTTCTGGTTCTTGGCTCTTGACTCTTGGCTCTTGGCTCTTGTCTCTTGGATGGTTCTTGGGTTTCGCGGTTCTTCGTTCCTAGCTCTTGGCTCTTGGTTTTTGGTTTTTGGTTTATGGTTTTTGGGTTCTTCGTTCGCGATTCTCGGTACTGGTTTCTTTGTTCTTAGTCCTTAGTCCTTGATCTTAGTTCTTGGTTCGTTTTATGGTCGGTATCGTATAGACAATATTTTTAATACCGATCCATGATTAGCTGTGTTTTCAGTGAATCTTGTGCGAGGAACCAGCCTTTACTTTGCAGATAGGTAATTAGTTCATCATGCTTACTGGATGCTGTCGATTCACTATTTGTTTTAAATGAAGCTTCAACAACGTATTCAGTTCCCGTACCAGCTGCATTAAGAATAGGCCACACTTCGATATAAAGCTGTTGGCCGCTCCATGTTCCGATTGAACGTTTAGCTAGAACCGGACCGTAGACACGGGAAGAGGAAAGCTTGCTAGTCCCCCAACCACTGTAAAGCCAATTATTAAATTTATCAGGTGCATTATTAATCAGAAGACTGCGGGAATCGGTCTGGTTTGGGAGATCCATACCGCTATAGCCTGATTTAGTACCTGTCTTTGGACGTGTGATACTTAGTGTTTTCTTCTGATAACCCCACTCGACTTGAGCCTCATAGCCCGTATCGCTTGAATCAAAGCTTTGTTGGTTTGCGAGTGTTAAGGCTCCATTAATATCGTTGCCAATAACGGCATAACGCTTTTTGTAGCTAAGCTCGAAAGCGTTCTCTCCCTCTGTTTTACGAATCCTTGGACTCCAACCATTGTTATAAATGTCCTTGGCGTTCGTGTCCAGGAACTGGACGTTCATTTTGGTCACGCTATCAGGCATGCCAAATGCACTCTTTACGCTGCTTGTAAGTTTAAAATCTGATCCAAGAACTGCGCTTGGATTAAGGAGAAGCTTCACTTCATAATTCGGTACCATGTTACTCGCAGCTGCGGCAGGCTTGGGTGCTCCGCCTAGACCAGCTAGTAAACTTGTTCCTACTACGGCCACTAGGACGACCGTCAGAGCATTCTTCTTTAACATCAGTTCATCTCCTCTACTCTTATGGAAAGTTTATCCACATAGACTGACATTAAAGGAAGAATGTCATTGGATGATTATCTACACTTGTATTTATTGTAAATCTAGTTAAAGGAGTAAAAAAGCTGAACCCCTTAACATTTAGGTGTTCAGCTTTGTTTCATTTTATAATTTCTCGGAGTTCATCCCAAGATACAATTCGAGGCAGGTTCAAGTGCTGATTATACGATCTATCTTTCACATATAAGTTCAATGGGAGGTGAGACAGGGTTTCCAGAACGGCCGGTTTATCATCAAAATAATAATCCAAGTTCAGCTTTTCAATAATATGTACTTTCTCGGAATCACTCATCCCACAATAAAAATGTCCCTCAACCACCGGGAAACCATTGGCTATTAACCATTTTTCCGTTCGGTCTGTATGCTCTTTGGCCCTTGCCGTAATATAGTAGACCTCATGACCTTGATGTACTAATTCTTGCAAGATATCTACGGCATAGGGAAAAGAAGGACACTGAGAATAATAAATGTCATCGCGGAGGCTAGTCCACAGCTTGCCTCCTTCTTCTTTCGTCAAACCGAAGGCACTGTGAATCTCCATCGTCGTTAAGGCGTGGAACGCGTCCAAGCCAATATTTTGCTTTAGTTTATTGTTATAAATATGAAAGGCATGTTCTCTTAAATTAATAAGTGTATCATCGATATCAAAGCCGAATTTCAAGGTTAACTCCTCATTTCACGGATATACTAGGCTGCCGGAGCAATTTCCTTTATTATTTTCTCCTTATTCCTTCAATATAAGTCCGAAAAGACTTGCAAAAACTGAGGCTTGTCCCCTCGAAATGATGCAGCCGCGTAAATCCTCTATACTCACACCTAAACTTGTAAATTCACAGCTACTGATATCAATTCCTGCAAGCTTCACACCCGTGAATTGCGCCCGGTCCAGCTGACAGTTATCAAAATACACTTTTTGCAGCGTAGATTCGTAGAAATCAGCATTTAAAAGCGAACACTCTTGAAAAACAATCTGCTTGAAGTTAGCCATACGAAAGGTTGCATAGTCGGCCAAGCATGTATGAAATAAGACGTTCCGGACAGCTGCTTCTGTCAGGTCAATGCCCATGATTTTGCAGTTTCTAAATTCAGTCCGATGGATCGTAGCTTCACCAAAATCAACGTTGGATAGATCGCATTTCTCGAAAATAACATCAGTCAGCTCTATGTCTTTCATCGATATCCGTGTGAAGGTGACATTACGAAATATCACTTTATCAAAAGCGACTTTATATGCGGACTGATTGTCAATGATACAATCACTTATAAGACCCGTATGAAAGCTATCTTCCGGCTGCATTTCCTCGTTCGGCAGTGTAATGGCTGGTATTTCTTTGGGGATTTTCGGTGTTTCAATTTTGGGAATGCTCATTTAGTACTCCTTTGTAAACAAGTGATAGGACAAAAAAATAAGCCTTACGGCTTTTTGAACATGTACCTTTGGTATTTAAGTCTCCCTTTATACTACCATCTCTTCTTCCCACCAGACAAATCTTGATCGCTTAACCCATTCAATTTCTCATACGATCCTTTCCACATCATATAAATGGATTGAATCTGGATAAATTCCTCGTCCGCCGGTCCTGCCCCTTGCATGAACATGGCCTCTAACATTTGTTTGTAAAAAGTCATTCGTTTATGAATAATTTGTTTCTCCATGTCTATAATTTCATCCAAAGTATGATAATCCATAAATGACTTCATATCGTCGGGAAGCTCTTCATCCATTTGTTCTTCTCTAGGTGAAGGTGTAGGTCTAGGTGTAGACATGCTCGTTCTATTACTTAAATCAACTGTCGTCCGCAGCTCTGACAATAGGATATTCTCTTTCGCGCACATGACATGAAAATATTTATTTTTGAGCAGCTCATTTATCACAAGTTGACACATATCTTTATTCCGTATTAACATACCATCAAAGGGATGAAGTGTCCAAACATGATCTTTCTCATATATATTGAAAGTGAACCATTCATTGGCATACAAAATTCTGGTATTAATAGTCGACTCGTCAACAATCTCAAATGTAAAATCCAGCAACGTACAGCCCCCTCCCCAGCATCACAAATCTATTCTTATATTCTACCAAATCATAACAAAAAAAAGAAACCTTTTCAGGTTTCATAGATGACTATTTTTCAATGAATTTAGACACATATTCTGCTTTTTCAGCGCTTGCTACGACAATGAGCACAATGATTATTCCAGAAAGTATAATCCCGCTTATTATCATCCTGTGCACCTTCTTTGACAGATTTGTTCATCTATATTCAAAGATATGATGCAAGGTTCCTTTTATTCGCCTAAATCCATAATAACGTATTTCTCAATGTGACTGGCCAGAATGCCATAATTAGGCTTTTGGTTGTCCACATGCCCACCCAAAATTGATTTCACAGCTAAATAAGGGAAATTAATACCTGATAGACAAGTCACATGCAACCCGCCAGACATTCTCGGATTAATCTCAAGTAATTTAGGCACACCCTGATTGTACTTCACTTGAATGTTGTAATTAAACGGGATCTTGTAGGTGGCAGCAACCTGATGTGCGATTTCGATCAGCTCAGGCACTTCCTCAAGCAGCCTTAGCCGTCCGTCCGCTTTACGACGCGGCACAGCGGCAAGTAATTCCCCAGAAGCCGATGCTAAGCAATCGATGCTGTACTCAAAGCCGTTTAATAATTCCATCACCATCAGGTCCTCGAAACGATCTACGGATGATAAGGTCTTGTATACCTGTTCTGTAGAGAGATATGGAGTAACTGTGCCGAACAGATCACTTAATGTATCCCGCCCATTGCTGATGATTCTGAAGCCCATACCGCCCTCGGCATTCGTTGGCTTCATACAAACCTGGTGACCTGCACTTACGAGCGCCTCATAGGCTGTCATAAATTCATCTGCCGTATTGACCACATGATAGTCAGGGATTGAAATAATGTTCGTATCCCTAATGGCTTCATAAAACTTTTGTTTTTCCAGTAAGTTCTCTAATAGCTCAAGGTCACGACAAACTGTTACTTTCGTTCCTACCTTTTCGAACAAATCAATATGCTTCGCTATTGCGTACATATGTAATCTGGGAATGAATACATCAATACCATGCTTTTTGCAGAAATCAAGGGCAAACTCCACATAATCATCATCACCTAAAACAGGTTCGGTATCCGCGTAATCAGCCGCCTGTAGAGCCATATGGGTACGGTCCGGGTGTGTGGCATACATTTTGAATTGAACGCCATCTTCATTATTGCGAATGCTATTCATATAATGAAAGGCTACTGAAAACCAACGGTTAAACCATACTTTTTTCATGAGGACTCCTTTATGACAAATAGATTCGTTTGCTCTATGTTTACGGATTCAACATACTTAAGTATTTCGTCCGTAGCGAAAATCCCGGATTCCTCGGTAAATGAATAGTTCCCCGTCGATTGAAGCTGCTCTTGTCGAAATAATTCTCCGTGTCTAGGGACGATAGAGAAATCAGCAAAATCAATCAAGATCTGATCCAAGAGAGAATCACCAGATGCCACAACTTGGCGCTCCTCTGTTAACTGCTTGAGATACTGAACGGCATCTCTTTTATTAACGACTTGGGGAACGACATAGACCTTTCTTCCTTGAACGGAAGTGCTCCAGCCCATTCGCTGAAGTTCTGCACTCATCTGAGTAACATCCTCAAGCGGCATCTTTGCTCGGTCAATGATATGGGAAAAAAATAGCTCGTCGCAATAGCTAGAACTGATGACCCATTCCGGACTAAGGACACGATCTAGCAGCATTCTGACATCCTGCACATGCTCACTTGATTCACTGACGCGAGCAACTACAGAAGCTTGCCATTCCAGGTCGGGATGTCCATCTATCAGAATATTCCCGCCGTTGCTTGTAACGGCATAGGTGGGCTTCAACATTTGACTAATTAAATGTATACGATTGTACTGCTGCATGGTTCGTGTCGTAACCGGGATGAAAATGAGCTCCGTCATCAACTTTTGAAGCAGCTGGTAGGAATTTGAGGACATATACGATCTCACTTTACCGTCAATAAGCTCTGCTGTAATAATCCGATCGCCTAATTCTTCAGCACGCTCTAAAGGCTGTGAATAGATTAACGTTTGATCTAAATCGCTTGCAAATATCATTCGGCATCTCCTTTCACGGATTTTATAATACCACAACAGGAATAAGTGAGACCTGGGTACACTTCTATAGGTACTTCCCTAGCTTCAGCCAAAAGGAGGATATGACGTATATTCGGATTATCTAATCGGTCTACTAATATCCGCCACGGCACTCTACGGAGTAGTACACGGGTCGTTTCTCCAACACCGGGTTTGATCAAGTTGATATCTGCAATCTGATACTCGCTCTGAATCGCTTGGATATCTCGCAATCCCTTCCATGAAATCGCCGGAGGATGCTGGAGTAGTTCTCTGGCGCTTTGATTTGCTTCTTTCATTACCTCACCAAAAAAGGGTACAATCTCCGCAATAAAATGATTGGAGAGATCCTGGTCCAACCACTCTTTATAATATTTGGAACCATGAAAGTCATTCGGCCCAATGAGATCCTCTCGCAGCACCGTTCGACTCATTAAACCGGATACTACCGCATTCAAGCAAGCACTCGGAATCAAGAAATCCTCTCTCGTCCCAAACATATCCGTGCAATGGCCAGGATCAGCAAGAACAGAAAGATCATCGTCCAAATTGATCCCGTAATCTCGTTCCAGCTTGCTGCAAGCCTCTATAAGAACTTTACGGATTGCTCCCTTGCCGGTCCACCCGTCGACAAATTGAATCTTCGCTTCTGGATGCTTTTGCAGGATATAAAACAAAGCGTTCTCGTCAATCCCTTTACCTCGAATAATTGAGATGCTGTAATGGGGCATGTCCAACTGATGCACTTCCTGCAGGTAGCGTCTTATTAGAATACCGACCGGCGTGCCCGCTCTAGCAAGAGAGACCAGCACCGTGTTCGGTCCTTTCTTACTGCGAATAAGCTCTGCCGTTGTACCGACTGCTAATGCAACCTTCTTGGCTGACATCTGCAGCGTCTCTTGGTACAATTTTAAATAATCGGACGTTGGTAGATGCTCTTGAGGAAGCATTTCTGAATAATGAGTACCCGATTGAATGGCTAGTTCTCTCGCATCCATCGACCTTTCCAGCATAACCTCGCTCAAATCCTTCAGCAGGAATGTCACATCGGTAGCTGGATAGCTGCCCAAGTGCCTTGGCTCCTCTATTGGTCTAGCTCGCCAATCGTCCATGCTGCATTCTCCTTCCAGTCAATCGTTTGAGAAGAGAAGAAAACAATATGAATCCGTTTCAGCCCTCGCGTTTGAAGAATTTGAAGCAGCGGCTGCATCGAAGCTGGATCTGCTTCTCGTTCCATAAATAAATAGAGATCGTCATACATGCCTACTGGAACGTTGTATAGGAAATGAGTGACATCGGGATCCTCCGGAGATGAATACGGATAGCCTATTTTGACTGCGTAATCCTCTGTATCAATGGTATGAATTGGACTCCTCGTCGTCGATTGGTAAGACACTCCTTCTCCCATTTCAGCAGCAATTCGCATGGGGATATACATAAACTCACCTGTGCCTATGCACAACGTCTTCTTACCTGTACGAGTAAGTTTCAATTGTTTGGCGGCTTGAGATATCGAATGATCGGATTGTTCGCTTTCCTCCGGCGTAAGACCAAATCTTCCACTATGCTGTAAATAAGGATGTTGGCTCTCATAAGGAGCATGAGCGAATAGATGATCTAAATACATGAAGTGAATGGGTCCCATTTGATTTGGAATAGGAAGGACAGGCACTTGGGGGGTCAAACTTTCAGATGAACCAGTTACTTTTACCTTACCTTTGACTAAGGAAAGCACGTGGATGGAGATACCTAGCTCCAGTTCTAGCTTCAGAAACTGCTGCTGATCCTCTGGGGTTCTCCAATCAAGCAGAGCAAGGATGTAGTAGGTTTTCTTCGAAAATTTCCCCTGCATATCTCGAATAATGTTCAAAGAGGTCTTACCAGTCGTAATTTCATCATCAACAAGGACTACAATCTCAGGATGTGTAAGCATCTGAGGATCCTTCGCGTAACAATAATGTGCTACCGCATGGGAATGCTCCTCACTGAAATTAATGATGGATGCCGATCCTTCGATCACTTCACGCGTGGTATGAATATAGCTGCCACCCTGACCAAAGGTTTCATAAACGGCATGTCCGATGGCTGTAGCAGTTTCAGCAAACCCTATAAAAGCAACTGATTGAGGCAAACTTAAACGATAGGACATAATTTCTTTATAGGCCGCTTCGGCCTGAGAAGGATCTATAATGCCCTGAATGGCTTGAGGGATTAACTGCTGCGGCATAGTACCTTTTAAGGCTTGTTGTAAAAGTAGTGCCAATGAAGCGCCGCTTAATAAGGAGGAATACGGATTCACAGGGATATGTTTCCCCAGCACTTTGCTAACAAACAGAAACGATCGTTTCTTATTGATTCTTGCCGCCATGGCGAACAGAGAGTCGAGGGGAATCTCAAAGGGATTATAGGTCAATGTCACTTGAAGCTCTAAATCACCAGCGATCTTATACGTATGCTCGATTTTGCTTGAGCAATAATCCGTCATATTGTTGTTGTTCATGCAGCACCCCATAAATTTGTGATCGTAAGAGAATACGTCTAGCCCAGCTTAAATGAGGTTTGATTTCATTCATTTTATTGGCATATGCGCTCTTAATAACGCCATGATCGCCATTATTGTTCGTAATAATACTTGTAGCATCCGTATACTCTTCATGAGTCACCGCGTATAGCGATTGAACGGGTTTAATATGAGTAGGATGAATAATCGTCTTGCCAATCATGCCGTTCTCTTTATCCATAATCACTTCGCGAACCAATCCTTTTTGAGGAAAATATTCCCATACAGGTCCGGAAATAACGTAAGAGGCGTCAACACGTCCAAATATATTAATAATGTCAGCTACACAATCTCGAATCGGCGTTATGTCATAAATGGTCATGTCTGGGCTGCGTCTCAAACCAAATAAGCTGGAGAAATCCGTAGCGCCTATTCTTACATTGAGGACCAAATTCTTATACTGCTCTAGGATCTCTTTAATCGTTTGAAGCGTATGGGTACGGCTTTCCTTATAAATCACAGGTCCAGACTCTAGAATTGGCAGACCATATAGCATTGGTGCAGAAGCCGGTTTCTCGTCATTATAATTTTCTAGTATTTCAAAATAAGCCGCTCCATTGTCTGCTGTAAATTTCGGGAATACAAATCCGGTTAAAAGGGCTACGTTCTCTTCTAATCTTTCGATCAAGTAATTCAACTGATTCACACTTCTTACTCGTACGAATAAAAGCGGAATATTGTCCGTATGAAGAATCCCGACCTCAATGAAGGTGGCTAGCTTATTCATTTGATTCACCAATGATTCTTCTGCGGCATGAACCTCATTTTCACCAACGGCATCTTCCAAATCAAGAATAACAGAAACAAGACCTTCAATTTTACCAAAAGCGATATCTTCAGCAAACGTGGGACGTGTAGCAGGCATATAAAGTGCAGCACCAATGGAATAAGCTAGGATTTCTTTGCGCGAATGATTATGGAAGGAAGTCGGAGGTAAATAAAATAGAGCTTTCTCTTCATCCGCTGTTAAATAATTAAAATATCTCAATCCCGATTCCTCCCTCTTTCGTTTAAGAAACAATCCCCCCGTAAAGGAGGGATTGTCATTGTATAGACGGTATTATTAGCTAGCTGATTTCTGCTTGTCCTTTTTGCGAAGCAAGCTAAGAACAATCGTGCCTCCAAATATGACAATAAGGGTTGAGAAGAAAAGAACATGTGAAATATGGACACCAAATGCACCAGCAATCATCTTAAGACCAATAATGATAATTAGGATGAAGGCTGCTTTCTCCAACTCTGGAATCTTGTCAATGAGCTTTAAGAAGACTTGCGCCACGCCTCTCATCATAAGTACACCTATGATGCCTCCAAGGAACAATACCCAAACCTGGTCACTTACACCAAAGGCAGCAAGTACGCTATCGACACTAAAAGCAATATCCATGACTTCTACAGCAAGAACAGTACGCCAGAAGGAAAGTCCTTTATTCTGAACCTCCCCTTCCTCTTCCTTCTTCTTGAAGAAAAGATTACTGATGGCAATCCAGAGGAGATAGGCGCCGCCGAGCACTTTAATCCAAGTGATTTGAACAAGGAACGTACCTACTCCAATAGCTATGAACCTGAAAATGTAGGCACCTAGGAGTCCATAGAATAAAGCTTTTTTCTGCTGCTCCTTCGGTAAATGCTTTACCATTACTGCCAGTACCAATGCGTTATCAGCGGATAAAAGACCCTCTAAGATAACTAATGTCCCGATAATCCCCCAGTTAACTGGATCAGAAAGTGTTCTTGAAAGCACTTCCCAGTCGAAAAAGTTAAGGAAGTTGTTGATAAAACTTTGAAAAAAATCTGACATGCCTTGACCCTCCTGTATATTTCGCTAATTATTTACTTATTTCCTGCAACCCATCTCATTCCCCATCCAAAGGCTTCATCTAGCGCCTTATGTCCGGAGAAATATTGAACAAGCCGCTCAATGCTAAAAGTTTCATTATTTTGATTACGAATTAACGCAATGGCACACATGCCCTGACGATTATCATGCTCGTTCAATTTCACTTCGATGTCGGGTCCGCCATCCTGTTTGATGGACACTACGCCATCTGCTTCAGACCAAGTGGTTGCACCTTCGTAAATGAAAGTGAAAATTAGAATACGTTCAAATTCAGAAAGCTTATTCCCATTAATTCGAATGTTCTCTCCTGTTGTTACGGAGCCCGTACGGTCATCACCGTCTAAGGCGATATACGGCTCTCTATGGAGTGAACCGAATCGGTTGCCAAGCGCTTGAATAACGCCCTTCTCACCGTTCTTTAATTCATATAAACAAGCTAGATCCAGATCGATCCCTTTGCTTTTACCGAAAAATCCACCAGGTTTCTTCTTCTGATTCCAGTTTAAATTAATGACAATTTCCCCGAGATTACCTGTCGTCTTCTTCGCAAGACTAATTCGATCGCCCTTCTTCTTCAATTCAATCTTATTCAGATTAATTGGAGCTGGCGGGATAAGAGGAGGTTTACTCGCTTGCGCCGGAGTTGAAACTGGGGGTGGCGTCGGTGTTGGATTAGGTACAGGGTTAGGTGTAGGTTCATCCTTAACCTCGATTCCGAAATTACCGCACAGCGCTTTCAGCCCACCGGAAAAGCCAGATCCAATCGCACTGAATTTCCATTCTGTGCCGTATCTATATAGTTCCCCTACAACAATAGCTGTCTCAACGGAGAATTGATTTCCTAATTCATATCGCAACATATCTTGCCCTGTGCTAGGATGAAAAATCCGTAAATAAGCTTGTGTCACTTGGCTGAATTGCTGCTTTAGCTTCTCACCCTCATGGATGGTTAGTGTAATAGCAACTTTCTCAACATTAGCTGGAACGTTAGAAAATTGAATAGAAAATTGCTTCTTATCGGTCCCATGAGAGGGTTGATCGATGAAATTCACACCGCTTTTTGTAGGATTGTTGTAGAATACCAACTGTTCGTCATTATCTACCTTCCCATTAGCGCTTAGCAAGAATGCTGAAGTATCCAGATCTATGTTCGCAGGAGAGTTCCATCCGAGTCCAATACCAATCTGTGAGAGTCCTGGATTTGTTTTTGTAACATCCGTCTTTTGGCCTTTAACAAGAGATATATGCATAAGGGCTGTCCCTTCCGTACTAATAATTATAGGGTGATGCCTTACTCGCACCACCCCACCTGTTTCTGAATTTACTGAGCATCAAGCCCGTAGTTTTTACAAAGGGCTTGTAGACCACCTTGAAAACCACTTCCCACAGCTTGGAACTTCCATTCTTGACCTTGGCTGTCTCGGTACAATTCACAAATGACAACGGCAGTTTCTACTGAAAAGTCCTCGCCCAAGTCATAACGTAAAATCTCCCGATTCGTTACCTCATCAACAAGGCGAACGAACGCATTTGATACTTGTCCGAAGTTTTGGTTGCGATTCGATCCATCATGAATCGTAACAGCTATTCCTACTCGGTGAATATGCGCAGGGATTTTGGAGAAATCAACTTTGATTTGCTCGTCATCCCCATCGCCATCACCTGTACGATTATCGCCGGTATGCTCAACGCATCCATTTACACCAACCAAGTTGTTGTAAAAAATGAAGTCCTCAAGCCCTTTAGCTTTACCTTCAGCATGAAGCAGAAAGGCTGACGCATCCAAATCGAATGAATGCCCACCACTATATTTGTTCGTATCCCAACCTAATCCGATAATAGCCTTACTGAGGCCAGGGTTCGTCTTAGTTAGGTCAATTCTTTGACCTTTTGACAAGCTGATTGTCATTGCTGCATCTCCTTAGAGTTTTCGCAAGAAAACTAGCATTATAAGTAAGATCTTAGGAAGTTTGTAAGCCGTAGTCGCGAGCTAATCCTGCAAGACCGTCTTTGTAGCCGCTACCGATTGCGCTGAATTTCCATTCGCCCGCGTTACGGTACAATTCACCGATAACTACGCCAGTTTCAATGGAGAAGTCTTCTCCAAGATCAAAACGAATCAATTCTGCGCCTGAACCTTCGTTAAGAATACGAACGTAAGCATTGGAAACTTGTCCAAAGTTTTGCGCTCTTGCTTCAGCATCATGAATCGTAATGCAGAAAGCAATTTTCTCAGTTTCAGCAGGTACTGCACTTAGATCAACACTTACTTGCTCATCATCGCCATCGCCAGCGCCTGTACGGTTGTCGCCGTTATGTACGATTGAACCATTCGCATTCTTCGGGTTGTTGTAGAAGATGAAATCAGATTCAGATCCTACTTTACCAGAAGCATTAACAGCGAAAATGGAAGCATCTAGATCGAAATCTTTACCGCCATCATATTTGTTCGTGTCCCAACCTAGACCAACTACAACTTTCGTTAGACCTGGGTTTGATTTCGTTAAATCTACTTTTTGACCTTTGGATAGTGAAATTGCCATTGCATATGACCTCGCTTTATAGTGGATTTGGTGTTGCTATTATTGATAACGTTTAACTAATTGTCCTACCGTTGTATCCGTGCTGCCTTCACCAATCGCGTTGAATTTCCATTCGCCGCTATGACGATAAAGTTCACCAACAATCAGGGATGTTTTACCTGAATAATCTTCGGTCAGATTAAACTTAATCAATTCTTGGTTATTCGAATCATTCACTAACCGGATATAGGCGGATTGAACGAGACCGAAATCTTGCTTTCTATTCACGCAGTCGTAAATATTAACAACGAAAACGATCTTACTAACATCCGCAGGAACTTGTCCTAAATTAACAGATACTTGCTCATCATCGCCATCGCCTTCCCCTGTGCGGTTATCACCGGAGTGAACAACTGAACCATCAGGGCTTTGCAAGTTAGCGAAGAAAACAACATTCTTCTCTTTAGTCAATTTCCCATTCTCATCTAATAAGATGACTGAAGCGTCGCAATCAATTTCAACAGCTGTTTTTTTGGATCCGAAGAAACCTTTCTTCTCCACAACTGCCGGATCCCAACCTAGTCCAACTACAACTTTGGAAAGACCCGCATTACCTTTTGTTAAATCAATTTTTTGACCTTTGACCAAACTAATTGTCAACGAGGTCACCTCCCTTCATATCCTGTATTCGTACACTCTTTCATTTGATACGGATGAAGTTCGAACACGTTTCATTTTTCCGTTTAAATTATTTGTAAATCGACGATCAAAGACTAAATTCGCTAGGATTGAGGTTCAGCGCGTTACAAATATCTTTGACAACCTTCTTCTCTTGATCATCAAAATCTCCGTCTGCAGCACCAATTGCGCAGCATACCGCAATGATGATTCGTCCAACTTCAGGCTTATTGCTGAACTTGGAAATAACTTTAAGCGCCTCTTGCTTGCCTACAATGGCTGAGAATTCAAAGTTGCCAGCAAAGTGGTTAAAGCGAGCGATGACATTACTTACATCAAAAACCTTAAGCTCTTCGCTACGGCTGATGTAACCAATCATCTTTTCTTTTTCTGAATTACCAATGCTGCCATCAGCGGCCGCTACAATCGCGCATCCTGCAACAACGGCATCCAGAAAATCTTTGTTTTGAAATTTTTTGACTTGCTCGGACAAGCCCGTTTTCGCGCTTGAAAACCATGATTTAAACGTACTCATTTCAGCACCACCTATATGATTTAGTAACACATTTTGACTATAGGCTACATTTTTCTCCACAATAGTCTATGTTCACAGTTTATACGATTACACATTTGTTTTCAAATATTGGAATTTCGAAGCTGCTTTGGGAAATAATTCAACCCAAACACCATAAAACCGCCCAAAACGGGCGGTTAGAGACTAAGTACATAAAATGGAAATGAATACCAATACTAACTGATTTTTAAATAGCAGCCTCTACCTTCGTGTAGCGATTCGCAGGAATCGATACGCCTAGGTTTCCCCGTAGCGTGTCGGATTCATACTCTTTCCGGTATATTCCGCGCTCTTGCAGGATTGGCACAACGAGATCAACGAAATCGTCCAATCCTTTGGGAAGAGCTGCAGCAATAATAAAACCGTCTGCCGCTTCTTCTTTGAACCAGAGTTCGACACGATCCGCTACTTGTTCAGGTGTTCCCGTGAACTCATTGCGCGGTGTTGCCACGCTAAGCGCCACTTGTCTCAAAGTGAGATTTTTCTCTTTGGCCGTTTGCTTGATTTTATCCGTGCCGCTGCGGAAACTGTTGCTGCCGAAATCACCGAGATCCGGGAACGGTTCATCAAGCGGGTATTGAGAGAAATCATGGTGCTCAAAGAAGCGCCCCAGAAAATCCAAAGCTTTATCAATCGTAACTAAATTAGCAATCTCTTGATATTTGCTTTCTGCTTCTTCTTCCGTTCGTCCGATAATCGGGCTAATCCCAGGAAGAATGACGAGATCTTCGGCTGAACGGCCATAAGCTACCGCTCTGCTTTTAATATCCTGATAATAAGCCTTAGCTTCCTCAATCGTTTCATGTCCGGCAAATATGGCATCAGCGACTTTAGCCGCGAAAGCCCGACCATCCTCAGAAGCTCCTGCTTGGAAAATAACCGGCTGACCCTGCTTCGAACGCGCAATATTGAGTGGACCCTGTACGGAGAAAAACTCCCCTTTGTGGTTCAACGTATGCAGTTTGCTCGGATCAAAGAATACGCCGCTTTCTTTATCCCGGACGAAGGCATCGTCTTCCCAGGAATCCCAAAGTCCACGCGCTACTTCCAAGAATTCATTCGCAATTCGATATCGTTCTGGATGTGTGGGGTGCTGGTCTTTGCTATAATTTCTTGCCGATCCCTCTAGAGGTGAAGTCACGATGTTCCAGCCTGCTCGCCCATCACTGATCAGATCAATCGAGCCGAATTGTCTGGACACTGTAAATGGCTCGCTGTAGGAGGTCGAAAGTGTACCAACGAGACCGATGTTGGACGTGACAGCAGCCAGCGCCGAAAGAATCGTAATCGGTTCAAACCGATTCAAAAAGTGAGGGATGGATTTCTCGGTAATGTACAAACCGTCAGCAATAAAAACCAGATCGAATTTACCGGCTTCAGCTTTCTGCGCCTGCTGTTTATAAAAGCCAAAATTGACGCTGGCATCAGTAATCGCCTCGGGATGGCGCCATCCTGATATGTTTCCACCAACACCATGAATGATTGCTCCAAGCTTCAGATGCTTTTGTTTTGACATCGTCATCACGTCCTTATGATTATTATTGAAGAATCGCTGCTTCTTTCAACTGCAAGCGGTAGCTTTTTACGACGTTTTCGCCCTTTAGAATATCCTTATCAAATGCCCGTTCGAAGCCTAAACGCTCATAAAGCTTCACGGCAGATTCCATCATATCGGAAGTGTGCAGATGCAGCGTAGATGCACCCAATTCCAGCGCTCGCCGGGCGCTTTCTTTAATGAGCTCTGTAGCGATTCCCTTGCCTCTAGCTTGCGGGGAAACAGCCAATAATCGAATAATCGGCGTATGGATATCCAATTCAGGAAGTCCATAGGCAACCTGAGAAGACAGGAACAAGAGGGAGCTACCCACGATTTCCCCATTGATTTCGGCAATTAGTCGTGCAGAGGGAGCGTCGCCATCTACAGAGGCAAGAATGTTGTCTTTGTACTGCTGCCATCCTTCGGGAGGAAGAACTGCTTCGTATTGACTGTACGCATCAATAAGAAGCTGCCTGATCACCTCACGATCTTCCGTACGAGCTTCACGAATCCGAATCCTATTAGTACTCATTTCCCCCACACTTCTTTCTATCACATATAGGTTTAGTCGGTTTTATATGATTAAAGGTTCTTTGCTTGCCTAGCTTGTTTAATCCGCTCTATTTGGGCAAGATGCACTTGAACATGTGCGGTAAAAGATTGAACGACATCCGTCAATGCTAACGTCTGTCCTTTAAAGTTGACGCCCGTTTTCTCCCAGTCTTGTGGTGATATTCTTCGCAATAATAGGCTGTTATAGGTCAATAGCGCTTGGAAGGCGTCCAAAATATCTACAGCTGCGCCTTCATTCGCCTTGGAACTACTTACCCAAGCATCTTGCCCAAAGGCAGGCAGTTGGACCGTGGATCCAGAAATGATCTCGCGAATGCGAAAGGAAACAACGATGTTATGATCGGTCAAATGGGATAAAACTTCCGTCACACTCCATTTATCCGCGTTCTCCTTCCATTTCAACTGCTCATCCGTAAGACCTTCAATCGCTGATCTCAACTGTTTATTTGTATCTATATAAGGCCCAATATCGATTACAAGTTGACTCATCCTGATACCTCCACTTTGAATTCAGAGCTTATTTGCTTGAGAGCTTGCTCCGCTAATATGGCAAAATAGTTGGCGCTGATCGGCAGCGCACGCTCATCGAGATCAAAAGCGGGATGGTGCCACTCTTGGGTACCCGATGTGCCCATGAATAAGAAAATACCTGGCACCTTCTTCTGATAAAACGCGAAGTCTTCCCCTGCTAGAGATGGTGTAGGCGTGATGACATGCAAGCCTGCAAAATCCGCAGCTCGGGCTGCTAATTCTGCTAACCCCGCATCGTTCTGCACGGCTGGCGGACCCTTGATCCATCGTACAGATGCCTTCGTTCCATAAGCAGCCGCTACACCATGGACCACTTGATCGAACCTGTTCAGAACCGTGGCTTGAACCTCCTCATCGAATGTTCTCACCGTTCCATCTAGGACAGCTTTATCAGGAATGACATTCCAAGCGGTTCCACTGTGTATCTTGGTGACGCTTATCACAGCGCTTTGCAGCGCACTCACATTCCGGCTTACAATCGCTTGAAGTGCTGTTACGATATGTGCGCCGGTTACGATTGGATCTATCCCCGCTTCAGGCACTGCAGCATGTGTACCCTTACCCTCGATTTCAACAACGAATCCATCTGCAGAAGCCATGAGTGCCCCTGGTTTAATGCCGATTGTGCCCACAGGAAGATCGGGTTTATTGTGCATTCCAAATACCGCACGAACCCCCTCCAAAGCACCGCTTCGGATGACCTGCTCCGCTCCTTGCGCTTTCTCCTCAGCCGGTTGGAAAATGAAGCGAACCGTGCCCTGCAGCTCCTTTTCTTGCAGCTTTAATAAGAAAGCGGCGCCCAGAATGGATGCGGTATGAAAATCATGTCCGCAAGCATGCATTGTGCCCGGAACCAATGAGGCATAAGCCAGTCCAGTAGCTTCCTGGACAGGCAACGCATCAATATCGGCTCGAAGTGCGATAATTGGACCTTCGTTCAGGCCTCCAACCTCCGCGACAAGACCTGTTTTCAGCGGAAAGTTAGCCACTCGAATACCCGCTTCCTGCAGCCAGCCTCGGATCGATGCGGTTGTTTGAACTTCTTCGTTTGATAATTCTGGATTTTGATGCAGATGACGCCGAATCGCGATTAGCTTCTGCTCAAAAGCCGCCTGTGATTGTTCCGATAGCGCTTCGCTCATGCTCATTTCCCCTCCAAAAAGACGTATGTCGTTTTTACCTACACAAGCAGCTCCGAGAACGCCTCACTTAGCAATTCAAATGACCGCAAGCGCTTGGCGAAATCTTTCACCGACGTTGTAACGATGAACTCATCTACCCCATAAGTTTGCTGGATGTCCAGCAGCTTTTGTCGGACGGATTCTTTAGTGCCTTTCGTGATCTCCGCTACTTTCTCTTCTACGGTGAATTTGGCTTGCGTTTGCCGTCCATACTCCTCGGCCTGTTCAAGGGTTCCTACCGTTAATGTTTTGCCGTTTTCCAAATGAATTTTCACATTTTTATATTCGCCAGCCAGCACTTTGGCCTCTTCTTCTGTGTCAGCTACAATTAAAGACAGAGCCAAGATCGCCTTCGGCTGTCCGCCTTGTTCTCGATTAAATCCAGTGTGATACGCTTCAAAAGCAGCCGCTGCCACAGCATGATCACCATTAATGAATTGGGCAAATACATAAGGAAGCCCTAATTCAGCAGCTAATTCCGCACTAGCCGCAGTAGCGCCAAGTAGATAAATATCCGCTGGTTGTGTCGGAATCGGAGATACCCGAAGGCCTGTAAGCGGATGATCAGCATCCAATCGATTATGAACAAATTGTTTGAGTTCCTTCAGCTTCTCCGATAAAGTAGCTGGCTCGGTGATGCCCTGCTGTAGAGCTTTCGTAGAACGAGGAAGCCCGCCTGGCGCCCTTCCGATACCGAGATCTACTCTTCCAGGTGCTAATGATGCCAGGACATTAAAATTCTCTGCTACTTTATATGGACTGTAATGCTGCAGCATGATGCCGCCAGAGCCAATGCGAATGCGCTCTGTTTTCGCTAATAAATGAGAAATTAGTACCTCGGGCGATGAACCCGCCAATTGATCGGAATCATGATGCTCCGATACCCAAAAGCGGTGATAGTCCAGCTTTTCCGCTAATTGTACAAGCTCAATCGTATGCTGCAGTGCGGCTTCCGCATTCTCCCCCGGGAAAATAACGCTTTGATCCAAAATACTAAGTTTGATCCCCATATCATCCACTCCGTATTCGCTGTAAATTTAAATGTTAAACGTATACTCCGGCGTAATTCGTTTCAAAAATTGTCTCGTCCGCTCTTCCTTCGCATCGCTAAAAATATCCTGAGGCCTTCCTTCTTCCACAATCACACCTTGGTCCATGAAAACAACATGATTCGAAACTTCACGAGCAAAGCCCATTTCATGCGTAACAACGATCATCGTAATGCCTTCTTTGGCAATTTTCTGAATAACCTCCAACACCTCACCAACCAACTCAGGATCAAGGGCAGAGGTTGGTTCATCGAACAAAATCACTTCTGGATTGAGTGCCAGCGCACGGGCAATGCCCACCCTCTGCTGCTGTCCGCCTGACAATTGGCTTGGATAAGCGTCCAGCTTACTTCCCAGCCCCACTTTCTCCAGCATTTGAATACTCGTTTGCCGTGCAGTTTCTTTGGATTGCTTCTGAACAATGACAAGGCCTTCCATCACATTTTCCAGCACCGTTTTATGTTTAAATAAATTGTAATGTTGAAATACCATCGCCGTTTTCTTGCGCAGCGTGTGAATATCCTGTTTGCTCGGGCGCTTGCAATTGATGGTGAAATCCCCAATCGTTACCTCACCTTGATTCGGCTTCTCCAAGTAATTGATGCAGCGAAGCAGCGTCGTTTTGCCTGAACCACTTGGGCCAAGGATACAGACGACTTCTCCTTTTTTTACCGTCAAATTGATACCTTTCAGCACCTCATGCTTGCCGAATGCTTTAGTGATATTCACCATTTTGATCATCGTACACCACCTCGGTTGTAAATATTTATTCGTTTCTCAAGCAGCTCCGTTATCTTCTCGATCAGAATCGTCACTCCCCAGAACAGGAAAGCCGCGGCAATATAAGATTCAAAGAATTTCCAATTTGTCGTAGCGACGATTTGCGCTTTGGCATTAATCTCAACAACGGATACCGTGAAAGCCAGTGTAGAACCGTGAAGCATACCAATGAACGAATTGGATAAGTTAGGCAAGCTAACAGCCAATGCCTGAGGAAGCACGATGCGCCTCAACGCTTGCGATGTTGTCATGCCGATGGAATAGGCAGCTTCGATTTGCCCCTTATTCACGGCTAGAATGCCTGATCTTACTACCTCAGCCAAATAGGCTCCTGCTGTAATCGAGAAGGAAAGAAAGGCAAAACCGATCATTGGAATAGAAGTCGATCGGAAGCTCCAACCGATGGCTGCTGCCAAAGAATCAATAATCACAGGCAATCCGAAATAAATGAGCAGCAAGTGCATTAGCATCGGTGTTCCTCGGATGAACGTCACATAGCCGCTTGCGATGTAATGGATAACAGGTACGCGGTATATTCGGATGATCGCCACTGTCGATCCAATCAGAAATCCAAAGAAAACCGATACAATCGTAATTAGCAGCGTAATGGGCAAAGCAGAGAGCAGTTGAATAAAGGCGGAACCGATAAACCCTAGATCGAGCTTCATGGTTGATACCCTCCTTTATCCGTTTGAGCGGATGCTGCCCAAGGTGTCTTAAACAAGCGACTAAATGTAAACTTCGAATCACGTTGAACAATGGGTTGTTCATGCCGCAGCAGTCTTTTCTCGATATCCAAGAACAGCTTCTCCAGCCCGTAGCAAATGATAAAGTAGATGAGTGATAAACAAATGTAGGTTTCAATAAAATGCTGTGTTGCCGCACCAAGCGTCTGAGCTTTCCCCATCAATTCCATCGCGCCTAACGAAAAGGCTAACGAAGTATCCTTCAAATTGGCGATAAGCAGATTCGCAAAGTTCGGTATCGATATGGCAAGCGCTTGTGGCATGATGATACGTGTAAAGGCTTGGTACCCTGTCATACCTATCGCATAGGCAGCCTCAATTTGCCCTCGATCCACGGCTTTCACGGCTGCCCGAATGACTTCAGAGATATATGCACCGCCATGCAGGCCAAAAGTCAGAATGACGAAGGTCAGGACGGGGGCTTTAGAGACATCGACATTAATTAGCTTCAATATCTCGGGAAGTCCATAATAGATGAGGAACAACTGGATGAGGATCGGCGTCCCCCGGAAAAATGACACATAGATCTGGGATATCCTTCTTAGCACCGGAACCTCATAAAGCCTTGGCAGGGCTATGAGGAATCCGATTAGTACACCCAGCAGCATAGAGCAAGCTACAATAAACAATGTGATATGCAGATAAGAGACTAATTTGGGCAAAAAATCAAAGACATAGGTGATATCAAATTGTTGTTCCATTCGGACGATCTCACCTTTCTGTACATTTCTTACTTAAAACAGCATTAATCTTTCTTCGTATAGTCTCCGCCGAGCCATTGCGTGCTAAGTTTGGAAAGCGTTCCATCTGCTTTCACTACCTTCAACGCCACGTCGATTTTATCCGCAAGAGCTTGCCCGTCTTTATCATTTTTGCGGAAGAGGAAGCGAACCTCAGCTTCTTCAATAATCGGTCCCACTGCTTTTAATTTGCTTTGCGGGTCCACAAGCGGCAGCAAGAAATCCGCTCCGAGTGCTCCGTCCGCACGACCTGTTGTAAGCTGACTAACCAAATCGTTGGCAGCACCGTTTTGGTAAACAATTTTAATCGCGTTATCATTTGCTTTATTATAATTTTCCAATAGCGTAGCTTCGGCACTAGTCGCGGTCGTTAACGCTTTTTTACCTTTCAAGTCATCAATCGATTTAATGTTTGTATTGTCTTTAGCCACGATAACTTTTGTTTTCCAGTAGGCATAAGGCTCGTTGTTGAAAAGGTATTTTTGCTCTCTTTCCTTATTTTTCTCGATTTCGTGGGCAACAAAGTCAATTTTGTTCGTTTCCAAGCTGAGGAGCAGGTTAGCGAAATCCATCGTTTTGAATTCAAACTCATACTCAGGAAGGCGTTTATCAAGTTCTTTGACAAGCTCGATATCATAACCAGTAAGCTTACCGTCTTTATCAAGAAAAGCTACGTTCGGAAATTGTGTGCCCGTTCCTACAATAATCTTCTTCACTTTGACGGGCTCCGCCCCGGCAGTTGCAGCAGCAGCCTTCGTACCTACAGCGGCTACCTTCGGTGATGCGATCGTTTCTGTATTTTTTGCCCCGCAGCCTGCTGCTACCAAAGCCAAAGTTAGTGTTGTTCCAAGGATTGTTAATTTTCTCATCTGTGTATACCCTCCATTTTTTCGGTTACAATAACATTAAACTCATAATTCCTACTTGTTTTGTATGAATTAATATTAGCATTAATTTATCATCAAGTTTCACAACTGGATAATAGAGTTTTTCTATAAGCATATATAAGAATCTGATACTACCCTTTCGTTCGGCCCCATAAACCTTTACAAATATCCAAAATACTGTTGAAAAATAACGTATTCTCCCCATTTAACGTAATCAAGTTCGTCTGCAAGGCAATGCCTGATGTCTCTGGAAAGTCAATTGGAAATAGCTTATTGTCCTTAACTTCCTGACTGACGCTAAGCCCTGGTAAGAAAGCGATACCTGCCCGCTGTAAAACCAGTTTCTTGGCTGTTTCGGAGTTATCCGTCTGGATCTGGATGTTTGGCGACTCCTTCAAACTATCAAATACACGGTGAATGCGCATCCAGTCTAGAGAGCCGCACTCAAAGAAAATAAGAGCCTGACGTCCGATATCTTGGATCGTTAAGTTTTCTCTCCCAATAAAGGGATGCCCTTCATAGACATAGAGTCGAATAGGATCTTCATAAAATTTCGCTGACAAAAGACTTGGATGAGTGATTCCCCGCACAAAGCTGATATCCACATCTCGGTTCAAAACCTTGTTGACGAGATCATCCGTTATTCCGGTCGTTAGTTTAAAATTGATTTCCGGGTATTTATGCTTCATCTTGGGGATGATTACTGGCATCATGTAATTAGATACAGATACCGTACAGCCGATTCGCAGCTCATTAGGCAGCGCCTTTTTCTGCTTAAGATGGATTTTACTCTTCTGGAATGTTTGGAGTAATTGCTGAGCGTAAGGAAGAAACTTCCTGCCATCTTCCGTTAAATGAACTTGCTTGCCAATTCGATCAAAGAGCTGACAATCCAATTCCCGTTCTAACGATTGAATTCTAGCTGTTACCGAAGGCTGGGAAAGGAATAATACTTCCGATGCCTTGTTAAAGCTGCCATAATGGATGACATACACGAACGCTTCAATATTCTCAATATTCATCGCAGTGCCCCTCCAGTTAGACCTAAAAAGATCCCTCGTTCATTATTCCAATAAGTTAACTCGGAATTAAATATTTTCATTACTATAAGCTATCTACCAATCGCTGTCAATATAAGAAATGTCTATTCATTAGAAAAAAACCTTAGCTCCGCCGCAAATTCTTGCGATTGATCTAAGGTCTTTGGACTATGCATATTTAGGATCGTAAACAACGGTACAATTCCGCCCTTTTCCTTTGGCAAAATATAGCGCTTGATCCGCATGCTCAAGCACTTCATGTGCCGTCACTCCGTCTGTTGGGAATGAGGACACTCCCAAAGATACCGTGATGGGTTGACCTACTGGGCTTATGGTCATTTCCAGCTTATTACGGATCTTCTCCGCATACAGATACGCATCATCTTTCGTCATACGGGGCAGCAGAACAATGAATTCCTCTCCGCCAAACCGGAAGTAGTGTTCGTTCTCACTTGCCATTGAAAGCAGAAGCTTTCCTAAATATTTTAGAACGGTATCTCCTACAAGATGCCCATGCGTATCATTAATAACTTTGAAATGATCAATATCCAGTACAATGAGTGAAAAATCTATGCCTTCCTCCAACCATTCAAGCATTTGTGTTTCCATGCTCCTTCTGTTGGCAAGACCCGTTAAATTATCCGTTTGAGCTTCCAGTGCATATTGATTCGCTCTCTTTTGCAAAGCATCGATCGTGATTAACATGGTTTTGTACAAATGATAGGCTTCATACGTATTCGTTCTTACCTTTGGCAGATCTGCGACTTGCTTGCCATTCAAGATTTTATAGGCGGTCGCAGCCAATCGAGCATAGGGAAGAGTCAACTTCTTGGCCAGCCATGCCGTTAGCATAAGTATGAAAAGGAGAAAGGGCAATGAGTACAGAATTGCATTTTGGATCAAACCCATCGACTTTTCATTTATCTCTTCCAGCGGCGATTGCACAACGATTCCCCAACCATTAGCAGGTACATAAGAATAGCCGGCAAGCATTGGCACTCCCAATGTATTCACGACTTTCTCCTTACCGCTATGACCATGAATGAGCTTGGCTACCACTGGATTAGCGCTCACATTCTGACCTAAACGATTGTGTTCTGGATGATAAATAAGATTACCGGCCCCATCGACCACATAGATATATGAACCCGATGGAGAGTAGCTGTTGGAACCGAATATATCATTTAATACATTGTTTTCTCGTAAATAAATAGCGCCCCCTAAAGAACCCATATACTGTCCTGAGGAATTAAATATGGGATTTGTCATTAATACAATAAGCCTGGTTGTTACAGATTCATAAGGTGCTGAGATCGCAGGCTTTCGTTGCTCAATCGCATCTAAAACGGCTTTCGATGTCAGTTTTTTGCTAGTGAGACCTACTGAAACAGGAGAAATGGCTAAGACATTCCCATTGGCGTCATTGACCATTTGTGAGTTAAAGTAATTATTGCTCCCCGTTACCAAATCCAATTGCGCTTGGATAGAATCTTGTGTTTGTATACTCCTCTCCAGGTGTTCAGAGGTCACTTTCAAGCTTTTTTCCATTGCTTTGAAAAGGGAGTTCATGGTCACACTCATTTTTTTTGCACTTTCATAATTAAGCTCAAGTGTCGTTTCATACAAGGAATCTCGTTCTGCCTTAAATGAAGCAGCTATTTGAATGATAGATATGATTGAAATAGATACAAGCATCAATAGGGTAATAAAATGAACAAGTCGTATCCGCGGAGCAGCATCGGCTGTTCTCATACTCCTCATCTCCTAAAAAGATAGTTACGAGTCGTTTCGACAACTTTCGACAGAACTCCTTTATTTTTAATGCTAAGCATACAATTAAACGGTTTCGTGGCAACTAAACCTTCCAGTTCAATACGGTTTCCAGCATGGATTTCAGATGTTTCACGCGGTGCAGCTCAGGTTTTGCTTTTACTATTATAAATTCATTCCTGATATGCTGGATGAAATCCATCCGTAAGCGTTCTAGCTGCTCCTCTGTTAAAACGTACAAATAATCTTGGACAGATTCGTATGTATGGTACCATTCGCTGTTTTCCAAGAAGGTAAAGGATGAACCTTGGTACCACTCTTTTACATGATTCTTCAATGCAGCTGTGATGGTATCAACGTTCCCCGACATTGCATAAAGTCGATCAGAGGAAATTAAGTTTCTGTACTTGATCATGGTGTCATCAGGGAACGAATTGGGAAGTGCATAAAACTGGATGACATGATCCAAAATCTCCATATAGGCATGTGGTCCAGCCAGTTTCGGATTAAATTGACACTTAACCGCGGCATGAGCAATACTTTTCAGCAGAAGGAGTGCTTCTGCGGCTTCCTTTTTATCAGGCGATCCTTGAAAAAATAACCCTTGCTTTCCTGCACGAATTTCAGCTCGATCAATCGCATCATGGAGCGCATCTTCAAATTGATCTTTGCTGTACGGTGCCCACTGATCGATATGATCCGTAAGTTCCACACTCATGCCAAACTCTCTACGGATTATGCTTAGCAGGTTAATCCCGCCGCTGCCGTTAACTACAGCAAATATATCATGTAAGAACCTTTCCAAGTTTTTTGCCTTTTTCGTGGCCCCCATAATTTCACTTGGAATCGTATAACGGGTCTCAGCCTTTTTTTGCTCCAGATCGGTAATAAGCTGCTTCAACTCTGAGAGTAATGAATGCTCCATTCTTATAACCTCCGCGTTCTATTTATTACTAGATAGTTCCCCCTCCAACTCATTTTTATCAGGTTCTGACCAGTTAGGAAAAACAAAAAAGGCCATCTCCGACATTAGGAGAAAGCCTTACTGTACGATTTCGGTACCTAAATTTCATTCTCAAAAGATTCCGCACATTGCTGGATCATCTGACAAAAGGAACGGTTATGGCCTATGTAAAAGGATGAAAGATCGTATCGGTTCCTTGCGGGTTCAAAGGAAATCAATAAGCGATGTCTCATGCGCTTCATGGTCAATTGGACAAATTGCTCGGCTCGCTTAGAGGCTATGATCGTGAGATAAGCATACAGGGAATGGTCTTCTGGTTCGTCAAGTGGGCTAACACCTGCACAAGAGAATTCAGTCGCTATTTGCTTCTGCTGAAGTAACATCAAGGCTGGAAACAATTCTGCATCAACGTTGATATGTCCGAGAAGTTTGGTCTTCTTAGCATGCTTGCGCTGTTTCTCACGTGCCGCCCATTGCAATACTTCTTGCTCGCGGCGATGCCACTGAGCATCCGTGTGATGACTTAGAATGACTTCTCTTGCCTCATTGGTATTCAAACTCATCAAACCCATCAACCTCCTTTGGGATAATTATAATCCCTTTCGTAAAGCAGAAAACCCGGACAAGTAAGCCCGGACTTTCTTGGTTTATTAACGTGTTTCGCGATGAAGCGTGTGACGCTTCAGACGTGGACAGTACTTTTTCAGCTCCAAACGAGATGTTTGGGTTCTTTTATTCTTCGTCGTTGTATAGTTCCTGTCCCCAGTTTCCGTACACGCCAATGTAATAATGACTCTCATGCTGTTCACCTCCTATCATACATCATTGCTGAATTTATTGTGGCAAAGGGCAGGCTTCTTCCAACTCCATTATGGCATTCGGCAGCTCATCCTCGAAACGATTCCAATCTCCTTGCATTTCATCATCCGTTAACAAGCAGGCATCCAAAGATGCCATTATACTAACCCGGTCCATCTCAATGCCTATAAATACAACCTTGTTCATGCGATCTCCATAGGTATCATCCCAGATCTTGATTTGATCCGCGTCTTCTTCAAGAACAGCTGCTCTTTCACCGTCTGGCAGCGCCGCCACCCAATAGCCTGCTGGACCGAAGCGAATAGAAGGACCTGCTTGGCTGAAATTCTGAGCGTGATCATTGCGCGTTGCAAGCCACACGATCCCTTTGGCTCGGATGATCTCAGCCGGCCAATCTTCCATCCAACTCATCAGCCGCGAAGGCTCAAATGGACGAATTCTTTCATAAACAAAAGAAGAAATGCCATATTCTTCGGTTTCAGGTGTATGTGTTTCTTTCTCCATTTCCCGCATCCAGCCAGCGGACGTACTTGCTTCATCGAAATTAAATAAATGAGTGTTCAAAATATCTGTTGGAGCAACCTTCCCGTGAACTGTGCGAATGAATTTGGCTCTAGGTTGTAATGTGCGCAGCACGCCCTCTAGCTCAATCAGCTCATCTTCTTCCAGCATGTCACATTTGTTCAAAATCAGGACATCACAAAACTCAATTTGATCAATAAGAAGATCAACAACATCGCGTGTATCATCCTCACCCACCGCTTGGCTGCGTTCAAGGAGCGTTTCTCCAGAGGAGTAGTCCGTCCAGAAACGGTAGGCGTCTACGACGGTTACCATCGTGTCGAGACGGCAAAATTGCGTAAGATCAATTCCTTGCTCTTCATCCATATAGGTGAACGTTTGCGCAACCGGTAAAGGTTCACCTACACCCGTTGATTCTATAAGAATATAGTCAAATTTATTCTCATTAGCAAGCCGCTCCACTTCCTTCAACAGGTCTTCACGTAATGTACAGCAGATACAGCCATTGGACATTTCAACCAAGCTCTCATTCGTGCGGGAAAGCCCGTTGCCTTCTCTAATCAGCTCAGCATCGATGTTGACCTCACTTAAATCGTTCACAATAACGGCAACTTTTAGGCCATCACGATTATGTAGTACGTGGTTTAATAGCGTTGTTTTGCCTGCTCCCAAATAACCGCTTAAAACGGTTACAGGTATTTTATGATCTACCAATGTCATAACCTCTTTCTATTCGTAAATTTTACGTATTTGAATGATTAAAAAAAAGCATCACATGTTTCTATTTATTCATTTAACGCTTTTTTCAATGCTTCAAGATTATTCGTCATAACACCGATGTAATCAAGGTTTTTCTTCTTATCATCGTCTGTTAATCCCTCTATTGGATTCAGCACATCCGTTTTCGCACCGACTTCTTTTGCAATTGTACTCGCGACCTTTGGATCTACCAAGGTTTCAAAGAAAATCGTCTGTACCTTATTATCTTTTGCAAATTTAATAATCTCTGCCATTTTATCAGGAGCTGGCTCTTCTTCAGGGGAAAGTCCGGCAATAGGAACCTGTATCAGCCCGTATTCTTTGGCCAAATAACCAAATGCAGCATGCTGCGTGACGAATTCTTTACGTTTTACATTTTTAAGACCTGTTTTAAATGACTCGTCCAAGGCTTTGAGCTTTCCGATATAAGCATCCGCATTTTTTCGATAATCCTCTTTGTGAGCAGGGTCAGCTTGTGTTAATCCAACTACTATGGCCTCAACCTCTTTTTGAGCAAGAACCGGAGTTAACCAAATATGCGGATCTAAGATTTTGTCTCCATGCGCTTCTTTCTTGTGATCCTCTCCATGCTCTTCTTCTGGTAAGCCTTCCATTAATTCAATCCCTTTAATGGCTTCAACAACAACACGATTCTTATTCTCAGCGCTCTTAAGTGCTTGCTCTGCCCATCCTTCAACGATACCGTTGTAAACGAACACATTGGCATTCTTCAGTTGTTTCATATCTTTCGCACTAGGCTCCCAGTCATGGGGTTCAGACCCCGGCGGGATTAGAGCAATCACATTGGCATGATCACCTGCAACCTGTTTCGTGAATTCATACATAGGATAGAAGCTTGTAACGACATTTAATTTGCCATCACTTGAAGCGGTTTTAGATGCACAGCCCGATAAGAGAGCAGCTGATAGTACGGTAAAAGCAAGTGATTTCGTTACCCAGATTTTTTTCATTGTTTTTTCCTCCTACTATTTATTGAATGATGTAATTGTCGTTTCTTTGGACATACGAGGAATGGTGTCGATTGAATTTTTTGCTTTGCTTTTGCTTAATGTCAGAATGACCTTTTTCAAACCCAAGCCAGTAATAAGAATAAATAAGAGAAGCAGCGCGATCGTTCCTCCCGGGGGCGTACTAAGCTGATAGGAAGCGGTAAGTCCGGAAATTACACCAAGTAAACCAATACTCATAGCTATAAAAAGTGCGGATGTAAAACTAGGTGCAATACGAATGGCAAGTGCCGCGGGCAGCACAATTAATGCCGAAACGAGAAGAACTCCCACAATTGGCATAGCCGCAGAAACAATCATACCTGTTATGACACTAAAGCCCAGGGAGATCCATTTCACAGGAAGCCCATTTGTCTTAGCCGTATCCTCATCGAATGTAATCTGATAAAGCGGACGACGGAATAGATAGAAAAAGATGCCCCCGATTATCGCTACCACAAACATGAGGAGAAGCTCAGTTTCATTCACAGCAACAACAGAGCCGAATAAATAAGCGGAGAAGCCTTTATTAATGCTTTGCTTGAGACTCATGATGATCACTGCTGTAGATAATCCACCCACCATGATGATGGCAACCGAAATTTCACTATAGGTTTTATATGATCTCCTTACATATTCAACAGCTATGGCTCCCAGCGTAGCTACGACGAATCCAGTCAAGGTTGGATTGATGTTTAGATACGCACCTCCAGCAACCCCTGCCAAGGAAACATGGGAGAGCATGTCAGCCATCAGTGCTTGCCTGCGAAGCATCAGATAAACACCCAGAACCGAAGCTAGGATGGCTATTAACCCACCGGCACAAAATGCCCGCTGCATGAAGTCGTAGTGCAGCATTTCCATCCGCCATCCTCCTTCCTCTCCAGCTCAATGATACGATCCAGATAGGGAGCGACCTCGGCAAGGCCATGCGTCACCATAACAACGGTTCGCCCATGAGCTTTCACTTGATGATGCATCAACTCATAGAAGCCAAAGCGACTATCCTGATCCATCCCTGTCGTCGGTTCATCGAGAACAAGCATATCAGGCTCCTGAGCAAGCGCTCTGGCGATGCATATACGCTGCTTTTGGCCGCCAGAGAGCTCACCGATCTTGCGCTTGCGCAAATCCCACATCCCAACCTGACGGAGTGCTCTTTCCGTCTGCACCTCATCTTCTTTGTCGAGTTTACGAAACCATGAGCGGCTTGCATACCTACCTGATTGGACAAACTCCAATATCGTGCTAGGGAATCCACTGTTAAAGGCGGAGATTTGCTGAGATACGTAACCCACTCTAAGCTTCGTCCCCTCTTTATTGGTTGAAGATAAGAAAATATTCCCTTTCCAAGGATCAAGCAAGCCAAGAAGCAATTTCAACAAGGTCGACTTGGCTGCGCCATTGGGGCCCGTTATAGCTACAAATTCACCCGACTGAATCTCTACACTCGCGTCTTGAATACAAGGGACGTCATTGTAACCGAATTCCACTTCATTCATGGAGGCAACTATCATAAGAACAACTCCCTTTCGACTTTATATGTAAAAATTACGATTTTACTTTATGACTATGCTCTTCTCATGTGTCGAAGCCCTAACTACAGGCAATTTATTAGGCATTGCGGTTGATAAATCGTAATAATTACTTATTACACTGAAGAATATATCTTTTTCCAGCGGTTGTGTCAATAAAAAATCTTAAAGCACGAGCTGAAGCTCGTCGACAGAGTCCGAGAAGCCGGAAATCGACTTCTCGACAGACTGTCCCGCGCATCCATGCTAATTAAGCTTGGAGGGTATCACTTTCTCCTCTTGATCAGGTACTCGCGATGCTCTACGTGTTGATTCCGACCTTTCTTGTGGATCGAAACGGTAGGCTATTCTTACTTTATTCTTGTTCATCTCTCAATCACTCCTCGTAAAATTTATTTGGAATCGGGCATAGCGCCGCCGTCGTCTTGTCCAAATCTTCTGTTACTAGATTATGATTGAGAGAACCCCATATGTTTCTTTCAGTAAAAAAGTGATCATGGAGTGATTTCGAACATTTAGGTTGCAAATCTTAGGATCGCGGGGAACGAGGAGCCGTTAATTCGGTGATTATGTCGATGCGGGACCCGCACGCGGAACGTAGGGGCGCTATTTTGGCGTTTTATCGGTTTTTCCACCTCGAAAGCGGGAAATAGAGGCTCCTCGTTCCGCGAAAACGTGAATTACGCCGTTTTGAGAAAAATAAAGCTTCTACGTTCCGCTAAAATCTGGTGATGCCGGTACGTTTGAGTTTGGGAAACAGATATAAGAGAATATGTTCACAGATGGATGAACAATTATTGTTTGGCTACTTGGTAGAAGGAGCGGCTGGGAAGATCACCCTGACGCTCCTTTTAGGTTTTAGAGAATATCCGTAATTCTGTATTCATGTCCCCGTGGGACTGCCTCTCAACATGTATCCCTTCCATTTCCGTTTTCATTTTACAACGCTTATCCACAGATCGGCATCTATCATAATTTCCTATATATTAAGAAAAAACGGCGTTCACCCCAATGAGTAAACGCCATGTATAGAATCTAATGCGCCTGCTCTTCTATACTGAAAAGCGCATTCGGTTTTATTTTTTTAATAATCCAAACGAGGTATTTAGAATGGTTTCAATTTGTTCCACAGGCACCCCTGTTTTCTCTAGAATTCGAGTACCACGCAAGGCATTAGCCAAGAAGGCTCCTAATTCTTTGCTTGTGAAGCGTGTCGTAATCTCTCCATTTGCCTGCCCTTTACTAATCACTTCCTCGAGCACAAGCTGGACGTCACTAAACATTGTTTCAACTTCCTTGGTTACTTCCTCATCGCTCATTCCAAATTCCAACGCTGTGTTTACCATCAGACATCCGTTGCGGCTATCTTCATTTTTCGAACAAAGTGAAGCGGATTTTACGGTGTCTAGAATTTCCGTTGGCGACCCGCCGTGATCGACCATTTCTCGAAGTGAATCGAGATTTTGCGCTCGATATAGGGCAAGTGCTTTTAAAAAGAGTGCGCGTTTGTCTTCAAAGACGCCATACAGACTTTGTTTTTTGACATGAGTCTTATTGGTGAGATCTTCGAATAAGGTTGCTTTGTAACCTTTTGCCCAAAAAACTTCCATCGACTGATTCAATACTTTATCAACATCAAATTCTCTTGGTCTGCTCATAAGTGAATCATAAACATAGTTGACTGTGAAGTCAAGAATGTAATGAGATGTTTTCTGAGTTTTGCAAAAATTAATTTTAATAACATGAATAAAAAACCATTTAATCCACAAAATAGTCCTACACCACAAAAAAGGAGTGAATCAAATGGCTAGAAGAAACAGCAATACCTTAGTCGTGCAACAAGCAAGAGCAGCTCTTGACCAAATGAAATATGAAGTCGCTCAAGAATTAGGTATTCAAATTCCGCAAGATGGTTATTACGGCTACATGGCTACTCGTGATACTGGCGCAATCGGTGGTAACATTACAAGAAGATTAGTTCAACTGGCCGAACAACAACTAACCGGCGGAATTAGACGCTAATTCCTTTGGTGATGTGCAAGTAAAACAAAAGACTGTAACCACCACTTCCTCCTTTGGTGATTTCAGTCTTTTTTTGTGCTCAGGTAACGAATTCCATGAATACTGGGGACCGAAGTTTTCCGTTTTTGCTCCAATTTCTTGTCTTAATCTTTGCCATGATTCGTGGTTCCATATAAGCAAAATTCTTGTCTTCCTTGAATACTAAGCGATTCTTCAAACTATCTAAAGCTTTCTGGTGAATTGGTGTTACACCTGACTCTATAACCCCGACTGGGAACTTGGAGCCATCAGCTGCATCAATAGAGGCCAATAAGGCAAAATTATTTTTTCTGTAACCGGATATGTACACATCCGTATAAGTCCAATTGATGACTTTTTGCCACTGTTTGGAGCGTTTTTCTATTTCGTATTTGGAATTTTCTTTTTTAGATTTCATGATGATGCCCTCAAGTCCCTGCCCGCGAACCTGCTTAAAATATTCTACTGCATTCCCTTCGAACACTTTAACCTTTTTATAATTCTCAGTTTCAATGAACGCCTTGTCCAACAGTTCTTTACGCCCCAGTAAAGTTAGACCCGTGACGTCAATTCCTTTGTATCTCAAAATGTCGAATGCGCAGAATATCACAGGTGTTTTGTTTTTCCTTGATAAAAACCTGGCCGACATGGCTTCAAAGTCTGGTTTCCCTTGATCATCTATAACCATTAATACTCCATCGAGTATTGTTCCTTCAGGCAGGGGGCAATTATACAACTCGGGGAATTTATTTGTAATCAAGTTATTATGTCTCGTATAAACATAGAGTTTATCCATATTGGAAATAATACATCTTAGACCTTCTAATTTTAGTTCAGCTATATGATTTTTACTGTTAAATGGTTTATTATCTTTTGCGTCGTACGCTAGCATAGGAGCAATGAACATTTTTTATCACCCTACACTAAATGATACTTCACTGTTATTCATCTGCCTAATGGAACTTGGAGGAAACCTCATTTGAGGTAAGGACGCAAAAGATTTTCCAATAATGGTTTTAGCGCCTCACTTATTTTCTTATAACCCAAATCCGACGGATGAATGCCATCTACCGTGCATTCCCCGTATTCTAATCCTAGCATCTCTTCTCCATTAAAAAAATGGATATGATGATCTCCACTTTGCCGCAATCGTTCTACCGTTTCCTGTTGGAACTGCTTTCGCTCCTCCCGTTGTCGAAACATATTGGCGTCGAACGCCTCTTTTGCCAGCCGGATTTGTGAAAGGACCAGAATGGGTACTTCGGAATATCGGGACCGAAAAATTCGAATAAACTCAGGGAGTGTCTCTCTGAGACGTTCTGTGCTAGGCGTATTCCCCTCATAATCCAGAACAAGTATTGCAGGGTCGGAGATTTCGCTGATAATTTGGGCTAATTCTGGTTCTCCCTGAGCATTCCCCGAGAACCCGAGATTCACAAACTCAAGCGGAAACATCCGGCTCAAGATGTTCGGATAAGCCATTCCCGGCCGAGAAGCACAAGCTCCGTGCGTGATAGACGTACCATAGATAAGGACTCGTTTGTCAGAAACGAAGCCTGGAGAATCAGCAACCGAAGCGGATGGATCAATCCCGATCCACATCTCCTTCACCCCCATATACAAAGGGAGATTCAATGTAATCTCTTTCATTTGATCTCCGAACGATTCAAAAAGAATGGCTTCATATTCCGAAAGCGCAGGCTCGAAACGAGTGACGTTTACAAATTGCTGCTCTCCGTGTGAACCAATGTAGCAATCTACGCCGCATTGACCCGTAGCCGGCATTTGATACATATTCGGTTTATCCGCCAAAACAACTCGTACAGATAGTTTCGGGGAATCCGTCTGGAAGTGGATTTGAACACCCGCTGTAAAATTCGCAAGCCGGTCCATTTCCGATCGGATTGGATACGACGGCTTTAACGGCAACCTGCGGTAGACACCATCTTGTTTCAGCCAAGGCAGTCCCGTAACCCGAAAAGGCTCCTTCAGCGGTGAGTACCAACTCCATGCTTCATCATTATTGTCTTCGACCCTCAAAGCTGAGTCTAATTTGCTAACGTCGTTGCTCATCCCTTCACACTCCCCATCACAATTCCTTTGGTGAAATAACGCTGTAAGAATGGATACAACAGCAGAATCGGTAAGGCGCCGAGAAAAATTTGCGCCGCTCTCGCCGTTCGATCCGAAACCAGATTAATCAGTTCGAGATCCGTCGTGCTTTTCATCAAAGTTTCGAGTCCAACCACAACCGTGTACAGATAACTTTGCAGCGGATAATTTTCCGGAGAGTTCATAAATAAAATACCGTCAAACCAAGAATTCCACTGTGCAACAGTTGAGAACAATGTCACAGTTGCAAGCGATGGTGCCGACAGCGGGACATAAATGCTCCAAAGGATTCTCCAATGGCTCGCACCATCCATCAAGGCCGCTTCCTCCAATTCCTTCGGCAGACTTCGGAAGAAATTAAGCAGGATCACAATATTAAACACCGGCACCGCATGATGCAGAACTAGAGCCCAGATCGAGTCCAGCAAGCCTAGTGTGCGAATGGTCATATACAGTGGAATGATACCTCCATTGAAAAGCATCGTGAATACGAAGATCCACACATAAATGGTTCTTCCTTTCAATGCAGACGATTCCTTCGATAACGGATAAGCAACCAGCACCGTCAATACCATGTTAAGCGAAACACCCAGCAGTACCCGCTGCAGCGTAACGAGAAGAGAATGAGTAAATTCCGGCTTGCTTAATATGAACTCATAGGCTTTCCATGTAAAATCAACCGGCCATAGCTTAACCATGCCAGCAGCAGCCGCATTATTCGAACTGAAGGACAGAGCAAGCAAGTAGATCAGCGGTAATATACATATGCCAGCAAGCGCGATAAGCAGCATATAGTTGCATATAACAAACAATTTTCGTGACCATGTCATTCGCTCGACCAAGATGATCTCCTCCTTAAAATATTCTATAGTTGGCAAAGCGGTAAGCGAGTACATAGGACAGAGAAATCAAGATGAACGAAATCACGGATTTAAATAAGCCTACTGCCGTTGCAACACCATACTGCGCATCGACCATACCAATTCGGTAAACGAAAGTATCAATAATATCCCCGCTCTGGTACACAATGGGACTGTATAAGTTAAATACTTGTTCAAATCCTGCATTCAAAATATTACCGACGCTAAGCGTCGCCATTAATACAATAATCGGTGCCATTCCCGGAAGCGTAATATGCCAGGTTTGACGCCATCGGCTTGCGCCATCCACCACAGCTGCCTCATATAACGATGGGTTGATGCCTAAAATAGCAGCAATATACACAATCGTACTGAAACCAAATTCCTTCCATTCATTGGAGATTACGAGCGTGAAAGGAAACCATCTATTATCGCCAAGGAAGAAAATCGGCTTGATGCCAATTCCTTGCAAAAGTTGATTTACGATTCCCTGGGAAGGTGAAAGAATATCCAACAATACACCGCTCAGAATGACCCATGATAAAAAGTAGGGCAAATAAATGAGCGTTTGCACCCATCTTCTTACGATTTCCTTACGGAGCTCGTTCAATAGAATGGCAATCACAACAGGAACGATTAAGCCTACAACAACTTTCATACTGGCGATGTACAAGGTGTTCCAAAAAACTTGATAAAAGTCTGGCAGGCCCATGACATATTTGAAATTGTTCAATCCAATCCATTTGGACCCGAACACGCCTTTGGCCGGTACGTATTTCTGAAACGCGATCACAACTCCGACCATGGGTATATAGCTAAATATAAGGATTGCAAGCAACCCTGGTATGAGCATCAGATGTAACGGGAGTCCGATTCTCCATTTTTTACCTACCATATAATTCCCCTCCAGACCCCAAGGACAGAAGGAGGCAAGGTTGCCCTCACCTCCCATGTCTGCCTATTTATTTTTGTTAAACCAATCATTAACTTCCTTCTCGATCGATTCACCGCCCTGTTTCTTCCAGTCCGTTACAAACTTATCGAACTCATCAATTGAGACCTCGCCCATAATAATTTTGGTGAAAGTTTGATCTTGCATTTTCTTCAGCGTGGCCTGCTTTTCCGCCATAGTAGGCGTTGCAGCACCTACAAATTCATTGTATTTGCCAACCTTATTATTGTTATATTGATTGATTACGCTATAGGACCCCTCCGCTCCAAACACAACGTTAGAGAACCACATGGAGTCGTCACCCGCTTTGAATTTGGTCAGCCTGTCAAAATGAATGTTCGCTGGGAATCCAAGCTTGCTGCCATCGCCTGATTTAAGCGCATCCTGTACCTTGGCAAAAGCCTCCAAATTCGTATTTAGCGGATCGATCACAACAGGAGCATATTTACCTGGAAAAGCACCCGTCTTAGGGTCCGAAATAAATGGATTTGGATTCGGACTGTAGTTGGTTTCGTAGAAATGCTTCAAATAAATGTTGATGAGCTTAATGGCAGCCTCAGGATGCTTAGCGCCTTTTTTCACCACATAAAAGACATTGGCCGTATCCCACAATTGAGGATTAACTGCTTTGCCATCCGCGGACACAATTGGATACGCTTTCCATTGAGCTTTTGGATCTTTCGTATGATTTTCCTTTTGAATATATCCGCCGTCGGAGACAGACCCATAAGCTAGACCCAATCTTCCTGCAGCGACGTCTTCCTGCACCTTCGTCGTTGTTTTGACTGCAAATTCCTTATCAATAAGTCCGCTTTTGTATAAATCCTGCAGCTGCTTCAAGCCAGTCTTCATAGCTGGTTGAACGGAACCATAAACTAGCTTGCCACTCGCGTCTTTCGTCCAAATCTCCGGATAAGCGTTAAATCCGTTTAGAAATCCTCCAATTACACCATGACCGGAGAATAAGTCCTTATTAAGTCCTAAGCCGAAAGTATCTTCCTTCCCGTTCCCATCCGGGTCCTGCTTAGCAAAAGCGGTAGCAATTTTGACGACATCTTCAATTGTTTTAGGCTCAGGCAAGTTCAGTTTTTGCAGCCAATCGGTTCTGACCCAGATCATTTGTGCCGTGCTGACTCCTCCATTGGAGTAGGTTCTTGGTATTCCCATTAATTTACCGTTAAAGGTTGCTGCCTTTAAACCGATGCCATTATCCTGTTTCAACACATCTACCGCAAATGGGGTTGCGTATTGTTTCCAAACGGTTGTCAAATCCTCAAGCAATCCGGCTTCATTAAGCCTTTGCATTTCTTCTTTATTGACCTCGAGGAAATCCGGCAAATCGCCCGAAGCAATGGAAACGTTCAATTTTTGTCGATATTGCGATGAGTCTACCGTCCAAAGATTTTTTACTTTGAGCCCGTAATCCTTTTCGAAAATTTTCGTCCAAATGTTACTGTCGATCGAGTCGCCTTCTGCATACTTAAATGTCGCATCGACCTGCCTAACTGTCGTCACTTCAATCGGAGGATCGTATTTACCTAACGGATCGACTTTTTTGACTTCCGCTACTGCAGTCGCTTTTGTCTCAGGTGAGGATGATACCGCAGGCTTCGTATCCTTCGTGCAGCCACTTACGACAATACTTGCCATGAGCAATGTGCTGAATGAGACCGTCATCAGACTTCTTTTTTTCATTGCTTTGTCCCCTCGCTAATGTACGATTTTCCTTACATCTTTATTATAAAATGAGGCTTCTGCGATCGAAATGGGACTTTCTTGCGATGATGGACTTATATTAACGAGTTCATAATACGTTTGATCAGCGGTTTGTTTCGTCCATGGCTTTTGCCGAATCTCTATACTCAAGTGGCGTATATCCGGTCACTTTTTTGAATAAACGAGTGAAATAGTGAGCCGATTCCAAGCCGATCTCGGTGGCGATTTCGTTAATTTTGCGATCTCCGGTTTTGAGCAAAAGCTTTGCCTTGTTGATCCGTACTTCCGTGATATAGTCCAGAACCCCTTTGCCGGTCATCTGTTTGTAGAGCCTAGACAAATAAGGAGAACTCAAATAAACCAACTCAGAGAGCTTCGTTAGAGATAAGTCCTCATGTAAAAACTCATGGATATAATGATGGATTCGGCCGATAATGTCATTGGTCCGCTCGACTTGCTTTCTTCCATTGAAATCAGCCAGCGTTTCGCCAAGCTCTCGGAAATAGCGGATAGCCTCATGCCAGGAAGCATGCTTGCTTAACTCGAGCAATGGCTCCGGATCAATAGAAGCTCCGAGCTGCGCGAACAGCCGACGTCTGTTTAAGTAGGAGAGAAAGAAAGCCGACAGATGGGAAAACAGCTCCATCGCTAGAAACTTCCCTTCGCTTCCTGATAAAAGCAACTCATCTATTTGGAATAACTCCATAAACAATTGCGTGAATGGCTCTTTTTCTCCGTTGTCCATGTACGTTTCAAGCAGATCGAGCTTACGGACCTTGGACCTCATATCATTTTCAGCAAAAAAGATCCGGCTCGATCTATGCTCCCCCTGCGCAGGATCTGTTTGCTGTCCGGTAATCAGCATTTCCTTCCCCCGACCGATGCCAAGCCCAAGCTGCAGCTTGAGCGTTTCAACCCGCTCCGAAACATGTTCCCAAGGACATGGATCAGCTTCAAGAGCCAATGAAATTGGCACCTTCAGAAGGCGTTTACATGCTGATTGGACAAGCTCCGCGCTGTCACTGAGCCTATGTGTTGTCGTTGTCCAGTCCTCTCCGTCCTTCGGTTGAATGAACCAAATGAACCGGGAACGGTCATATTGAATCGCAACAAACCGAACAGATGAGGACAAATATTCTTCGGCGATATTGTGGATCGAGTAAAATAGCAGCGGTTTCTCTGAGGGCAGAGCAAAAGCACCCCATTCGTCGATTCTGCCGACAGCCGTCATGATGGACAGCTCGGGATCCAAATCAATCGCCAGATTGGCAAATCGCTTCTTACGGTTAGCGAGAGAATCTACCTCATTTTGCAAGAATTCAACCAAGTATTCCCGTCGTAGCGAGGGCAGCGCCAAATGAATCTGCTGCTTCGCTTTTTGTAAAATATGTTCCTCATTAATTTCCAGACGAATATCGGCAATCGCCTTTTCAATGGCTCGAACGATCGCCTCATCGCCTTCCGTTTTCAATACATAATCCACGCCGCCTTTGCGTATCGCTGACTGTGCATAAGCAAAATCATCATAACCCGTCAGAAATATGGCCTTGCACCGGGGCCAACGCTTTAATATTTGATCTGCAAGCTCCATCCCGGTCATACCCGGCATTCGAATATCCGTCAGTAAAATATCGACTTTACGATCACCTAGCTTCTCTAGTGCTTCAAAACCGGAGTATGCTTTGGATAGCTCTAGATCAAGATGCTCCAGCTCATGCAGCATTTCCAGCAAATAATTAACGGCAATCGGTTCATCATCCACAATCATCATATGAATCATGTTACTTGCCTCCTCAAGTTTTAATAGTCGGCATCTGGATGGGCAGCTTGATAGTAACCCTGAGTCCTCCTGTTTCAATCGGTGTTAATACAATACCGGCGATTGTGCCGTATTTTAGCCGCAGTCGTCTGTGCACATTCAGCATGCCGGTTACTTCCTCCGGATTGTCCTGGTCTATAAGCCTTATCTTCCATAGATTCCGTTCGTGCTCTGATAGTCCTTTACCATTGTCTTCAATATGAATGAGCAAGAGCTCCGTGGCATCCAAGGAATGATCAAGTTCTACGCTAATGCGCAGAAGCCCATCTGATAAGACTCCCTCAAAACCGTGCTGATAGGCATTTTCCACAATCGGCTGGAGGATTAACCGTGGTACGATAACCTGCTTGCAAACTTCAGGAATCTCGTCGAAAATAAACTGGATACGATTGGAAAAACGGATGGATTGAATCTCCGCATAAGCCCGTACATGATTAAATTCCTGTTCAAGAGCTACATTCTCACTTCCACTGCGTGTTATGTATTGAAAATAATCGCCCAAATACTTCGTGAATTGCGTTGCATTGTCAAAGTCGTGAGCCTTGGTCATACGATACAGCAAATAAAAGCTGTTATATAGGAAATGAGGATTGATTTGCGATTGCAGCTGCTTCAGCTCGGATTGTTGGGCATGTATCTTCTGCTCGTATACCTCATAAATTAACTTGTTCAAATAGGCTACCATGAAATTGAATCGTTCATATAAATAGTTAAATTCATCGTTGCTGCTATGCTTCAGCACAATCTGCATATTGCCTGATTCCACCTTGTGGAATGCGCGTACCAGCTTCGTAAGCGGGCGGTGTATGATGCGAAATATCCAGTAGGCGAAAAGTAATATAACAATGAGGGCGACTAAGGAAATCATCCACAGGTAGCTTCGGTATTTCTCTAGAGGGCCCATAACTTCACTTTCAGGCACATAGACAAGTAAAGTCGCTTCCAATTTTGGCAAATAGGCGAAAACGGTCAGATAGCTTTCTTTCTCAATACGGATCGATAACGTTTGTGCTTTTTGTTCCTTCAACGCTCCTGATGATCCCAGATTAGCCTCCGAAAGAGCGATCTGCTGTTCAATTTTATTTCTAATTAAAGTCGGTACTTCTGTATTGTTCGTATTCACAACCGTTAATTCTGGAAGCATCAAAGCAGCACCCCCCTGATCATAGCCAGAGAGCTGCTGCAAATAGCGTTTCAAAGCTGGGATCGAAATTTCCTGCTCCAGCACAAATATGGGATTACGAGTACTTGATATCAGTGGGTTCGGATAGTGCTCACGGATGAATAGTTTATTATTCGATTGGACAATGAGCGATTTAGATTGAAGCACGCTTTGTTTTAATTTCTCTAACTCCTCTTGCGGCAGGTCACCGGATAAATCGTCCGTAGCAACTTTGCGCGAAATGAGGGGGATATAGGCACTAGCCCGCTCCACGTATATGCTTGATTGCTTCATGAGCTCGAGTCTGCGCTGAAACCTCTTCATCGCTTCTATACGCTGATAGGTTGACATGCTGTCCTCGGTTAGACTTAAAGCAAGCAAATCATCGTCATTCACATACTCTCGCTGCAGACTTACCATTCTATCAATCTCATTCTCCAATAAGGTTCGGTAAAATTGAACTTGAGATTGCAACGACTTCGAAATTTCATTCTTAACGATTTCCGCTCCCCATTCATTGATCCGGGTTCCAAGCGCATACAGCGGCGAAATCACAATTAAGAATGTCAGGACAAGCTTCGTAAATATCGAAAACCGCCATTTCCTCCACTGTATGACCATGCGATCAACCACCCACTTATCAATTTGAACTTAGAAGACTATTTAACGCCTGCGCATATAAGCTGTGACCATACTCATTCGGATGGTTCACATTATTGATTAGCAAACTTTCATGTGTTTTACCCGCAGCAAGTTCATCTAGCCATAGCCGCTGAAGGTCAGCGATCCCGATCCGATATTCGAAGCTCAGCTCTCGCAGCTTGTCGGCGTATTCAGTCACATTCGGGCTGGCATATTTCCATAACGGATTCGGAAGACAGGGGGTGATAAGAACAATATCTGCTTCCGTATGCTTTTGAACTGCTTCGATCATTGTTGCTATATTCCGTTCAAATTGTGCGGGGGAAGTCGCATTCGTTCCATTTGCTTGTTTATTTTGGTCATTCATCCCGTAACCAATTGTTACCAAATCAGGAGCTTGCGCGATGACAGCATCTTGCAGCCGCTTTAACCCTCCCTCACTGCTTTCTCCGCCAATGGCTTTCATTCGTACATCAATAACCGCCCTGGGGAATCGCTTTCTGAGCGTTTCTGCAAATCGGTTGTAAAATTTATTTGCTTCCTCGCTTACTTCCGCACCTGTACTGATGCTATCGCCGAACACGACGTATTTGACAGCTTCGCCGTTTGCTAGCTTTGTGAGAATCCGTGATAGCGCTTCTGATCCGACCGCTGCGGCGTCTGTGGCCGCAGTCGGATCGTAACATTCATAATCAGCATAAAGGGTGTACATCTTATTCGTGCAATCAGGGTAATCGCTATGATTAAAATCCGATTTCCCATAAGTCGGATGCTTGCTCCAATCCGGGATGGAGCTGGCTGCCGTACGCCTTATCGTGCCGCTTTCATAATCGACGATGTAGTCTGTTCCTTCTGAGTACAGTACTTGATCCGGATATTCGGAAGATGCTTTGCTGCGCAAGCGAAGGCTTTCTCTCACCAGTGAACGGAAACGCAGCTTATGTGGTTCTGCAGCCATCATAACAATCGATTCACTTACCTG
Source organism: Paenibacillus sp. JT22N1 (assembly GCF_059692155.1). Taxonomy (NCBI): domain Bacteria; kingdom Bacillati; phylum Bacillota; class Bacilli; order Caryophanales; family Paenibacillaceae; genus Paenibacillus; species Paenibacillus sp. JT22N1. The sequence goes on from NZ_JCAUAW010000010.1 coordinate 217,009, forward strand.
ATTACGAGTATTCATATTTTCTCTCCCTAGAAGATGACCTTTACCATGATATATCAATTGTACCGCTAATCTTAGACAAGAGTAGTCGATTTCCTACTATTTTACCTGATAAATCCAAATACTGTTCACCGTTCTTCACTTCGACATTGCCTGCCTGCAGCGCTGCAATTGGCGGATAAATGGTCACATCTGCCTCAATTAGATTGTAAACGCTAATATTACGGACAGTTCGTTTCTTCGATGTTGGAAACGGCTGATTTTCTCTGGACGTGATGCGTGACGATTGTTTTTGATTAACAAATACACGGCAATCGTCATGAAACGTTCGATCAAGCGCATAAGTAGCCATTCCTTCCCCAATAATGGCAGATTGTCCAATGATGACCGGAGCACCATCTGGAAAGCGAAGCTGCAGCGTTACGGATGTGTCCTGTTTGCAGCCGGTAAGTATAAACCCGTTGTCGTGTCTGGCGATGAACATAAGCGCTGGATTTGCACCTTCCTCTCCTTTGGTCTGGAAGAAGGAATAACCAAATTGTTGCAGTAAATAACGCACGATAACTGAGCTATCCATGAACTCCATTTCCTGCCTTACGGGTAGATGCGTCACGCCGGCCGATTGAAACGGCAGCGATCCACGTACCCAACCGACCTTTCCTCCGTCCCATTCAGGTAACGCTCTAGTTAGCGTAAACGTACGCTCTAGCCCATCCTGCTTCACTGTTGCATGTACGTGCGTAAATGGGTCAGCTGCATCATCCACGACCTCACTTAACCCTCCGCCGGAAATGTGCGAGCTGTGATCGAGCAGATGAGTCCCATTTTCCCTCTGTTGTTCAACACTCGTGATCGTATCTTCCGGCAATGACAGGTTGACAGAGAAAGTTCCTTCAAGCGCATGCTCGATTTTGAGATTCAGCAGTTGGCGTAGAGCCGGATCTTCGACAGTGCCGTAGATGAGTATCTTTCCTCCATGACGGACATATTCGACGATTCGCTGCGCCTTCTCCTCTTTTATCCAAAAGGCAGATGTAAACAAGATCGTATCTTGAAGCTTATGGATGGCATCGTCCTGCATAGCGAAAAAGTCATCGGTGCTAAGAACCGTATTAAGCGGCAGCCCTTGGTTAATCGCATTACGCACAAACCAATCATTGAAAAAAACGTGGCTCGAATGCTTGCCCGATTCAGCCATAGCTTCATGCAGCTCTCGAAACGGATACAACCAAGTTAGAATCCCGGGCTGATCGGGCGCATCCTTGAAGGCCTTCTTGATATGAGGAATAACCTCCATCGGTACATCTTCATTTAGCTCGCCTTTTTCCGTATCAATGGTCAAAATTTCCACGACACGAGGACTCTCCAATTCTCCATCAGCGTTAACGCGAGCAACGGAGAGTGGACAGTAAATGTCATGCGGCTCTCGGTCGTACAGATCCCACCACGGATTTTGCCAGAACCAAGGGTCATTGGCATAGAATCGGAACGGGTAAGTCTGTCCAGGCAGCACAGCAATGCGCGACATAAAGCCTGTCAACTCTAGGCCGAAATCGTAATTAAGCGCTCCCCAAGGCGAGTTCGGCGGTGGAAATTCGATATAGTTTCTCTCATAAAGTTCAAGCAAGGGAATGCAGTCCTTGGCCAGATCCATGCCCGTTCCGTAGTTCGTCCCGCGTATTTCAGTTCGGTAATTCGGGCACTCCTGCTTGAATAGTTCCCAGAACGACAGCATCTTCGACGACAGCTCTTCATAGTCCGCCAAAGCAAGCTGCGTGCCATCGTAATTAGCTCCCAGATACGTCCAGGGAAAGTACGATAGAGCGAATCCATTGGAAAACCAAATGTAATCAAAGCCTAATGTAGGTAAAAAGCTTGCACACTGCCGTCCTAGAAACTGTCCAAATGCTGTGCCATCAGGAATGCCGTTAGGATAAGCTGCATAAGAGGCGGTATCTGCTTTCATCTTCGACCAACCGCATACGACCGTATAATCCGCCTTCAACGAGATAAATTGCCCGTTTACTTCGGCGCGATTGATTTCCGGGTGCAGCTTATATTTGAAATCCGAGTAGGCAAATTCCGGTCCTGCATCAAAGGTGGCTCCCACTTCCATGCGAATGCCGTAACGCTCAGCTGCAACTTTTTTAAAGGTTGCGATGATGAATTGCAAATCACCGTAGGTGATTCGGGCCGGTTCGCTGATGTATGGTTTGGCGATTCGCGGGTCTTTGTCATCCTTGATGTGGCCGAAGTACTCCTCATTCGCGAATCCGATGTAGCGGGCCCATTCGATCTCACGCTGCAAATCACCGTCCCAGACAAGGATTTCGCTTCCATCAGCGACCCACAGCAGCACGGAACAGCTGTCTGCCATACCAATCAGAGGAAGCCACTGCCTAATAGCTTCCGCACATACGGCTTCTATGGCCTCAGGCGCCATACTTTTAAAAGGCTTTAAGCTCATTTCCAATGTGACTCTTTGCAAGGTTTTTGGATTATCAGGTATACTCATACTCATACGATTTCCACCTCAATGCCTAGTACTTTGGCGACATTACGGATCTTCGAACTCACATGCCCCACTCCAAGCGCAAAGTGATGCGTAGGACCAGCCGAACACCATCTTTCCACGAATTCTGCAACGCTGTAATTAAATTTACAGCGAGTATTCGTGTTTCCTGTCTGGGGAATTTCCCCTTTGATCGATTCGCCTTCCGTGGCGATCATTTTGAATTTGCCGTCAGCGGTTTGTGAAATACTGAGCAAAGTAACAGGGCCTGATTTGATGCTGAATTCGACGCCGATTCCCGAACCGCTTTTGCCATGAAACAGATCCAATCCGCGAATGATCGGCTGCCCGTCGCTAATCTTGATGTTGTGCGGTCCGTCATGTCCGACCAGCACGATATCATCAACGAAGTCGCATGGATGCAGCTCCGCGAACGAGCCCCCTGCATCAAGACGATCCATGATTAACATCGCTGCGCACGTTTTCAAATCGGCTTCACCGGCAAGCGGAACCCCTTTACCCGTCAACAGCGAGTTGCCGAGCACCATATTCGATCCGATTCGTTCATATTCATTATTGTCCAGCCCCCGGTAATAATAGGCTAGGCCTGTTAACCCGAATTCCAATATCAGTTTATCCAGCCCGACTGCCACTTTTGCTGACCATTCCAGATCTTCCTGCTTGATCGGTCTTGTCACCGGATCGATAAATGGATCGGATACTTTGAAAACGCTTTTAATTTCATCTAGTTTGTCGGCCGTTTCCTTAGGTGTTGCCCCATTTACCAGCTTGGCTAAATCGCACATCTCCAGCATTTGCACATGAGAGCCAAAGGAAGCCGTAAAAGCCGTCGGATCGGAGTTCATATCATACATGCCCTCATAGGTATGCCCCATATAACCGATTTTTGCATATTTGAATGCTCTGCGCGTATTGGCGACTTGGCACCATCCTTGTAATTCCTTCATCGCGCGTTCATCATCATAGAGCGTTCCTACAATCATCCCTGCCGCAGGCCTTCCCGCTCGCACAAGCACGCCGCCTATTTCAGGAAGTGAACAAATATTATCGTTGACTAACTGCATATAAGTCGTTGTATTACGATAATCAAGACGCTTCCTTGGCTGCAGAGCAACAAGAACTGTCGGAACGGACAAGTTCAAGATAGGGGTGGCAGCTGTCGAAGACGTTACATACGTGCTCAGGAAGCAAAATAGGAAATCAACATCTTGGCTTTTCAAATAAGACGATGCAGCAAAAGACTTATCTACACTATCGACAAATCCAGCCGAGACCACCTCGACGTCATTCTTGCGAAGCATTTCCTCAAATTCACGGCCGTAGCCTTCCAACTCTTCTTTTAACCCCGGAAATTGTGCCCAATAAGGCTCGTGACCAACCGTTATAACGCCGACACGCGCTTTTACTTTTTTGAATAAAGTACTCATTTCACTTATCATCCTCCTTGGTAAGGTTACCCCTTAAGCTTAGTAAAATCAGTCTATTGAAACAATGAACAATACAATAATTATTTCAATAATTCTACGATTTCGGTTACAATAAATGGAGGATCCCCTACCATAACAGAGACGGGAGAATTTGCCGAAAGGAGCCTTCTATGATCGAACCGGTTGCTATCTATTTCGAGCATTGTGAGCCAAACAACTGGCATGTACCAAAAAGTAAGACAAACAATCATATTTTAATCCTCATTACAAATGGAACCATTCTCTACACGGTTGAAGACCATACCTTTTCTATGCAGAAAGGCGATCTTATATTTGTTCCCCAAGGGGTTTGGCGCAGTGCGTTGAATACGACCAAAGAAGCTCATGACATGTATGTCGCTCACTTTCATTATCGTGGTGACGGGGATGGACTTCCCATGCTTATTGCACCAGATCGTTGTTTAACCAGACCTTTTAACTTTGACTATATAAAGCAGAGATTTTCACTGCTAACCCAGCACTGGCTGCGAAAATCCACCTACTCGGACACCATTTGCCACAGCATAATGCTTGAAATGCTTGCAATCATCAATGAAGAAATTGATTCTCAATCGATGCAGGGCAAATCCTATAATATCGTTATGCTGCTGCAAGCCTATATTCTCAATCATTATCACCGAACCATCTCGGTGACTGAATTAGCTGAACACGTGGACCGAACCCCTAACTATGTCAGCACCATTTTCAAACAGGTTACCGGACAATCCGTCACGGACTACATCCAGCAAATCCGCATTGCCGCCGCCTGCGACCTGTTGACCAACTCACAAATGAACGTAGGAGAAATCTCCGATTTTCTTGGGTTTTGCGAGCAGTCGTATTTTAACAAAGTGTTTAAAAAATGCACCGGCACCTTGCCCTCGACCTACATGAAGGAAAAGGTGAAAATATGGAAATCTTAGGCTGCTTCGGCAAAAGATAAAGCGCTCTTCTAATGAAATAACCAGCTTTCGCCGGCCTTAGTCGAGAGGGCAAATGGGCTATAGTGGTTACCTGTTACCAATGTTGTATTCTCTACAACAATTCACACGCCAAACGGCTATTTCTCAACTTGAAGTTGTAGTTTGTACAACATTTCGAGCCTATTTGTTACGAAATGGCCTTTTTAGGACCAAATTGTTGTACATTATGCAACAACGAAGGGAGAGAGGCGAGAATTAGGCAGCAATTGTTGCACTTTTTACAACATCATTCAATCGCAAATAGGGATTCTTTGATCCAGGAAATTGTTGACGTTGTGCTATCCACAGCATGTATCCACAATCCCACTCAGCTCAGCAAAATCCATAGCAAACCAACCTAAATAGGAGCAAGCTTTCGCCTTACCCCCTACCCCAAACCATATAGATTCTGTTAAAGAAAGAGCTGCCACGAGGCAGCTCTTCCTTTATGGTGCTATCGGTTTTCTAAAAGTTGGTCAGCCATTCGGTGTAAATTATTTAAGCTAAGATTCACGCAATCCATTGGATTGCCCTGACATACATCCTGCTCCACAACGTACCAATCTACACCATTCTGCTCTCCCCAAATCAATATAGGGTCGAAATCGATCACTCCAGTACCAATTTCAGCATACGTCCCTCGCTCATCGTTGGTCATATCCTTCAAGTGCATTGTCGGCATCCGGAGGCTATACGGACGAATAAATTGGGCCGGATCTTTCCCTGCTTTCTTCACCCAATAGACATCAATTTCTGCCAAAATGGCATTATCCACTGAAGGCTCAATCAAATATTCCAAAGCATTAGTGCCATTAACGCTTGTTTCAAACTCGAAAGCATGGTTGTGAAAGCCGATTGTATAGCCCTCGGGCTGTAATTTCTTCGCAATTTCATTTAGTTGTATGCGAAATTGTTGGTAGCCATTTTCGTTTCGCAGCTCATGCGGAACAGAAGGACAAATAAGGTATGAAGTATGAAAGAGACGCGCTTGAGCCATGACATTCTCCACGTCATTAAGCAAGCTTTCCAATGAAACGTGCATACCTGCGGTTTTTAATCCGGTTTCCTGCAGCACCATGGAGATCTCTTGTGCGGAATAACCGCAAAGACCTGCCATCTCGACCCCAGCCCAGCCCATCTTTTTGATCTCCCTTAGTACACCAGGAAAATCTTGTTCACACTCTTTGCGCAGCGTAAAAAGCTGTACGGCGAATTTTTGCTTCATGCCTACATATCCCCTTTGATTGCTTCCATAATCATCTTGAAGATTACAAGATCCTGCAGGTAGTCCTCAGGCGTCGTTTTTGGTTGTAACCCTTTCGTCACCACTTCATAAAAATATTCAAGCTCATACACATAAGCGTCCTTATAGGTCGGGCGAATGGTAGATTCCTCAAAGCTGTCCCCGATTGTTTCACTTATATGCAGCGTCGTTGGCAATTGTCGAATATAAGGTGTGTCATATTGAATAAGCACAGATTTATTCTCACCATAAACCTCGATATGAGCATCAAACCGCCCCTGCTGGTCCATCCCTGTTTCAAATGTGGCGTTGAAGCCATCATACTCAAAGATAGCATTTTTAAATCTGCCCCCCAACCAGGATGAAGCTGCTTTCACAGCAATGGGCATTCCTATTAATTCCCGCATGGCCGAAATATCATGACTATTTAATCCAAGCAATAAGCCATAGGCTGCATACATGTCATCAGATGCTTCACCGACCGCTTCTCTCATTAACCTGGCGTTTCGCTCCTTACGGTCCTGCACAGCTTCAGCTGAGATATCATTGAAACGATATATAGGGTTGGATTGACTCGTGAAAAATTTGTTTTGACCGATAATATCACGAACTCTCACATAGATAATCGGTCCAAGTGACTTAACCTCTTCTAATGCCCGGAGGTAGGCGGGAGCAAATCGTCTCATATAACCAACCATCACTTGTACATTTGCCGCGTCCCTCGCTTGGATAATCTCATTAACCTCATCTTGGGTGACACACATTGGCTTCTCTACAAATACATGAATTCTCTTGTTCAGTGCCGCGATCGTGGACTCGGTATGGTATTCCATGTTATTCAGTACAAAAACAGCATCAAGCTCAGATTGTTCAAACATGTCTGTTGCATTCAGATATAAGTGCTGAACGCGATATTTCTCTCCCATCTTCGCTAGTAGCTTTGGCGAAATATCACAAAAAGCAACCATCTCATAGAGCTCCGGCAGGGATTCCAGAATCGGCAAATGAATCATTTGCGCCACTTCCCCCAAACCGATAATTCCTACTTTTATCTTTGTCATTTTTTATCTCCTCAATTACTGTTAATCAATTCTCATCTGTTACCCCAACAATATATCTGTATGGTAATAGTATGAACCAGGCGATGTGGTGTTTCGAAGCGCTACCGGTAAGACATACACCTCCAGCGGATAACCATTCCTAGTAGCTTCCAGTTCCACCTTATGGATTCCGGCAGGCAAAGTTAACTCCACCCATTGCTCTTTATGGCAACGATTATACGCTGGCATGAACTCCAACGTTTCTTTACAATCAATCACAGTTTGTCCATTCAACTTCAGTGTTACGGGACTGTTAGCAGCTGCAATGAGACGAAGCTCCCGTTCAATTGGGTTAATGAGCGTCGTTTCCGCCCGATATACACCGTCAGCAATAAACCCAACAGAATCTAATCCAAGAACCTTTTCCCATTCCAATCGGTTCCCTGGGACATAAATCTCTTTTCCCGCATCGCTTTCCGGTCCCCAGACGATCCATCTGGATGCGCTTATCAAGGCGAAAGGCACCCTCTGAACAGCCCATATCGAATGATCATGAATTCGCGTCCAGCAAAAAGTAAGCTCATGACTTGCGGCCGCAACCGCAGAAGCCCGAATTTCTACGTCCCACAGGAAGGATTCGTCAGGCTGCAGACTAACCTCAAGCTCATCAGGCCCAACCCAGTCCTTAGGCAGCTCCAGCGCTATGCTGCCATCAATCGGGATTATCGATCGGTTCGTCAAGGTAAATTGCAATGTCTTCCTTTGACCTGCTCCGATGGCAGGGCCTTCTGAGCCGAAGTCAATCACCAGCTCGGCGTCCGGACAGCTTCGCGTTCCCTGCGGCAGCAAATATTGATTGGATGTAACTTTTCTATCCCACAGCTCCCTTATTGTTCCTGCCGTTTCTGCTGCAGACGTCTCCAATCGGTTCCAAGACGTAGGCAGGTCGGGATGCACTAGAATTCCCGTGTCCCAAGCGGCCAAGATCTGTTTGCCCATGCGGATGGTGCGGATGGTCAACTCATCCAAATCCTTCGGCGCGGGAAATCCTTTAACTGGGGGACTGACAACAACACGGTCGCCAACCGGCTTCACCCATTTATCCGGCAGTGCTTCCGGCCCGAGCAGCATACCCAATATCGCGCCTAGCGTCGCAGCGGTACAATCAGTGTCGTAGCCGCAGTTGACGGCTTTCAATATCGCATCCTCAAAATTCTCGCCATACAACCATCCCAGGATCGTAAAAGCAATATTTTGCGGAGCGTCGCAAAAGTTGTCATTGCCATGGTACTCTAGAATAAGTGAACGTGCTTCTATCCAACTCTTCCCTTCTGAATGCCAACGGATGAGATCCTTCAAAGCTTTGGCGGTTCGGCAATCCTTGGGAATATATGTCATTCCGATCTCAATTAATGTATCTCGGTCCTTCTCAAAGAAAATGGCGCTCTCCAAAGCGGCAAAAAACATTTCTCCGTATACACCTTCCCCTCCGGCATGATCCACTATCGCGTCCTGATAGGCATAGTGAGCCGCAGTTGCTGGCGCTCCAGGTGCTGCCATTGCCCAAATTTCGGAACGAATCGGAGAGCCCATACAGTCATTGAACGGATTGTTGAACCAGCCTGCAACTGGCGCGAGAAGACCTCTTCGTAGATTGGCCAAGGCGTAACCGTATTCATCAAAAGGGAAAAAGATGTGTTCCATCCACTCCTGCCCAAGCTCACGGGAGGTCAATCCCGGCCCATACTGTTCCAAAGCATGCAGCCATACCAATTGCAGATCCAAATCATCGTTCTCCAGCGGACCGTCAGGCAACACAGGATAAAAGGTCAATTCCAGCAGCTCTTTCTTGCCCTCAACCGGTCCCCCAAGCGTCCCCCCGATATTTTTCCCGAGCCATCCCCCGTAGACGATTCGATAGTAATCCTGTTCATTTAAAATACTGGTGCTCATGTGTATTCCTCCGTCATTTGATATAATGGTGATGACTTTATTATTGGAACGGCGCCATTACGGAGCCATGTACATAGTTACGTTCTCGAAAGTAAAAACATCGGAGGTTGTCATGCCATGTACTACGCTCTGTCTCGATTGTCCAAGCTCGATGTCAAATGGGCGGATCTTTTCGACGCGAATACCCAATCCTTCTTTGCTCGGCATCATAATCCCTACTACGAACTGATCGTCATTGCCGACGGTACGGTTCATTTGCAGACTAACGAAACCCGCACGACGCTACAAACCGGTGAATCGATGCTTATGATGCCTTGGGAGTCACATTCCGGTTGGAATCCCCATGAAAGACAGGGCCAATTTTTTTGGGTGCAATTTTCCTGTGAACCCAGCCTGAATGAATTCGTGCTGGATCGGGCGTCTGAGCTTAATATTGTCCATGCCGAACGTACGGAACTAAGAACCACTGAAATCCTTCACGAGGATTTACTTGTAGTGCCTCGTCAGTTTCTTTCCTTACAGCGTTATAAACTGCTCGGCTTGTTTGAAGAACTAGTGGAGACAATGAAACAACCGAACGGTTATTTTCGTTTTCATGCTACCCTTTTGCTTGGCGAAATACTTCGGCTCATGGCGAGTGGTTTCTTGGAGCAGAGCCACTTGGACACGGCTTTTCCCGCTTCTTACCTAACATTCCGCAAGCTGGTTAACCATTTGAACAATTTTTATGAGTCGGACATTTCCAAGGAAACGTTGGAGCGGGTGCTGGAGCGAAAATATGAATACCTTTGTCAGGTGTTTAAAAAATATGCTGGAACGAACATCCATAACTACATCCACCAGCTTAAAACCCAACATGCCAAACACCTGCTGCGCAATACAGCTAAAAGCGTTAAAGAAATTGCTGAGGAAGTCGGGTATCCAGATCCTTTTTACTTCAGTCGGATGTTTAAAAAGATCGAAGGAGTCGCTCCTCAGCAGTATCGGAACACTGGACAGTGAGATAGAAGTAGCGCATGAATGCGGCAATGTCCATCAACCGATGCCTCCCGAATCCAACTGGATCCGAGAGGCGTCAGCATATCTCATCCATATAAAATGCGTGTACCTTGACTTATTGGTTATGTGGAACGCTAACTGTACTTACTGCTGTTGATTTATTGCCTACATTGTCGGTTATCGTATAAGTTATTGTATATATACGTCCTGTTCCATTACCTAATCTTTCCGCACGTAAACTAAATGTTGTGGCCGATGTCCCAATAGCGGCCTCAATGTCACCTTGACCACTATCCGGTTCATTGCTCGTAATGGAGGTTAACACCACAGATGCGACGCCTGATGTAGCATCACTCGAATTCAGCGTGGCATGAACAGTCACCATTTTATGATTCGGTGGCCAGATAGACGTTTTATCTAATTGTACAGTTAATAATGGTGCCGTCTTGTCAATCTTAACGGTTGTCGTATGTTGCTCTTCAATGTTACCTGCGTTGTCTACGCTCCAATAGGCAAGCGTATGTACGCCGTCAGTTGTCAGCGTAACGGAATTCCCGCTTTGTTGTGCGCCGCCGTCTATGGTGTAATAGGTTGCGGCTACCTCTGATCCGCTACTGACGGACAAATTATTTGTCGCTGTAAGGCTTACCGTGACCGGATTCACGTACCAGCCATTTTGCCCTTCTGGCTGTGCAGGAGATAAGGTTGCTGTAGTGACTGGCGGTACTTTATCCAGTTGGATGACCATCATGCTCTCCGGCTGGATCACATCACTATAGGAACCGCCAGATAAGTTCACTTCTGTTTCGCCTAAAGATAGCCTGCCTTCTGCGATTGCAGAAGCAACTTCAGTCGAGTTGTAGATAATTCGCTTGACCTTTTGATTCGTGTAGCTTGCATCGCCGAGATTAGCTGTCACGCTAACCGGTTGATCCCATGGATTCAACAGAAATAGCGCTTGAGAGCCATCGGGTTTGTCGATCATATATGATAGCAGCGTCGAATCGGCAGAATTCGAGGTGACCTTGCGGATTGAAGCGCCAGGCTGAATTTGACTGGAAAGGAGCTGATACGAATAATAGGCTGGTCGAAGAGGATAGCCTTCCGCCTTGGTTCCCCACATCCCATATTTCATTACCCAGGTCGTCGTCCCCAGATCCCCGTAATTCATGTCAAAAGCTTCCCAATATGAAAGACCTTTCACGCCGACCGCAAGCGTCTGCATCACATAAGCTGCCAACTTCAGCATCGATGGATACCGTTTCGGCATCAGCACGCCATCTACGGTACCTGGGCTAAATGCAACAAAACCAACTCCATACCCCACATTGGTTTCCCAAAGAAACTCGTCTAGCCCTTTGGACTGTGCATACTTTGCCACCATAGCAGAGCGCAATATCGAAGAAGCCATCGGTCTCTTATAATGGACATAGCTATGGTAGGACAACATCCCCAAGTCGCTTTGAAGCGGCCCGGCGATCTGCTCAGTAAAGGTATCGCTTGCCGACACATCTCCTCCAATCAATTTCACATCATGAAAACCGCGGGCTGCCAGAACATCAGCCATCTCCTGATACAGCGCCACATAGTCCGAAACAGTGCCCGGAAAGCTGTTGCTGTTATCCGGTTCATTATAGAGCGTAAGTCCATCGATATGCAGCTGCTGGCTCTGCAGCCACTCGATGAGATCGGCCATATGCACCGCAATTACCTCCTTGGGCTGTAAATAATTCGGCCAAGTCATAACGAGATTAACTTTTGCCCCAAGACCTTTGATGATTTGCAAATCTTTCACCAGTGCACTCATCATAGGATTCGTCGTGAAGTCGTTGCCGGTGGAAGTCACCCACCAACGCGTATCGGTAAATACTCGCACCCAGGCCGGTTTAATCAGCTGCAATCGCTCTGTAATCAGTTGTTCGTCCTGAGTCGAAAGCCTCCCAGGCATTGCGAAATGCGGATTCAAATTTGTGCCTAGTCCGATTAAATTGGTATTAAGCATGCTATTCGTTACGTTTAGCTCGACCTGCTGAGCGTAGACAGCATTGACCACCGAACTGTCCGAATAGTAAGCAAGCGCAGCATTGTCGAAATAGGCCTTCCCCATGCCGTTAAGCAAAAAATTCAATTTGACGGAAGCCGTCCCTTGAGGAATGACCCCGATTGCTCTACGATACGTCCAGCCTTGATTTCCCTGTATGGGTCCCGATTGATCAAACGCTATGCGCCCCCCACTCGCGTTGTAATATTCAATAGCGATATACGCACCCACACCAAAGCATTGGCTGCCAATCTGCTTACACTGGACATTGTCCGTGCGCAGCCACCCGCTGAATGCGATTGATTTGCCGACCTGCAGGTTTCCGTTGACGGTGAGTGTCTGGGTATATGAGGGGAATGTGTTGACACCGTCGTTAGTGGGGATTTCAATGACAGCCGCCCCGCTATTATTCACTCCTGCTGTATCGTTGAAGGTAAAGATGTACCCTGGCTGGCTTCCAGCTGGTATCCATCTAGTCGATCGTAACGCGTCATCAAAACCGGGAGAAAGAAGATTATATGACTGCGCCTCGCCGATGGCTGTCGGGCCGAATACATTCGGCCCGAGTTCATCCTGATTGAAAGCGTTTGCACTGCCGCTAATAAACAGGCCAGAAGAGACAAATAATAGGGTCGCCATAAGGGTGACAATCGTGCGCAAGGATGTCCTTTTCCATTTGACAAAATACATCATTAATTCCTCCTCGTTTTATCATAACTCTTTGCGCTAGTATATACAGTTACCGTTCAGCTTCCCACCCGGGAAACTGAGCGGCAACAGATGCAATTATTTGTTCAAATTTTTTCATTGCTATTTTAGATTCAAATCCTTAGCCGTTTGTTGAGCGTCTACTAACAGTTGATGTAACTCATCATAGGCTTTATCTATGCCGAGGTTTTTGAGGTCTGAAATGGCCTTTTTCTTAGCCGCGTCAAATTCCGCATCATCCTTGGCCATAATAAATTTCGCGACATTCGCCATAAAATATTGGTCTGCTTTCGTAAAGATCTGCGTAGTTGCGTCTGAAGGTTGGGCTACCAGCGCCGGAACTGGCCAAAATTTCGTTGGCGCTGCGAATTTTCCTTCTTTCACCAACTTGTCATATACCTGCCCTGGGTATAACAAGTCCTTATTGTAATGTTTGGCAAAATCCTTTTCAGCGTTTGACACAAGTCCCGGATTTACCTGTTTGCGCAAGTCAACCGGCGTACCATCTTCCGTCGGGTAGCTCTCTTCAAATGCAGCCAACCTTTTAAACGCACCTCCTAGACCATTGGCTTGAAGATACTCTGAATTGTTCGGCTTTGCCATTTCTCCAATTAATTGCGCTTTGCCATCCACAATATCCCAATCCTTGCCTTTCACCCCATTGTAAATAAATCTTGCTCCTTCCGGAGAATTTAAGTAATCCAGCAGCTGCAGGGTTCGTTCCGGATACTTATTATGCGAGGTGATTGCTTTAGCGATCCCTATACCCCAGCCCAAAGGGGTCTCGATATTGTACAAACCGGAAATTACGCGAAATGGACCCGGAATTGTGAGCATTTGCGCATCATCTTTACCTGTATATTTCACTAAATCAGCGCCGCCTGACCATACAGAGAGATGTGAATTCAGCAATTGCCCCGTGACAAGCTTTTCTTGATATTGCGGACTCTTCTGTGTGAAGCCTTCCGGATCAAAGAGACCCATCCGATGAGCTTTGTTGTAAAAATAAATACCTTTCCAAAATATGCCGTCTTCCTTCGTGTATTGGTCTTCCACTTCTCCGGTTTTCAGATTCAATTCTTGACCGTTTGCCAAATTATTATAGCCATTTACGAAAGGATAGGTAATAATGTAAGGCCATGTTCCCCAATCTGTCCATGCGGAGAACGAGTACACCTTTTTCCCGTCTTTCGTTGTCGGATTCTTATCTTGAATCTGCTTCATGACCTTCAAGAAATCATCTTCATTTTTCATCTCCGGATAACCGGCTTCTTTGTACAAGTCCCATCTTGTATTGAAATTGACAAAAGCAGTTTGGCTTATGAGATCATTATTAGCTTTCACTTGTGACGCTGATAAGAAATAAACCTTATTCGTGTTATTGCTAAACGATTTTCTGAATACATCTAAAGATGTTTTACTGTATTTGGTAATATTAGGTCCATATTTAGCAATCAAATCATCCAGAGGGATGACCTGGCCGCTTTTAATCATCGAATTAGCCAATGTGTAAGTAGATCCTACAAAAACAAGGATATCCGGCAAATCTCCGCCTGCAATCATGGTTTTTTGTTTCACATCGTCACCAGTTATGATATCCAGCGTAATTCCGAATTTCTGCTTGATGGCCTCCCCAAAAGCATTGTTCTGAATGCCTTCACGTATAGCTTTAGAAGACGGAGCGACAAATACTTTTAAAGTGATAGGTTCCATGGAAAGCTTCGGATCTGAGCCCGGTGTTGAACTCGAAGCTACTGCATTCGGTGAAGCTGAATTAGCAGGCGTTGTAGCTGGTGTACCGCTTTTGCCGGAACATGCGGATAGTACAAGAAGCACCGTGATAAGCGTGAGCGGAACCAGACTTGATCTACCTTTTAGATGTTTCATTCTATACCCCCTTATTATAGGTAAAATCTATAATATAAATGGTTTTCTAGAAAAACCAATATATCCTCTGCGAAAAGCTTGCATTCTAAAATTAGCCTTTGACGGCACCCAGCATAATGCCTTTGATGAAATGCTTCTGCAAGAATGGGTACACCATCATAATCGGAAGAACCGAAATCATGGTAATGGCCATTTTAATCGTCTCTTCTGAAACTTGAACTTCCAAACCAGATCCTGCAGTCTGTCGCGCAGCGTTCTCAGCTATGGCTTTTGAGTCATTGAGATAGTTGAATAAAATGATCTGAATCGTTTGCAAACCTGGTTTGTGAACCAGAAAGTAGTTATCCATCCATGTGTTCCAGCAGCCGACCGCCGCATAGACGGCAACGGTTGCAACAATGGGTTTGGATAAAGGGAAAATAATTTTATTGAATAAAGCCATAAATCCAGCACCATCTATTTGAGCCGATTCTTCGAGTGAATCTGGGATTTGCTCGATATACGTTTTGACGAGAATAATATAAAAAGCATTGATGGCTCCGGGGATGATATATAGAAGGAAATTGTCTTGTAATCCGTACGTTTTCATTGTAATGAACCATGGGATCAACCCGGCACTCAGATACATCGACGAAATCACAAATCGATACACGACCTTACGGTAAAGCATCTCCCGCTTGGTTAATAGATAAGCGAACATAGAAGAGAAATAAACGCATATCATGGTGAACAATACTGTTTTTACGACGGACACTACGAATGCCAGAGGTACTGTTCCTAGAGCAAGTATGTTGATATAGCTGTCGAAACTGATTTTAGTCGGGAAGAAATAAATTCCCCTCGCCGCAGTTCTTGGGTCACTGATTGAATAGATAAAGACATAGTAGAATGGATACATGCAAACAAGTGTAAATAGCGTCATAAATACATAATTAAATTGGTCAAATAATCGTTCCCAAATTGAACTGTATTGCTTGCGTACCATCATGTCCTGGACCTCCTTATCTTCAATAGATTGTTTACACTAACGATTCGCCCCTTGTTTTCTTGGAAAGATAGTTGACAGAGAACAAGAGAATAATACTGATGAGGGATTTCAGCATGCCAAGAACCGTAGCGTAAGAATAATCGTTGATGATCCATCCTGTTTTATACACGTAATAATCCAAAACTTCCACTTTATCCGCTACAAGTGAATTATAGAAAACAAAATATTGATCAAACCCATTATTCAAGAGATTGCTGACCGATAACAAGAGAAGAACAAAGAATGTTGGGGCGAGTCCAGGCAATGTAATATGCCGCATCAATCCAAATTTGTTAGCGCCGTCTATTCGTGCGGCCTCATAAAGCCCCGCATCTATGCCTGCTATCGTAGCAATATAAATAATCACGCCCCAACCCAAGTTTTTCCATATGCCTAACCCTAAATGAAAGAACCATGCGGCATCATTATTGCCTAAAAGCCCGATCACTGGAACACTTAAATGCAAGTTTTTTAACAGTGTATAGTAGAGGCCACTCGTTGAAAAAATCGAAAAAGAGAGCGAGAATACGACAATCCAGCTAATAAAATGAGGAAGTGTAGTGCTCGTTTGAATCCATTTTCTAAATTTGCTGTTTTTTATTTCATTGAGCATAACGGCCACGATTAACGGCAAAGGTGCGAAAATGAGATTCAGAAAGCTCATCGCTAGGGTGTTTCTTAAGATCCGGAAAACCTCACTTCGTTCCGCATATATTTTCACAAAATTATCGAAGCCTAAAAAATGCAGCTGCGAAAATTTCAACGCCGGATTGTAATCATAGAAAGAAAAGATCCAGCCGAATAGCGGCACATAACTGAAGGCAAATACAAAAATACTAAACGGAATCGCGATGAGAAAATATTTCAATCCTGCTCTATTCTTCTTTCTGGTTCTATGTAACGGCTTTACTACAGTCATGGATATTTCTGATTGCATAGTTCCCTCCACGAAGCGTTTTTTTCATTAGGTGCTATTCAATACTTGTGTATATCCATAATAGTAATGGTAAAAATGGGAAATAAAAATGAACAATTTTACGAAATACACAACAAATATGAGCACTTTTCCCCAATAAAAAAAGCGTTTACAATTAGGTGGTACTTTTTTACGATTTTTGGACTTTCGGGATTGTTACTTTCAATTTAGTCCCTATATGCTGTTCACTTTCAATTTCAATCCCATAAGGATCGCCAAAATGAAGCAGAATTCTTCGGTTTACATTCATTAGGCCGATTCCTGTATCTTGTTGGTTATCTTCACTGCCCTTGCTCTTCAAAAATTGTTTGATTTCTTGAACCTTCATGTTGGACATGCCTTCGCCATTATCGTAAACAAACAATACGATTTCATGGTTTTGTTCTTCGGCTGCGATAGTAATTTCGCCTCCATTGCGACTGTTAAGACCATGATAAATCGCATTTTCTACCAATGGTTGGAGGAGAAAACGAAGGATTTGGCATTCCATCACATCATTGGGTATGCTAATTTTGACTTTAATCTCCCCAGCGTACCGATAATTCATAATTTTGATATAATTCTCGAGATATTCGATTTCTTCACGGATAGAACATAATAGATCATTCTTTTTGAACATGGGATGCAGAATGTCACCTAACGTTGTGAGACTTTCCACAATATTGTCCGCTTTGACCATTATGGCCATCCATTTGATGGTATTTAACGTATTGTAGAAGAAATGGGGATTAATCTGCGACTGCAAAGCGCCAATTTCTATCCTTCTCTTCTCTTCCTCGATCGTTTCCTTTTGCTTAAGAAGTTCCACGATACTTTTCGACATTTTATTAAATTGCGCAATCAGAATCCCAAACTCATTTCTCACATCCAGATCAAGTGTAAGACCTAGATTTCCTAGTTCCATTTTCTTCATGACCGTGGTTAATCGGTTCAGCGGCATCGTAACCTTACGGATCCAGTACTTGGATAAGATAGCTGCAAAAACCAAGCTAAATATAAACATTATGGTCACGATCTGTCTTAATGTAAAAATATCCTTGGTAAATTCACTCAAGGGAATTTCATAAATTAAAATCCAATCAAAGCTGCTGCTTTTGTAAGACATGATTTGTTTCTTATCGTGTTCATAGCTAGAAAACTTATCGCCGCCGTTAGCAGCAGATAGGAATTGCAGCGGTATCGTACCTTGATTGCCTATCTTGGCTACGTCGCTGTGAGAAACTATTTTACCCGAACCATCCATGAGGTACATTTCTCTGTTCCTGTTATCACTTGCATGATTATAAATATCAGTAAAATACGTCATATCCACATTAATCACGATGGTACCCGTCTGACTATTCGAAAATATGCTTCTGGCTGCAGATATGTAAGAAGTCGGCTTTGAATCTGCTGCTTCTTTAGAGAGCGTATTGCTTGTTGCTATGTTGAAATCCTGAGCCGTAAAGCCACCAAACCAAGTCAGTGTTAGCGCTTTCGATTTTGCCTCAGGATAAATTTCCGACCTATAAAATTTGTTCTGTTTACTCGATGAATCATAAAGAATATCATTACTATTCGAACTAGCCCTAATGATGAATCCGTCTTCCCCATAAAAGCTAATGGAATCGATAAACTTGTAATTAGAAAGCATTTGTGCAAAATCTTTGAAAGCTATCTCCATTTGAAGAATACGATCAATCTCTGTCATGTTCTTGTAATCAATCAAATTTTGCAATTCGCTGTCCAAAACAAGCTGCCTGGAAACCTGATCCACCTCACCCGCAAAAATAGATAAATTGTAATCATATTGTTTTAACTGCTGCAGACTATTCTCTTTCGCATTATTTTTTAATATATTTAATATTCCTGAATATGAAAAAATCGAGCTTATGGTGAAGATAAGCAGGAACATGACCAAGAAAGAAACAAACAAGAGATTGGACAAGGAATTTCGATATCTCCTTTTAAAGAACGTTCTCATCGTCCCCATCCATCCTTTCTGCCCGATTCTCCACAAACCATTGCTTCTGAAACTCATTCGGCCTCATACCTGTGACCTTTTTGAAAACGCGGCTAAAATAGCTGTAATCCATATACCCTACCCTTTCGGCGATTTCATAGGATTTAAGATGTGTGTTTACCAACATATCCTTGGCCATGTCTATTCGGAAACGGTTCAAATACTCAATAAAGCTCAAATCTAAATTTTTTTTGAATAAACTGCTGAAATGATTAGGGCTCAATTTCACCTGATCCGCTACTTGCTGCAATGAGATATCTTGATGGTAATGTAGTTGAATAAACTTCGCCGCTTCTGCGATTTCTTTATCGATGAATTTCTTCTTCGCATGACTGCTTTTAAGCTCGTAGAGGAATTGTTTGAAAATATCTATCGTTTCATCTAATGTCGTGCATTTATGAATTTGGCCCGCAAAATCAAGCGCCATATTGGAGATATCATCCATGTATACATTTAAATAAACGGTTGGCCAATGGATCCATCGGATCACCATGATTTGGATTTCTGCTTTGGAGATACTCGTTGACTGGGTAAGGGTCTTTATTCCCGCTTCTATTTCTTTCGAGTACCTCTCATTAAATTGATCTGAATCTTGCCACATTTTTTCTAGCTTCATGCTAATATCTTTCAGTAAGTTGTCTCTCCCCATATCTTGCCATTGGATGAATCTCTCATTCCCCAAAATAAATCGTTGCTCCAGCGCGGATACACATTCACGATACATTTGTTTAAGCGAAGCGTATCCGTTATTAATCGTGCTTATTCCGGAGGAAACGGATGTATTCAGGTATTTTTTAATAATATTGTTAATATGTGAGAGTATTTCTTGGACATTCTGGTAAATCATTTGCTCGCTAATCATATCTGGAAAGCTGAAAAGGAGCAGATATTTCTCATCTTTCTCATGTAGAACTTCCCCTCGAAGGTATCCACCCAACAATTCATTGATGATGTTCAGAATACTGAATCGGATCAGATTTCCTTGATTGTCTTTTAATTTACTTTCCATTTGCTCAAATTTATCGATCGCAAGTACACATAGGACCAGCCGCTCCGGACTTATGCGAAAATGTAATTTATTCGTCACTTCAGCAAATTCCGTTTCCGAATATCTTCCGTAAAACAAATAATCCTTCACTGCATTTTCTTTGAGATGAATGATGTTCGCTTTCAAATCCTCTTGCACGGGAGTAATAGGGATATTTTCTTCCAGTAATTCAGCTTGTACTTTTTTCAAAACAGATTCCATTTCAACGATGGACATTTTTAGTTTGAGAATATAATCAGAAATTCCCAATTGAACGGCTTTTCGCAACAAATTGTACTCGTCATAGGCTGTCAAAATAATAATTTTCGTTTTTGAATCTTTTTCTCTAATTTGAGAAATAAGCTGCAAACCATCCATGATTGGCATTTTAATATCCGTTAAAATCAAATCTGGTTTTTGGTCATGATAAACTTCCCAGGCTGCTTGTCCATTCGAAACATCCGCAATCACTTCCATACCCAATTCGCCCCAATCAATGGAGCTTTTCAGACCAATCCGCACCAACATCTCATCTTCTACAATCAAAACTTTATACATCGACAACCCTCATTTCTTAATTAACACTTTTATATAGTCATTATTTGGAAAAACGGAACTCTTTGATTTTACTTTAACATAAGATATTCTCTTTGCTAGTAGCTCCTAAGGAATTGGCGTAAAACAACAAAACGACAGGGGAAGGTAATCCCCTGCCGTTTCTATTGCTTCATTGCTTCAATCATCATCTTAGATCGCGAGATCCTGCAGGTAATCTTCCGGTGTCGTCTTTGGCGGCATCCCTTTCGTGACTACCTCATAGAAATACTCAATCTCACACACATAGGCATCCTTATATGTCGGGCGAACAACCGATTCCTCAAAGCTGTCACCTCTTGTTTCGCTAATATGCAGCGTCGTTGGCAATTGTCGGATATAAGGTGTGTCATACTGAATAAGAACTGATTTATTCTCACCATAAACCTCGATATGAGCGTCAAATCGTCCCTGTTGGTCCATCCCTGTTTCAAATGTGGCGTTGAAGCCATCAAATTCGAAAATCGCATTCTTGAATCTGCCCCCCAACTAGGATGAAGCCGCCTTCACACGAATGGGCGTTCCAATCAATTCCTGCATGGACGAAATATCATGACTATTTAATCCAAGCAATAATCCATAGGCTCCATACATGTCATCAGGCGCTTCACCGACCGCTCTCTCATTAATCTATATCCGATATTTACATAGTCTTGATGGGGAAGAATAGAAAATAGAGCTCAAATGGTCATTTTATCGACCAATTGAGCTCTAACTTTTTTATATAGAGTTTTCTCTACAGCATACATCCAAATTTCATGTTATCACTCTTTATATACCGGATATCCAGTAAATTTAAAATCTTTGCCCAGTGTTTGAACACTTACATCGGATAGCTCTACAGCGTCACTCATTTTCTCGAATCCGGTTCCTTCTAGAAACGTCGGCGCATTCCGCCCGCCAATTAACTTGGGAGCCATGTAAATGATCATTTTATCTGCGAGCTTATTTTCAAAAAATGAAGCATTGATTTCGCTGCCGCCTTCAATCAAAAGAGAAGAGATCAATTCCTTACCTAATATCTGAAGAACTTCGAATGGATCGACCTTGCCGGACTGCTCGGTTACAAAAATTTTGACACCGGCTGATTCCAATGCTTTTCGCTTTTCAGGCTCATGAGACTTTGTCGTAAATACCCATGTGGGGGCTTGCACATCCGTTACCACCTTTGCTCCCGTGGGCAAACGTAAAGTAGAATCTAGGATCACGCGAACAGGATTCCTGCCATTAGGCATCCTTGTTGTAAGCTGGGGATCGTCTTTTATCACTGTATTGACGCCAACAAGTATCGCAGCGTTCTCATTTCGAAGCATATGGACGTCCTCGCGCGCTAAATCGGAGGTAATCCATTTGCTATCCGATGTATAACTTGCAATCTTTCCATCCATCGTGATAGCGGATTTTAGGGTTACAAATGGCGTCTGATGAACGATAAATTTATTAAAAACTTCATTCATTCTTCGGGATTCATCTTCACATACACCGACGATGACTTCGATGCCTACTTCCTGAAGTATACTTACTCCTTTACCCGATACCAATGGATTAGGATCCATTGAAGCAATAACCACCCGTTTTATACCGGCTTCCCTGATGGCCACAGCGCAAGGCCCGGTTCTACCATAATGGGAGCATGGCTCAAGCGTTACATAAATGGTCGCCCCTCGCGTGTGTTCGCCAGCCATACGAATAGCATGAATTTCAGCATGAGGCTCTCCCGCTTTCATATGAACCCCAATGCCTACGATCCGGTTATCATTCACAATGACAGAGCCAACAAGTGGGTTCGGATCTGTCTGCCCTTTCATAGCCATCGCATTCTGTAATGCCAGCCTCATGTAAAATTCGTGGTTAGTCATTATTGCAACAGCCTTCGCCTTCGTTCAAGTGTCCGGACCGCTCGATTTTCGTTTTCAAATATTTCTCATTATACTCGGAGACATCCCCCCAAAGCTGCACCCGATCCTCTACATCCAGACCTGCCTTACTAAGCGCATCTAATTTTTTGGGATTGTTTGTGATCAGTGTGACCGGCTTTGTCCGAAGTGCTTTTAAAACCTTTATCGCATCGCTGTAATCACGTGAATCATCAACAAAACCAAGCTGAAGATTGGCATCCACGGTATCATATCCGTTTTCCTGTAGAATATAGGCGAGTGCTTTACTGAAGAGCCCGATGCCTCTTCCTTCATGATTGGCCAGATAAAATAAAGCGCCGCTTCCATGCTCGGCAATATGTTTCAACGACTGATTGAGCTGATATCCGCAGTCACATCGCTTGCTGCCGAAAATATCTCCGGTATGACAGATGGAGTGAAACCGAATCAAGGCATGATCTGCATTTTGAAAATCCCCATGGACAAGTACACTCGATTGTTGATATTCCGCTAAATTAGCAGAAGATAATTTGGCGACAATACGCTCAAAATCTTCAGTCACTTCGTTGCAATTGAGCCAGCAGTACCATTTAAACTGGACTGTCTCCTCAAGTAAGTTAACCGGCAGCTTAATGGGACCAACAAGATATACGGCTCCTTCGTCCGTTTTAATCAGTTTTATTTTCTCCTGTAAAAGAGAAATCACTTTAGGATCAAAGCTTTGTACAACAGGCATGGATACTTCTCCTTTTCAATCCAGATTGGGGTTTCCGACACATAGTCTATGTCTTATTTTGCGTAAATAAATGCGCAACTATGTGGGGGCAACAACAACCTTCAAATAAATGATCAGCACTATCGCCATACAGCCGGCGAATTTATAATTCGGCACGGCTACCTCAAACACTGGCTTCTTAAACAGACCCGCCAGCAAATTGTTCACGGCCGAGGCTGGTGATATGGGATTGGACAAGCTCCAGCTTCCCAGCAGCAGTACTGCGAAATACATCGGACTGATTTGCACGCTCACCGGATCAATGCCGCCCGCAAGAATGGTGACCGGCACGATCGGATGAAGACCGATTAACG
Source organism: Paenibacillus sp. JT22N1 (assembly GCF_059692155.1). Classification (NCBI taxonomy): domain Bacteria; kingdom Bacillati; phylum Bacillota; class Bacilli; order Caryophanales; family Paenibacillaceae; genus Paenibacillus; species Paenibacillus sp. JT22N1. The sequence goes on from NZ_JCAUAW010000010.1 coordinate 240,430, forward strand.
AGGTTCCCGCAATGAGAGCCACCGTGAATACCGAGAATGTTAAGGATACCGACAGCGGTATTTGCTCCAGTAGTGCCGGAACCGTGGTTCCGAACTTCGTTACGCCGATTGAACCGCTGAAGAAGCCGGCGGCCAAAAACAGCGTGATTTCCTTCTGCAATGCGGGTAGCGTGACTGTAACATGATTCTTCAACCCTTGTCTGTATACGGCCATAGATCCCTTAGCCATGCACCAGATCAGCGGAAATAATACAGCCGCCATACAAATTAATATCACCATCGGCAGCTCAACCAACCGCTCCAATAGCAATATGTCGATTATAGCAGTTATTAAATACATCCCAAGCCCTATCGGAAAAGCTGCACTCCCCTGTTTCTTAGTCAGCTCATGTTGAGGTGGCTCCGTTTCAGCCTGCCGCAGCTCCCGGAAGTCGACCGCCCAGCTTACGACGAGGCTAAGGACAGCCAATCCGAGCAAAAAAGGCAGAACGGACGACCAAGGCAACTCAAGGGCCGATGTCACGAGCGTCATCGCGGCGAAATACGGCGACCAAAGAATCGCCCCCGCAAATCCCCGGTTTAGCGCATTTGCAAGCAGCCGGGACATACCGGGTTGTGGTTTTACAAAGACCATCTGATACACGACAGGGATCGAACCGACGTTGATAAACACGCCCATGATTTGTGTAAGAAACTGCGTTCCTATGAATAATGCTGCTTTGCTGCGAAATTTTTCTTCGTAGAAACGCTTCAGGGCTTCAACATATTCGGGAAGCCGGACTGGAATCCCAAATAACGGCGCGAATAGGAACAGCGTAACGATTGTCACGTTTATTCCCGCCGACTCGAACCAAACTGCCGACTCCACTTTCTGAAGCAACATGAGGACTGTCCCGGCAATCATAAAGGATACTGTAAGCCAGAAGGTCAAGCCCTTAAGCTTCGGCAACAATATGGCGATTGCAATAAAGACAAGGCATCCCAGCAGAGGAGTAAGCATCTCCAGCTGCGTCAGCTGCTGCACAATATAAACCGCGGCAATGGAGAATATGATCGTCCTCTCCATTGCCGCTTTAACTGCGGATTTCATCCGATCCGCCCTCTTTCATTCACTTAATTATTATTTAAATTGCCAGCAGCTTAAGCTTAGATTGCCGTATTGATAGCTGCGATGAAGCAGCTTCGCCTTACGGTTAGAGTCACCGGTTCCCATCGCAAGAAGAAGTGGAATGAAGTGTTCACTCGTTGGCACGGCCTCTTGGGCATTAGGAGCTAGTTCATGATATTGAAATAGCGCCTCCGTATCCCATGACTCAAGCTTTCTCTGTAGCCAATTGTCGAACTGCTCCGCCCACTCATCTATGCCTTTGGGCTGCCAGTTCAATTTTCTTAAATTATGGACTGTTCCTCCGCTTCCGATAATGAGAACATCCTGTTCCCTAAGTTCCGACAACGCTTTGCCAATTTGATACTGCTTCTCGTTGCTCAGATGACGGTTCACGGATAGAGCGACAACCGGGATATCCGCCTCAGGATACAGCAGCTTCAAAACAGCCCAAGCCCCGTGGTCTAGTCCTCTGCTCTCATTAAGAACACTCTGAATGCCGTGCTTCTGAAACAACGAATGAACCTGCTCGCCTAGTAAATGATCGCTTTTGGCCGGATAGGTCATCTCGTAAAGCTCATCCTGAAACCCGCCAAAATCATAAATGGTTTCATATGTTTCAGCAGCGCTGACCGTCTGTACCGACTCTTCCCAGTGAGCGCTAAAGAGCACGATTGCTTTCGGTCTAGGTGTATGATCCTTAAAGTTCTTAAGCAGTTGTGTATATTCGTTATCCTCAAGCACGATCGATGGGGCGCCGTGCGCGAAAAAATAGGAAGGCATCATGAGGCTTCTCACTCCTTTTTTGTAATCAAACCAGCATCATGCTTAAGCCAATTCAATATATCAAGTTGGTTCTCTTCCGATACGCCATGGTCGGTTGGATATAGTTTAAATGTCATTCGCTGCGTCTGATCCTTAAAATACGACGCCGTCTCGTGGCCTATCTGAACCGGGAATACGGAATCGTACTCTCCATGTGAAACAAATATCGAAACGTCCTTCACGCTTCGCAGTGGATACTCCGTCTTCACAAAGTCAGGAACGTACCCGTTCAGCGCAACGATTCCATTCAGCTGATCTCCTATCGTAAGTGCAAGTGTCATCGACAGAATTGCGCCTTGGCTAAAGCCAAGCAAATAGCGTTTGCCTGAATCGATCGGATACTTTTCCGTCGCATAATGTATGAATGCTTCGAGTTGTTTAACCGTTTCGTCAAACATCTCGCGGATAGGATTGCCCAGACTTTTCAAATCATAATACTGGTAACCGGCTCCAAGCGGTAAATTGCCGTGAATACCGATAATGATGAAATCATCAGCCAACGTAGCGACCAAACCGAACATATTTCTTTCATTGGAGCCTTTGCCATGCAGGGTAAAGACCGCCGGATATCTCTTGTCCGGGTCCATATTGGCCGGTAAATGAATGTCATATTGATAAAACGGGTTCATCATAATCCCCCTTAGTAGTAAGTTATGCGCTGCGTTTGTTCATAATAAGACGGTCGACCGAGAGAATCGATTGTTCGGCAACAACAAGATACAACGAAACCAATATAAATCCAAGATCAAGCTCGTAGCCGGGTGTCTGAGCGTTGCCAAGAAGTCCGGCGGAAAGCTTCGCGGTAAAAATAGCGCCGATTAGCATGACTACGAACAATCCCGATACATAACGAGTAAACAATCCCACAATTAGCATAATCCCGCCCACAAGCTCAAGCACCGCCACGGCATAAGCCAAAAATCCAGGAATACCTATTGAACTGAACCATGCATCTACATTGCTGAGTCCCATTTGAAGCTTGGCGACTCCGTGAGAAAAAAATATGATTCCCATCACCACACGCATAATAACCGAAACAACTGCTGTCTTTGTCATTCTTATTCTCTCCTTCATAAAATATTAGTAATATTAAAATAATGTTTATATAAGTAATTTAATATAAGACATGCTAGCATGTCAACAGGAATTTTGCTAATATGTAATTAAGTTTTGTATTACTAATATTTTATAAGAGGTGCAATCGGGATGGACATCGGCTCAACTATACGGGCGATTCGGAAGCGAAAGAATATCACTATTGCCCAAATTTGTGAAGAAACTGGCTTGTCTCAAGGCTTCATGAGTCAGCTTGAAACCAATAAAACCTCCCCCTCCATATCGACGTTGGAAAACATAGCGCAGGCTTTAAAGGTGCCTTTGGCTTATTTGCTCCTAAAGAAAGAGGATCGAATGAGTATTGTTCGGAAGGCTGAACGAAGAATCACAACAAGCGGTTCCGAAAATCTAAAGGTAGAGCATCTGAGCTCCACAAAGAACGTTAGGATGATGCTTGTAGAGTTCCCTCCTGGGGCTTCGACGGGGGACGTACCTCATGCTCATGAAGGCGAGGAGGTCCATGTTGTCATTAAAGGAAGAATATACGCAGAGCAGGGAGAAGATGCGGCTGAATTCGGAGATGGCGATTCGTTCAGTTGGAACGCATGCACGCCCCATGTGGTGAGAAATATAGGGGAAGACACGGCAATCGTGCTTATATCCATCTATACAGAAAGCGACAGCGGACGAGACCTTATCTAAAATGTGTAGGGGCATCTGGAGACACTCATTTCGATTAAACAAAAAAACACCCTCAACCGAGCCAAACGGCCAAGTTGAGGGCTTTCTTTTTTCATCAGTTAGAAGCCATGCGGTTACACCAACCGCTGCCGCGAAGCCTCAAATAGCAGCACCGTCGCGGCCATCGCGACGTTCAGCGATTCCGCTTTGCCCTGCATCGGAATAATCACCTGCACATCCGACTGTGCAGCGACTTCCGGCGACACGCCCTTGGCTTCGTTGCCGAGGATTAGCCACGTCGGCTGCCGCAGGTCCGTGTCGTAGCACGAGCGCTGCGCCTGCAGGCTCGTGGTCACAAGCCGAACGCCGCGCTCACGCGCACGCGGCAGCAGCTCAAGCAGATCTGCCTCCACAATCGGCAGATGATACATCGATCCCATCGTTGAGCGGATCGTCTTGGGATTGTACAGATCGACCGTGCCGCGGCCGAGCACAACAGCCTTGGCCCCGACGGCATCTGCGCTGCGGATGATCGTGCCAAGGTTGCCCGGATCCTGAACGCCGTCCAGGACCACTACAAGATCATGCTCGCCAGCGAGCAGCTCGTCCATGCCAAGCTGCGGCCGAGCTATAACAGCCAAAACTCCCTGCGGCGTCTGCGTATCTGTGCATTTTTCCAGCACAGCCTGGCTGACGCCGACCCATTCCACAGATGGAGTAACCTGCTCAGCTAACCCAGCAGGAACCCCTTTTTCCAGGCTATAAACAATCGTCTCCACCGAAGCTTCTGCACGTAATGCTTCCTCGACGAGATGGTAACCCTCAATGATATATTTCCCTTGTTTGTCCCTGCCTCGGCGTTCTAAAAGCTGCGCCCATTCTTTGACTCTAGCATTCTGAACAGACATAATTTCCGTATGTACGCTTGTCATTTATTCCTACCTACTCTGCGAAAGTCACTTCAAAAGTTTGAAGACTTGAATTTTTACCTACAAGAACCAAAATATCGTCTATTCTAAGCGGCTCTTCCGCACTTGGCGGAATGATCAGCTGCTCATTTTGTTTGATCGCAATCACATTACAGCCATATTTAGCCCGGATATCCAACTGTTTGAGGCTTTTACCAATCATTTGTGTAGACACCTTAATCTCAACGATGCTGTAATCAGCAGAAAGCTCTATGTAATCGATAATATTAGATGAGATCAGATGATGCGCCACACGCTGTCCCATATCTCTTTCTGGATAAACGACTTTGTCTGCGCCAATTTTTTTTAACACTTTTCCATGCAGATCATTTACAGCTTTCACTACTGTCGTAGGTATGCCCATTTCTTTGAGGATTAATGTAGTCAGAATACTCGCTTGAATATCCTCACCAATAGCCACAACCACAACGTCAAAATTTCGAATACCTAGAGCTCGCAGCGCTTCTTCATCCGTAGAATCTGCCTGAACAGCATGTGTGACGAAAGCTGAAACCTCTTGGACTGTCTCTTCACGATGATCAATAGCAAGGACCTCAAACCCTAATTGTGACAATGTTTTAGCGACGCTAGACCCGAATCTTCCCATCCCAATAATCGCAAATTGCTTTCTCACTGTTGGCGTGTCCTCCAAATTCCTAAGATTATTATAGTATAACATACTCATGGACAGCATCTCACTATGCACGGAAAGGTGGCGAAGTGTGGAAGGATGAACGGCTTGAAACTTGCGCATATTAATATCGATAACGAAATGGAAGCGAGGTCCACGAATGAACATCACCTTAAGACAGGCCATCGTCCAGCGAGTCCAGAATAAATCGAATAATGAGCTTCAGGAAGTTATTGAGGACTCCATCGGCGGAGAAGAACGGGTTTTGCCCGGACTTGGTGTGCTTTTCGAAATCATATGGCAGCATAGTGAAGCAGATATTCAAAACCAACTTGTAGAAACACTCAAAGACCATCTCGAATGACTTTACCACATCTAGCTGGCTAAGGGGTTGCCTGTGGCATTCCCTTAGCTGGTTTATCCTAATTTGGGAACTTACAGGCAGCAGGAAATCTCCCTTGAAGACGGCGAGTCGCTGTGCCACTCAGATACGAATCCCAAGCTGGTCTAAGTATGTTTAAAATATCATGAAACGTCTCAAATGGATAATACGCTGTTCCTTCCTCATTCAAATACCTAGCAAGACTCGCTCGCGCAAAAATCCAATCGGCAAAGCCGGAACCATAATAGTCACTGCTGCCATCACCGATGTAAATGACAAGACATCCTTCCTCTTTTAGCTGCTTAACAACACTTGCCTTGCAGCACCCGCACCATTTGCATGCTTGATTCGTATTCTGGACCCCGAACTGAAATTGACCATCCTCCAAATAGGTTATCGGATTCCCGATAACTCGGTCTACTTTCACCTGCTCACGACTTAAAATTTGCTCAATATAATAAAGCATCCCATCACTTAAAACCGTAACGGGCACATCTTTCTGCTGGCAAAAATCAATAAAATCCCGCGCACCATCCCGCAAATGTACACTCTCAATCAACTTATCAACCTGCTCCTGCCGACCTGCAAGATTAGGGTATGCCGCTTCAATCCAAGCCAAAGAACCGACCTTTTTCTCTTGAAACTGGCGCGAAGCCTCTACCACCTGCGGGTCATTCAACACACCTAAGCCTTCCATCAACACATCTCCTACATCTTGCTCCATCAATGTTCCGTCAAAGTCTGTCACAACAGCAATTTTTTGCATGGCTAATTCTCCCCCCTTATAAACTTAGAATCCGATATTCATAGTTTCTATATAACAACAAAAAAACCTGCCCAAAGGGACAGGTTCTACTCTAGCTATTCTACTCTACTATTCTACTTTCACACACTTCACTTTATAATTTAGCCCACTCTAAACCGCAGAAAGCATCAATTGGAGACTCTCCTCGAAATGGCTGCTTACCAACTATACATGAAATTATTTCCTTCTGTACCGACAAAGTAGCGTTATATGCGTTTATCATTGTAGGCATAGACGGTAGTTCATATAGCGTGTACGGATTTCCCAGCGAGATAAAAACGGTCGGCACCTGTGTAGGGTACCATTTGAAGAGACCTCCTGTCTCTTGCGGAGAAAGACGCATGGAATTTTGCATGAATCCGGGCGATTTCTGAACAAGAAAAATAACAGCGTCTATTTCGTTGTCCTCTTCTTTCACTTCATATTCCCGAACTACCGTGAAGCCTTCGTCACTCAACATCCGGGCAAACTCGTCTCCCGTTGCGGCCTTATCGGCAAAAAAGGAGGCCTCATCCGATGCAGCTAATAGTAAAATCCGGTTGTGCTTTTGAGGCGTTAGAGGTAGAAGGGCCTGAGTGTCCTTAACCAGCGTTACCGATTTGCTCGCAATTTCCGCTGCCAGCTGCAGATGGTCGGCAGAACCTACTACGTCAAGATCCCTTTCATCTGCGGAAGTCAAATGAAGACCAAGTGACGCTTTCAGAGCCAGTATTCTTGTGACCGCCTCATTCAGCCGCTCCTCCGTGAGCACGCGGTCATGAACGCCCTGAAGCATAGCCTGGAAATCTTCCTGCATATCATTCGTAAACAGGAACATATCAACGCCAGACGCAATGCATTGCGGAATGATATCTTTACGTCGGCCAAAGCTCGCCATACCAATCATCGATGTAGCATCGGAAACGATAAGTCCGTTAAATCCGAGCTCTTCCCGCAGAAGCTTCGTGTTCAATTCATGCGATAAGGATCCCGGTGTATGTTTAGTTCTTACGTCCGTGATTCCCAATTCTTCATAATAGCTTGGCAGCGTGATGTGAGCGCTCATGACCGTTTTGACCCCGTTCTCGATCGCTGATTGATAGACTCGGCCGTAGGTCTCGCGCCACTCTTTCATCGTTAACGTATTATTCGTCAGCACTTTATGCTGATCTCGGTCATCCATGCCGTCACCAGGCCAGTGTTTCACGCAAGCAGCCATCCGGTTGTTCTTCTGAATAGCATTCATAACGGGAAGAGCAGTTTGTTCCACGATACCTGGCGTATCGCCGAATGCGCGGATGTTGACGATGGGATTCTGAAAGTTGTAATTGATATCAATGACTGGTCCGTACACCCAATTGAACCCCATAGCGTGACCCTCAACTTCTATGGCAGCTCCAAACGCGGTTGCTAGGTCTGGATTGTTTGCGGCAGCCAACTGCATGTTTGAAGCCAAATTCGTTCCATCGGCTGCCCCGCCTTGTCCGCCATTTTCAAGATCGCCGGAAACCAGCAGCGGTACTTTACTGCGCTTTTGCAAGTCACGGATTATAGATGCCTGATGCTGCTTCGTTGCATTTGGGGAAAATCCAAATACATGGACTCCCCCTGGGCGAATACTAAGCAAATCCTTTTTGGCTCCAGTATCAAACGGTAGATCTACGGTGATGAACAGTTGGCCCACTTTTTCTTCCAAAGATAATCCATGTAACGTTTCGTTAACCCACTGAACCGCTTCATCGTCCAAATGAAACGGTTTTGCTTTCAGATTAACCATGCCTGTCTCCCCCTTTTAACGCGTACTAACGCTTACTTTTCTTTCCAAAATGGCGTTCAAGTTTTTTAAATCGTCAGCCAACATCTCTTCGGAATATTGCCCTTGCCCAAAGCCAATCATTGCTCGTAGCGGCATATATCTCATCATAGCCATCAGCATGTCTGGGTTGTCGCCCAAGAGAGCGTCAAAGCCGAATTTCCCAATAAATTCTTTTGCTTTATCCACCGTAAGCGGATTAGCCATCAAGTCGCCGATTAGTGAGTTGCGATTATACGCCCCTGGGAGGGTGACCGTAGATTCGACCTCGATCGTTGTACGAAGTTCGATATCTCGCGAAGATTTTCCAAGTAAGATGTCAAATTCCCCGGTTTCCACATGCCAATCGCCGATTTGAACGTTGTAGTAAGCGAAAGCCCTTTGATCCAAAACAAAGGTAACTGTTTGTTGTTCTCCTGGCTGCAGTTCGATTTTTTGGAAGCCTTTCAGTTCTTTTTGCGGACGATTGACACTGCTCTGAACATCCTTGACGTAGAGTTGAACGATTTCTTTTCCGGCATAGTCCCCTGTATTTTTCACAGTCGCTTGAACGGTAACCTTCTCATTATCTTTGATCGCTGATTTGTCTACACGCAGGTCGCTGTATTCGAAATTGGTATAACTAAGGCCGAACCCGAATGGGAATAAAGGCTCAATCTCTTTGGTGTCGTAATAACGGTAACCGACAAATACGCCTTCTTTATATTCTACTTTGTCGCCCTCACCTGGGAAATTCAAGAAGGACGGGTTATCACTTAGTTTCACAGGGAACGTTTCTGCAAGCTTGCCGCTCGGGTTCGCAAGGCCAAACAACAAGTCTGTTACCGCACCGCCAAAAGCTTGCCCCCCCAAGTATCCTTCCAACACGGCTTTTGCTTTGCCGATCCAAGGCATTTCAACCGGCGAGCCATTACTTAAAATAATGATGAGGTTGCTTTGAACTTCCCCCACCGCTTCGATCAGTGCACGATGATTGACTGGAATGGCCATATGTGTACGGTCGTATCCTTCCGATTCGTAGCGATCTGGCAGTCCGACAAATAGGACAGCCACATCCGCCTTCGCCGCTATTTCCTTGGCCTCCCTTACCAAATCTTCATCGATTTCATCGCTATCCAACTTATAGCCTTGTGAATAAATGATTTGCGCTGCATCACCTGCGACATTCATCATTTCTTCAAGTGCATCGTCCAGCTTGGTCGGATTGACATGGGAGCTTCCGCCGCCCTGGTAACGCGGATTCTTGGCAAATTCACCGATTACAGCAATTTCCCCTTGCTTGCGAAGCGGTAAGATATCCCCTTCATTCTTGAGAAGCACCATGCTTTCATGTGCAGCTTCTCGAGCCAATATATGATGGGCTGCAGTATCGTAAACAGCATCTGTCTTACTGCTATCAACAGCCCTAAAGATGAAGGTTAACATCCGTTCGACTGCAAGGTTCAGCGTTTCCTCCGAAAGCTCGCCGCTTTTTACTGCTGCAACAATCTTTGCATCTCCGATGCCAGCGCTTGAAGGCATTTCCAGTTCCAATCCAGCCTGAAGAGATTTTACACGTTCGTTAACCGCACCCCAGTCTGAAACAACAAAGCCTTCAAAACCCCATTCATCCCGTAAAACCTGAGTTAGCAAAAATGCGTTCTCCGAAGCGTATTCACCGTTGACTTGATTGTAAGAACACATCACACTCCACGGTTGTGACTGCTTAACAGCGCCTTCAAAGCTGGCCAAATAAATTTCTCGCAGCGTCCGCTCGTCAATGACGGCATCAACGGACATTCTCCGATGCTCCTGGTTATTCGCGGCAAAGTGCTTGAGCGAAGTACCTACACCCTGACTTTGTACGCCTTTGATGTGATTGGCCGCCATTTCTGAAGAAAGGTACGGATCCTCCGAAAAGTATTCGAAATTTCTGCCGCACAGAGGCGACCTTTTGATATTGGCTCCCGGGCCAAGAAGTACCGCAACGTCTTCCGCCTGGCATTCCTTCCCTAATGCCTCGCCTACTTTGCCGATCAGCTCCCGATTCCACGAAGCGGCCATGCCTGCGGCCGATGGGAAGCAAGTAGCAGGTACACTGTTATGAAGACCCAGGTGATCCGCGTCTTTTTTTTGTTTCCGTAAGCCGTGAGGACCATCCGTCACCATGAGTGATGGGATCCCGAGACGCTCTATGCCCTTCGTATGCCAGAAATCCAAACCCGAGCATAAGCCCGCCTTCTCTTCCAGCGTCAATTTGGAAATTAGTTCTTGAATTTTCGAATTCATCGGATTCTCCTCCAAAAGATTAAGTTTAGTTTTTTTCAAACAAATCCATGCAGCTCTTAGCCAAATACAAACGGCTTTACTTCCGGAAGTGGCGGAATAGACTGCGTCAACACATAACTGAAGCTGTATTGACCGGAGCCTGCTTCCAAGCTCACACCCATATCCGTAACCTCAACATTGGAAATGCCTGGTGTCTGCATGAGAGCTGTTCCGCTTTCTGTCACACCATCCGCTGGAGCGTAAGGGAGGCGAATTTCAGCCGTTGCGTTCGGCGGAATCACCACCTGAATGTCTAATCGTTCACCATCCAATTTCGTCCAGCGGCAGCTAACCTCTCCGTACAACGTGTCGATACGCCCCTCTGCCCATGTCATGCCATCGCCAGGCTGAGGACGGATGATCACCCGTTTATAACCCGGCTGCTGTTCATCCGTATCAATTCCGGCAACAACACGGTACAGCCAGTCTCCAATGGCGCCGTAAGCATAATGGTTAAAGGAATTCATATCCGGACTCCAAAAACTGCCGTCCGGCTTAATCCCATCCCAGTGCTCCCAGATGGTCGTGGCGCCTTTGGTCACTTGATACAGCCAGGACGGATAATCCTGCTGAAGTAACAGCTTATACGCGAATTCCGATTTGCCGTTATCGCTCAGCACGTGGTTCAAATAAGGAGTGCCGACAAATCCGGTAGTAAGATGAAACTTCTCCTCTTCGAGCAATTCTAGCAGCTTGTGGACGGCACGTTCCTTGGCTTCGCCCTCGACAAGTCCAAACATAAGAGACAACACCTGCCCCGTTTGAGTAGGCACAGATAAACGACCAGTTGGCGTGACGAACTCCTGTGTAAAAGCATCGATAATGCGCGTATGCAGGTCTGCATAACGTCCCGCTTCCTCTGATCTACCTAGCACCGCGGCCGCTTTCTGCACCAACGACACGGAATAAGCATAGTAGGCCGTTGCGACAAAATCCCGCGCCGTAGCCCCTATATAGCTGTCTGGCCGAGAATCCAAAGCAAGCCAATCCCCGAAGTGAAAGCCGGAATTCCACAAATATTCGTTGTTGCCTTGACGCCTAATGAATTCTACCCAGGCTTTCATACTGTCGTATTGTTCTTCCAACACGCGCTTATCTCCATAGCATAAATAGAGTGTCCATGGAATGATGACCGCCGCGTCCCCCCAAGCAGAAGCAGACTGCGCTTTCTCACTCAAAACATTGGGAACCACAAACGGCACGCCTCCATCAAGCTCCGCTTGCTCGGCCTTCAAATCATGCAGCCATTTCCGGAAGAAAGGCACTACGTTCGATAAATAGGCGGACGTACGGGCAAATACCTGAGCATCCCCTGTCCAACCCAACCTCTCGTCTCTTTGCGGGCAGTCTGTAGGAACATCCAGGAAATTCCCTTTCAGCCCCCACCGTATATTATGCTGAAGCTGGTTGACAAGCGGATCGGAGCATATAAACTCTCCCGTTGTTTCCATATCTGAATGCAGCACGATACCTGTAAAATCTTCAAGACGGATCGGTTCTGGAAACCCGACAAGTCTGATATACCGGAAACCTTGGAAAGTAAAATGAGGTTCGAAAGTTTCTCTCTCTCCTCCTTTGAGCACATAGCGGATCGTTTGCTTCGCTTTACGGATGTTGTCCAAGTAGAAGTTGCCTTCATAATCCAATATTTCGGCATGATGGATGCTGACCTCCTGACCAGCGTCTCCCTGCACGGTAAACTGGATCCATCCGACCATGTTTTGACCCATGTCGATGACAGTTTCGCCCTTGGGGGTCGTGATGAGATTGATAGGTTGGATGCTCTCGATTTTACGTACGGGTACGTTCTCCTGTGCCACCAAAACATCTTTGCTTTGTTCGATCACATCGACAGGTTGCCATCCGCCGTCATCATAATCTCCACAGCTCCAATTAGACCGCTTGAGCCGCGCATCGTACGTTTCACCGTCATAGATTTCCGACATCAAGATCGGACTTCCTGACACTTTCCAACGGTTATCAGAAACAATAACCTCTTGCCTTCCATCCGCATAATCAATGTGGATTTGTACCAAAAGTGCAGTTCGGTTTCCGTAATGCTCGTTTTTCCCGTCCCAGCCAAGAACACCTCTATACCAACCGCTGCCTAATAAGGCGCCAATTCCGTTCTTTCCGCTGCTCAGCAGTTCCGTAACATCATATGTTTGGTATTGAAGGCGATGCTTATAGCTGGTCCATCCCGGGGCAAAATAGTGGTCCCCTACTCGTTTCCCATTCAACTCTAATTCATAAATGCCAAGTGCTGAGGCGTAGACACGGGCCGCACTTACTTCTCCATCAATGAGAAAATCCCGTCGAAACATTGGAACTTGATCGGCGCCCGCTGGGAGCGCTGCTGCGGGAGCACTGATCCATTCAGCCGACCACTCCGAAGAATCTATGAATCCGGTTTCAAAGATAGCCTGATCAGACCAGCCAGAACTTAGTCCCTGCTGGTTCCAAGCTTGAACGCGGTAGTGATACCTTTTGCGCGAAGCTGTTTGAAGCCCTTTTAATTCCACATGAACGGATTGATCTGAATCCACTTTCCCAGTGTCCCAAACCGACCGCTTAAAATCTGCGTCTTCTGCCACTTCAATGCGGTAAGCCGATTGCACCGCTGCTCGTTCAGAGGATTGCAACCGCCAGCTAATCCTTGGAGTCTTGAGATCTAACCCAATCGGATTCACTTGATATTCACAACGAAGATCCATTACTTTAAACATGACGTTTAAACCTCCTGCTCTGAATGCACGATCAATTTAAGAAAAACCGTACCCCACCTGTTGTAGAGTACGGTTCAAGTTCATCCTTATTTACCTGCGGTTTTAGCCCAAGCATCAATTTGCTTTTGTTTCTCAGCGATGATCTTGTCAAGACCGGCCGTTTTGAGCTTCGCATTGAATTCGGCAGTCAATGCCGGATCTAACGTACCGCTTTCCAGGCCTACTTTATATTGATTGATCACATTAGTCGCAGCAGCAAGTTCTGTTTTAACCGGATCCACGTTAAATGTGAAGCCGACTGCTTTCGACTTAATGGCCTTGTCGTTGTGCGCTTTTGTCAAATCCCAAATTTTCGGATCTGTACCTTCCCAAACGTAAGTCAGGAAGTTATTGCCGACTTCCCATTGGTTGAATTGGTAACCGCTTTGCTTGACGCCATCTGGTAGCGTAATGATGTTATCCGCTTTTTTCACATAGTGTTTACCTTCAATACCCAGGGAGACCAAGTTGGCAATGTCCTTGTCGGTGTACATCATGTTCAAGAATTGCATAGCTCTCTCAGGGTCTTGACTGTTCTTCGTGATTGACATCATGAAACCTGTGATCGATACGGAAGTTTGCAAAGGTTTCGTCAAACGAACAGCAACCATGTCTTTTCCGGACAAATTCTTTTCCTGCTGTTCAAAGCCAGGCTTCATATTCGATGTATAAGAGAACGCCTTGCCCGCTTTGACCAAGTTAACTCCTGTTTCTTGCGAAGTAGCGATATCCTTCAAAATATAACCGGCTTGATACCACTTACGAGCTAATGCAACAGCATCTGTAAATTCCTTCGTTTCGAACAGATTCACGATTTTGGTGCTGTTCCCCGGATCGGCAAGTACACCCAGGTTGTCCCCTAATGTATCCACGATAGAGTTGTACATATTGGTTCCCGGCATATTATTGTTCGTTTGCTGAACCAATGGCGCTAATCCTGGCTCGTTATCTTTGATCGTTTGGAACACAGGGTCCAGATCCGCCCAAGTTTTGACTTTGCTCAAATCAATCTTATACTTGTCCACCAAATCTTTTCTCATAATGATGCCATTGTCGGAGCCAATATCCCTCAAGCTTGGAACCCCGTATACTTTTCCGTCGATCTTGGATCCATTAATCAAATCCATTCCCACCGTGTCTACAAGACCTTTTCCATGCTTCTTAAGCAAATCGTCTAATGGCTCTAATTGACCTTTAGCGACTTGGCTGCCAAAGTTGCCAATGATAGAGGAAGAGACCATTAGATCAAGCTTCTCGCTTCCTGCCAGCATCAGATTCATTTGTTGTGTCCAAGCGGAAATACTGATAGGCACCAATTTAACGGTTGCATTGATTTTTTCTTTGGTAATTTTGCTGATTGCCTCAGCCACGAGATTCGTGTCCGGCATATCATTCAGCTGTATATACGCCATTGTGATTTCATATGGCTTGGAATTCGCAGGCTTAGCGCTATCTGTCGCTGCTTTATTCCCATCATCGCTAGTGCTGCTGCCGCAAGCTGAAAGCAAGGTCGACGTTGCAAGAACAACACTTAATAATCCGCTAGCTCTTTTCCATTTCTTTTCCATGGTTCATAATCCCCCTAATGTATATGAATAATGGTTGATCTATACTAATCGAATCCGAAGGGATTCAAGAGTAGCCTCGGTCGTTAACCTTTTACAGCACCAAGCGTAAGACCTTTGACAAAAAATTTCTGGAAGAATGGATAGGCGCAGAAGATCGGAACGATTCCGATAACAGCTATAGCCATGCGAACCGAATCTGTCGGTATGTTCGAAGATGCTTGTGAAGCATTGGTCATGCTGCTCTTCTGAAGGAACTGAATATCGCTCAGCATCCGATTCAGCATATTTTGAATACTGAAGAGCTTGCTGTCGGTTACAAAGATCAATCCGTTAAACCAATCGTTCCAATATGATATACCCAGCATCAGTCCAATGGTAGCCAGAATCGGAAGCGATAACGGGAGCACGATACGGTAAAAAATCTTGAATTCGGAAGCGCCGTCAATATACGCCGATTCAATAATTGCTGCCGGAATCGAAGTGCTGAAGAACGTTCGGATTAGTAAAATGTAAAAGCCGTTCGTCAGCAATCCAGGGATGATAAGCGCCCAAATCGTATTTTTAATATGGAAAAATTCGGTGTAAATCAGATAGGTCGACACAAGTCCGCCGTTAAAGAGCAGCGTGAAAAATACGAGAAACGACATCACTTTGCGAAGCGGCATATCACTGCGTGACAAAGGATAGGCGAGCATCGTCGAGATAGCCAAGCCCACAGCCGTCCCGAAGATCGTAATGAAAACCGTGATGCCATAAGCCCGAAACAACGAAGCCGAGCTCTTCATCATATACTTGTACGCTTCTAGACTAAACACACTTGGCAAGAGTGAATAACCTTCGTTGATAATTGCTTTCTGATCGGTAAAGGAGGCCATAACAAGCAGGACAAATGGGAAGATGCTGGCACAGGCCATGAGAATAAAGATCAAGTTAACCGCGTATTGATTCATGTGATTCGATTTCATGATAGCACGCTCCTTTCTTTAGAATAAAGCTTGTTCCGGGCTTTTGCGGCGAATGATAAAGTTGGATACTAGCACCAGCACGAATCCCACGACTGACTGGTAAAATCCTGCCGCTGAAGACATTCCGATGTCGCCAAGCGTCATTAACCCCCGGTATACATACGTGTCGATAACATCCGTCGTTGGCTGTAATGGGCCTGAATTTAAAGGCACCTGATAGAACAAACCGAAATCAGAGTAGAAGATGCGTCCAATGCTTAACAATGCCATGATAATAATTGCCGGTGATAGAAGCGGTAGCGTTATCGTGCGGATTTGCTGCCATTTGTTCGCGCCGTCTAGCGTCGCTGCCTCATAATATTCGTTATCGATCCCAACAATGGCTGCCAAGAAGATGATACATAAGTAACCTACATTCTTCCAAATGTTAACCAGTGTTAAGATGTATGGCCAATATTTAGGTTCTGAATACCAGGAGATAGGATCAATTCCGAATAGCGGTAAAATATGATGATTGAGGAATCCGTTCTCTCCATTCAACATGGCAAGTGCCAAATATCCGACGATAACCATGGAGATCAGATACGGCAATAGAATGATACTCTGGTAAAAACGGGACATAAACCGATTTTTCACTTCATTCAGTAAAATAGCTACAGCGACAGCCAGAGCCAAATTGATGATAATGAAGAGCCCATTGTACAGTATCGTATTTCGGGTAATGACCCAGGCGTCAGCGGTTTTAAACAAATATTCGAAATTTTTGAGACCAGCCCAATCACTTCCGAATATCCCCTTGCGGTAGTTGATATTTTTAAAAGCAATCACAATCCCAAACATAGGGAGATAATTATTAATAATCAAATAAATCATGCCAGGCAAGACCATTAGAAATAGCGCACGGTAGCGTTTAAACGTTTTCAACGTCTTCTGCAGCGTACCCGTCTTCCTTACAACCTTAGCGTTTTCATATAAAACTTCTGCTTTGGTGTTCATCCGGTGTCAACTCCTTCTCTTTATAGCTTTAGTATAGAAGAAGTTAAACTAGGCTGCTCACCACGAATACGACTTTATACTTTAGGTTTTCCGACATTTTCGAAAAAAAAAAGACTCCACGCCTATGTTTTAGGGCGGAGTCTTTCTATCTTCTCTCAAACTGCTTTCTATATTCATTGGGATTCATACTTACAGCTTTCTTGAAAAGCGTCGAGAAGTAAGAAACATTCGAATAACCCGCTAATAGCGCTACATCGATAATGGATTTATCCGAGCCCGCAAGTAAATCCTTGGCATATTGGATCCGCTGCTGCTGTAAATAGTCGGAAATCGATAAGCCCGTTTCCTTTTTGAACACCCGTGTCAAATAATCTGGGTTTAAAAATACGTGTGCCGCGATCACATCCCTGGATAATTCCGATACGGAAATATGAGCCGCAACGTATTGTTTCACCTTTTCAACAACAGACATGCCGCCTTCCGTCGAATGGATCTGATTCATAGCCACCTCGATGACGTATTGCACCCATTCTTCCAAAGCGGTTATTGATCTCAGTACCAATTCTGGCTTTTCAGTGAATAGATTAGCTGCAAATACTTTATTCGCATGTAATCCCTTCATCTGAAGGACAAAGAAAAGCATTTGGAGAAAATCCTGATAGAAGCTGTGCAAGAGCGGAGCGCCAATTCCTTCTCTGGTCTCCCTTAACGATTTGAACAATAACTTAACCTCAGTTAGCAGCTTTTCCTTTGACCCCTGCTTCATCCACTCTGCCCAGTCATTCAAAGATGGGAGCTCTACCCTGCTCTCCCCTTTTCGCACATCCCAAAGCACAATGGTTTCATTAACCATAGAGACATTGTCTCGATCCAAATCGTCCATCCTACACACCATAGGTACGACTTCATGAAGAGAGGCAGGTTCGCTGATGTAACAGCATAGATCACAGTAAAAGTATTGATTGCAAGATTGCACGTATTCCTCGCAGACCTCTCGAAGCTCCCTCATTTGATGTTGTCGTTCGTAAGGAACCATGATCAGCAGACATCCATTATCCGGAGAAATGATCGCTGTATGCTGGTTGTTTCGCGTAATCTTCTCTTCCGCAGCATTCTTCAACGCATATTCCATAATTCGTTCATCCCGCTGATTCAGGTTCTTATGCCAACGCCTAACGCGAATCATAATCAGCACAAACCGCATGGCATCCAAAGATAATAAATTATACTTTTGTAAATGCTCCGTTATTTTGTCCTTGGTGGAGGGAATCGATTGTTGGATCAGATCCTGCCAAAAACGTTCTTTCATCAGTGGCTGATGGGACTCCCATAGCTGGTAATAATGCTTATACGTTTCCTCAAAAGAAAGAAGCTCCTGATCTTTTTTAATTTTGGCCAAAACCTTCAGGATCACATCTTCAAGCTCCTCGTAATCCACAGGCTTGAGTAAGTACTCGAAGCTGTCCAATTGGATCGCACGCTTTGCATACGAGAAATCGGAATGACACGTTAAAAATATCGTCTCTGTTCGGGAATAATGTTCTCTGACCCAGCTCAATAAATCCATGCCGGAGCCCTGAGGCATTTCGATATCGCAGATCATCAAATCGATCGGAGATGTGGCAAAGATCTCCTGTGCCTGCTTCATACTATGAGCCGTGTGAACCGTAGAAATATGGAGCTTGTCCCAGTCAACGCCAGCCTGTAATCCCCTCACTGCGTGCACTTCGTCGTCGACGATTAACACATGAACCATTTTACTCACCTCCTGTAGGTGGAACATCTGCGGGTATGCGGATTCGCACGCAAGCGCCTTTGCCGACTTCATTATAGAAATCAATAGCGGCTTTATCGGAATACAACAAGTGTAGTCTACGTTTGACATTCCAGATCCCGATGTGCTCCCCTTCCTCACTAGTCAAATCCATGTTTCCCTTCAGTAATTCCAGGATCTGATCCGGAAAGCCCGCTCCCGTATCCTCGATATAAATAACCACCCATTGGTTTTCTTCGTCTTCCTCCGTATTTACCCGGATATCAATTCGAATCTGCTCATCCATATTAACAGCATGCTTAATGGCATTTTCCACCATCGTCTGAATGACAAGAGGAGGAATCTGCAGCGAAAGAACAGCTTCTGGCGCTTCGATCTGATACGATAAAATCCCCGGAAATCGAAGCTCTTGAATACGCAAGTAGTTCTGGGTATGAAGCAGTTCATCCTTAAGTGTTACCAAATAAGAATTACTTCGGAACATAAACCGGAAGTAAGCAACAAGACACTTCGTCATCTCCTGGATTAATTTGAAATCCTTTACCGTTGCCAAGTTGTAGACGATGTTCAGCGAATTCAAAAAGAAGTGAGGGTTGATCTGAAGCTGCAAATGCTTAAGTTCCGCGTGCTGATGCATTAATTTTTCTTCATAGACGTTAATTTTCAGATGTTGAATTTCAGTGATCATACGGTTATAGGTTTCGTTCATCATACTAAACTCAGTAGATGTCGGGTAATGCTCGATTTGCGAATTCCAACGGCCATCTCCTAATTTTCTCATTGCTAAAATGATTCGGCTGATCGGCAGCAAGAACACCTTTCTCATGTAAAAGACAAACATCAGCAGAAATGCGATGGCTCCCATCGATATGATGGAAGAAATACGTTGAAGATAAGGTAAATTCTCCAAAGCGGTTTCCTCGGGGATTAAGGCGAATAAATAAAAGTTACCTTTCTTCGACGGTTCCCCCATAACTAAATAATCCGCATTCGTTCCCGAAAGTGTGTATGCCTGATTAGTTAGAGCTAATTGAATGCCTTTCTGTTCAATTAATTCTCCGTGACTCATGGGTTCTAGTTGATCTGAGGTTAAAAGCGCCGCACCGTTAGATCCCAGGTTAATGAGTTGAAGAGGGATCATCAGCTTATTTGCATCTACCCATGCCCCAACATAGACATCACCGGTTTTAATCACATGGTAGACATAATGGTTGCCTTCCGATTGCCAAGTATACCAGCGATAAACATTTGGAGTCACCGAGCTATCCTGCAGCATCGTTTCAATTTCTTTTGCCACCTGATTACGCTCCTCAAAGCTGCTTCCGAAACCTTGAGTCATGAGCAGATCTTTGTTTCGGCTGGAATATATAAAGAACGAATCGATTCCCTTGTAATAGCTGACACTGGTATTGATTGTTTGAAACAGACGAAGTTTGGCTTTCATATAATTATTTTCATTTGCAATCCTGTCCGTATCCAAATCAAGTAAATCCAAATTCGTTTGTGATAAGTTAATCAAAAAGTTGTCCACTTCCTGCAAATTGCGGTCAATCTGCCCCATGTATAAGCTCAGCATGTTTTTATTGGACTGGGCCACTTGGTTGCGAACGACTTGAGCCGAGTAATGGTTGATTATAAGCAGAACGATGATAAGAGGAACAATCGTGAATAATAGTCCAGAGAAAAGCTTGAAACGTAAGGAGTTCAGCCATAATTTCAATTTTCGCATGAAGACGCTCTCCTCTATAGGTGTAAGGTCTCCCTATTGTACAACGAAGACAGGAATAAAATCACCCTGCGATGTAACCTCTTTCATCAAGGATAAACGACTCCGTCGTCCCACTGGGACGAGTGCGTTTGTCAAGGTAGATGCGAAGCAAAAGTATAAAACTTATACTTTCTTATCTACTGAGAAAAAATGACATGCCAAACTGTTGTCAGCTTGCATGTCATTTATTGTTGTCTCCTAAACTCTATATCTTCCTTAATCTAACGGCTATATAGGGTGTCCCAGGCAGCTCAATCCGGAAGGCTCCCTCATAAGTTCCATCCTGTTCATGAACGGTCATATTCCATGTATCGATAACATCCACTTTATAACGGATGCCTGGCTTCATGCTGATCTTTCTGAAACTGGGTTGGTTAAAGCCGTAATAGTACAAGTAATATTCATCGGGAACGCCTGCTGACGGAACATCCCACTCGGACTTTAACGGATTCAGGCCTTCTGTAGGTCCCTCTTCCATGATTTTGCGTAGGAAACCGATCCGTTCAGGGCTGCTTCCGTACAGTTTCCCCCCTTTGGACCACCAAAGGATGTCCTCGTCATGCAAATAGGTTTCACCATGGCCGACATAACCGCCTCGAATGGCGCCTTCCCAGAAGCGGCGCACCATTTCCTGTCCGGAAATGTTCCCCCAGCCCTGATCAATGTTCCCTTCATACGCGCATTCGTCAATGACAATAGGCTTCTGCCACTGCTCCCGCCAATCGTTGGTATTTTCTGCAGTCCGGTAAACATCAACCCGCTGGATGCTGCAGTGAGTTATCCAAGGCCGACTATAATCGTAGAAACCGAAACAATTGTGAATGGAGATCAAGTGATGATATGGATCATTCTCCGTTACGATCTCAGCGAAGCGTTCCCAATCCTCCGTCTCCTTTTTCCACATCAAATCGTACTCATTGGCGAGTGACCACCAAACATGACGATAAGCCGATAAACGGGCTGTCAGATAACGCAAGTAACGGTCATCTGCGGATTTGGACATTTCGGAGAAACCCCAACGGTCATAACCATGGAATAAAATCAAGTCTGCTTCGATTCCAAGCTTCCCGAGTTCTGCGATTCTATTTTCCAAGTGCTGAAAGAAGGCAGGATTGAATCGCGTATAATCCCAATCTTCCGGGGCGGAACCCTCGTAAGGGTAATAAACAGGCTCATTCGCGTTGAACTGATAGGATTTCGGGAAGACACACATACGCATCTTATTGAAAGGGGCAGATTTAAGCGTAGCTAACGTCTCCTCCTCCAACTCATCGCCTTGATGGGTCCAAACGTAACTGGTGGTCCCGACCGGAATATATGGCGTCCCATCCTCGTAAGCGAAATGGAAGGTATGCTTCACCCGTACTGGTCCATGGTTCCCCTCAGTAGGGCCTGTACATATAAACTGCCCGGTCAGTCCACAAAGGGAACGTGCGTTACAATTGGTTCTGTATGTCCATGTTCCTTCCACATCCGGCATAAAACGAATCCGATAAATACCTTGCCCGTCATAAAAACCTTGAGTCCGGACAATTCGGCCTTTGAAGCTGAATTCGGCTTCCAATCTTACTTCTACGAACGGATTGCCATGTTGCGGCCCTTGAAGCGTTAGCTCGTAGACGCCCCATTTTTCGATTTGATCGGGCGCATTGGTTATCGCCGACCCCAGAGCTACAGTGTCATTCTCATAAACGAGCGCTGGAGTGATATCTTCCTCCGTTTCTGCTTCAACTTCGATTAGGGACAACTCTGTGAGTATTGTCTCCATCAATTCCGGTGCTATTATCCAAGCTGGATTGAACGCATTGTACGATAGCAACGTATTTTTCTTAATGAACGAAAGAAATGGGGAATCCTTCAGATGAGGTAAATATTTCAAAAGCACGGCTCGACCTGCTGGACTCGCCCAAATTTGACCGATCTTCGACTCTTCATTTAACGTCATTGTCTACGCCTCCGCCTTTTTATTTGTGCATAGTACCGAAGCTACCGCATGATTCCATCCAGTGATATGCTGTTCACGTATGTTTTTCTTCATCTTTGACTCATAGACGGAATAAGATTGGCCACGGTTTTTAAGCTCATCAAGCGATAACCAATAACCGACCCCTAGCCCTCCCAAATATACAGAACCCATCGCAGAAAGCTCGGCAACCTCCGATTTGATGACGCTGCGTTCCAGCACATCTGCTTGAAACTGCATGAGGGTGGCGTTATCGGAAGCGCCTCCATCTGTGCGCAGTTCTTTCAGCTGGATGCCGGATTCAGATTGCATCAGCTCTACCGCATCATTTACTTGGTAGGCAATGCTCTCTAGCGCTGCACGTATGATGTGTGACTTTCCACTTCCTCTGCTCATCCCCATAATTGCCGCCCTGGCGTAGGGGTCCCAATAAGGAGCGCCTAGTCCGACGAAAGCCGGCACTAGGTATACACCTTCGTTATTCGGAGCTTGAGCTATCAATTCCTCCATCTCCTCAAAACTGCTAAAGAGGCCCAATTGGTCACGAACCCATTTAATCGTATCGCCGGAGGTTCGGATGATAGCTTCAAGCGCATAAGTGATCCTGCCGCTCATCCCCCATGCAATGGTAGTCACCAAGCCATTTCCAAGCTGATCATGTTTCTTGCCAATGTTCATGAGTACAGAGGTGCCGGTTCCGTATGTTGCTTTGGCCATACCGGTATCAAAACATTGATTGCCAAATAAAGCGGCTTGAGAGTCGCCTATGATACCAGAGATAGGAATCTTTACTGAGAATAGCTCAGGATCCTGTGTATAGCCGAAAATCTCATCTGACGATTTAACCTCAGGCAGTAAGGTAGATGGAACCTGGAACCATTCGCATAATTCTTTGTCCCACTCCAGCGTATGAATATTGAATAATGACGTTCGGCTAGCATTCGTATAGTCAGTAGCATGAACGCTGCCCCCTGTGAGCTTCCACAGGAGCCAGCTGTCTATCGTACCGGCCAGAAGCTTTTCTTGTTCGAGTTTCTCCCTAGCACCTTCTGCATGCTCCAATATCCATCCCCACTTGGTGGCAGAGAAGTAAGGGTCGAGGACAAGACCTGTCTTGGCTCGAACGATTTCTTCCATGTTGGCAGCCTTAAGCTCCGCGCATCGGTCCGCTGTCCGCTGACACTGCCAAACGATAGCGGGATAGACAGGCAAACCGGATGTTCGATCCCAAACCACGGCCGTTTCTCGCTGATTGGTGATGGTCAGGCCTGCTAACTGAATGGCTTCAATACCGGCTAATTCCATGGCATGTTGAGCTGTTTTTTTGACATTGTTATAGATCTCAAGAGGATCGTGCTCCACCCAGCCAGGTTGCGGATAACTCTGCTTATGTTCCGCCGTACTGCGGGCGATGATACTTCCGGAACGATCTACGATCAAGGCCTTCGTACCCGATGTACTTTGGTCTATGGCTAGGATATAGGTTTCAATCATGAGCTGCCCACCTACTTGCCAAGCATTTCAAGCGCTACACGCTTGAGATTATCTGTGTGGATCCCGTAATGCTTGAATACTTCCGAGCTTTTGCCTGCGATGGCCGGTTCATCCGGAATACCGATTATACGCATTGGAACGGGTTGATGTTGGACGACTACTTCTGCAACTGCTGCGCCGAGTCCACCGAAGATACTGTGCTCTTCCACCGTAATGATATGCCCAGTTTCTCTAGCAGCCCGAATGATCGCTTCTTCGTCTAACGGCTTAATCGTGTGCATATTGATGACACGGCAGGATACTCCGACCTCTTGTAGTGCTTTCTCCGTATCGAGGGCTACCCGAACGGTTTCCCCTGTAGCAATGATCGTCAGATCCTTGCCATCACGCAACGTCACCGCTTTGCCAATGATGAATTCATAGTCATCGGATTCGTAGACATCCTCAACAGCATTTCTACCAATACGAACATAAACGCCGCCTTGGTGCTTAACTAAAGCCTCAGTCATTCTCTTCGTTTCGTGACGATCGGCAGGCAATACGACCGCAAGTCCCGGGATTGCTCGCGCTACAGCTATATCCTGAACAGAATGGTGTGACATACCAAGGGCGCCATAGCTGACTCCTCCACTTATGCCTACAAGCTTCACGTTGGTTCCAGAATAGGCCACATCCACTTTGATTTGCTCGATGCTGCGCATACTTAGGAAACAAGCCGGTGAAGTGACAAAGGGCTTCTTCCCGCTATGAGCTAGACCAGCAGATATACCGACTATATTTTGCTCGGCGATGCCGACTTCAACGAATTGATTTGGGAACGCCTTGGCAAAAGGCGCCATAGCCGCGGAACCTCGGGAATCGCTGGTGAGAACCATAATATCTTGATCGGTTTCAGCTAGATTCATTAGTGTCTCGCAAATAACCTGACGATTAGGGATCGTATTCATGTTTAGCGCACCTGCCCTTCTTGACTCAATAGCTCAAGCGCCGCGGAGAGTTCTGCCAATGCTTCCGAAAGCTGTGTATCATTTGGTACATGATGATGCCACGCAGGGTTATTCTCGGCAAAAGAAACACCCTTGCCTTTCACCGTATTGGCCATAACCAAGGTAGGTTTTCCAGGTACAGTTGGCACTTCCGCGAAAGCCTCTACCAGAGATTCCATATCGTTACCGTCAATAGATACAACATTCCAACCAAATGCCGTCCATTTCTCCTCAAGTGGCTCAAGCCCCATGACTTCTTCCGTGCTGCCGCTGATTTGCAGGCGATTTCGGTCAATAATACCCACGAGATTATCAAGTTTGAAATGAGGACCAGCCATAGCTGCTTCCCATACAGAGCCTTCTGCCTGCTCACCATCACCCATGAGACAGAATACCCGATAGCTCTTACCATCTCGTTTAGCTGCAAGCGCCATGCCTACCGAAATAGCAAGCCCATGCCCAAGAGCACCGGTGTTCATTTCAATCCCAGGCACCTTATTGTTAGGATGGCCGATCAGACGTGTACCGAACTGACTGAAGGTCCCAAGTTCTTCTTTCGGGAAAAATCCTAGGTCGGCAAGGATACACCAAAGTGATTCCACGGAGTGGCCCTTGCTAGCGATGAAGCGGTCCCGCTCGGCCCATTTCGGATTCTGTTGATCGATTTTCATAATTTTATAATATAAGGCCGTTAAAATATCCGTATTGCTGAGAGAACCGCCGGTATGTCCCGTCTTGGCTCCGTGTATCATCTTCAGCAGATCCATTCGGATCTGGATGGCTTTTGCTTTCAGTTCTATATGGTTCATAATATCCTCCTTAGAGTTTTGCTTTAGCAAAACTGACTTCGTAAGCATTAACTGAGTTTTCCGTAGGAAAACTAGCTTCGTAAGCTTTAACTGAGTTTTGCTTTAGCAAAACTGACTTCGTAAGCATACGCTTTGGTTTACAGATCAGAGCCGCGCAGCCACGCCTGAATTTCTTGTACAGTCGGATCAACTGGATCCGGAGATAGACCTGGTATATATTGGCATGCTTCATAAAGTGCAGGAATCACGTTAGCATGAATCCCAACGGCATGATGAACGTAAGGCCCTTTCACCAGCTTTTCTTCCCATAGCGGCCAGTCATTGACTTCCACCCATACATAGGAACCGCGTGTATAAGGACCCTTGATACCTTGTGCACGCCCTAAAAACAATTGATATTCCCCATGGTCGCCGTCAAAGCGGGCCAGCGTTATTCCGCCACCTTTGATTTCCCCTTCGTGTGTACCAGGCGCATGGTCGTCGAACAAGAAGTGCTTGCGCAGCTTCGGCTTATCCTCAACCGAGAGAGAGACAGGGAAATTACCGCAGTGAAAGAGCAGCTCTCCGTTCGGATTCTCAGGATGACGGACCGTCAAGTCGGCGAAGAACGTCGGAGCTTGATTCATCGAAGCAGCCTGCACCATGATAGAGGTAATTGCTCCGTGAATGTCAGTTTCGCAGGTTACTGGAATCTGCTCATCCGTTAGAATCGCATTGGCCAAACAAGGCATAATTCCCATAGCATCTTGAAGGGAAGACCAACATTGGATGGCGATAGCTGTACTGCCGGTTTTGGTTGCGTATTGTTTCATAGCTACCTTCAGGGCTGCAATGCGTTTCACGTCATCCTCAGTAACTTCGCTATAATCAAGCTTTTCTTTGATGTAAGCAATGGCTTCATTCAGCTCAGCACTGTTTCCCTTTTCAATCTGTTTCGATGTCCGTTGAATATCAATTAGCGTAATCGGATGAATCTCGATGCCGAACCTCTCCAGCAGCTCCCCTTCGTTACACATCATCGTTAAGAATGAAGCTGGTCGGGGTCCAATCTGCAAAATACGCAGGTTACGCATTTGACGAACCACGTTTGCAGCGGCAATGAAATTGATAAATCCACGTTCAAATACCGGGTCATTCACCCGACTGTTGGTCACATAAGTAAAAGGCACATTAAATCGGCGAAGCACTTTACCTGTGGCGAAGAGCCCACATTGTGTATCCCTTAAACGCATACCGTCCTCAAGAGGCGATTCATCACGAGGCCCCCATAACAACACGGGCTTTCCAAGCGCTTTACCGACCCTAGCTACGGTGTCCTCGGTACCAAAGTTACAATGCGGAAAAAAGACAGCGTCCACCTTTTCTTCTTTAAAACGTTCAATAATTGCATCCGCATTGATGTGGTCATCATAAAGCAGCCCCTCAGAATTCAATCCTTCTAAGTCAACGATGTCGATGTCCAAACCGAAGCTTTCGATTTTCTCCCGGATTTGAACCTTATACTTGAAAGCATCTTCAGCGCTAAATACAAAACGACGGGTAGGGGCGTATCCCAGTTTAAATTTCTTCATGTCACGGCTCTCCTCTAAAATTCAAATGATAAATAGATGCATAAACAACTAAACACAATAAGGATGAATACAAATAAATGAACTAAACTATAATAAAAGTTTAGTTATTAATTTTATAAACAATTTACTTAACAATCTTTATAAAATCATCCTATCACCCTAAATTTCAGGTGTCAACGACTTATTTTAGCTATTTAAAATAAAAATTTAGTCTTATAGCAACTAAACTTAACTAAACAAATTAGATTCATCTTGTATATGTTTATCAATCGTTGTAAACTAAACTTACTTAACGAATTAGTTAACATGAAATGAGGAATCCGATAATGAAGATGGAAGATATTGCAAAATTAGCAGGCGTTTCAAAATCTGCCGTATCCTTTGCTTTCAGTGGAAAGCCTGGAATCAGTCCAGAAACACGTGACCGCATCCTGCAAATCGCACAGGAAAGCGGATACCTCCCTAGAGCAAAATCCCCATCCATTGACCATACAGCTAAATCGCTTACCTTTTTAGTCATTTCAAACTCTGGAATCGTATTAGAGCAGTTTTATCAACAACCATTCTTTAGGGAACTTATCCAATTCATAGAGGAACGATGCCGTACGAAAGGCTATTCCTTACTTTTTTCTTCCATCGATATGGAGTTTTTGGAGAGGGATATTCGGATGGTTGCAGAGGAAAAGAAAAGCAATGGCGTCGTCCTTCTAGGTACGAACTTAAATAGGGAGCAAATCGCAGATATTGCCAATAAACTTCAATCGCCTCTCGTTGTTTTGGACACCTGCTTTGATACGCTGCCGATTCATTTTGTAGAGATTAACAATTTTATGGGCGCTTATCAGGCCGGCACTCATCTCTGTGAGATAGGGCATACCGATATTGGCTATATTGAATCGAATGTGAGAATTCATAATTTCGAGGAGAGAAAGCGTGGCTTTACCTCAGCCATTCAAGAACATGGCAGGGAGATTTTGAATACCCACAGATTTTCCGTTGCGCCTACCATCCTCTCCTCCCAAGATTCGCTCAAAGCTCAGTTGACCGCATTCCTGAAGGAAGGGCATCGTTTGCCGACCGCTCTATTTTGCGAATGCGATTATATCGCCATCAGCGCAATGAAGACACTTCACGAACTCGGATACCGAATTCCAGATGATGTGTCCGTTATCGGTTTTGACAATATCTCCGAAGCGGTTATTGTTTCGCCAGAGTTAACGACCGTCCATGTGGAAAAACAGAGAATGGCTTATCTCGCTGTGGATCTGCTTATTGAATCGATTGAGTTAGAGCAAAGTGCTGGCACTAAGATCAAGGTCGATACGCATTTCATCGAGAGACTATCTTCGCGAGCGAATCATGCAAATGCAGCAATAGACTAGGTCAAAAAGTGATATAGCCTATTACGGCTTTTCAATCGAAACCCTTTAACCACTTTTAGTTGAATTAGAAGCTACTGGGTGGGTTATTTCTGCGGAATGATCCACATGCGCTGTGTTCGGCATCAAATAAGAGTCTCTGGAGACTCTTATCTATCACCATTAGCTACTTTCTCTCGAAATAAGCTACTAGGGACTCTTATTTCTGCGAAATGATCCGTATGTGAAGTGCTCGGCATCAAATAAGAGTCTCTGGAGACTCTTATCGTCTACCATTAGCCACTTTTTCTCGAAATAGAAGCTACTAGGGGCTCTTATTCTCGTGGAATGATCCGTATGCGCAAAAAACAAAAGCAGACTGCGTTGCCAAGAATCACAAAAGAAGACTGCCTCACTGGGCAGTCTTCTTTATATATCCTCAGCAGTTACGCTTCTTCGATAATCGCAATTCCCCAGCGAGTCAGCTCCCTGACCTCCCCTTGCTTCACTGCCTGTCCGCTCAACAATTCTTTCCCCTCCGCATGCGGATACTTCAACGTCTCGGTACGATCCGAGTAATTGAAATAGTAACGAACGGTCTTCCCTTGGTCATTTACACCCGACTTCACAATAAGAGGATACTGAGTATCTTGATCCTTCCCCCATAGTCCGGCATCCTTGACTGTCGTTTCCAGCACCTTGCTCATCACGGCAGCGCTCGGCAGACAGCCAACATAAGTCGTAGTGCCTTTCCCATAGCGGTTCTTTGTAATAGCCGCATACGCTCCCCAATGAGGATGGTCATAAGAAGCCAATACTTCCGCTGTCGTAGGAGTAAGCAGTTCCATCCATGTGTTCACTGTGTTGTCCTCCGGTCCAACTTCAAAAGGGTCACCCTTGAATGAAGCGGATTTCGGCTCCACAAATAGGCTGTAGCGGACACCGCAAGCTTCATCGATAGCGCCTGGTTGAAGTGTGGTGCGGACTTTGACATGTTCATTGGTGAAGCCGCTTTTAAACGTGTATACGACATGCCCACCATTTCTGACGAAAGCGTTCAACCGCTCCAGCAGTTCATCTGATGCTGCATATAAGGCTGGAACTAGAATCAGGTCATAGTTCTCAAACCTATCGCTGTCCGGATGAACGATATCACAACCGATATTCATTTTATATAAAGCGTCGTACATAAGCCGAACAATATCGTTATAGTTGACTTGACGACCGGGCAGAGGGAACCATTCCATCGCCGTCAAAGCCTCATTGCTGACCAACATCGCGACCCGATTCGATTTCTGCAGATTCACAAGATGCGGCGACAATCGATTAAAATCTCTGCCGATGGTCTTGGCTTCTTCATAAACAGGATTCGACTCGAAGTCGTGACTTAGCAAGCCCTTCCAGTAGGTTTCGGCTGAATTGTGTATCGAATGCCAATGCCAATAAGAGACCATATTAGCACCAGAGGCCAGATGACTGAATGCTTGAAGCCTTAATTGTCCTGGGTAAGGAGTCCAGTTAGGAAAAGCTTGTGCCTGCGTTTCCAATACGAAATAATTGGTTCCTTTTAGAGAACGGGTAACGTCTCCGCCAAAAGAAATTTCGGTTCCAGTCAGTTCATCTTGCGAAGGATGATAAATGTCCACTCCCGCTATATCCAAAGACGCCGACGCAGCAAAATGGTCTACATCCGGTTGGACACCGAAGGAGTAACCTCTCCACTCGAAATCAAAGTTATGCGTAACAAACTGACCTTGCCGTTTATATTCATTAACGATAGATGCTTGCCAAGCTAGGAAATCAGTGACGAGCTTCCTTTGGAATCGGGCGAATTCCGCCCCTAGACTGCCGTTGATCGTACCGACGACAGAAGGGAAATCCTCCCAGCTGTTTATTCGGTTACTCCAGTAGTCCAACCCGAATTCCTCATTGAGACGTTCTAGGGTCCCGAACTTGTCTTTCATATATTTCACGAACATGAACTGGACGTTGGAACCCGCAGTTTGATAATGCTTGGTCTCGTTATCTACCTGGTAACCGATAATCGCAGGGTGATCTTGGACATGTCCGATTAGCTTACGAATGATTCTTTCGGCATAAAACAAATACGTTGGATTCGTAATGTCCATAATTTGACGAGCCCCATAACGTCCAGGCCCCTTCGGAGTAACGGCCAGAACGTCAGGATGTTCCTTGACCATCCAAGTGGGAATCGCATACGTAGGAGTTCCCACGATGACCTTGATCCCGGCTTCATACATCGCATCCAGCACCCGATCGACATGTGAGAACTCGAATACCCCGTTCTGCGGTTCATGCGTGCTCCAAGTCGATTCGGCAATGCGCACCAGATTAATACCGGCATCCTTCATCATTTGGATATCTTGATCCAATCGTTCATACGGCATATATTCCCTGTAATACGCTACACCATAAAGCAGCTCCTTCATCGCCCATTTCCTCCATTAAACACAATCGTATTGAACGAATCTGGTTCAAGTTCAAATGTATGAACCTTTGTTCCCTCTGATAAACGAACAGCCTTTGTTTCTGCAAACGAATTGGCGATCACGACCACTTTATCTCCGTTCGGCTTTTCAAAAGCAAGCGCATTTCCGGTCCATGGGCCTTTTAAACCTATGCGTACAGATTCTGGAGAAACAAAGTGGGAGAAGTGCTTCATCACATAATATTCTGGGTTAAAAGTCGCTGCCTTGGTCGCTGGATCTACCGTGATCATCGAATTTTGCTCCCAGCCCCATGTGCTGCGTCCCTTCGGCTCAAGCACCATGTTCCAATAGATGTAGGCGTTCACGCCGTTCGTGAAATAATGCTGATACAAATTAAAGATGTATTTGGCATAATCCCAAGTATTCGTACCGTCTCCACATTCATTTTCTGTCTGCATGTAACGTAGTTCCGGATAGCTTTGTACAGTTCGTTGGATTCCGTATTTTCCAGCCCATTGGTAGCCAACACCTTTAATATACTTGTAAGCTTCAGGATCACTTAGCACCGTAAAAGCATAGGCATTGAAATCAGACGACGATTTTTTCAACCATTCCTGCCACGGTTCTGGCGCGTTAATCGTTCCCAGCCAAATTTCAGCATCAATCCCATGCTTCTCGAATGCAGGGCCCAAGTAATCTCGAATGAAATCGCGGAGCTGTTCCCCTGTCCACAAACAGGATGGGAATTTTTGATCAGCAACAACTTCGTTTTGAACGTGAATTTGATGAATCGTAATCCCTTCATTGCGGTATGCTTCTACATATTTGACGAAATAAAGCGCATATGCCGCTAATATCTCTTTTTCCCAACGTAATGTGCCATAGTTATAGACTTTTGGGAACTTCATCCAAGTTGGAGGGCTCCAAGGGGAGGCGAAAAACTTCAAATCCGGATTATAGCTTAAAGCTTCTTTTATATACGGAATCAAATATTTCAGATCCCTCTCGATGGAGAAATGCTTCATTTCAAAATCGCCATCTGTCTCATTTAGACTATACCACTCGAGTGCGTAATCACTTGCGCCGATCGGAAGACGGCAAATACTGAACTTATGGTCTCCATCCGGATGAAACAGGGAGTGTAGAACCTGCCCGCGTTCCTTTTCTGACAAATGCGCAAGCGCGGCGAAACCTAACTCATTGAAACATCCACCGAAGCCTTCCACCATTTGAAATGTTTCATCAGTGAAAGCAAGGTTTGCAGCGTCGCTGCCATTATTAGACACTAGCTTTTCTTGCCACACGGATTCTTTCGTGCTTGATATCCACTGTATGTTAGCGTTTTCCATCATCTATGACCTCCATCTGTTATTCGTACGACTTGATCCTTTTCTCTCTTTATTATAGATTGAGAGTAGTTCCGTACGCGATTGTCCAAACAACGTGAAATTTACCCAAAACCAAGGTGAAACGATATGGCTAAGGATAAACAGTATTTGATTTGGCAAAACAACGCGAGTTGGCTCCCTATGTTTGATTGGAATGTCAAATTTTTCGGAGCTCATCTACAGCGTGTGAAAAACAATTGGGAGATGCCCATAGAATCTCATATTGGCTTTGAAGTTAACTTAATTCTAGAGGGATGTCAGGAAACGATCATGGAAAAGAATCGTTACTTGCTGCAAGTAGGAGATATCATCCTCATCCCGCCAGGCTTCAAACATGCTAACCGATGTATATCAGAGGAAGGCATGACGTATTTCACTGCCCATTTCAACGTAGACGACCCCCTATTTCGCCAAGAAATGATCAAAAACTCTAAGACTCTCTTCCCGTCTGAGACCGAGGAAAATGGTAAACTGCGCAAGGTACTCGATTATTGGGTTGAATTGGCTGGGCAACCTCGCGAATATACGACAACAGATCGATTTCGCTTACAAGCTACTTTATTTGAGTTATTTGGAATTCTGTCGCAAATCGTCTGTCCGGCACAGGATCAGGATCAGAATGAAAGCATCCCCCCCACTTCTGTTCAGTATGCCAAAGCAATTGCTGAAGCCATCAAAGCATCCTTCAATCCATATTCTCCAATGGACGAAGAAACGCTCGAAAAGAAATTTCGGATCGAGGACATTGTTTCTTCACTTGGGATCAGCTCTGGTTATGGACTTGAGGTATTCCGCAAAGTGTTTGGGATGTCTCCACGACAGTATTTGTCCGATCTTAAATTGCATGAAGCGAAGGTCCTCATTGCGCAGCCCGATCTACCTCTCAAAAAAATCGCTTCCTTATTGGGTTATTCTCATTTGTCTCATTTCAGCAGACAATTTAAACGGTGGAGTGGGATGAGCCCCTTGCAGTACCGACAATCAAAAAAAGCTGCCCATCATTAGGCAGCTTTCTCTATGACATTAACCGTCAAGATTGTTCCGGTATTGGCTGGGAGTCATGCCCATGTACTTTTTAAAAACCTGAAAAAAGTACTTCTCGTCGTTGTAACCGACCTCATGTGCAATATCACTTAATTTTTGACTTCGATTATTCAGCCGTTCACAAGCATGATCAATGCGGATTTTATGCAAATACTCCAAAAAATTTGTTTTTAATTCCTGTTTAAACAAAAGGCTTAAATACCCTGGTGTGATAAAGACTTCACGCGCCACCGTCTCACGGTTAATATCTTTGTAATAGTTTTGCCGGATGTATTCGAGGACAGATTCAAACAATTTATTGTTGTTTTTCTTGATATTTAACTGCTCACTAACTCGTAATAAAATATCTGAGAGCGCCTGCATGATGAAATCCATACTTGAATGCTCGACGATATGCGTTAGTTCTGCCAAGTTTTGCCCGAAAACTTCATTTGTGTTAATGTTTTTTTCAATGCAGAATCTATACAAGGCAAAAACCAAAGCAAGCGTTGATTTCAGAACATGCTCTTTTGAGGTGCTTTCCGGTTTTAATGCCTCGTTAAATGCTTTTAATGTTGTCAAAATGGTCTCCGAATCCCCAATCAAAACGGCTTGAAGAATCGCTTTCTCTTGAGATAAGGGATATGACGTATATACTGGATCGTCGTCTACGGTTTCTTTGTAATCCACAATTTGTTCCGTACCGATAAAATATTTCATATCTAATGCTCTCACCGCTTCCAGATAAGAGGTTCTTAAATGAGTGATATCCTTATCAAAGCTGCCGATGCCGACTGAGACCGAAAATCTAAGATATTTTTTAATATTGTGTTGAACTTTCTCTACGTGTGGAATCAATCCCTCCGTTCCCGTCCATTCCTCCGAATTAAAAATAAGGATCGTGTCATCTTGGTGTTCAAAAGCAGCACAAAGAAAGACACCCGTCATCGTTTCTTCAGCTATATTTTTCAGACCAAACTTAAACAGCTCGATATCCTCGTTACGGTACTTTCGCTGCATCAAATGAAAATTATCAATTTGTAAAACGATAATACCAAAGAATAAATGCGGGAATTCGAAGCCATGGATAAGTAAGTTAGCCAGAAGACGATCGTAAGGCGGATTATCTGTCATAACGAGTCGACTAAGCGTCTTCTCCTTCAATAAGGGAAAGCTCTCGCGAAATCCACTTTCAAGCTGCTCTAAGGTTCGCTCCTGCTTGCGTTCCTCTTCAATAACACTTTTCAACTTGAGTACTGTATCCAAAATTTCTTGTCTTCTGCTAGGTTTCAAAAGATAATCGCTAGCGCCTATCGCAAGTGCCTTCTTTGCATAGGCAAATTCGTCGTGTCCGCTCATGATTACGCATTTCATATGAGGATATTCGCTCGTAACTCTCTCGATGAGTGCAAGGCCATCCATCTCCGGCATGCGGATATCAGTGAGCAGGATGTCGACGTGATTTTCCTTCATCCGTTCAAGGGCCTCTGCCCCATCTCGTGCTTCTGAAACAATCGTAATGCCATGGTTCACCCAATCAATGAGCGTACGGATACCGACACGTGCTCTTTCCTCATCATCGACAATCATCAGGTTGATCATGCTCACTGTGCCTCCTGAGTATCAGGTATAGCGGGGATCACAATCTCCACTCGTGTCCCTTTGCCCGGTTCGCTAATATAGTTCAAATGATAGGCATCTTTGTAATAGTGCTTTAGCCTTGCATTCACATTCTGAATAGCGTAGCCGCCTGTTTCTTGACCCGTGTAGACATCACTCACAGGTTGACTTTCTAATATACTTTGAATCATTGCCTCATCCATGCCAGGCCCGTCATCTTCGATCGTAAAACGTAGTGTCTCACCCGTTAAGCTGCCTACAACGGATACATATCCACCGCCGCGCTTCCTCTCAATGCCGTGAACCAATGCATTCTCGATAAAAGGCTGCAGGATCAGCTTAAGCATCACATAACTCTCCATTTCATCTGGTATATCGACCTGGTAACTTAAAAGATCTTTAAATCTCATTTTTTGCAAAGATAAATATAATTCAATCAATTCCTTCTCTTTTTTAACGTTGGTAAAGCTCTTACCACGGTTCAGACTTAAACGGAACAATCGTGACAAATTGATGATCATCTCGCTGATTCGGCTTTGACCGGACGCTTCAGCCTCCCAAAAAATGGTATCCAACATATTGTACAAAAAGTGAGGATTGATCTGCGATTGAAGTGCTTTTAACTCCGCTTCCTTTTCTTTGAGTTGCAGCAAGTAGACATCGTCAACCAAGGTCTTAATATTGGTAACCATATGATTGTATCCGCGACTTAATTCACCGATCTCATCTTTGTACTTGATATCAACCCGCTCATCAAAATGACCATTCTGAAAACGTTTCATGGATAGTAATAATTTCTGAATCGGAGCAGTGAGCAGGAACGTCAGAATCATCATAAAGGGAATGCTCAGCAGCAGACAGGCCAGAATCAGCACGAGGACAAAAACCTTGATTGAACTCAGCTCTTTTGTAAGCAGTACAAGCGGAACCGCATAGAACGTTTGCCAGCCGTTTTCATTGATTCCACTATATGAGATCAACAAATCTTCCCCATTATCATGAACAATCAGCGATCCAGGATTCGTGTTTTTTCTTATTTCTGTGAGTGACGGAGCCGAGTCATCGGTTTGAAAAAACGTTTTTCCAGCCTTCAATAACGAGGAGCCGTTTTCATCTAGAATGAGTATGCCGTGGTCCTGATCGTATAAATTTTTGAGATACTTATTACGAATCGTATCTACGTTGATTCCGACGAATATGAAACCAAGCATACTACCATCTTTTACACTACGGATCATGCGGCTCATTCCAATTTTCTCATTCCTATTGTTCTGCAAGAAAACGTTGTTCTCATCTTTCAACGGGAACCAAAAAGAAGCGCCGTTCAATGCGATCGTTCGCTCATATACAGTACTTTTTTGTATATTTAACAAAGTATTAGGACCACTGCTATCATCACTTGCTTCTTGAAAGACAGGCAATAGGCCTTTTCCGTATAGAGCTAAATAGTCAAAATTTCTTGTAACCAGCATCTGATTCATGATCGAAGCTGTCGGACCCGAATACAACATACTTTCCAATTCGTTGGTTTCGCCTACATAGTTTATGAGACCTTCTTGTACTACGGACGCTAAGCTAAACACTGTTACCCAATCCGCAATGTTTTTCTGGAGTGTCGTAAGGTTATTATCAACTTCCTTAATGACTCCAAGATTCGTTGAACTAACCTTACTAACGATTTGCTTCTTTGAAGTTTGGTAAGAATAATACCCAAGTGTTAGTGAAAGCACGACGATTAGCAGGTAAAACAGAATGAATATTTTATATTTGATACTTAAATTCAAATAGAAATTTCCCACAAGGATCACAATCCTTATTTTTTTTAAAAGGAGCCCTTTTATTGTAAGTATTGTATCCTCACGACATTGATTTAACAATGCAATTGGTGAAATATTCGACAAATTTAAACTTTCCCCGTTTTTTCTCTACTGACCTAATCAAGATCATTTTGTTAAGATCAGTGTACGAAATTAATGATGTTTCCAAATTAGCATATAGGGGGAAATAAGATGACAAAGAAAAATAAACTCGTTCGAGCAACCATTTTGACAGCTGCAATCGCCATGGTTGGTACACTGGCTGCTTGCGGAACAAACAGCGGCCAGAGCCCCAGCTCGCCTAGCCCTACAACGACAACCGCTAAAAAAGAGGGGACGCCTGTTACTCTTCGTTTCTTCTCCAACCTGCCTGATCGCAAATCCGGGCAAGGACTTGCTGAACAGATGTCCATTGATAGTTATATGAAAGAAAATCCGAATGTCAAAATTGAAGTCGAAGCTCTAGCTGAAGAACCTTTCAAAAACAAACTGAAAGCATATATGGCTTCAAATGAATCGATTGATATCACAATGGTACATGGCGGAGCCGAATTAAGTACGCTTGTAAAAGCCAAATATGTAAAAGAATTAGATCCAAAAGCATATGAAGGAGATAAATACAACTTCCTCCCTGGCGTATTTAGATCTTTCACCTTTGACAGCAAAGTGTATGGACTGCCGAGAAACAGCGACTATGAAGTCATTTACTACAACAAGAAATTGTTTGCTGATAACGGAGTCAAAGTTCCTACAACCTACAATGAGCTGCTCGATGCAGCTAAAGCATTCAGGGCAAAAGGTGTAACACCGATGTCCACGAATGGTAAAGATCTATGGAGCTTCGGTGAGATGTTCCAGAACACAGCTCAACGGATTAACGGTGACCAGAATGCGATACTTGACGCCGTGGATCAAAAGAAATCGTTTGCTCAGGATGAAAGCTTCCTGCAAACCGCAAAACTCTTGAAACAAATGCTCGACGTAAAAATGTTCCAAGATGCATTTATGACTTCAGACTACGGCGCATCGCAAAACCTATTCGCGCAAGAGAAAGCAGCTATGTGGTATATGGGCTCTTGGGAAGCAGGTATGGCAACAAATGAAAAACTTCCTGAATCGTTCCGTAAAAATCTTGGCGTTATTAAATACCCTATTGTTGAAGGCGGTAAAGGTAAAGAAAACGACTTGCTCGCTTGGAACGGCGGTGGCTATGCCCTGACGACTGCATCCAAGAATCCGGAAGAAGCTAAAAAGTTTTTTGATTATTTAATGAGTGCTAACCAATGGCCGAAAAATGCTTGGGACACTGGCGCTGCTGTTCCTGCTCAAAAATACACACTGACCGGCAAAGAGAGCGAAATTCAAAAGCAGCTTACAGACATCTTGGTCAATGCTTCATCTACAGCAGGCGTATCGTTTATTGACTATGGCACACCTGCATTCAAAGATGATGTACAAAACGCATTCGGCAAATTCTTTGCTGGAGCTTCCACACCTGAACAGCTGGTAAATGATTTGCAAACGGCAGCAACAAAACAAAAAAAGTAACAGATAGTTAAATAAAGAAAAAGATACGGGCAGGTCTTGTTTCCTGTCCTTATCTGTATCCAAACGGAAGGAGCCGAAAGGACCATGCAAAAAGTGCTCGGCAACAAACTGGCTATTTTTCTTTTCGTGTTTCCAGGTATTCTATTATTCATCCTTACATTTCTGGCTCCGATTATTCTAAGCGCCTATTATTCACTCACCGATACGCTTGCACCTGGGACTGAATTCAACATGGTCGGACTACAAAATTATAAAGAATTGCTTACTGATGATCCGCGCTTTTGGAAATCACTGCTGAATGCTCTTCTCCTTGCAGCTGGCTGTATTTTCCTTCAGCATCCCATTTGTATATTTTTTGCCATCATGTTAGACCGTATCGGAGGAAAAGCGGAAAAGGTATTCCGTACCATCTTTTTCATCCCCTGTGTCATATCCGTTGTCGTTATATCTAGAATGTGGTTAACGATTTTCGATCCTGAGTTCGGTATGTTTAATAAAATTCTGGACTTGTCCGGGCTCGGATTTTTAAAGCACGCTTGGTTAGGCGACACGCATACGGCTTTAGGAACTTTATTATTTATTCTGATCTGGTCGGGCTTCGGCTGGGGTTTGCTGTTCTATTACGCCGGTATAAAAGGAATTCCAGAAGAGCTGTACGAAGCCGCTCATTTAGACGGAGCTTCTGGGTTTAAGCTGCATTGGAAAATAACCGTTCCCTTGCTTTCACCTGTCATTTCCGTTCAAGTTACCCTTGCCATTGTTACAGCTTTAAAGCAGATGGAAACTGTCTTTCTTACTACAAATGGCGGACCTGGCGATTCCACTCAATTCTTGGCCGTTTACTTATATAACAAGGCGTTCTCAGCGAGCCAATACGGTTATGCAAACGCAATTTCAATTCTTTTTATTCTCATCTGCTTGATCGCCACGTATGTAAGCAACAAGTTAATTCGTAGCGATGCAGCAGAATACTAGGCGGTGATGTCATGAAGAAAAAACATAAAATAATGCTTTGGATTTTGTTCCTGCTGGTTTCCTTCGGGCAATTATTTCCGTTAATTTGGTTGGTCGACTTTTCTTTTAATAGCAGCAGCGATTTTTTCTCCTCCAGCATTTTGAAATGGCCAAGCCCACCTCAATGGCAAAACTATGTAAATGCATGGGTCGATGGCAAATTCCCAAAGTACTTGTTAAACAGTGTGCTGATTTCATCTGTAACTATTATCTTGACTGTCTTCCTTTCTTTGTCGCTAGCCTATGCGTTTACCCGCATGCAGTGGAAGACGCGTTCCTTTTTTTTCACAATTATTTTGCTGGGCATTATGATTCCGATTCATGCAACATTGCTTCCCAACTTTGCTATTTTCAAAAGCCTTGGATTGACGAATTCCTACCTAGGTTTGATTCTTCCCTACACGGCCGTTTCGGTACCTCTTGGAACCTTCATTCTATCCGGATTTTTGCGCAGCATTCCTGGAGCTATTGAAGAATCAGCTGTTATGGACGGTTGCAGCATTTACAGGATTGTCTTTCAAATTATCATGCCGCTTACAATGCCGGCATTAGTCACCATAGCGGTAACAACGTTTCTAACATGCTGGAATGAATTTATTATGGCATCCACATTCTTAAGTAAAGATTCACTTAAAACATTGCCTTTCTCTGTGATGAATTTCACCGGTCAATATTCTTCCGATTATGGTTCACAATTTGCCGTTATGGTATTAACATCAATACCAGCTATTATCATCTACGCTATT
This sequence comes from Paenibacillus sp. JT22N1, assembly GCF_059692155.1. Taxonomy (NCBI): domain Bacteria; kingdom Bacillati; phylum Bacillota; class Bacilli; order Caryophanales; family Paenibacillaceae; genus Paenibacillus; species Paenibacillus sp. JT22N1. The sequence continues at coordinate 280,605 of NZ_JCAUAW010000010.1, forward strand.
TTTAATGAACAAATTACCAAAGGTGTTACCGCAGGTGCAGTCAAGGGTTGATGTTCTAAATGTAAACCAGCAAGCTAGCTTTTGTGTCCGAACAAACTTAAGCGCCTCACCGATAATCGGATGAGGCGCTTAAGTTTGTTGCAAACGAAGTTCATACTTCCATTGGATTTTTCCAATGAAATTGATCTTCAGGCTTCGAAATTCGTGCTTCTATTGGAGTAACTCCAATGAAAGTAGCAGCAGACTGCGAAATTTATAAAGTAGGAACTGAATTTTCCAAATATGACATAGGAACAGCCCCCGCATCTAAAACTTTTTATAGCACAGAGTAAGGTGACAGCGGGGCTGGTTTCTCACAGCTGCTTTGCATCACGTAATGCTTCCCTGAGTCGGACGCATCGTGGAAGCCATGCATCGCCTCGAGCACGTGGTACGCCAGCTCACCATTCGCGCGGTGTGCATCACTTTGGCCGCTTATCAGGGCCTCAGCCATGGCCGCAACACCTAAACCACGGTGGTTTTCTTTGTAGCCATGTGACAGTGGAATCGGCTCCCAATCTGAACCGCCTTTACGAATAAGCACCTGACCTCCGAACGTATTCGGATCCGGAACACGTAAAGAACCTTGACTGCCGTAGATTTCAATGTTCGGCAGCTGTGTGCCTCCCATAATATCAAAGCTTGTTACAAGCGTAGCAATCGCACCACTGTGGAAATCCAGCACACCAGCAATATGAGTTGGGGTATCTACTGTAATTTTTTGGCCGCGTTTCTTCTCACTAGAAATAGTACGCTCCGGGAAACTAGCGGCAGCGGAGCCGGTTACTCGGCGAATTGGGCCAAGTAAAGCCACAAGCGCTGTTAAGTAGTATGGACCCATATCGAACATAGGGCCGCCGCCCTTTGCATAATAAAATTCAGGATCCGGATGCCAGTGCTCATGTCCTTTGCCCATCATGAATGCCGTTGCCGCGATCGGTGTGCCAATCCAGCCGTCATTTATCAGCTTCAAACACGTTTGAATACCTCCTCCAAGGAACGTATCCGGTGCACTACCAACCAGTAATCCCTTGCGGCGCGCAACTTCTAGGATCTGCAAACCTTCTTCACGGGTTACTGCTAGCGGCTTCTCCACATACACGTGTTTTCCCGCTTCCAACACTTGAATACAGACATCGGCATGTGCTGCCGGAATCGTCAAATTAATCACAATATCAATATTCGGATCATTCAATAGCTCTTGAACCGTGTACGCATGAGGAATGCTGAATTCCTCCGCACGAGCCTTTGCTCTATCCAAATCGATATCGGCACACGCGAGCAGCTCCAAATGCTCAAAGTTAGGAATATTTTTCATATAGGCTGCACTAATATTCCCGCAACCGATAATACCAACTTTCTTCTTACTCATCTCTTACTTCCCCCTAATCATTATCGTGTTGCCCACAGCAAGCCGCGGCGCATTAATTCTAGTGTTTCTGGCATACGAACGATGTTAGCTTGGTGACCAAGCGAGTTATAATACACCTTACCCGCTCCATAGGTTTTGGTCCAAACAACCGGCATCTCCACATCGCCAAAGTCTGTAACCGCATGTACGTGATTGGCTGGATCCACATGCATGTAATACTTTTCTGAGACAACGACAAAATCATCCATGCCCTCGGTCAATAGATGCCCCCGATCCTTGATTCGAACCGTATACGTCACGCCGTCATTCCCAGGATGCGCTACCCATTGACCGCCAACCATGTATTGATATTCCACTTCATTGCGGAAGGAATCTCCCATGCCGCCATGACAACCTGCGATGCCAGTTCCGCCTTCTTTTACCGCTGCGATTAACGATTGCAACTGCTCACTCTCGATTTTACCCATGGTCCATACTGGAATGATAAGATCAACGCCCGCCAAACGCTCAGCATCTTTGAAGCTGTCCAGTGTATCCGATACTTCCACGCCAAAGCCTTCCTCACGCAATAACCCTGCGAAAATGCCAGCCACCTCTTCAGGTTGATGACCGTCCCAGCCACCCCATACAATCAATGCTTGTTTACTCACGGCCAAAGCCCCTCTCCATACTTATCTATCCTTAGACTTCGCTAATACTCACCCAACGGCGCTGCGCAATGGATTGATCCACCGCTTCCAGCACTTCTTGACACTTCACACCATCTGCGAAATTCGGGACCGGCTGACGGTCTTCCGAAATTGCGTTCATCAGCTCAACGACTTCGTGTACAAATGTGTGCTCATAACCAATTGTATGTCCTGCAGGCCACCAAGCATCCATGTAAGCATGTGACGAATCTGTCGCCAGAACACGTCTGAAGCCCTGTACATCCTCATCATCGCTTGTAAAATAAACCTGTAATTCATTCAAACGCTCAAAATCGAACTTCACACTGCCCTTACTGCCGTTAATTTCAAAAGAATTCGTGCACCGGTGCCCTGGCGCAAAACGAGTGGCCTCGAAGCTGCCGAGCGCCCCATTTGCGAAGCGTGCCATGAACAGCGTCGCATCATCGACCGTTACCGGTCCGCGCGGTGCATCCTTGCTGCCTTTGGCGCTAAGCCCCGTCATCGAAGACGGCAGTGGCCGCTCCTTAATGAACGTCTCACTCATGCCGATAACCTCCGTCATGTCACCGACTAAGAAGTGCGCCAGATCGATCAGATGCGCGCCTAAGTCGCCGTGCGACCCAGAGCCGGCAATCTCCTTCTGCAAGCGCCAGACCAGCGGGAACATTGGATCTACGATCCAGTCCTGCAGGAACCAGGCGCGGAAGTGATAGATGTCTCCGAGGCGGCCGCTCTCGACTAGCTTCTTCGCGAGCTGCACCGCAGGTGCAAACCTGTAGTTGAAGCCCACCATGTGCTTCACCCCGGCTTTTTCAGCCGCCTCCAGCATTTCCCTTGAATCGGCAAGGGTCAGCGCCAGCGGCTTTTCACAGAACAGATGCTTGCCGGCTTTCGCCGCAGCAAGCGCTATTTCCTTGTGCGCATCGCTGGGCGCATTGATATCGACGATGTCGACATCGAGATGCGTAACCAAGTCGCGCCAGTCAGTGACATACCCGTCCCAGCCGAATTGTTCGGCTGCGCTGCTGACACCGCTTTCATCTCGACCGCAGATGAGCTTCATCTTCGGTACCGCTGTCTGCGGGAAAAACATATGCAAATCCTTATAAGCATGACTATGTGCTTTGCCCATAAACTTATAGCCTACCATACCAATATTGAAAGATTTCATAATAGTGCGCCTCCCTAGAGTTTTGCCTTAGCAAAACTAGCCTGTTAGCATTCATTTGAGTTCTTTCATCCATATACCTATTAATCACTTATGATGACTGCTCTCGATGATTGTCGCACAACCAATCGGGTTGGCAGTTTGATTCGTGTTTCCTTCGTGTCTTCCCCATGCAGCAAACCCGTCAGCACACTGCGTGCTGCTTCTTTGCCCATTTCATAGAAAGGCACATTGATGCTGCTTAGCGGTGGATCGCTTAGCTTAGCAGCATCCGAATCATCGCAGCCAATAATAGCGAAATCACGCCCGGCGATCCAACCTCGCTCACGGAGCCCTTGCATCAATCCGATCGCCATGCGATCATTGGCCGCAAATACCGCTTCCACCTGATCCCGATGTTCCCATAGCCCTGATGCCGCTTCATAACCGCTTTTACGGCTGTAATTGCCCTCAAGCAGCAGCTCAGGCGGAACTTCTAAACCTGCTTCGCTCATTGCTTTCATATAGCCCTGCAGTCTATCACCAGAGTTCGAGTACTGCGGCGAACCGTTCAGAAAAGCAATCTTCCGATAGCCTTCTTCCTGTAAATGCCGAACAGCTCTATAACTGCCCTCTACATGATCCGCATCCACCTCATGAAAGGATAACCCCTCGAAGCTTTGATTGACCAAGCAAAAAGGCAGTCCTTGCGCCTGCAGCTGCATAAGTGATTCCCGCTGCTGCGGAGTATCCCTTGAACCCAAGATGACACAAGCATCCACCTTCTGAGAGCGATAAAGTCGGGTGTAATCCAAACTCTCATCCGGTGTTAAGAGCGAAAGCAGCATATCGTAACCCTGCTCCCTCACTTGTTCCCCTATGCCGCTTAATATTTCTGCGAAATAAAAGGCAGAGAAAAGATGCACTTTGGGCATATAGGGCAGCACAACACCAAGATTACCACTGCGTCTCCGAGCGAAGCTTTGCGCAATAGCATTTGGATGATAGTTGAGCTGTTTAGCAGATTCTAGTACACGCTCTTTCGTAGCAGGCTTCATGGGGCCTAGCCCATTGAATACACGGGATACGGTCGCCTCTGAAACCCCTGCTAGTTCAGCAACCTCTTTTCTCGTCACCATGCATAAGCCTCCAATAATTCATCCATTAAACTAACAATGTACACGCGTACATTTTCTCATTCAAAAGCCATTCATGTCAATACAAAATTATTGAGTATTTTATTCAACAATATTCGACATTTACATCAATTTTACATCAAGTAAAACAAAAAAATTGCTATTATTTGTAAAAATAACTAATTTATAATCTTGTCTACTGTTCGCCTTTCGACTTATGATAGGGGGTACAGTGGACAACTATGATGTGGGAATGAGTGATAGCAATGAAAGCAGTCTGGCGCCTTTTTCACTTCGCCGCATCGAAAAAATTAGGTACTCTTAGGAGTAAAAAAATAATCACTCGCATTCACCATCGACAGCAGCTTTTATCTTTGTTAAAGCAGGCTATTGGAAATCAACATCATGATAAGCGCACAGCCCTATTACGTTCCCTTCTCATCCTTGATATTGACCGGTTTCGCCAAGTTAATTTCTCGCTCGGATACATGTCTGGCGATCTCCTTTTGGAAGAAGTGGCCAATCGTCTGCGGACCATAAATGGCTGTGACCTTATTGTTCAATCAGGAGATGATGAATTTGTTCTCCTTATATATGCTAATACCCATGATCAGCTTTCCCAAACCATTCAAAGTATCCAGCACGTCTTAGTTACATCATTCATTGTAAGGGATCAAGAATGTTTTATTACTGCGAGTATGGGTATGAGTGCTGTCGACATTTCGCTAGCGACGATCGAACAAGCCTTGCATCAAGCTGATCAAGCTCTCCTAGCCGCTAAGCGTACAGGTAAGAACAAGCTTGTCACCTATAATTCTTCACACGTGCAGCGGTTCACAAATCAAATTCAGATGGAAACTGAGCTGCGGAAGGCTATACTTGAGAATCAACTCATCCTATACTATCAGCCACGTCTTGAACTCTCCACCGGAAACATTATTTGTCTGGAAGCGTTGGTGCGCTGGAATCACCCGAAGCTCGGCTTAATTGCTCCTAACGAGTTTATTCCGCTTGCTGAAGAGAGCGGTTTGATTTTGTCTCTTGGTGAATGGGTGCTCCGCGAGGCTTGTCTCCAAAAAGCAAGATGGCTGGAAGCCGGCATTTTAAACTATCAAATTGCTGTAAATATTTCCCCTTGTCAATTTCAAGATGAGTCCTTTTCCGATAAGGCCATTCAGATTATTGAGCAAACCGGTATCGACCCTGCCTTTTTGGAGTTTGAAATTACCGAAAGCTCTATTATGCAAAATATGGATATAACCATTGCGGTGCTGGATAAGCTATGTAAAAAAGGGATTTCGATCTCGATCGATGACTTCGGCATTGGCTACTCATCACTTAATTACTTGAAACAATTCCCTATCCATTGTCTGAAAATAGACCGTTCTTTCGTGAAAAATATACATAGCAATAAAGATGATTGGGCCATTACGAATGCCATTATCCATCTCGGCCATGCTCTTGAGGTACAAGTGGTAGCAGAAGGCGTAGAAGAATGGAGCCAACTTGAAATATTGAAAGAAACAACTTGTACGACGATTCAAGGCTATTTATTAAGTCCTCCTGTATCCGCTATCGAAATTGAGCAAACCTTTCATAGAAATAACAACAGGCCGGTTATGATTTCATAACCGGCTGTAAGCTTTTGCATAGCGTCTTATTTTGGCAAAAATACGTTTATCGCTCAATCTTCGAAAAATATAAGGATCAGGACTCGTATTTACCTCGAGAATCCATGGATGCAGCTTATCGTCCAAGGCGACATCGATTCCGATCTCCTTAACTCCTCTATAACGCTTATTGATCGCCTTCGCAACCTGTAACCCCAGAACATGCAGCTTTTTGACATACCTCTTCCGCTTACTTGCAGGCAAATACGTGTGGAGCAGCGTGTCCACCGACTTCAATGTTCCCCCATTGTGGAAATTAGTAACCACTTTTTTCGGATGAGCCACTCTGCCTATGACACCTGTTGTCTCCCACTTCTGAAGAGGCGTTTGTTGAACCATAACACGAAGATCGAACCGGTTTCCTTTATATTTGAGCAGATGAATCCCTTTCTGTACTAAATAATTCCGTTTTTTCGTTTTTTTACTGATAGATGCATACATCTCATCAAATTTTTTAAACTTTCTTAATCGAACACCTGACTGGTACGAATAAGGCTTTTCTGCCCCCGCCTCCGCCTGCTCCACTCGCATAACACCGTTTCCAAACATGCCTACATTCGGTTTAACATACACCATTTTATAATGGTTGAGCATTTCCCTTAGTGTCCCTTGATTCATTCGTTTAGTGATCGGAACATATTTACGCAGCTCTTGCTTAGATTCAATTGCTTTCGTTTTGCCAATTTTGCTAGTGACGTACCTAGCTCTACTAAGACGAATCAATTTCTTTGACGTCTTTTTCATGTTTTGCCTCCAGCTTCAGTCTATAGAAGTCGGCCAAAGATTGTGCTGTGGCCTGCCAGCTGAATTGCTTTATGACATCGCGTCGTGCCTGTTTGGCTAAACCCTCTGCCCATTCTTTCCCACTGCCATAATACTTCGCGCAACGAGCATCTGCGAATAGATGCATAGGGCGGATAACTTGATGCTTTTTGGCAAGCTCGCGTGCAATGGAATGAATGCATATTTCGACTGAACCACCTAGAATTGGCGGTACTGGAATTTGTTCAGGAGCAATGATTAAGAGGTGCGCGTCTCTAATTCACTTCCTTAGGGCTAGCTTAATGATTACTTTTTAACCCGTACCTATTGTATGAAGCAAACCATCCATTGGCGACAAAATTGAAAGAAGAGGCTGTTCCCAGATTAAGATCCGGAGCCAGCCTCTTCTTCAATTACAACACTTATGGAGCGCTTGTTAAAAATTTAGCATTCGGGTTTTTCTCGATCGAAGATCGCACCGCATACTCGCTCTCGAACAAGCCTACATAATTCCCTTTTTTATCTTTTACCAGCTGTGAGTTGATGCGGAATTTACTTGGATCCAGCTTCTCGTCTACAATCCAACGCGCGAACTGATAGTTCTGGCGCTGTAATAAAATATCTACGCCATATTCGGATTTCATCCGATGTTCAAGCACTTCGAATTGCAGTTGACCGACCACGCCAAGAATCATATCCTCGAAACCAATCGTAGTGAATACTTGAATCATACCTTCTTCGGTCAATTGATCAATCCCTTTGAGGAACTGCTTTTGCTTCAAAGCATTCTTGATCGAAACTTTGCTGAACAGCTCAGGAGAGAAAGTAGGCAGCTCGTCGAAGACGACCTCTTCCCCTTCACTTAGGGAATCGCCGATACGGAAAATACCGGGATCAAACAAGCCAATGATATCGCCTGGGAATGCCTCTTCGACGATGTCACGGTCTTGCGCCAAAAATTGCTGCGGTTGAGCTAACTTAATGTCTTTGCCGAGTCGCACATGTTTCACGGACATACCACGCTCAAACTTTCCAGATACGATACGCAGGAAAGCCACACGGTCGCGGTGAGCTGGATTCATGTTCGCTTGAATCTTGAATACATAACCTGAGAATTTCTCTTTTGTAGGCTCTATAATGCCTGCTGTGCTGTTGCGCGGCTCAGGCGGTGGTGCAAGCTGTAGGAAGTTCTCTAGAAACGTCTGCACACCGAAGTTGTTCACAGCACTGCCGAAGAAAACAGGTGTGAGCTCACCTTGCAGCACTTTCTCCATATCAAACGGATCACCGGCTATATCCAGCAGCTCGATATCCTGGCTTAATTGTTTGTGCAAGAATTCACCTGCAATTTGCTTCACTAATGGATCATCAACCCCATCCACCTTGCGCACTTGAATCTCTTTGTGATCTTCACCTTGGTACAGCTCCAATTGCGATTTCCCGCGATCGTAGACCCCACAGAACTGCTTACCCGAGCCAATCGGCCAGTTCATTGGATACGAACGAATGCCGAGCACTTCTTCTAATTCCTCTAAGAGTTCAAACGGGTCCCGGCCCTCGCGGTCCATTTTGTTAATAAACGTGAAGATCGGTATTCCGCGCATTCTACACACCTGGAATAGCTTCTTCGTCTGCATCTCGACCCCTTTGGCGACGTCGATCAGCATCACCGCGCTATCCGCAGCGGTAAGTGTTCGGTACGTATCCTCACTGAAGTCTTGGTGACCAGGTGTATCCAGAATGTTCACGCGATGCCCTTCGTAGTCGAACTGCATAACGCTGGACGTTACCGAAATTCCACGCTGCTTCTCAATTTCCATCCAGTCGGATGTCGCGTGCTTGCTTGCCTTACGCCCTTTGACCGTTCCGGCTAAGCGAATCGCGCCTCCGAATAACAGCAGTTTCTCAGTTAATGTTGTTTTACCCGCATCCGGGTGAGAAATAATCGCGAACGTACGTCGCTTAGCGACTTCCGTTGCGAGAAGTTTAGTGAGTTGCGTTGTCATCTGTTATATTATTCCCTTCTTGTTTTACATATAGGCTTACTATGAATCAGGCTTGAACTTTCTGCAAATCAACACTCCAATTCGCTTCATCTAGGAAAGTTCGATTGCTAAACTCTCGGCCGCGCACGACGACCTTATCCGCAAATACTTGCACATATATGCCCTGTGCTTTATTCTTGGCTTCTTGCTGGTAGGCGCGGTTAAGCGTTCTTCCAACCGAAGCATTGTGGAAATAATGGAAAGACTCCTGCACATAATGCGGTGTCCCATTCTGAAAATCTTGATGGCGATGTCCGCAGAACACGAACACATTCTTATAAGGCTTTAACGTCTCGCGGAACTTGATTGCGCGTATTAATTGATGTGATCCCCCATCTGTGCCATTAGGCGGCAGCGGCTGATGCGTCATCACGAACAATGGTCTTCCTGGTTGATAGAGGCTTTTCACCCGTTCTTTGAACCATTCCAGCTGCTCATCGGAATACCAAGCTCCTTCACCGACCTCCGGCTTCTCTTGCACATAAGCTTCTTGTGAAAGCAGCAAAATGGAGTGACCCTTGGTCGTAAAATCATTGTAAAGTGTCTTATAGCCAAAAAACTTCTTGAACGACTCTCGGCTCATCGCGTCACTTTTGCCGTTGGGAACGGCTGCTTGATCCCAGATATTCGCTTTATTAATCCAGATCGAGTAATAATCGTGATTTCCCATGTTCGCATGAACAGGTGGAAGTTTATATTCACTTACAATGGTACGCAGCTCCTTATAATCTCGTTCCGTTCCTGTGTCAGTCAGATCACCTGTTAACATAATAGCATCAACAGGACCGTCGAAATGTGTAATATCGTCAAGCGCTTGCCTTAATTTCTTACCCGTAAGTGCATCACCTATACTGATATGAAGGTCGCTTAATATAAAATAGGACATGAGGGGACCTGTCGGCAAGGGTTCTGCCGAAGATTGTGCCACGGATTGGGAAGGCTCAGGTTTCACAGATGATAGGGCGGGCTGAGCATCTGGAATAAATTTTTTCTTAACCATTTGACTAAAAATCGCACTTAATCCAACAAGCGCAGCCCCTATTGCCAGCAGCCATCTGATAAAAGCTCTTCGTGACATATACGCACCTCAAGTAATGAATAGTAAGGATTTACTCCGTAATATTTATTATACCACAAAAAAAATCCAACAGGCAGAGTCGCCAGTTGGATGTTAAGCTTGTTACCTCAAGGATAAACGGCTTACGCCGTCCATAACGAGCGTGTTTGTCAAGGTTGATGAGAAGCTAGGTTATTCCCTTAACTTATGCTTATCAACTATGTTAAAACCGTTGTTTTTTGAACGGCTTCCCAATCAACTTCACCTTCATTTTGACCGTTAATCGGCCACCACTTGAAGCCGTCTTCGCTTAGGAGCTTCGTTGCCTCTTCTGGCCCCCAAGATCCGGCTGGATAATGTTTCAGATCTTCCGTCTTCTCATTCCATGCTGCTGCAATACGATCCACATAGGACCAAGCAAGCGCTACTTCATCCCAACGGGTAAAGTATGTGGAATCTCCACGCGTTGCATCATACAGCAAGCGTTCGTAAGCTTCCGGCGTATTGATACCGATCTGACAGCTTTGGCAGAAATCCATCGCTACTGGAACGATGACACCTTCTGAGCCCGGCTGCTTCGCATTCATTTTCAGATAGATGCCTTCCATCGGGTTCACACGGAAAACAAGTAAATTTGGCTCCAACTCATGCTTTTTGGCCAAATACACATTATTCGGAATATTCTTGAATTCAACAACGACCTCCGTCGTTTTGACTGGCAGCCTTTTACCCGTACGAATGTAGAAAGGTACACCTGCCCAGCGGAAATTATCCACATGAACTCTGGCTGCGAAATAAGTCTCTGTTGTTGATTGCGGATTCACCGAATCTTCTTCGCGGTAAGCAGGCAATGCTTTGCCTTTGGAAGAGCCACTCGCATATTGACCACGAACCACATTCGCACGAACATCGTCGCCGGATTCGAATAAGCGGAGGGAACGCAGGACCTTCACCTTCTCATCACGGATATCTTCCGGATGCAGACGGCTTGGTGGTTCCATTGCCATCATCATCAACATTTGCAGCATATGATTCTGACCCATGTCGCGCAGGGCGCCAGAGTGATCATAATAACCGCCGCGTTCTTCAACGCCGACAGTTTCACTTAACGTAATTTGAATGTTAGCTATGTATTTGTTATTCCAAAGTGGTTCAAAGAACGCATTCGCGAAACGAACGAACTCAATATTTTGCACCATTTCTTTGCCCAAGTAGTGATCAATGCGGTATATATCTTGCTCTTCGAATACTTGACGAAGTTGTCCATTCAAGCGCTCCGCCGATGGCAGATCGTAACCGAACGGCTTCTCAATAACTAGACGGTGCCAGCCTTTGGTTTTGAGCAATCCGCCTTCACTTAAATTGTACGATACGTTACCGAAAAGCTCAGGAGCCAGTGCTAGGTAGAACAAACGGTTCCCACCAGTCTGATATGTCTCATCCAGCTTGGCTGTCAGTACATTAAGTTCATGGAAACCAGCGACATTATTGATATCCAGTGACATGTATTCAAAACGCTGTGCGAATCGATTCCATTCCGCCTCATCCGTTACTTTATAACGAGCAAAATCCTCAATCGAATGCTTTACATCATCACGAAATTGTTCATTCGTACGTGGTCTTCTAGCCAAACCAACTACAGCAAAATTTTCCCCTAACTTTCCTTCACGATATAGGCTATAAAAAGCAGGAAACAGCTTTCTTTTCGCCAAATCACCCGTTGCTCCGAAAATATAAAACACAGCTCCACTCATCTATGCATCATTCTTTCTCTATTAGGATTAGTTAATATGCTTAGCATACCTAAAATAGTCAAGCTATTCAACTTTTCTGAGAACTTTCTCTCATAACTTTTTCTTATGAGAAAATAGACATTCGTCTATACCGAACCGCCCGGCTATGAATAGGCTGAAAGTAGACAATAACACGGAGGTGCTAAGATACGATGCAGCCTATTCATCCGATTACTGATAAAACCTGTCGAAGCCTATACGGAAAGCCTGTTCTTATTTTTTTAAACGATGGCTCCAAAATCTATGGCATTTTAAGTCGTATTGAAAAAAACAAGCTGATCCTGAATGATAATGTCACTCCGAAGCTAAATTCGAATACGAAGAAAACCAAAAAAACCATTTCTAAATCAAAAACAGTTAAAACGAAGACGAAGCAAGCAAAGCCACTAGATCAGACTTCATTCTCTGGCCCAGCAGATGAGGGGTATTCTTCCTTTGGCCTTCCTCTCATGAGTTTCGGTGGCGTGGCCCCTGGCTATCAAGGCCCGATCGATATTCAACTGGAAAACATTGCAGCTATGTTCAGTGAATGAGGAAGGGGCTGTGGATGAAACCATCATCTACAGCCCTTTGTCTTATCTTCTCAATTTCTTACTCATTTTATAGCAGCTAAGCTCAGGAATAAATGAATGGATTTCGTAACCTTTGCCTAAGTAAAATCGAATCGCTTTAGGGTTGCTTTCATCAACAAAAAGTTCAGCCGTGACACAGCGCTCACTTTTCCCGTACTCTTCGGCGACCTTCATAAGTTCATGCCCCCAACCTCTCCCTTGCTCACGAGAATCGATGGCTAACATATCAATGAACAACACACTCGATTTGCGTATCATCGTGATGAAACCGAACGGCTGTTTATACCCTTTGGCAGTAACAAACGTTTTATTCTCATTCAGTCTCTTCCGTATTTCTGAAAATGTTACAGAACTACCGGTGTCATACAGCCTAGAAAAGGGTACTAACTGTTCAACGACTAATCGATGAATAGCTCGATCGTCAATGGAAGCCAATCGTTTGCGTATCACTTGGCACCGCCTCCACAAGAAGCAATAATGCTATCTTATGTTGGCAAGACCGCAAATGACTCAGCTTGATTAGGTAGCTTTTTTTACTGTTCTAACAAAGCAAGTACCAATTTACCCCAGTCCCTACGAATGCTATACTATAATTAAGCGAAAATGAGGTGATCTCCATGATTTATGCGTATCCCCCAATCATGGCTTTGAACAGCTATCAAACCCATAAAGACTACTACCGGGTAAGCGCGGTAAGCGGTATTGCCGGAGGTAAATCAAGTACCATTCGACGTCCACTTGATATGCCCTTTGAAGAATTAGCCTACAAACAACACGCTAAGTCTGCCGCGAAAGGCGTAGCCGAATTTGTTCAATCTGCACAGAACATTAAACAATCGGCACAATCCTTGGTAGAGTCTCGACTTCCTGCAATTGCCTACAAGGCTACACCTCTTTCGTCAGAAGCCGATAGCGAATCCATCATTGAACCTATACGTCAATTCGTAGATACATATAATGAATTTCAGGACAGTTTGCGGGATTCTCCCGAGTATTTGAATCGCTCACTTCTCATAGGGCTAGAGCAAGCCGCTAAGCCCTATTCTCTGAAAGACATTGGGATAACAAAGCTGGATAACGGAAGCTTAGAACTCCAAGAAGACGAACTTCAAGATCAGATTAAGAACCATTTTAGCTCTACATTAAAAAGTCTTGGCAGCATTACAAACTTCGCCGCCACACTCTCGAATTCGATTGGACAATTGCAGCAATTGCCTTCGGAGTCGTTGTTCCAAATGTCACGTTCACAGCTTAAGCCCTACGGCCAATATCGATCCCAGCTTCAAGCTTATCTGCCTGTTCCGATGAATGGACTGCTGCTTGATGTTCAGATGTGATTGATAATTCAAAATTGTATAAATATAAAAAAGATGACCTGGCGATGCTCAGGTCATTTTTTTATATCATGCCAATCCTTTACAGCAGGAGTAAGCTCGATTTCCGCGCTTATTTAAAAGCCTAACGATTACGCGTTATTTTTTCAGCTAACATTCACAGGTTTACACTTGAATCGAGAACAAAAAAACGACCCTCCGAATGAGCTCATGCACATGCATGCTCACCCAGAGGGTCGCTTTTTTAGAATAGCTTCTTACCTAATACATGATCAAGAGGGATATATCCGATCACTCTGCTATCCATACTATTATTTCGGTTATCTCCCATCACGAAAATATGATCGGCAGGCACCGTCCATTTCTTGTTTCCGTTGGCTCTCATTGCCTCGTTAATGTAGGGCTCGTCAAGAAGCACGCCGTTACGGTACATCTTGTCGTCCTTGAGCTCCAATTGATCTCCTGGCTTACCAATTACCCGTTTGATCCAGACATGTTTATCATCGCCACTGGTAAATAAACTGAGCAAAGGGCTATCTAACAGGTCATTCTTGAATGTTCTCTTAAGATCGACTCTGGAGTCGATAATGACAATATCCTCATATTTCGGCTCATAATTAAACGTATGAGAAAGCTTTGATACATACACGCGTTGACTGTCATGCAGTGTCGGATCCATGGAATGTCCCATAACCTTCGTTGATTGGAACACGAAAACACCAAGAAATACGACTAAAATAAACGAAATGGCAATGGAGCCAAACCAACTCCAAATTTGCTTTAATAAATTCATTCGTATCGCTCCCTTGTGACTAAATGCTATTCAGCCAAACCATGCTTAAAGGCATATATGGCGGCTTGTGTTCGATCTTCCACACCTAGCTTGGCCAGAACATTGGTGACGTGAAACTTTACCGTCTTCACACCGATAAACAAATCATCCGCTAGCTCTTGATTGGATTTACCTTTAGCAATCAAGCGAAGCACTTCCATTTCACGATCGGTTAACTCTTCATGCGGCTCTGCTGCCGGCTTAGGCTGACGAAAGCGATTCATGATCTTGGAGGCAACCTGAGACTCCAGAATGGACTGCCCTTTAGCCGCCGCTCTTATCGCTTGAGCGATCTCGGAGGCGCGGGACGTTTTGAGTAAATAGCTGAAAGCCCCAGCTTCAATCACTGGATACATTTTCTCATCATCTAAGAAGCTCGTCAACACAATGACTTTGCAATCCGGGTAAAGTTGCAGCAGCTTCCTTGTCGTTTCGATACCGTCCATGCCTTCCATGACCAAATCCATGAGTACGACATCCGGTCGATATTCCTGTGCAAGCCGAATGCCATCCTGACCATTGCTGGCTTCCCCGACCACTTCAATACCATCCTCTGTCCCTAGAACGGCTGCAAGTCCGATCCTGACCATTTCGTGGTCATCGACAAGCAAAACCTTAATCAACGCGTCGTCCATTTGCTTCTCCTCTCGTTAGAAAACTATTCTTTGCCCTGCTATCTATTGTTAAAGGTTAATTTTCCAGAACATATTCAGTAGTAGCGAGTATAGGCACACGAATCTCAATACGCGTACCTCGATCAGGCGCCGTTATGATATCCACTGAGCCGCCGATTTCATTAACCCGCTCCTTCATGGACACTATACCATACGATGTAAGCTTCTTAGCATCTAATTCAAAACCAACCCCGTCATCGCGTATCGCAAGACGAACACCGTCAGGACGATGCAGCAGCTTCACTTCCAGCTTGTTCGCCTTTGAATGACGCAGAGCATTAGAAAGCGCCTCTTGTACAATACGGAATAAATGGTCCTCAATCCCCTTATTCAAGCGGATATCCTCGTCCATATCCCAAGTAATCGCCATGGGCACTTTAGCCGCAAGCTCCTTCAGAAGCTCGACAAGTCCTTCGGACAGTCGTTTCCCTTCCAGATGAATAGGTCTTAAATGCAGAAGCAAGGCTCTCATTTCCGATTGGGCGACAGAAGCCATCTCCTCGATGAGATGAATTTGCCGTTTAGCCTTCTCGAAATCTTTATCCAAGGTCCGCCCTACTGCCGTTGCCGTCATCGATATCGCAAATAATTGCTGGCTCACCGCATCATGAAGCTCTCGTGCCAATCGCTGTCTTTCTTCAATCACGGCAGATAGCTTTGCTTTCTCTGCAAGCTCCGCATTATCATTCGATAAGCGCTGTAGGGAAGTAACCTGCTCTTCCCACCGCTTCATAATACGGCCTAACTGATCACCCAGGCGTCCGATTTCATCTTCACCGTGTTGGAAGCCGCCGCGGGCAAACGTCCCTTTTTCGAGCAAAATCATCGTTTCCATCATCGGCTCAAGCCTTCGAGTAATTCGGTTGCTATTCCAGAAGCCATACACAGCGCCAATGCCGCCTATAACCAGAATCGCCATAAATGTAAATTTAACGCCCTCTTGCCAGCTCGTAAATGGCACAATTAGATTGCGTGAATTCAAAAAATAAATGATCGCGCCAAACACAACGAAACTAAAGATGATCGATTCACTCATGCTGCGCCATATCATATTCGTTAATCGTCGTTTATAGCCATCCAATTGGTGATGAACCTCCTCGAGATTTTACGCGTGCCTAAGCGCACATTCTCACAATACTTTGATCTTGATATCTCCTACGATGTAAGAAAGCACAAGTTTCACGCGGTGATCGCAAAGCTCATAGTTAGGGGACTGCCAGATCAGCTTGTTCATAACCCCTGACTCACGCTCATTTGCAACTTGAATCTGCCCAAACGAGATGGAAGCCGTCACAGCGACACCGATATCCTCCGGCACTTTTATATCTACATCTCCTACAACGCCTTGCAGGATGACCGTGGTTTCCTTTTGCTCCAAAATCGCAAGTGAAAGATCAATGTAGGTTTCTCCAATAATGTACCAAGTGGAACTGTTGCGTAAAATCCAAGGCTCACGGCCTAAACGGACGCTATCCACCAATTTCTGCTTTTGCATATACGTGTCGTCTTTGTGTACTTGCTTAGATCGTATGAAAAACAAACCTAGCGAAATTAAAACAATAGAGAACACAATGGTAATGTGATCCCCGAATAAAATCACTGCCCCTACGCCGATCAGTACATAACCTTTGCGTTCTTTGCGTGAACGGACCCGATGAATGCCTAGCAAGATGAGGATAATGGCAAGAATGGGGAAAAAGCCTATCGTATGATCTAGAAGCAAAAAAAGACCGGCTCCAATCAGCACTAGTGCTGTATTGCGGTTACGGTTGCTTTTAGTTTCTTCTCCCATCGCTGCACCTCCTCTGGCTGACTTTTAATTAGTTCATATAGATTCTTAGCATACCATAAGAATGGACGACCTCCAAGATGCAAATCCTTGCGCGGCAAGGCTTCCGCATGAGTCATGGAGGTCAAAGGCCCATCTGCGCCTACTTATTAGGCGCTGGTGGGATAACACGCGGCTATTTCTTGCCGCGCGGGTCGGTGTCATCGCTGGAGCGATGCTGCTGCCACTCCTGCTGGAACTTGCCGCGCAGCGCGCGCAGTTCCTGTTGAAGGTTGCCGCCGGCTTCCTTCAGCGTCTCTTGCGACAGGCGGCCCGCTTCGCGGAGCCCCTGCAGCGCTTCCCGGCCGAGCTCGCGGCCGGTCACTTCCAGCTCGCGCCAAGTGTCGCGAGCCTCTTTCTCGTGCAGCCCGCTGCTCGGCGGCTGCCCCCCCTCGGCTGCGTGCCCTGCACGCAGCCCGCGCAGTTCATCCGCGAGCGCCAGGCACACGTCCTGGCTGCTCGCGTACTGCGCGCGGTAGTGCTCGCAAGCGGCTTCCTCGCGCTGCTTCTCTTGCAGCGCTAGCCGCGCGAGCTCTTCATCGCCGGCGCGCATCGCCAACTCGGCTTGCTCGCCGCGCAGCTGAGCCATCTCCTCCGCGTTCACACTGTGGCTTCGCAGCTCAATTGTTCGCTGCAGTGCCTCCTGATAGCGCTGTTCCAGCTTCTCAATCACGCTGTTCCCCCGTTCATGGTGATCATGTTTGCCGGTCGTTTCTTGCCATGCAGCTTCTGCCATCTTGCCAATGCGATCCAATATACTCATGTTGTCACACCCCCAATTTCTTATGATTTAAAATTCATTTCTTTTCTTCAATAAATGAATACCATACACCACTAAACATGCTGCGAACGCAATCGCTATGAAGCCCGATAGTTTAATGGTCAATATCAAGCCGCCCGAACCGGCGATAAACCATCCAATTTTCTTCCCATTCTTAATGCCTACATAACCTAACCCAAGCATAGCTGCCGGGAATAAAAACCCCATTAAATGAACATGACCACCCAGCTGATGCAGACAAATAAGTAAACCTGCCGTGATCAAAACTAGTGCCAACCCTTTCGATCGATCCATACTCATATTGCTTACCGCCCTTCACGTATTCTTCATGCTTCTATCGTAACGGAAATGGAAATATGTCAAAACGGACTCGCGACTGTTTTTGTACCTAGACCTAAGTCCAGTACGCACTACGACCTCCATCCATATTTTGGTCGTTGTCCCACCGAGCCTCGAATGCTAAACTATTTGAAGCCGAGTCCGGTGCACAGACAAAGTGCCGGTACGGGGGACGATTTACATGGGGTGAATATTTGCTCTTCATCGGAGCAGACTAGGGAGAACCTTCTTCCCGAACCCGTCAACTAACCTCGAAGGCTCATGAAGGAGGATTACCAATTGCATACAATTACTAAAGGGTTAACTAGCCTTGCTGTGTCTTTAACAGTGTTGGCAGGAGGCTTTCTTTCCCCATTTACGGCGAATGCCGCTGAGATGGATGTGAAAGTTCAAGTCAATGATGAACTGGTTCAATTTCCGGATGCTCAGCCTTTTCTGGATGACAATCATGCTACCCAAGTACCGATTCGTTTCGTAACGGAAAAGCTAGGTTATGACGTGAAGTGGCAAAAAGAAGGCGATGAGATCAAAGTCACGCTAAATAACAACAAACATTCGATCACCTTAGTATCGGGGCAAAAAGAAGCTGAAATCGATAGCAATCGTGTCGAGATGGACACACATGTGGAATTCCAAAATGGACGCGTTTACGTGCCTCTTCGTTTTCTAAGCAAAGCATCCGATATTCCCGTTCAGTGGGATGCTAGCAGCAAATTAGCTATTCTAAGTAAAGATGGCAACAAGCATGCGCCAGATTATGAATTGTTTCAATCCACGGCCTATTCAGCAGATCCATCTGAGAATGGCGGCTACGGAGCTTTTGATTATATGGGTAATCCATTAGGTATTGGAACCGTTGCTGTAGATCCCACAGTGATTCCTCTAGGATCTAAGCTCTATATAGAAGGTTATAATTTCAACGGCTTACCTGCAGGCGGCATGTATGCTTACGCAACAGATACAGGCGGTGCAATCAAAGGCAAGCGTCTTGATATCTTTATCCCAGGATCCAAGCAATCTTTGATGAAGTTTGGTATCCAAACCATTAAAGTGTACAAACTATCCAATTAAACGGCTCCAAACAAAAAAGCTGGTTTCTGAGATTTATTTCTCAAGAAATCAGCTTTTTTTATTTTAAGGTGGAAAAACCAGAAAAGCTGCTCTCCCATCATATAGTGATGAGAAGAGCAGCCTGCAGTTACTTAAACTTGATTTTTGGGGATACCATTTAAACTTGGGACGTAATCAGGTGCCTCGTTGCTCGATAGCGTTTGAGCTTCTTCCATGAAATTAGCGTTATTCTGCTGATTGTTTTTCTTATCTGCTTTGTTATCTTCGCGGTCATGCTTGGGATCGGCGTCATTTTTGGGCATAGCATTCACCTCCATTGTCTCATAGTTAGTATGAGAAGGTGGCTTGCATTTTATCCCAGTTATCTGGAATTGGCGTTGCTCTTTATATGACTGAACTACCCTCGAGGGTTTTAGTTTTTCTTGCCGCCATATGCTCCATTAGGAATGCAACATACGTTTCGTCCCGAACTAACCAAGCTGCATAATCCCTTTTGACATAACGTTCCGCCTCTTCGAAAGTAGAAAAGTGTTGGTTGGATTCGACCCCATCCACATCGACTTCCCACCTGCCTTCAGAAGGAAAAATAAACACTTGTTGTTCATTTCTATTCTCATAAAGTGATCCATAAACAGAATTTTTCGTGTTAAATGTATTTTTATTCGCATCAGCGCGAATGGGCTCCATCGGAAATGGCTTCGCTACATACCATAGATAGGCTTCTTCTGTCATAGAGCAACCGGAAGCTTTCGCATGGCCTCCTCCTCCATAAAGACCCGCAATTTCCGAGACGTCGATGTGATCGTGAATCGTTCGAAAGCTTATCTTTTTACCGCCCATATTCATGATTGCGATGTAATCCAGATGAGGATTTTCTTTGCCTAGATCGTTTCCAAGTTCAGAATGATAGGATTCCGCATGAACGATCCCTACATGATGATCATCTATTCGGGAGTGGATGATTTCTCTCTTTTTTCTTCGTACATAGCGTTCGATTTTTTCTTCTTCCATATCCAAAATTTTTTCTTCAAAGGGATCGAATGCAAAGTGCTCGCTTTGCTGAATGCGAGCCACCATTTTTTCCTCAAATTCTTCGATGGAAATTAGATAAAAGAGATCGTTTAATCGCTTAGCCTTGATGTATTCATTCTGTTCCCATTCCCATGTATCATACTGACGGACCAATTCGACGAATTCATCTAATCCCTTCATTGGCTTCAACAATCCGTTCTGGATCAGATACTCATAAAATAGAGAAGTTGCAGAAGCGAGTTTTCCATTTTCATACGCGATCTGAACCATTCCCCACGAATATTTGTTTAAATGAAGCGAGGTTTTATGATGATCAATCAGTTTTACTTTTCCGCCCGATTTCACAAACTCGTTAAGTCCTTGTTCATTCGTTTCATCCACGGATAAGTCCGTAATAAACAAATAGCTCTTTTTTCTTGGTTTTTCCAAAAAGCGTTTTACTTGTAGATTCAACCCTCCGACAGAGTTATATCGAATTTCTACCTTTTCACCAAATGCTAATCGAGCTATTATACCGCAGCCTACTCCATCCAGATCATTATGAGTATACAAATGATACAAGGAAACACCCTCCTGTTAATGATTTCCATTAGGGTCCCCTTGATCAAGTCACTTTATTCGGTATTAATGGACAGAGAAACTTCGCCGAAATGATTTCGTAACTGAAGACGGCCCTATGGTTTTCCCAAAGGTACCGTCTTTTTTTATCTTTTAAAAGAAATCTGCCAAATATGTTGTCCGCCGCGGAATGGCATCTTCCAACCGGCTAATAAGTTCATTAGTCCCTTGAAGACGCTCGATTCGGGCCATGAATCCTGCTTTCTGATAACCCATGAATAAAGCTGTCAACGTCTGTATGTTACAGCTAAGTAGCTGCTCCTCTGCAGGTATTTCATCTTCAGATAACTTCGCTACGATGGCCGCCTTCCCATTGTCGGTAAACTGTAACCGATAGACACCTTCGTTCCAATCCGCATGCTTGTCTGAAATATGTAGATATATGGTTTCCGCCGCATCGCGAGCTTCAAACACATACTCCGTCAGAAAAGCTTCTACATCCACAATTCTCGCCGAGAAATATGTAATCTTCTCTTGTTTGAACTTTGGATCGTGCACCAGAAACGGAAGCTGGTCATCTACAGGTGCTTTCACTTCAACTTTGGTGATCATCGAATCATGATCTGCAATGAATTTCCATAAACCGCGTCTTGCTTCCTCATCAAGAAAAACCAACTCATGGATGGTCGCCACCGAGTCCTTTACCTGGTAAAATACATAGCCCCGCTGTTCCCCTTGAGCGTTCGTGTATACGGCAGCTGTACCCTTTTTAAATTTCATATAGCGATTATTCCACCAGTCAGCATCCCGCTCCATCATGCCATTGTATGCTTTTGCAAACTTAGCGTAGATTGGATTCAAAACCTCTTCGCTTTTGGGTACACGTAAGATTAAACTGCCCTCTGCGGCTTGAAACTTGGGAAGCTTATCTACAGGAATTTCGTATTTCAAATAATCCACGTATGTTTCCCAGCCATATTTACGATAAAATTCAAACTTAAACGGCGCTAGAAAGGAAATTGTCTGCCCCTGCTTTCTCATCGCTTTAAGCGCTTGAACCAGAAGTTGTCCCACCATTCCATTACGTCGGTACTCAGGCCATGTTGCAACGCCCGCAATACCGCCCATCGCGAAGCTCTTCCCGTTTATCCAAGTTCGAAAGTTAAGTATGGTGAGTTTTGCAGCCATAGTGCCGCCAACGAAATAGCCCCACACTTGGTTAGGATCTGTAGAGCCTATCCGCTCTGCCTTTTCCTCGGCGGTAAGCTCATATTGAAAAGCAAATTCAGATAGAGAAAAGCTCTCAAGAAGCTCCTCTTGTCGTAATGTACGAATTTCATTCATCTCAAATCACCTCATTTAGAATAGATCAGCTTTTTAACAAAGCAGCTGCTAGCACTGGCTTTCCTCTGGGCATGACACCATGAGCATCGGGCTCTAACGTAATGGCAATCGTGTCATAATTATTCGGATTAAAGGTGTAATATAACCCGCCTGTACCATTATGTGTCATGAAAGTGCCAGCATTCACCGGGTTCTCTTTCCCCTTAATCAACCACACCTGGTAAGCCTCATTGTTTTTCAGCTCAGGCAATTGCTCCGCTTGAACGAGCAAATGTGTCCCCTTCGCATCGATGACAATCGTGGCAAGTCCTTTTGCAACGATTTCCTTTTCCGTACTGCTCAATTCCACAACATTATTCACTTGAACAGCTTCAGCCGGCCGATCGAGCAGAGCGATACGCGATTTCAAATCATTGATATCCTGCTGCAAATTATAGCTATATACCCCAAGTATAAGCACTGCTGCTGATAGAGCACTGTAGATCCAAGGCTTGATCCGATTCCCCTTAGCAGTCCCTCTTTTTCTACCGTATACGTATCCTTCGTCTACCTTTATTTGAACAACAGGCGACACCTTCTCCTTCGCCGCTTCCAACGGAACTGTTTCCGGTTGCTTTTTAAATATATTCAATCGCGACTCTTGTAACGGGGAAGCTTCCACACTCATCGAATCAACCTTGAAAATGTGGTCTAATACACGATCCTTCATTCCAACGGGAATTTGCACGGGTTCAGAAGCCATCGGCAGAAGATCGACAAGAAGGGTAAGCTCGGCTAACTCCGCTGCACATTCCGCACATTCTTGTAAATGAAGTTCAAATTCAGACCGTTCTTCCAGGTCTAACCCACCTACTGCATACATCTCAAGATTCTCACATCCATTTGCCGGCTTATTCATCCTTGAAGTTCCTCCTTCCCAACACCTGATAGTCGTCCTTTTAATTGCTTCAGTGCTAGCCGTACTCTACTTTTGACAGTACCTAGCGGGATTGCCTGATAATCTGACACTTCTTGTTGGGTATAGCCTTGATAATAAATAAGTTCTAATACTTGCTTTTGATCCGGGCCCAGTCCATGTAGAGCCTCGCGTATCTCTTGTCCTCGCCATCCATCTAGAGCAACTTCCTCGGTGCTCTTGCCGATATCTGGAATGCGGTTTAACTGTTCTGTCTCAGCCGTTTGACCCGAGGTTCGATTTTGCTTTTTGCGCAGCAAGTCGGTGGCGATATTTCGCGTTAATGTGAACATCCAGCTTGTTAGCTTTCCATGTCCAGAATCGTAACGTTCCGCAGCATGCCATATTCGCAGAAATAATTCCTGCACGACTTCCTCTGCCATCATGGCATCATGGACGACTCGATACGCAAATGCATAGATCGGTTTCTCATACTTTTCATATAGAAATTTAAGCGCATCGGCATCTTTACCCACGATTTGCAGCATTAATTCTTGGTCGGTACGCGTACCATTCATGAAGGATCCCCTTTCCCAAACCTCCTCACTATTATATACTTCGCAAAATCTCTTGTATTGGATGATATAAAAAAAATTAAAATAATTCATGCTTTGTGTGATCCGTAATCAAACATCCCTCGTTCTAATAACCGAGAGCCAAAAAAACAATCTAAGGAGCGATATCATGAAACCAATGATCAAAACATTAGCAACTGCTGCATTAGGTTTAACCCTTATATGTTCCACTTCGCTTCCTAGCTGAAGGCATTGGCGCTAACGTGACTTGGGATCAAGCTACCCAAACGGCATGGGTCAAAGCAGGTAATGATACATTAACTTTCTGGGTTGATAAAGATGAAATGGAAGTTAACGGTATGAAAAAGAAAATCGGAGCGATTGTTGTATTAAGAGACGTCCGCACGCAAGTTCCGCTTCGTTTCATCACGGAGCTGCTTGGCTGGGATGTTAAATGGAATGATGCTGACTGGTCTATCACATTAACCAAAGCAGTAGCGATGGGTACGCATTCGCATTAATGAATAACAGGGCAAATGTCCAATCAACGAATGCCCCCCGGTCATATGCTGTATAGTGAAACATCCTACAAAATATACACCGGAGGGGATACTAATGTCATATGCAGCTGGTTGTGGAACTCCAGGATACGGAAATTCAGTAGGAGTTGTTCTTGTCCTGTACGTTCTGCTTGTCATCATTCTTGCCACGTTCTACTAATGGAGTGAAATACCTCACACATTGATCTCGTATAAAATGGCCTACCATCGGGTGACTTCTTAACGGAAGTTCAGCGATTGGTAGGCCATCTTTATTGTATAGGATAAATAAGGACGCGTTCGTCTCTAACGAACCCCTTACCCCCGGCAGGTAAGTAAATCAAACAATCCGCATCTTTGATCGAAACCATAATACTGGACTTATCAATTCCTGATGGCTTAACCTTCAAACAACCGTTGTCCACATGAGTCGTTCCTCTGACATATCGTGGATGAGCGGAGCCTTTATCATAATCAACATCCAACTGAGCCGTGATCGCTTCCGGATAAGGGGAGTGACACCCTGCCATCGCTTTAATCAGCGGTTTGGCAAACAGTTCAAAACCAACGAATGAGGCGCCCGGATTACCGGACAAAGCTAACAGCAACCGATTGTTCCATAGGGCTGCACTCGTGGGAGTGCCTGGCCGCATGGCTACTTTGTTGAACAACAGCTTGCCCTCAAATCGTCCAAAGACATCAACAAGGACGTCGTAATCGCCAACGGAAACACCGCCGGATGTGAGGACTAAGTCGACTTTGGGGAAAGTTTCCTGCAGCGCCGCCTCCACCTCTGCCACATCATCCGAAAGCGCCTGCATGATAACCGCAGATCCACCAGCAGCTTCCACCTGCGCCGCCAGCATGTAGCTGTTGCTGTTGCGAATTCGTCCAGGCTGCAGCGGTTCTGCCACATTCAATAACTCAGAACCTGTTGAGAATATGGCAACCCTTGGTTGCCGATAAACGGATACATTCGAGTAGCCGAAAGTGGCTAATACCGCCGCTTCTCCGGGCCCAATCTGTGTACCTTGCTCAAGCAATATATCCCCTAAACCGATTTCACCGGCAATTGGGGTTATATTGCTTGCAGCGGTTATGTTTTTTTTGATACTCACATGGTAGGAGCTCGTTCCCGCATCTTGGAGGGAATCCGTCATCTCTAGCATAACGACAGCATCTGCGCCATCAGGAACTGGAGCTCCCGTCATAATACGAGCAGCCATACCAGATTGGATGGTAAGCTGAGGAACCGTTCCGCTAGGAATTCGCTCTATAACCCGCAAAACAACAGGAGCTTCTGGTGTTGCCTGCTCAATATCCTTTGAACATACGGCATACCCGTCAACACCTGATCTGCGAAAATGAGGTACCGGATGATCGGCAACTATGTCCACGGCCAGTCTTCTACCGAAAGCGGAGGATAGCGGAACGGACTCTATTGGTGTGTGTTTAACATATTCGAAAAGCAGGCTTCGTGCTTCCTCAACCGAAATCACTTTGCGCCCAAACTTAAGCTTACTATCGCTGCTCACTAGCGTCTGTTCCTCCTAACGTTAACCGCCAATTTGCGACATCCGGCGAAGTGTTGGTGTATGGGATTGCTCTTCATTCATCAGTGCCTGGGCCATCTCATGATTTTGTGGTTTGATATCCAAAGCGCGGAAGAACAAATCTTCCATCGCAGAGTCATCTCCAATATATTTTCTTACATTAAATTCATCCGACCAGTATAGACATGGCTTCACATTGCCATCCGCTGTTATTCGCAGACGATTGCAGGTCTCACAGAAATGATCGCTAATCGGATGTATGAGGCCAAATGAGCCTAACGCTCCGTCAATTCGAAAGTTCTGTGAGGGACCATTTCCATAAACCGCGTCCGAGGCAGAAGCATTCCACCCTTTCGCTTTACAGCGATCTAAGACAGTTGTCAGGGATAAATAGCGGCTTTTCCAATCTTCGTCTTGATGACCGATTGGCATATATTCGATGAACCTAACCTGAATAGGACGGTCAATCGTCATTTGCAAAAAGTCTTCAATTTCGTCATCATTAATGCCTTTCATCAAGACCACATTGAGCTTAATCGGGGTGATGCCCACACGGTAAGCTTCTTCAATGCTAGCCATAACACGATGAATATCGCCGCCTCTGGTTATCAAAGAGAACCGATCCGCTTTCAAAGAATCCAAGCTAATATTAACACGGGTTAACCCTGCTGCACGAAGCTTTTCAGCCCTCGATGCAAAGTAAATCCCATTCGTAGTCAGAGCAATATCTTCAATTCCGGGAATTTGAGAAAGCATACCGATCAATTGCTCCAAGTTTTTGCGCACAAGGGGCTCTCCGCCGGTTAATCTCAACTTACGAACACCAAGTCCTGCAAGCACACGGACAACTTCAGTAATTTCCTCGAAAGTTAATAACTTTTCATCCGGTTCAAATTCCATTCCTTCTTCAGGCATGCAGTATACACAGCGCAGATTGCAACGATCTGTAACAGAAATCCGCAAGTAATCGTGCATCCGTCCGAATCGATCCATAAGCAGCTTCGGCATAGGAGTTCACCTCTCTCTATGTACATTATGGCATAATTTATAACAAAATCCTAGATTCCCTAGCGAGAACTATCTGGAAAAACAACTTCTATGGCAGATTAGCTAACATTCGGTCGTACTCTTCCGGAGTATTCACATTAGTTACGAAATGGGTAGGGATGTTTTGCCGTTCAAAAAACTCATTCTCTACAGGCTTCCAATCCATATAATCGAGCAGCCCCATTAAACGATACTGCTTTTGCTCTAATAACACCTCGGCTTCGGAACCAACCAATCTTGAATATATGCCATGGAGAGGATGAACGCGACCGTCCAATACAGGAATAACTGCATCCAAATTAGCTTCTTGGCATAAAATCACCATTGCCTTTGCCGCTTCGGCAGAAATAAAAGGCATATCACAGCCCACAACCCACAGATACTGCTCAGATGCTACAAGGGAGGCGGCATGAATACCGCTTAAGGGCCCTTTTTGTACATAATGGTCAGTGATACATTGTACGTCTATATCGGGAACCGAAGACAAGTGAGGCAGCAAAACCTCAGGTTCATTAGTTACGACAATGACTTGCTTGCAGATGCTCGACATTTCCTTCAACTGCTTAAGAAGCAAGGGCTGCCCTTGCACGGGGAGAAGCGCCTTTAGTCTTCCTCCCATACGGCGATTAAGCCCCCCGGCAAGAATAACGCCAGTGATCATACTGCAAGCTCCGCCAACCGTTTAAGGAAGGATTGTTTCCAACTTGCCGATAATGCTTGTAAGTCTGCAATATACTGAGCAGCTTCAATATTCGCTTTATCGTGATACTTGATTTGGTTGGCGTAGGCGATAGTTACACCCGCTTCATCTTTGGAGATAAGCTTCACTTGTGTGTTCTTAGAGATTACACCTTCTGTAAGCACCCTCAAATAGTAGCCAGTATAGCCGGTTTCCTGTACTTGGAGGACAGCGTCCACCCAATCCAAACGCTTCGCAAGTTTATGACAAGGTTGACGAGGCTGTGAGACCTGTACGATTACGTCACCAATAGCGTAGGTGTCACCAATGCAGACTTGATCTTCGAGCAGACCGCGTACCGTTAGATTCTCACCGAACGTGCCTGCTTCCATCTTCTGCCCTAACACTTGCTCCCAGTGTGCGTAATGCTCCTCTGGGTACACACATAGCGCTTTGTCAGCTCCTCCATGCAGTGTCAAATCCGCTTGCCCATCTCCATCCAACTGTGTCTTCGATACATACAAAGATGAGCTGACCGGATATTTATAAATACCCGTAACCAGCTCTTTCCCTTGATACATGATTGTTTGTGGTAAACCAACGTTCACAGATACGACTTCCATCGTAATGTCCCTCATTTCCGAGCAAGTTTTTTAGTATTAACTATACCAAAATCCTCCTGGAAAGTCAGTTGCCAACTTACGTGAGTACAAGTAAATCACGCTTTGGATCTATCTACCCATGCATCGTTATCGTAACCTCTTACTTCCCAGTAGCCCATGTGCTCCTTCTCGATGAGCTCGATTCCTTGGAGCCATTTGACGGATTTGTAGGCATACATTTGCGGAACGATTAGTCGGACTGGTCCACCTAATTTTTGTGGAATGGGCTTACCATCCATGAGCACAGCGACCATAATATCATCCCCGTTTGCCTGGCTTAGGGACAATGCATCTGTATATACCTTATCGCCTGAATAAAACTTCACATATTTTCCTTTGGCTTGAACACCAGCAGCAGCTAATAATTGCTTAAGCGGGATGCCCTCCCATGTACATTTGTAAACGGACCAGCCGGTCACACAGTGGAAATCACTAACCTGCACAGTCCGCTTCAGCTTCAAGAACTCTTCCCAGTTCCATGCACTGGGGTTATCGACTAATCCGGATATCGCGAATTTCCACGTATCCGAGGAAAAAGCAGGAATTTCTGTGACGGTGTAAATACGGAAATTCCCTTGCGCTCCTCCGCCCACAACAGCGGCGGAGTCCGGCAGTGGAGCCGGCGGCGGAAGCATCCGGTTGCCGTCGGTTGCAATATATTCGGCGGTCGTAGAGCCGCCGGTATCGAATGCGCCTTTTATCCAGCGATAAAAGGCGGGACCGATCGCGATCACGAGCAGCAGTCCTGCGGCTATCCGCAGGAACGATGCACGTGTGATCGGCGACTCCTTCAGCGCGGCAATGACCGCCTGCGCTGCTGTGCGCCTTGCCGTGGCGTCCTCTGTCGCCACGGGGGCATGGTTCGGTGCCGCAGCGATAGCGCTGGCGGCGGCTGGGGTTTGGACCGCCTGCTCAGCGGGCGGTCTTGCCGTGGCAGCGGCTTGATCAAGCCGCTGCTGGCGCTTGAGCCATCTGCTGCGCGAGATGGCGTGGTACACGGCATACGGCACTCCGACCCAGGTGAGCAGGTCATGCACGAAGAGTGCCGAATTGTTCAAAGCCGGTGGCAGATTGCGGAACTGCCACAAGATCACCCCTGATCCGGCCCAGCCGATCAGGAGCGCAAGGACGAACACCAGATTCGCGCGTTGATTGCGGCGCGCGCGAATCTGGTGCCAATGCTTACGAATCATCGGCGCGTAAAGCGCGATGAGTAGAATCGATGCGACACCCAAGTAAATGTGAAGCTGCTTAATCGTTACACGGAAGCTCCCTAGATCTCCCCTAATCGCTCCTATACTCAGCACGATGCCAGTCACAGTTAGCAGCAGCAAAATCCACGCATTCCAGCTATGAATCGCATTCAATCGCTTCCCAAAAGATTGCTTCAGCCATCCTCTTTTTGAATCCATACCGTCACCACCTTCATTCATTTACGATCTTTACGTTATTCTTATCATAACGTATAAATATTAAAAAAGGCTTACAAATTCGCTAATATTCGCATTGCTATCAACCTAACAAAAAAAGCCCAGCACCATTACATGCCAGGCTTCCAAATCATTAAAATTAGCGAAATCAGAGGCAAAATTGTACCTATTGTCCCGTAAATATCCCATTTCCTCGATACCTGCCGATACGCTTTCGTTTGCTCCCCTAATCGCAGTGATTCTTCACTAAAGCGGATCATTTTTCTTTGCAGAGGCAATAAAATGCCCAACCACAATAACCCAGACAGCGAAAATAAAACTAATGATGCCGTCACCCAATTCCATTCTAAGAGGGAATAGCCTAATCGAAAGGCCATCATATGCCCCGGAATCAGAAGCAGCAGAATACCAGGTACAGTGAACACATAGTCTGCTAACATAATATTTTTAACCGTGAAATGAATGGTATTAAGATCTTGCTTCCCATAATGAGCCCGAACTTTCCAAAAAGCAGCGGTCACAATATTCCCTAGAAACAATACAGCCCCTAAAACGTGTAAGAACAACAACATTACCACCAGCTCCCTTCTTTTTTTCCTTTTTGCCTAATCCAAGCATCACGCTCGCTAATCTTACTCTTTTGCTTTATTTCAGCCTGTGGTATCCTTGTTCTTCCTTCTCGCCTGATTCTAACCTTTAACTCCCTCCAACCTCTTTGCCTAATTCTAGCCCCTCCATTTCTTCTGCTTCTTCTTCTTCCTTGCTTGCCACATTCCAGCTTCACACTACCGTCTTCTCTCTCCCCTAATTCCAGCCTCTCACTCCTTTATCTTCCTATCTTCATTCTATCCTCCCACTCCCGCCTTCCTTCTCACCAAATTCAAGCCTCACCTTCTTCTTCTTCTTCTTCTTCTTCTTCTTCTTCTTCTTCTTCCATACCCATTCTACCCTCAGACCTCCGCCTTACTTATCACCTCATTATAGCCTCTCACTTCCTCTATCCTCCTTGCCACATTCCAGCCTCTACCATCCTTCTTCTTCCATCTTGCATTCATTCTAGCCTGTCGCAAAAAGATTGTAAGGTGAGCAAGGTCATGACCCGATGGTGACCTAAGTCACGATGATAAACACCCTCTCATATCCCCCCCAGAACACGGTGCCCAGACACAAGCAAAGTTGTATGAAGTACAACAATAGTCAATCAAATCAAGCGTTAACTCAGCGAATGTTGCATAAAATGCAACATTTTTGCCCCAAAGTGGCCTTTTAGTGTGAATTAAGCTTAAATTGTTGTACAACATACAACATCTCTGGCTAAGAAGGTAGAATCCAAGGGAATTGTTGCACGTTGTACAACAATCCCCGTCTATAAACAGAAAAAGCAATCATACAGTCATCCTAATCTGCCCCACCTCCCCTGCGCCTAGAATCAAAAGAAAACCCCCACCCGCGCAAAAAAACCACAAGAAGGGAAAATCCCTCTTGCGGTCCATATACGTTGCACAGTCTATACTTCCAGCCTCATACCCCACTAATAAATCGGCAACGTAAACCAAAATCGGCTCCCCTGCCCTTTATCACCCGTATGACTATCAACGCCAATCGTTCCTCCATGCAGGTGAACAATCGATTTGGCAATCGCAAGTCCGAGGCCTGCGCCTCCGCTTGCCCGAGTTCTTGACGGATCGGCACGATAGAAGCGATCGAAAATCTTACTGCTATCCTCTTCATCGATCCCTTGACCATGATCCTGAATATAAAGCTGTACATACTGCTCTGAGATCTGTTCAACCTTAATTTCAATAGTCCCACCGACAGGTGAATGCCGTATAGCGTTATCCAGAATGTTAGAAAGAACCCGCTTCATTTCCTGGGGCATAATCGCCACCGGTGGCAATCGATCAGGCATGTCGACGTCCACTTGCAGCTGTTTTTCCTCCAACTGAAAAGCCAAGCTTTGCAAGCCGTCTAGCAGTAAATGATCGACATGGTACCGTTCAGGTGCAAATTCAGTTCCTCCAGCATCCAGCTGCGATAGCTTAAATAATTCTTGAATTAGTCCGTCTAATCGTCCTGTTTCAAGCCGGATGGTTTGTAGATACCGTTCAAACGTTTCTTTATCTTGAATGACATCATCCTGCAAAGCTTCTACGAATGCTTGAATGGACGCCATTGGGGTCCTCAAATCGTGTGAAACATTCGCTACGAGTTCTTTGCGGGATGCCTCAGCCGTTCGCAATTTCTGAAAGCTTTCATTCAGCTTGCCCGTCATTCGATTGAATTGTTCTGCCAGTTTTTGAAATTCAGCAGGTCCAATCTGAGGCACTTGTCCCTCAAAATGCCCTTCCGAAATATGCGTCGTTTCCTCCGTAATCGCATGAATGGCTTTCTCAAGGGGGCGGGTCATGAAGTAATGTATGAGCATCGATACACTCGCTGCGCCAAGAGTTACCGTCGTCAACAGGACGACGTCTTTCCAGTTCAATAACATATATCGATAGCATATAAACAAGGTGAGCAAAATAATACTCGTACTCACCCCACTCGCGATGAGTAAATAAATACGAAGCTTCATGATGGCTTCCTACCCTCAAATTTATAGCCAATACCCCATACAGTCTTAATATATCGCGGCTCAGAGGGAATGGGCTCGATCTTCTCTCTCAGCCTGCGAATGTGGACAGTGACCGTTGTTGTATCGCCATAATAGTCGATATCCCAAACCTTACTTAGGAGCTGATTGCGTGAAAATACTTGCTCTGGATGCCCTGCAAACAAGTGCAGCAGTTCAAATTCTTTAACGGTCAGCTCAATTTCCTTCCCGTTCACCCGAACACTCCGGTGCAGTGCATTAAGCTCTAGCCCCGGAAACTTCATGATATGCGCAGGTGGCGCAGCGCCCGCACCGTTAACAGCATCCGCATGGCCGCGCTGCTGCCTACGCAAAATTGCTTTCACTCGCAGCACCAGCTCGCGCGGCGAGAATGGCTTCGTCAAGTAGTCGTCTGCGCCCATCGTTAACCCCATGAGGCGATCCATTTCATCGCCTCGAGCCGTCAACATGATGATGGGCACGTCCTGCTCGTTGCGAATTTCTTCGCACACTTGCCAACCGTTTTTGCCCGGCATCATGAGGTCAAGAACAATCAGCTGCGGGTTATGCAGCCGCCATAAGCGGATGGCTTCGTCGCCACTCACCGCCGAAATAACCTGGTACCCCTCTCGCTGCAAATAGACGGTGCACACATCAATAATATTCGTTTCATCATCCACCACGAGAACGAGTGAACCCATACGGCATACCTCCTCAAGCATTCATTCTATTATACCGCAGAGCAATGAAATGAAGCTTACGTATGTATTACAAAAGTATTAAAGCTCCCCAAATTGCGGGGAGCTTCATTCCTTTAGGTTTGCAAAGCAGCCTCGATAATAGGCTCCTCTTTGTTGTGATTAAGACTTCGAATATATCGTGTCTGAGCAATACCGGCTATAAGAATGATGGCAGCTAAGACGGCGAACATAATCTTCCCGCCAAAGTGGCTGAATAACAAGCCTCCCAGAATGGGGCCAATGGCGCGCGATAGCTGCCAATTCATACCGAACACTGAGAAATACCAACCTCTATGCTCCTCTGGAGCAATAACGGAGATTACCTTCTGAATATGAGGACCATTTAACATTTCACCAATGGTAAATAAAAGTTCAACAAAAAGGAGTATGGCAAAGATAGGTACAAATCCATAACCAACTGACACAATCGCAAACAACAGATAGGATGCTGCGACTACCAAATAGGCGGAAACGTGCTCTGTACGCTTGGCAATCCATATTTGCAGTGCAATAACGACACATCCATTGAAGGTAATAATGGTAGCAAAAACAGTCTTATAATTCTCGAAATGCTGCTGTAAATGCAGTGGGAACGTAGACTCCACTTGAGCATATAACAGCGATACCGGTATCGCTAGAAGCGTTATCCAAAGGAGCGGCTTATGATCCCGCCATCTGATTTTCGGCTTTGTCTTAGATAATTCCTGCTCCGCGGCGCTCTTCACAGGCATTGTCTCTGGAACCTTCAAGACGACCAACCCTGCGTATGCAAAGAGAGCAACCGCGCAAGTCAAGAATATAATTGTCGGATTCCAGGTGAATAAAAGCAGTCCAATCAGCGGTCCAAATGCTGAACCCATATTTAATGCTGTGTGCAGCAGAGCAAATACTTCAGCGCGCTTCTCCTGCGGGACAACATCCGCAATCTGTGCATTAGCTGCTGGTCCAAACATAGCATGGCCAATGCCGTTAATGATCGAAATGACAGCAAATTCCCAAACGTGACTGGCAAACATATAACCGCCAATGGCAAAAGCTTGGATAATAAGCGCAGCCAACATCATCGGCTTCCGTCCATAACGATCGCTCAAGCTGCCTGCATACAAATTCACGAAAATTCCGCATAACGGCTGCAATCCGATAATCAACATAGATAAGAAAATAGAACCATCCAGCTTGTCATACAAATAATATACCAAATAAGGTCTCATCATGAATCCGGCTAATGAAGTTAGAATCGTTCCAACAACTCGAACCCATATCGCTGTATCATACTTGTTAATCAGTGAAAACAATGGAATCCTGTGCATACGACCTCCTAGATGTTATTGGTCTTCTCAGTTTAGGGCTATTTGAGCAAAAGAAAAAGGTAAAATCTCGTTATAACGGATTTTCACCTTTTATGAATGATTACCTATGTAATTATCCGCCAATACGAATTTTGCGGTATGTATCGATAAACGAGAGGACATCTACTCTTTTCCCCCTCTTTTTCGCGACTCTGGCCATTTTCACGAGTGTTGTCCAGAATTCGTCTAGAACAGGAGATTCGAATTCATTTTCTTTGGGTGCTTGTGTGAGGTTATGTTTATTTTTATACGTCGTGCCCTCATCCGAAATGAGATACTGAATTTGACTTTTTTTCCACTGCTCCCCGGTTACATAACTTACTCCAATTTCGCGCATTTTTTTGCGTACAGAAGTTACGGGACGAGATAGTTCTCTGGCAATTACAACTGGAGGACATTCAGAGGAAAGGCGAATCAACTTGTCCAATTCATGTGTGGACCAAGGTTTTTTAGTCATATTAATAACCCCACTTCGTAAAATGAATGTTTCGTTCTGCCTGTTAATGGTTACTAACTAAAGGTATAATAAGAGAATACCAACGAAATGTTAAAGAAGTATGAGTTAACCATAATGAAAGTATGAAGACATAACTTTTTCGATAATTTTCCCTATTTTATGCCCTTCGAACTACGATTGGGTGACAAATTAGGACTTTATGCGTGGTAAATTTATCTAATGGAGAGTGAAGGACTTTGAAACATCATATTAACGGAGCCGAACAGTTCGTCGAAGAAAAAGGGCATGGAGCACCTGTTATTTTACTGCACGGCTTTCCATTGGATCATCGCATGTGGCAATCGCAGATAGACGCTTTGTCAGCGAACTATCGTGTCATTACACCTGATTTACGTGGCATGGGCCAGTCTGATGTACCCAAATCGAATATTTCGATAGACCAATATGCCAATGACATTTTAACTTTAATGGATAAAATGGGTATAGAAAAAGCCGCACTTGGCGGCTTCTCCATGGGTGGTTATGTGGCTTTTGCACTTCTACGTAAATCTCCAAAACGTTTTACAGGTCTTATATTGGCCAACACTCGTCCTGAAGCTGATGGACAAGAGGCTCGTAAGAATCGATTAAACATGGCAGTCTCTCTCTATGAGAAAGGGTCCGTGGTGGCAAGAGACGCCATGCTGCCCAAACTTATTACAGAACCATCGAAGCAAGATCATCCTAAGCTAGTCGATACCTTGAGTATGGTGATGGAATCGATGCCAGCTGAGGGACTTGTCCATGCTTGTCTTGCTATGGCATTCCGCGAAGACTCTGTAGACTTACTTAGCTCTATTTCGGTGCCAACTCTCGTCATCGCTGGCGAACAAGACCCGATCGCGCCTCCGGATGTCATGAAGAAAATGGCCGACCAGATTACTGGCGCCAGCTATCATGTCATACCGGCTGCCTCCCATTTGACGCCGATGGAAAAACCGGAAGCTTTCAATGCGCTGCTGATTGATTTTCTGAAGAGCATTAAAGCCTAACCAGTTGGTCCATGACCATCACGGCTGCACCAATTGCTAAAGCTTCTTCGCCAAGCTGCCCTTTGCTGAAGACAACCTGATAAGCGGGGTAGTAGTATGTCTTCCGAATCGCTACCTGCGTAGCGGTTTGGAAAAACAACTCCCCTCCCGCAATTAACGGCCCCCCTAAGATTACCTTCTCGGGGTGTAAAATATTTAGCAAGTTAGCTAGTCCAATGCCAAAATAAGTGGCAGCCTCCATGATGATCTCCACAACTAGGGGATCATTTTTTTTGAGCGCCTCCAAAACATGCAGGTACGTGACCTGCTCTGGGTCATCAACCAAATGAGACAACACCGTGGATCGACCCTGCTTTAATGCCGATCGAGCCGCCTTCTCGATGGCATATAAAGAAGCATACGACTCCAATGCTCCATAGTTGCCTGACGTATTACGGTGGGGAACACCATCCGTTTGAATAATCATTTGACCCACTGAGCCTTCCATATCGACGGCACCATAAATAACCTTTCCTTCCGAAACCATGGAGGAGCGCAAACCAATTCCAGCATGAATATAGAGCAGATGCTTAAAGCTCTGTGTACGTTGATGCCATGATTCAGCTAGGATGGCCGTGTTAGCTCCATTATCCAGCAATGCGGGAATACCTAGTTCTCCCGTTAACTGCCTGCAAATCTCAACATTTCTCCATCCTTTTGCTGGAAAATAGGACGGCTCTAAGATAGTCCCGGACAAGCGATCCACAGGACCAACCGCACCAATCCCTATACCAAGCACGGAGGAAGAATTAATATTGTGTGTGGATAACATTCTTTGTACTTCGTCCACGATTAGACGAATCAGCAGATCCGGCGTCATCTCAGCTGTCATTGACCAGCTCCGCGAATCCAATTTCTTCATTCCCAGATCGACAAGGACAAGCTTGGACAACGTTCTGGATATTTCCAAACCAAATACATAAGCATAGGCCGGATTCTTTTCATATAGAATCGGCCTACGCCCTCCTGTTGAAGCACCGAAACCAGATTCAAGGATAAGTCCTTGAACCGTCAGTTCCTCCAAAAGACGCGTCAACGTAGATACCGTCATCCCACTTTGCTCTAACAACTCCGTTTTGGAAACCGTTGTTTGACGACAAATTCGCTCATAGATTTCTTTCGCCTTACGATTCGGAATTCGTTCCGTTATGACATCTACGTTCAAAGAAGCAGCCCCCAATGATAATCTTTCTCATATATTTCGCCATTGGGAAGCCAAAATCCTTCCTTGTCTTCCCCTTATTCCTTCGATCCAATCATGAGGGTATAGCCCATATATGGATGGTATTTATTGACGAGCTCATCGTATTTTGCAGTGACTTGCCAAATCCGCGGATCCATAAATGACTGCTTATCAGACAAGTGAACAGGATCTGGATGTTGAACTTGATCTTCGAACATCGTTAGCGGAAAAGGATGTACCCCTGAGAAGTCCACGGGGTCAAACTTGCTCTTTTCTAACAGCTCCCGCCATTCATCCATACTATATATTTTATTTACCCCATAGAAGCTGCACAGAGCCCTGTGAATTCCTGGTGACATCTCTTTGATTCGGATGACTTCTCGGTCATAAAGCTTACCTTCAGATTTAAGCACCCTATAATACTCGGATACAGCTTTCTGAGCATCTGCAAAATTAGTCACTGACTCCACCATCACAACATCAAAAGTATGATCTTCAAAGGGTAATTGGCATACATCCCCAACCATGAATTGCACCTGTACCCCTTGCTTCTCTGCTCTTATGATCGCTTTCGCAATCATTTCCGGACGAATATCGACCGCTGTTACTTCACAGCCTTGCTCGGCCAGGAAACATGCCGTTCTTCCAGTCCCGCATCCGACTTCTAGCACGCGCTTCCCTTTTTCAATGGGATACTTCTTCAATTGCTCAATCGTTTCTCCGAAACCCCCGGGATGCGCATTGCCCACTCCTAATTTGGCTAACATATCTAAGTACTCGATAACACTTACACCTCCACAATGGCATATCATTCTCTTTTCTACCATATGGGAGGCTGCGGCCTCATGTTCAGATTCTTGAACCATTTTTGGAAAAAAGGCGCTCGCCTAAAAGCGCTGTTTCAATGTCTTTTAGGCTAAATACCCAATCAAATTATCCTCTCTCCCCATAGGATAATATTGTCTCTCATCCGATTTCACAGAGAGCATTCCTTCAGATGGGGGGTGACATAAATGGGTGTTGCTACTGGTGCTGGTGTTGGATATGGACATGGAACCTCTTCCGCTGTTGTTCTCGTATTGTTCATCTTGCTTGTAATCGTAACTATGACTTTCGCTTGGTAATCATGAATCACTAGGGATATTGCTAAAAAAGGAGCTTCGGTTCATTTGAACCTGGCTCCTTCTACATACGTGATTATCATTTTTATGTCGTACTTTTTTTAGGCAGTTGCTAAGTGCTAAGAATTCATCCAACTATTTTTGTTTTAATGCAATAATCGTGTCTAACGCAACTGATATCATTTCAGGTTGATATTAGGTAAGGAAGCAATAGAAAAAGCTCATGAAATCATTAGATTTCATGAGCTTTTTCTATTCGTTATACCGGCAAGAGGACTCGAACCTCCACCCTTTCGGACTCGATTTTGAGTCGAGCGCGTCTGCCATTCCGCCATGCCGGCATATGAAGTTGTAAAGATAATGGTGCCGAAGACCAGACTTGAACTGGTACGGTAGTCACCTACCGCAGGATTTTAAGTCCTGTGCGTCTGCCGATTCCGCCACTCCGGCTAATAAATGTGGAGGCGCCACCCAGATTCGAACTGGGGGTAAAGCTTTTGCAGAGCTCTGCCTTACCACTTGGCTATGGCGCCTTAGTAATAATGGAGCGGAAGACGGGGATCGAACCCGCGACCCTCGCCTTGGCAAGGCGATGCTCTACCGCTGAGCCACTTCCGCATATAAAACTGGGGATCAAGGATTTGAACCTTGGCATGACGGAGTCAAAGTCCGTTGCCTTACCGCTTGGCTAATCCCCATTATGTTACTTGGGTAATAATGGGCGGACGACGGGACTTGAACCCGCGAATGCTGGATCCACAAACCAGTGCGTTAACCCCTTCGCCACGACCGCCACAATATTAAGTTTCTTACTTTTTTGGCAGGGGCAGCAGGAATTGAACCCACACCAAAGGTTTTGGAGACCTTTGTTCTACCCTTAAACTATGCCCCTAGAAAAAGTAAATGGAGGCTGATGGATTCGAACCACCGAACTCGAAGAGAGCAGATTTACAGTCTGCCGTGTTTAGCCACTTCACTAAGCCTCCACAAAGCAATGGTGCCGTCGAGAGGACTTGAACCCCCAACCTACTGATTACAAGTCAGTTGCTCTACCAGTTGAGCTACAACGGCTTATTTAATTAAGAAATGGTGGCTTTGGACGGAATCGAACCGCCGACACGAGGATTTTCAGTCCTCTGCTCTACCGACTGAGCTACAAAGCCTTACTTAATTTTCAAAAAAATGGCGGAGCTGACGGGATTCGAACCCGCGGTCTCCTGCGTGACAGGCAGGCATGTTAGGCCACTACACCACAGCTCCATGCTAAGTACAATATCTTCTATAAGAAGATTGGTTGCGGGGGCAGGATTTGAACCTGCGGCCTTCGGGTTATGAGCCCGACGAGCTACCGGGCTGCTCCACCCCGCGTCATTAAGCATATCTGATGAATCCCAGTAAAGCAAGTCTTGCTTAAGGAATCATGGTGGAGGCTGACGGGATCGAACCGCCGACCCTCTGCTTGTAAGGCAGATGCTCTCCCAGCTGAGCTAAGCCTCCATGGGATAGAACTAGATAATTGGTGGTGACCCGTAGGGGACTCGAACCCCTGTTACCTCCGTGAAAGGGAGGTGTCTTAACCACTTGACCAACGGGCCTTACTAGAAAGATAGTGGCGGAGAGAGAGGGATTCGAACCCTCGAGACGCTTGTGACGCCTACACGATTTCCAATCGTGCTCCTTCGGCCAGCTCGGACACCTCTCCATATGGCTCCCCGAACAGGACTCGAACCTGTGACAACTCGATTAACAGTCGAGTGCTCTACCAACTGAGCTATCAGGGAATAGAAACAATGTTTACTTCAAGGATTTATTCCTTGAAAACTAGATACGAAACTTACGTAAAGTTAGACTACTTAGGAATTTTGGTTAAGCCCTCGACCGATTAGTATTCGTCAGCTGCATGCATTGCTACACTTCCACCTCGAACCTATCAACCTCGTCGTCTACAAGGGGTCTTACATACTGGGAAATCTCATCTTGAGGGGGGCTTCGCGCTTAGATGCTTTCAGCGCTTATCCCCTC